>CAZJQC010000120.1:0-1044 GCA_964548195.1 uncultured bacterium | reverse complement strand
TGGTGCTCAACTCCGGAAGCGGTGTCCCTCCCGATGCCCCGCATATCGCAGGGTCAGTACTCGGTGCCTACTTTGGGCTAAACGGCAGAGAAATTGCTCAGATCGAACAGCACAGGGTGGCGATTCTTCACCACGGCAATGTGCGATCGCATGTTGTGGAGAAAGTTCGCTTCATCCTCGAATATGCAGACGTGAAAGCAATAGTCGTCTCCCAGGCACCGATTGACTACGAAGATCTTGCCCGGGCCGGAGTAAAAACGGCATATGTCATGCCTGACTCCCGGAATGTGCGCACAAAAGGACAAGTTATGGCAATCGTGAGTGGTGTCACCCGAGGGCAGACCCCGCCACGTGAAAAACTGGCAGAAGTCATTCAGGCCGCAATGAATGTATTGAAAACTACCTAAATTAAGGTGAAATTATGGCATATACACCACAGTATGGACCGGGCACCTCTAATGTCGCCGCAAACCGGCGCAAACAGATGAACCCGGCTGTCGAACTTGAGAAAGTTCGTGAAATTTCCGACGAAGATGTTGTTCTGGTTCTTGGACACCGTGCACCTGGGTCAGCATACCCTACCGCACACCCGCCCCTTGCAGAGCAGCAGGAACCTGACTGCCCAATCCGCAAGATTGTTACCCCAACCGAGGGAGCAAAGGCAGGAGACCGCGTTCGTTACATCCAGTTCGCTGACTCGATGTACAACAGTCCTTCCCAGCCGTACCAGAGAACCTACACTGAGTGCTACCGCTTCCGTGGTATCGACCCAGGTACGCTCTCCGGACGTCAGATCGTAGAATGCCGTGAGCGTGACCTTGAGGCTTACTCAATGTGGCTCATGGAGACCGAGATGTTTGACCCAGCCCTGACAAGCTGCCGTGGTGCAACTGTGCACGGTCACTCACTCCGTCTTGCAGAAGATGGTATGATGTTCGACATGCTTCAGAGGTGTATCCTCGAAGATGACGGCATCGTCTACTACCACAAAGACCAGATCGGTGAGCCACTCGACAAGAAGGTCGCAGTCGGCAAGCCAATGGG
>CAZJQC010000119.1:0-1100 GCA_964548195.1 uncultured bacterium | reverse complement strand
GACGAAGGCATAGCGTATGACTCCGAGACGCATAAGCTTGCGGTATGGCATAACGGCGCCTGGAAGGACACGGACAGGATAAGCCGCAGCGGCTATTACACGGTGCTGCCGGGCAGGATACCTGTCATGAACTTCCGCAGCGGCGACCTTTCGAACGCGCCGAACCCGTTCAACCCGTCGACCACGGTGAACTACAGTGTGGGCGAGGCTGGCATAGTGAAATTGAGCGTGTACGATTCCAGAGGCAGGCTTGTGAAGGTGCTTGTGGAGCGCCGCGTGGATCAGGCCGGCGATTACGAGCAATACTGGGACGGGCGCGACCTTCGCGGGCATGAGGTCTCAAGCGGCGTTTATTACGCTGTCATGGAACTTAACGGCAAGAGATATGCGCGCAAGATGGTCATGCTGAAATAAGGGGTGATGATATGAGGACATTTATGAAATATATGGTGATGATTGTCATAATGGCCGGCTTATGGGGCTGCGGCGGAGGCTCGTCCTCCACGACGCCTTCGGGGCCGACTGCGGCGGAACTGACGGCCGAGGGGTGGACTGCCTTTGAGGCCGCGGACTACGACACGGCATTGATAAAGTTTGACGACGCCCTTTCGGAGGACAATACCTATTATGAGGCGTATCTGGGCAAGGGGCTTGTATACATCACGGATGCCGCCCGCTATAACGAATCGACGGCCGAGAGCAATCTTGCGGTGATATACAACAACCGCGTGTCCATAGGGACAGACGGCAGGAGCACCATACTGATACCCGCGTATGTCGGGATGCTGGGCTACAAGGTGAAGAACAACACGAACATCACCTTCCTTAAGAACGTTGCGGGCACGCTTGCGTTCATGAGCGACGGCTGGGTGTTTTCGCATAACAACGCGGACCTTGCGCTTAACTGGGCGATGTGCAGGCTTAACATGGCGGAGCTGTATTTTTACGGCAGTTCGCTTGAAGCGGACCATACCGCTGCGAAGACGAACCTGGACAGGGTGAGGAACTACTCCGGCTACTCGTCGCTTGCGCAGGCTGTCAAGGACAAGGCTTCCGCGCTTTACGCGCAGTTTACGGCGGCGGGCCTGTACGACTGATCT
>CAZJQC010000118.1:0-1112 GCA_964548195.1 uncultured bacterium | reverse complement strand
GAAAGCCTCAGGATAGGCGATCTCATGGTGCAGCTGCGTAAAAGCGCGGTCATAATCGACCGCAACATGGCGCAGTTCAATAGGCTTAACATACTCACGCCATCCTCGGAGGTGGAGTTTCCGGTCATCGATATAGAAAAATGCAAAAGCGAAAAGAAGCCGGAGGAGTCGCTCTCATGTCTGCGTGAGACGCTTGAAGAGACATTCCGGGAGGTGTGTGAAAAATGGGATTACAGTGGGGCGACGACCCTGCCGAAGATGGTACGCTTCCTGAAGGACAAAAACAGGCTGAGCTGGTATATATACGATTCCATATCACAGGTCCTCAAGACGATAAAAAAGGCGAGGAGCGTGGATATGAAATCAATGGGCGTGCTGGCCTCGGAGACCATGGCGCTTGTCGAGCGCATCAATGAAAACACGCAGCCGGGTTACTCGCTGAATATCGGGCCGAACAGTGATTACGAGGCTCAGGACCTGTTCTGCGAGTACGAGCATTGCATAGAGATGATGCCGCTGGCTGAGTTAAAAACGGGCAAGAGTTGTCCTGAATTCGGGCATGACTGCCCCGGCGGGGAAAAACAGGTAAAGAGATGTAAAAAGGCCGGCCGGTTCTGAATGGTTTCTAAAAGCCCATGGCGGCAGAGTTTTAGTGGCAAAGATGTGTTTTGAACAGCCGCGCGTGGTCTTCCCGCCCTCTTTTTTCGAACAGATGCCGCTTTGAGATGTTATTCGGCTGATTCCCTTATTGGGCCTGATGTCAATATATTGATTTTTAGATTCATTTTATTAAAACAACTGAATGCAGACATCTGTCCGGCTGATAAAAAACGTTGATGGGAATGACATCTGCGTCGATTGTGGCGCCGCCGGGACGGAGGGAGCAAGAGCTTTTTGTCCGGAGGTCATTCGGCCAATACCGTCTTATAGTCGATGCGGTAAATATTTGATCCGTCCGCCGCATAGAGGGTGTGGTTGTGTTTGTCGACTGCGATTCTCAATGAGGCCGTGTCTTCTTTTTGAAGGGGCAGTGTCACTCTTGCCTTTTCTCCTCCTGCCATGTCAAGGATGCGTATCTGCGGCACTGATCTTTTTTTTGCGGATATGCCGAA
>CAZJQC010000117.1:0-1148 GCA_964548195.1 uncultured bacterium | reverse complement strand
TTTTGAACACAAATTTCCTTTTAATCGATTTCGATCGAGATATACTGGTGCGTGAAACCATGGCATTTGCATTGCATATTAACATGGAACGGTGTACCGGCTGTAATGCTTGTGTGGTCGCTTGCCCCGTTAATGCACTGGAACTCTACACGGTAGATCCAGTGACGAACGAGAAGATCTATAAAGTCATGAACGGCGTTGCCATTGTTCTTGACGTAGATTCAGAACTCTGCGCCGGTTGTGGCGTATGTGTTGAGGCATGTCCATTCAATGTGATACGGCTGGCAGGACCGTGGGATACTAATTCCAAATCCCTGGCACAAGGTATGGAGTGAGGTATAAATGGATACATTCTTCCCAAAATTCTCCAAGAGACGTGAGGGAGTCAACGTAGTAATGGAGCAGAAGCTCCTTACGACGGTGAGTAATCTCATCTACAACGCAGAGATTTGTACCGGATGTGGCATCTGTCAGGAAGCCTGTCCGGAAGAAGCAATCTCTATGGGTCTCGTTGGTGCTGTAATTCGTGGAGCTGTTGACTACGCAGAACCGATCAATATTGATGAATCAAAGTGTTCATATTGTGGTGTTTGTGTCGTTATGTGCCCCTTTAATGCACTGACCCTTTCCGTTGATGGAGAGGAACGCCTTCCGCTTATGGAGAAAGAAGGCTTCCCTGAATACGATATGGTTACGAGTATCGATCAGGAGAAGTGTGTACGCTGTACGATCTGTGAAGAAGTCTGTCCACGTGATGCGATCAACCGTGAGGTTGCCGCATTCGAAGGCACAGAAGCAGATGGTCAGTTGAAACAGGCAGCTTTGAAGAGTAAAACGACCTTCACGGTAGATGATGAGAAGTGTACCAAATGTGGTATATGTGGCAACATCTGTCCGGCAATCGAGGTCAACCACAAGCCGTTCAGTGCCGAATCCGGTGCTGTTGAGGGCGAAGTCGTATGGACTGAGTCGCTCTGTGACGCCTGTGGTATCTGTGTCGAAGCCTGCCCTGAGGACGCCATCGTAGTAGAGCGTGTGGTAGAATCCGCAGTGATTGACGGCAAAGTCGAGATCATTGAGGAAAACTGCTGTACCTGCCGCTGGTGTGCTATCAACTGTCCAACTGAAGCAATCACAGTCGAGAAAAT
>CAZJQC010000116.1:0-1280 GCA_964548195.1 uncultured bacterium | reverse complement strand
CTGTCCAGGGCTTCCGAAAGAATACTAAGACCCGTGTCATCAAGTTTTCCTTCAAACTGTATGATGTAGGTGCCCGGTATGCTGTCAGTAACGAGCACATCAAGGGTTCTGTTCTCTTTGTTGATTGAAAATGCTGATTTCATAACCCCTCCCGGTTCAAAGTCTATTTTATGACACTGACCATATTTGTCAAGTTCTTTCATTGCCGCAAAAGGAGCTTTATCTTGACGTTTATCGCCTGTTCCTTTATACTGAATATGGTGTTCGGAGGTGTTATGGAAATCACTGCCATTGATATAAAAAAAGATCCGGATCAGAACGTGATCGTAGGGCAGGCCCATTTCATAAAGACGGTGGAGGACCTGTACGAGGCTCTTTCTCAGTCTTCCGCCTCGGGGAGGTTCGGCATAGCGTTTTGCGAGGCCAGCGGCCCGAGGCTGATACGTACCGACGGCAACGACGGACGACTTATTGGACTGGCGGCCGATAATGCCGCCTCCATAGCATGCGGTCATGTTTTTATCATAATGATGGAGGATATGTATCCGTTGAATTGTCTTAATGCGGTGAAGTCCGTGCCGGAGGTCTGTTCTGTGTTTGTCGCCACCGCCAATACTCTTAAGCTTGTCGTGGCCGAAGAAGACGGTTCCAGGGGAGTGATAGGGGTTTTGGACGGCGGTATGCCGGCCGGAACGGAGACGGAGAAGGAAAAATGTGAACGTCACGCATTATTAAGAGACATCGGTTACAAAAGGTAACTGCGGATGAGACGGAATCAGAAATGGACGAAGGAAAAGATCATTTCGGAGATACAGTCGCTTCATTCTAACGGAGTCGTGATGGCGCCCAGCCTGGTCAGAGAAGTCTCTCCGAAACTCTTCAACGCGGCTGTCAGGGGGAAATATTTTGGAAGTTGGCGAAAGGCGCTGTCGGCATCGGGATTCGAACCCGAGCGTGAGTATGCCAAATATCGCACGATACTCAGACAAAAAAGCCCTTGGCGCAAAGCGGGCATACTTCAGCAGTTGATACGCATGAGTCCCGAGGAGTTAAAAACCGCTTATAAGACAAGGCCGGATCTTTATTCCGCGGCGCGCAGGCGCTTCGGGACATGGGGCGGGGCTCTTGAAGCGGCGGGGAGAAGCGGTGAAGAGAGCATTTTCAAGATGAAACTGCTGTCGGTGGATATAAAAAAATTTATTGATGAGCACGGAGACCGGCAGATCACCCGTTTGAACCCCCGTCTGTACGGGCGGGCCTATAGGATGTTCGGGTGCTGG
>CAZJQC010000115.1:0-1280 GCA_964548195.1 uncultured bacterium | reverse complement strand
GCGATTATCGATTACCTGCACCGGGCCTGAAATGGCAGTGCCGGGAAAACATATACTCTTTTGCGGCGCACATTATACGGAATGCGTCCCATCTATCTAATCAATAATTACGGGCAGTTCAACCATCTCATCAAAAGGATGCTTCGGGATCTTGAGATCGAGGCGGAGATGGTCTCAAACGAGACGCCTCCCGATGTGGTGGCGGACAACGCCCGCGGCATAATTCTCGGCGGAGGGCCGGATCTCTCCCGTGCGGGCAATGCACCGGATTATGTGGATCTCGGCCTGCCGGTCCTTGGCATCTGTCTGGGCCTGCATATTATCGCCACACGGCGCGGTGGTGAGGTCAGCAAAGGAACGTTCGGCGGATTTGGCGGTGTAGATGTCGAGGTGCTGGACCACTCAGATATCCTTGAAGGGTATCCGGAGCGCATGTCAGTCTGGGCGTCCCACGCCGATGAGGTTACCAGAATTCCGGAAGGCTTTGATCTGTTGGCACGCTCTGACATCTGTGGGGCAGAAGCCATTGCAAACCGGAAGGAACTGATCTATGGCATCCAGTGGCACCCGGAAGTCAGCCATACCTTAGAAGGACGCCGGGTCTATGAAAATTTCAATCGCATAACCCTTGAGCACGCCCGGTAATGACAGGCGACAGAAACTTCCGGGATCAGCTTACTGACAGAATATTTGAGATGGGATTCTCCTGCCGTCGCTGTACTGCCTGTTGCAGTCCGGTTGAAGAGGATTCTAATCTGGTGCTCGTAAGTGCACCGGAAGTCCGCGTGATTCTGGAAGCGACTGAAATGGCCTGGGATGACGTCTGCGAACCCTATCCTGAGATGATAGAAGTCCCCTCAGGATGCCACTATACTCTTGCCTGGGCCCTGCGGCGCAACGAAGGTCGCTGCATTTTTCTGCAGGATAACGGGCGCTGCGCCATCTACGAACACAGGCCGTGGATCTGCCGGACCTATCCCTTTCTGCTTGACGGAGAGGAACTGATGGCTTTCACCTGCCCGGGAATCGGTGACCCGTGCACAAGAGAAGAGGCGGGAGCACTCGCAGACGAGCTGATACAACGACAAAACTTTGAGGAAGAGGACGCAATGCAGGTACAGAAGAATCTTGAGAAGGCCACACTACCATCAGGCGGCACCGTGGTCATCGACAGCGAAGGAGTAACGATCATCAATGGGTGAGATAAAACTGGTCGGCACCGCCCACGTCTCACAAAAAAGCGTGGACGAGGTCAGAGAGGCAATTGATTCCTTTGCACC
>CAZJQC010000114.1:0-1316 GCA_964548195.1 uncultured bacterium | reverse complement strand
GATGAAAGCGTGGGTCTTCGGTCGCCGCGGCCAGCGTTGCCTGGGGAATGGCGGTCTTCAGAGGGAGGATGGGCTGAACAAATCCGATACAGCCCCGGAGGTCTCCGTTCTTTTTCAGCGTCACAAAGACGCCGCGCTCCTCGTCAAAGACCGGGGTGAGGTCCGGGGAACGGCATGGGCGTCCGGCGATAATCTCCTCAAGGGCGCAGCGGGCCAGTGTGACCGCTGTTTTCCCTTCTGTTTCAGACAGCATCAGCATCTGTAATAAATAACGAGTCTGAGAATAATAATAGGAGAGGGAGAGTGCGGCTGACGGTAACCTTTGGTCCTGACCTTGTGTCGGGGCCGGGGTAGCTGAGGAAAGTCCCCACACCCCCGGACGTGCAGCCGTATGCAAGTACGGGTGGGGAGACCCACGGCAATGGCACAGAAACGACACGGCCTGGTATGAGAGCTGATGATGGGACCGATCTCTGAAGCGTCTGATCTGCCGGGAGTCGATGAAACGGCGAATCCCTGCTGGTGCAAGCCGGATATAGGGGCATATGATCCGTCCGGGATCGCCCCAGGTACGGCGCGGAGCTGAATGCTGCAATGAACAGAATGGGGCTTACTCCTCCCACTCCACTTACTCTTTGACAAAATGCATTGTTGATTCTGTCTTTTTTTGTTATCTCTCGGTCTCTTTCGGTCAATTATCTCGTAATTTCCGGATTTTTCATCGCAGAACCAAAGAAATATATCGTTATTCTGCCAGATACACAAATGATTGGTTATGGAAAGAAATAATGTCAGGCTGATGTGGTGGCTTCTGCCATTGTGTATTCTTGCTCTGTTTGTTGCTCCGGTGACGGCAGAAGACATCGGGGGAACGATGGGATGGTATGATGTGTACTGTAATGTGAACGGTGCCACCGTCTACTTTGACGGCCAGAACATGGGCCAGATCCAGAGCGGTGTGCTCTCGGTCCCGGTCTATGCAACCGGCGCACCATATTCGAGTGTACGGGTCTCTGCTTCCGGCTACAACTCCGCGAGTGAAGCGTTGCCCCCGTCACCTTCGGCCGGTGGCCATGCGGTGGTTTCTGTGACGCTTACGCCACTTATGCCGACGACCGGCACGCTCTCGGCTATGTCTACACCCTCAGGTGCGATGATTCACGTTGATGGGACAATTTATGGTACGACCCCTCACAGTGTGTCTCTCTCACCGGGAACGTATAGTGTGCAACTGACCTACAACGGGTATCAACCCTGGTCTAACACGGTGACGATTCAGTCCGGTAAGACCACGACGATCTCGCCGGTCTTAACCC
>CAZJQC010000113.1:0-1407 GCA_964548195.1 uncultured bacterium | reverse complement strand
TTCCCATCTTCAGCGTATGCCATTTTCGAGTTTTTCGTGCAGCCGAAAATAAATACCAGGGACAGACTCATAACAAACAGCAAAAACAGCTTTTTCATCCTATTCCTCCTTTATGGTTTCCCGTTATCTGTCAAGGCCTCAAAAAAACGGCCCGCTTTGGAAATTACATTTTATACTGAGTATCATGTCATATACTAAAGCGTTCATATCAAGGACAGATTAGATAACACATCTGTGTATATAGCAACTACATATTATAATACAATTTGTGATTTTTTGCAAATCCCTCTGCATGAGGAACTTTTGGCAACTTTTGGGACCGGGTCTACACTTTATACTCCCCCCTTTTGTCAGTATAGTTATTTATAAGGAGGAGAGCATGACCAGGGATCTGAGAATCGAGTATCCGGGCGCATTCTATCATATCACGTCACGTGGCAATGAGAAAAAGCCAATATATTCAGATGATAAAGACAAAGAAATCTTTTTAAAGTATCTTGAGAGCGCATACACGCGATTTAAATCAATATTTCACCTATACTGCCTTATGGACAACCATTATCACTTGGTTTTGGAAACTCCACTGGGAAATTTATCGAAGATTATGCATTTTATCAATGCTTCATATGCCACATATTTTAACAAAAAGCATGCACGTTGCGGACATCTCCTGCAACGGAGATACAAAGCTATTTTAGTCCAGGAAGATCGTTATATGATGGAACTATCACGATATATTCATTTAAACCCTGTCCGCGCAGGGATAACAAAAACCCCTGCATACCCCTGGTCCAGCTATAACGCATACATCGGCAAAGGCACTGCTCCTCCGTGGCTGAACACAGATCTGATATTATCACAAACAAGCGAAACCAATTCTCAGACAAAGTACAAAGCATACGTGGCAGAAGCAGATAACAGTAAGATCGACAACCCTCTTCATAAATCAGAATATGGTTTGATTCTAGGAACAGAAGAGTTTGTGCGTAATGTAAAAAGAATATTTGTGGAAGGACTTGATGAAAATCGAGATTTGCCGGTTATTCATCATATTTTAGACAATAAATATGATATAAACCATATTGTAAAATGTTCAGAAAAAATATTAACGGATGTGGATGATGCCGTAAAACGCTCCGTCTCAATATATGTCGCACACAAATACAGCGGCTTGTCTTTGCGGGAGATCGGGGAATACTTCAGCATAAGCGAATCCGGAGTTTCACAGGCAAGCAGGAGAGTATCAAAAAAAATGGCCGATTCCACACCGCTGCACAGAAGTATTGAGCATATCATAGATCTATTAAACAAGTGTGTATAAAGTGTAGACCCGGTCCGGATTAAAGGTTATTTGGCTCTGAAGATAAAGTAGACGGCGCCAGCCATGCACAATGCGGCCCAGAGATA
>CAZJQC010000112.1:0-1459 GCA_964548195.1 uncultured bacterium | reverse complement strand
ATGCGTGTCGGAGGCCCGAAAGACAGTACGGGAAGTGTTGTCTGGGTCGTTGACAGCGGAGTGGATCTGTCATATCAGAATACGGAGCTGATTATTGATACTACAAGGGCGTGGACATTTTCCCCGCTACACGGGTTAACTGACATCGTTGGTCATGGTACTGCCGTTGCTGGAATCATAGGTGCATTAAATAATGGCATGGGAGTGGTGGGAGTAGCTCCGGGGGCTACAATAATCCCTGTTAAAGTTGGGGATACTGTATCTCCTGCAGCAGAACATCTTTTAGCTGGGCTGGACCATGTTTTTCAATATGGTCTTGCGGGTGAGATTGTTAATATCAGTCTCTGTTTTGAAGATAACTATGCGGTTAGTGTTATCAATGAGGCAGTAAGTGAGTTAGTGAATAATGGACTGGTAGTTGTTGTGTCCGCGGGTAATGGTTCTGGAGAAGCTAAATATAAAGCCCCTGCAGGATGTCTTGATGCGATAACAGTTTCAGCCGTAGATTCAAATGATGAGTTTTGTGATTTTTCTAATTACGGATACATAGTTGATTATGCAGCTCCCGGAGATGATGGAGTTTGTTTGGGATTAAATGGAATCCTTTCATATTTTTACGGGACTTCCATGGCTGCTCCTCATGTGGCAGGTTTATTAGCAAGCAACAGGACGGTAGGAGTGAATGGCTATGCGATCAATGATCCCGATGGTAGTGATGATCCTATTGCCTTTGCTGATGATATAGTCGCGCCAACAATTTCAAACTTGAATTTGCACTACTCAGGGGAAGGTCCATCTCTGCGGTTGCCATCTTCTTACATCGAACTAACCTGGTATACCGCGGATCCGCTACTGATTTATCCCGGAGAAACCTTGGATTATACAATAGAGAGATCCTTGTTTAGCCCTACTAATTTTGCTTTTATTGGTACTACTGCGACTGAGTATTACAAAGATATTGGGGGAATTGCTGAGGGAAAGCTTTACTATTATAGAGTTACAGCTGAGAGAGTAATTTATCGGAATACATATACTTCATATTGTATTGGCAGTATTGTCACAATAAGTAATCAATAGAGATTTGTTTTGTTTGTTATGTTAAAGAGGCAATCGCTGTGAAAGGGGCATTGTTCATGAAAAAATATTTTATTACTTTTGCTCTTATTTTCTTGTCAATCATATCACTATCAGCAGGTGAGTTTGAGTTTATAATTGGTGGTGGTGCCAGTACGTTTGGACTCAGGGATTTGAAGGATGAATATGAATCTGCAAATCATGATTTCGGACCGGGCGTAAATCTTATCTCACATGATACGTTTGATGAAAACATATCCGGCAAGTCATATCTCATTGAGGTTTATTATGGATATTCACCGAATCTAAGAGTGGGTATGGGATGTTCACGGCTTGTAATGGAAAACCATGCAAAATATACATTTTCGTCTCCGATAATCTCAGG
>CAZJQC010000111.1:0-1513 GCA_964548195.1 uncultured bacterium | reverse complement strand
GAACTTACCAAGGCGGGTATGGAAGTCACGCTTGTGGAGAAACTGGATCACATATTGGGCCTCGCTTTTGATGAGGACATCGCTCTCAGGGCGCAGGAGATCCTCGCGAGCCGCGGGGTAAAGATCCTGACCGGATCCGGCGTGAAAGAGATATTGGGCGCCTCAAAGGTCGAGGGTGTGCTTCTTGAAAACGGCGAGAAGATCGAGGCCGACGCCGTCGTGCTCTCCATGGGATACAGGCCGAACACAGAGCTTGCGGAAAAGGCCGGCATCACGCTCAATAATATGGGATTTATAAAGGTAGATGAATATATGCGCACGGAAGACTCAAACATATTCGCCGTGGGCGACTGCGCCGAGAAAAAAGATTTTGTCACGAGAAAGACATGCGGCGTCATGCTTGCCTCAACGGCATGCGCTGAAGCGCGCGTGGCGGGCATGAACCTCTACAAACTCTCACTGGTAAAGACTTTCAGCGGGACAATATCCATCTTTTCCACGGCGTTGGGCGATGACGGGTTCGGCGTTGCCGGACTTACCGAGACATGCGCCTCGAGGGAGGGCTTTGACTACGTGACGGGGTCTTTTGAAGGCATAAACAGACATCCCGGCAAGCTGCCCGGAGCCAAGAAGCAGATGGTGAAGCTCATCGTGGCAAAGGATTCGGGTCTTATACTCGGAGGCGAAGTCGCGGGAGGGCTTTCCACGGGAGAGCTTACAAATGCCATAGGCTTTATTATTCAGAACAGGATGGACCTGAACGCATTGCTTACATCACAGATAGGCACGCATCCGCTTCTGACAGCTTCTCCGGCTGCGTATCCGCTGGTCAAGGCGGCTGAGGCAGTCGCGAAGAAGATGCGCGGCTGAACGGGACGCATCTCTATTTAAACACATATCGGGCGGGGAGTATCTCCCCGCCTTTTTTACGCGCTCTTAGAGTATATCGCCGTCAGGCGAGAAAACATGTTGCTTTCATCAGCTTTAGGGTTATAATGAGCGGGTAAAAGCGATGGGAAAACAAAAACCGCCAAATAGTAGGCGGGAATTGGTTCTAAATGGGATTCCGCCGTATCATAACGATATGTCATTTAGCGAATTTTCGGGTAAGTTGATTAACACATACTTCAGAAAGTTGTCCCGCAAATCCAGCACAGCGGATGTGTGGCCATAGTCGAAGGGAAAATGGAAAAGATGTTCAGTAACACATATGAATATACGGGACTTGTGAGCCCGCTTTTCTTATCTCCTTTCGCATTGTAAAATTATAAGGAGAAAAGATGAGCAAATTTGAGACATTGGGATTGTCGGAATCAACGCTGGCGGCCATAAAGGCCAAAGGATTCGAAGAACCCACTCCCATACAGGCAAAGGTAATTCCGGTACTGATGGAGGGCGGAAAAGACATCATCGGCCAGGCGCAGACCGGGACCGGAAAAACGGCAGCGTTCGGGTTGCCGCTGATTGAACAGCTGGACGAAAACGGCGACCATGTGCAGGCGCTTATTCTGGC
>CAZJQC010000110.1:0-1556 GCA_964548195.1 uncultured bacterium | reverse complement strand
ACTTCCTTTCTTTCTTTATATAGTTCATCATCTTTCTTCCCATGTCCGGAAACAAAATAAGAGATACATTACTCATTTTATTTCTTTTACATATCAACAGACACTTCGTTGCTGAACTCACTCAGCAATTCATTTTTGTTCATCTCATGAGGGGCGGTGTAGGATCTAACGGCGAAGTAGTAAACCTTGCCCGGAGTCAATCCTTCTATGATCAGCTCTGATTCTTTCTTACTTTCCGTCTTTATTTCTTTCGCATAATTTGCGGATTCCGTCCCGTAACTGACAAGATAGTATCCTTTTTCAGATTGAAACAGGATCGGCTCCCAGGAGACTTTTACAGAAGAACCTGTCACTTTTTCCACCGTTAACCCTTTAGGCGGGACCGTCTGTGTCGCCTGCCAGCCGGGATTGATACGGCTGACCCATGCAATCACGTCAGGATCATCGCTCCAGAGCATATTATAGTTAATCGTAATAGACTTCTTTCTTTCAATAACACTTCCAGGAATCTCACCGGACAAGCAGTTGGAATCTAGAAGGATATAAATATCTTTCATCTTTTCCGGCAAACATCCTGTAAAAGAATTCTTCTGTAAATACAAAGCCTCCAACGCCGGAAGCTCCTCTAACCGTTCAAAGGGGATCTCCCCGCTGAAATTGTTCTTTTTCAAGTCAAGGTTCTTCAGCTTCTTCAATGAAAAAACAAACTCCGGAAACGGACCCTTTAAATTGTTGTTGTCAAAACGAAGCCACTCCAGATTCTCCAGATTTCCCAGAGCGTTAGGCAGTAGGCCTGAAAGTTCGTTATGGATCATGGAAAGTGTCTTGAGTTTTGTGAGTTCCCCCAAAGATGAAGGGACAGAGCCGCTGAGCTCGTCACCGTCCAGCCACAGATATTCCAGGTTCTGAAGCCTGCCCAAAGAGGAAGGCAACTTACCTCTGAGTTGCTGACCAGAGATATTTAACAGTCGTAAGTGCGCAAGGTTTGATATCGAAGCAGGCATCTCACCATCGACTTCACCGGAATTATAGTGATCAATTACAAGGGTATAGACATTGTTCGCTGAATCGCTTTTCTCACTGTCTCGTTTTACAGAGACGTTCACCCCACCCCATTCGTGGAACGGCAGTTTTTTTTCTCCCCAGTTCTTACGTGTCTCTTCACGCCAGCTATCGCCCCCTGTGGCATTGTAAAAATCCATCAGGGCCTTGTACTGACTTTTACGTGTAGTTTCACCCTTCTGACAACCTATTAAGCAAACCATTAATAACGCCATAACAACTAATAACGATAATGTTCTTGATTTCATTGGAACCCCCCGAATAAGATCATTATTTACACTTGTTACGCGAGACCTTATGTGGCCTCCCTTAAACTTTATTACCATAACAGTAGCACAAAAATACTGTCTTTCAAGTATGGATACAAAATGTTGCGTACGATGGTGAGGAAAATAAAAATTAGTCAGAAAAAGATTAAGTAAGAATTTTAATCTGATGATAATGGGGAAAAGAACCTTCTGCATCTCCATTGCAATATTCACCGTCAATATAAA
>CAZJQC010000109.1:0-1607 GCA_964548195.1 uncultured bacterium | reverse complement strand
TTTATGGAAACATGCGGTATCTGAATATGATAGAGGCTGCTTCGGAAGCGGTGAGACGGGTTGAAAACGCGCGTCTTCAGCTTGCCGGCTTTACGCAATGCCGGAGCGAGCTGGAAAACATATTGGTCAAATATCCCGGGACGGAGTATTACGGGCTCTTTGATTCCGAGGAGCTGGGCGCGATGTACGGAAATGTCGATATCATCTATTCCGTGTATGATACTGACGACATCAATGCGAGAGTGCTCATGTCGAACAAGTTTTACGAGGCGGTCATGCTTGGCCTGCCTGTTGTCGTCGCTGAAGGCACATACATGGCGAGTATCGTCTCTGAAAAGGGGCTGGGCTACACAGTCAGCGGGAAAGCGCCGGGGGAATTGGCATTGATTTTAAAAAACCTTGACCGGGAAGAGATGGCGCGAATACGGGCGAATTGCGAAGAAGCAAGACGCTTTTGGAATGCGGCTGAGTCTGACCACATGCTTGTCGACGCATATAAGCGGTATCTGGCGGGGGGAGTCCTTCACTAAAACGGAGAAACCCTTTGCGGAGCCATCCGGAGAGGCCTTTTTTTTTGTAATAATCGAAAATCATGTTATATTAGAGGCAGTGTGATTATATGAAAAAAATATTATATGTCATCAGTACTCTCAAGAGATGCGGCCCGGTAAAGCAGATGCTGAATATAATCAGGAATCTTGACCGGACGATGTTTGAGCCTATAGTATTGACGTTGTCTCCTGAGCCTGAAAACTCAATGGCGGATGAACTGCGGCTGCTTGACGTTGAAGCCGTATGTGTGTCCGCCGGGTTGAAGGATGTTCTCCCCGGCGGCGGAAGCCGCATACGCAGTATGGCCGGAAGCATGGAAGCCGACCTGATACATGTGCACGGCCTGAGGGGCGATATTGTTTTTTCGAAGGAAAGGGAGATACCCGTCTTGACCACGTTGCGCAACGACCCCCTTGAGGAATATTCGAACAGATACGGCCCGGTGCTGGGGTTTGCAGCCGCCCGTGTACACATCAACGCCGTGAAAAAGATCCCCCACAAGGCAGCGTGTTCCGATCATGTTGCGGCGAGATACAGGCGTTATCTGAAGACGGACGTGCGCAGCATAGATAACGGCATAGATACGGCCGGGTACGCTCTTTTGCCGGACAAGGGCGCGATCAGGGAAAGACTTGGGCTGCCGGCCGACAAAAAAGTGTTTATCTCGACGGGTGTGCTGAACCGGCGAAAGGCGCCAGGCACGGTGCTTCGGGGATACCTGAACAGCGGCCTCGAGGATGACTCGCTGCTGGTGTTTGCGGGGCAGGGGCCGCTTTCGGCAAAACTGCGCCGTGAGGCCGCCGGCAGGGCTGTGATGTTTCCGGGCGAAGTCGAAAATATAGTCGATTGGCTTAATGCGGCGGATTGTTTTGTCTTCGCTTCCGCTTCGGAAGGGTTGCCCAATTCTGTTCTGGAAGCATTGTCCTGCGGCTTGCCTGTAATATTATCGGACATTCCTCCGCACAGATACATACTTGACAGGATCCCCTTTGCGGGGCGGCTGTTTTCAACCGGGGACTCCAAGGCATTTTCCGCGGAGTTGCAAGGGTTTGCGG
>CAZJQC010000108.1:0-1660 GCA_964548195.1 uncultured bacterium | reverse complement strand
AATAATTAAAATTGACATGTATTTGTATTCCTTTAAGATTAGCCTGACTGTTTTAAAAGGAAGGATCCATGATGATGAGAAAATATTTTTATGTCGCACTGCTGATCTTAATATCCGTATCTTCTATTTACGCCGCTGAAAACAGCGTCGGGAAGATCGAAGACACGTTTTATGCGGAGAGGGCCGCACTGAATCAGGAGCTCTCAAAAGCCATATATGAAGATCCCCGATCATTATATTCCATGAAAAGGGATGAATTCAATAAGATCATAGAGTCTTACAGGCAGAAATATATGGACCATGTGGAGGATTATACGGCCAGGCATCAGTACAGCATTGAAAGCCCCGCATGGGTGAAGGAAAGAAAAGAGATACATTATTTCTTTGATAAGCTGTTGCTGGACTATTCCATCTTTCATGAACAATACACGGGTGTTGCCGCGCCGCCGGATACGAGACTGGAGAAAAACAAAGAAGACTTTAACGACCCGGCGCTTTTAGATGTGGACAGCTATGCCGCATATATAAAGGCATGGCTTTACTATCAGTCGAAAGCGGAACTCACAAAAGAAGAATACGAGAACATGGACAATAAACAGCTGCGGGCCGCGCTCGCGTTGATCGATGAGAATTTCACTGACAATGCGGTTGTCGACACATTGAAATTTCAGTATCTCATGGATTATATGGACAGATACGGTATCAAAAACATAGGCGACCTTATTGAGTATTATTCGATGACCTGTCAAAATGAGGAATATAAGGAAAAAGTCAATGAGATGTTTTTGATGGAAGAAAGAGGACGAGAAGAACATCATGTGGAATTTTATAAGAGGGTGGGGTGTTACGAGCTGGACATGCATCTTTTTTTTCCTGTAGATATGCCTGAAGGCGAAAAACGCCCTGTGATCATCTATTTCCATGGCGGGAGCTGGTCTGAGGGAAAACCGGACTGGGATTTTAACGCATGCCGGTATTATGCGGACCAGGGGTGGGTCGCTGCCACTGTCGAGTACAGGATAGCCGACAGACACGGGTCATTGCCCATGGAGTCTGTCATGGACGCCAAGTCCGCCGTCAGATGGATCAGGGAAAACGCAGAGGCGTTTAATATAGACACCGAAAAAGTAGTCGTCGCCGGCAACAGCGCCGGGGGGCATCTTGCGATGATGACGGCGATGGACGAGGCCTTGAACGAGGCGGGGGAGGATACTTCAGTGAGCGCCGTGCCCAATGCGGTCATGGTGAACTCCGGCGTGTTTGACCTTACGGATGAGGGCAGCTGGATACGCAGGGGATTGAGGGAGCGGGGGCTGGATGAAGGCCTTGTCACAACGATATCGCCTGTGTATATTGTCAGGAAAGACATGCCGCCCATGCTGATAATACACGGTACGGAAGACCGGAACGTCCCGTTTGAGACGGCAACGGCATTTGTGAAAAAGATGAAAAAAGCGAAAAATAAAATTGAGTTTCACGCCATTGAAGGGGCGAATCATTATATCTGGTATGGCGAATTCGGCGGCGAGGTCTGGAAGATCAGGCAGGAATTTATAAGATCGCTGGGCTTTTGATATCAGAACGCAGCCTTGAGGGGCTGTCGTTCCCGGGAAAATAAAGATGCGGAGTATCGCTATACTGTATTGAGACATTGCAGTCT
>CAZJQC010000107.1:0-1715 GCA_964548195.1 uncultured bacterium | reverse complement strand
TGGTCTCGTAATAGAGCATTATGCGGACGACATGCTTCTGCAAAAACGCATCGCAAAAGACAAGGCAAAGGTCCTGGTCGTTACCGATTCTCTGGCCGACATGCCCGAGACACTCAAGGACGAACTGAATGTCGCGACCATACCCGTCTTCCTTATCGCGGGAGAACAGGAATATTTGGACAGGCTTACTGTGACCGGAGAAACCCTGCCGGGAATAATACGACGCTGCGGGGCATATCCCAAAAGCGCGCAGCCGTCTGCGGAGATGGCCAGTGAAAAACTGTACTACTTTGCGGAGCATGCAAACGAGATCATCATATTGTCAGTCTCCTCGCGGCTCAGCGGCACCTATAATGCTTTTGCAAAGGCCGCTAAAAAGGTATCGGAAGAGACCGGCACGCCCATCCGCGTTATAGACACAAGACTGAACTCCGGAGCGCAGGGGCTCGTCGTAAAGCAGGCGGCTGAAGACCTTATAAAGGGGCTTAGCGCCGAAGAGATCATCTTGAACATACGCCGCTCATCGAAGAAGACAAAGATATACGTGGCCTTAAACACGCTTTCACACATGGTCCGGGGCGGGCGCATAAGCCGCATTAAAGGTATCGCCGCGCGCCTGTTGAATCTGAAACCCGTGGTCACTTTGGATGAGACGGGCAGAGGAGCCATCGCAGGCCGGGCTTTTTCAAAAAAAGGGGCTGTGAAAAAAATACTTACAATTGTCAAAGAGTCGCATATCAAAAGGTTCTGCGTAGTGCACTCCGGAGCGGAAAAGGAAGCGCGTGAGCTCTCCGCGAAAATATCCGCCATAACGGGCAGGAAAGCGGAATACATAGACACGGTCTCTCCCGTGATCTCGCTCAACTCTGGCAAGGGCTCGATCGCCGTCTGTTTTGAATGCGAATAAAAAATGGCTCGGGGCCATGGATGCGCCTTATGCGAAAGCCCGCATCGCCGGGGAGTATTTCAGGACGCGTCCCTTAAAAAATATCGGCGCCCCTGTTTCAGGAATGCCTTCCGTCGGTCTCCGGGAGTTCGATGTTTAACCGTTGTATCTTCCTGTAGAGCGTGCTTTTGTGCATGCCCAGCGCCTCGGCAGCCGCTTTGCGGTTCCATCCGTTTTCACGAAGCGCGCGGAGTATGGATTGTCTCTCGAAAACATCCTTGGATCTTTTCAGTCCCGGGTGGCCGGCCGCCCGTGAAACCGCAAGATACTCAGGCATATGGCACACATCTATCTCGCCATCTCCGCACAATACAAAAGCGCGTTCTATGACGTTTTCAAGTTCCCGTATGTTGCCCGGCCAGTGATAATCCATAAAGGCGGACAGGACTTCGCTTGTCACCCCTTTTACGCGCCGCCCCTGGACGGTATTAAGCCGCGCGATGATGTGATCCGCCAAGGACGGTATGTCGGTCTTGCGGTCACGCAGCGGCGGCAACGTGATATGTATGACATTTATCCTGTAGAAGAGGTCTTCGCGGAAACCGCCCTTACGCACTTCCTCTTCAAGATCCCTGTTCGTGGCGGCAAGTATCCTGATCGCGGCCTGTTCCTGTTTTGTGGAGCCCAAAGGGGTAAACGTCCTCTCCTGGATCACGCGCAGCAGCTTTACCTGCAACGGAAGCGGCAGCTCGCCTATCTCGTCAAGAAAGACGGTACCGCCCGCAGCGGCCTTGAACAAGCCGTCCCTGTCCTTCTCAGCCCCGGTAAA
>CAZJQC010000106.1:0-1736 GCA_964548195.1 uncultured bacterium | reverse complement strand
ATACGGGCCTTCTCAATCGTCGCATCAGAAAGGCCATAGCGCTCATGCAGATGGGCCACGCACCAGTCCGGCAGACAGGACTGGAAATACGTAGCCGCTGCTTCCATCAGCCCGTTTGCAGCCATCAGAACGCCCCCTCAAGCGCCGGAGCACGGGCAGCAGAAAGACCGTCCATAAAGAACAGCGCCTCACGCGCCCGTGTACATCCTACGTAATACACCCGGCGCTCCTCCGCCCGTTTCTGTTCAGTCTCCGGATTCTGCAGGAAATAATCCCTGCGCCGGGACGGAAGATACCCCGCATGCAGAATCACCGCCTGGGCCTCCAGACCCTTCGCCGCATGGATGGTATCCACCCGGATACTCCCCGGCAGAATGCGGTTATCGAGGGCACGGATAAGGTTGTTTCTCAGCCGTTCACTCAGACGCAGCCCGCGAATCAATGGTATGGCCGGCCGGGGAACGTCCGCAAAAATCCCAAACAGCTCCAGAATATCCCCCAGAAACCAGTTCCCCTCAACCTTCAGATTGTTCAGAAGACGCCGCCGCTCGCTCTCCTCAAACGCCGATGCCTTCAGCAGTTCTCTCATCTCTTCCGGATTAGCGTTCCAGATCACCGTATCCTTCCCGTAATCGTCAATACGCCGCAGAAGCCTGAGCAGAACAGGGATATGTATCCGGGCGGTGTCATCTTCCACCCGCACGGCCTCCCATCCATAGGTTTTCCCCGGCGACAATCCGGTGTTCGGGATGCCCGCCTGACTCAGGGCGTTCGCCATTCGCCGCACGTAGGTCGTAAACCGGGAGAGAACAAACACTTCACCATACTGCTGATACGCCGTCTGAACCGAATGAACAAATTGCTCAGCATTGTGAGGGTAAAAAGCCGAGACGACCCCGCCCGGCCCGCTGGGTTTCATATACGAAGGGGCCCGAAGCACCGCATCAGCCACCCGCATAATCTCAGCCGGACAACGACGGGAGATTGGCACCGTTCCCTGGTCCAATGCGGGCGTCTGGGTCAGAAATGCGGGATCGGCTCCCAGAAACCCATAAATTGCCTGATTGGGATCACCCGCGATGTAGATACGTTCAATTGCTGAATCACACCAGGACAAAAAGAGCATATACTGCAGCGGACTGACATCCTGAAACTCATCCACAACCATCACCCGGACGTCCGGCAGAGCGTGGTTGTCGATGGCAAGCCGGATGTAATCATCGTGCTCGTAGAGTCCCCGTTCTGTTTTGTACGCGTCCCATGCCTGAATAATTGCAGGAACATTGTGAACATTCAGCACGCCGGGAATACCAACTGCCTGCATGGCATAGCGCCAGTGCTCTGGTTTCCATGCATATTGCTGCCGGATATACCGGGCAACGGCGAAGATTTTGTTTCCGTCCGGCAGATGCTGCCATCGGGTGAGCGTATCGTCAGGGGAAACCATCCCGGCGTTTGGGTTGTAGGCGAGGCCGTACTCGTTGCAGAACGCCGAAAACGGTTCAGGGTTTTCCTTTTCTGCAATAACCTTCCGGCTCACATTCTGAATCATACCATAGCGCAGACAGTCCGTCAGCGCCACGCCGTGGATGGTCTTAACCCGGCGCTGGATCGCTTTCACCGGAGCTTCCGGATAGATAGCCCCGATACGCGACCGGACATCGTCACGCTGACTCCGGGTTGAGGTACAGAACATCAGATCATTTATGTCAAGACCTTCGTCCCGTTCCTGTCTG
>CAZJQC010000105.1:0-1748 GCA_964548195.1 uncultured bacterium | reverse complement strand
CCCGCCTTTTCAAGCACCGCGCGCGAACGCGCGTTGTAGGGGTTCACTTCGGCTTCGATCCTGTGGAGCTTCATCACATTAAAGCCGTAGAGTATCATCACGGAGAGTGTCTCGCTCATTATGCCTCTGTTCCAGAACTGCGGTTTCAGGGCGTATCCGATCTTGGCCCGCGAGTGTTCGGGAGTGATGCTCCAGAACCCGAAATAGCCTAAAAACTCATCGGAGTATTTGTCCGCGATCGCCCAGCCGAGCGCTTTTTTGTCTTCATAGTCTTTCTGTATACCTGTGATCATAAGTTCGGCATCCCTGATATCATTGTGCGGATCCATATCCATAAATTCCATCACGCGGCTGTCGCCGCGCAGTTCAAAGATGTCGACGATATCGTCATAAGTCAGTTCCCTGAAATGGAGATTATCGCTTTCAAACTCAGGGAATAAGTCAAATATTTTTAAGTTTATGCCGTCCATATCCGCCTTTCCGAAATCACTATGTCAATCGCTATATTATAATATATAGTGTCGATTATTTCATGAGATTTTCACGGCATGCCGTTTTTTTATTTTTTTGAATGTTTAAAGGGCGATTGACGAATCGCACGGATGGAGAAGGGGGGAGGCCCCCCCCTCTTAATTTTTTTCAGTATGTCTTAAGCATCACGGACAGCCATTGCAGCGAGGCGACGACGGCAGCATTTATGTTTTCGTCATTGACCTCCCGCATGGCGGGGTCCTTGTAGTCGCCCGCGTTCATGCCGTGATCGCCGGGCAATACGACGGCCGGTATCTTTTTCGCTCCGTTGTTCAATGTGCTGTAGAGCTGCGACAAAGGGCAGTTGTCGGCGTCGTCAGCGCCAAGTATGATCGTCACCGGCCGCGCCTGTTCTGCAAGTCCGGGGTAGAGTTTTGTTTCGTAATCCACATCGGGTATGATCGGTGTCAGAAGCAGAAGGGCGTCGATGTCCGTATCCTTCAGAAAGTGATTATAGGCTATAACGGAGCCGAATGATTTTCCGGCGAGGGCTATTCTTCCCGCATCGATGTTTTTCATTTTTTTCACATGGTCTGTAACGGCCTTGATATCGGCATATTCGGCGGCATAACCCGCCACGGGCTTTGTCTGGGCGGTAAAATACCCCCAGTCAAACGTGACGGCTGTGAAGCCGCGTTTGGCAGCTTCTTCTCCTAACATTGAGATGAGCGGCAGGCCTCTGTGGTACCCGCTGCCGGGAGCGATTATAAGCGCGGGGGTGTTGCCGTATGCCTTTGGCCTGTATACAGTGCATTGTATTTCCCGCCCGTCTTCGGTCGTCACTGAAAAGTCATCTTTTTGGCCGGCGCATGCCGAAATAAGGCATATCAAAATGAGAAAAAAATATGATTTACGCATGATACCTCCGTAAAAAAAGAAATCCGTTTTGTGGTTTTATCAACCTTCATTTACAGCTTGCGTATTAATGCTGAGCACTTTGAGAGACTGCGTCTCAACTCCGCCGAGTCCTGGCTGAACGGGAGGGCGCGGGCATGGTCTTGTAATTTTGCGCTCAGCGCGTTATGTGATTTCATAAAGGCGTCCATCAGCGGTTTCATTCCCTTGGGAGGGTTTTCATCCCAGTCGGGATGTGCGGATATCACGGCTTTCAAGTCAGGCAGCAGCGGTGAAAAATCTTTTTCAAAAGCATCAAGAGAGGCTGCCAGTTTTTCGGCATCGCCTGATCCCATTGAGGCGGACAGCCTGTCCATCAGGGA
>CAZJQC010000104.1:0-1789 GCA_964548195.1 uncultured bacterium | reverse complement strand
TATACGCCGCCGCGGGATACCCTGCCATATGCGTGCCGGCCGGTTACCGCGATGACGGCGAACCGGTGGGCGTGACGTTTATCGCGGCCCCGGGGGCGGAAAAAACGCTTTTTGAGGCGGCATTTTCGTATGAAAGTGCAACGGGACACAGGATAGCTCCGTAACTATTAATATCATAAATAACATAAATACGGAGGTCGATATGAAGAAGGTTTTAATCACCCTGTGCCTTGTCATCCTGTTCAGCCTGACGGCTTTTCCGGGCGGATCGGGTTTTGACATCGAGAACAGCTATGTGAATTACAAAGGCGAGCAGGCCGGATACCGTCTGGTCCATTACAGCGGCACGGTCGTGGATGTGATATTCATGAACACTGTGCCGCAGGCATTTATATGGTTCAACACCCTGCCTGTGAGCGACGGCGGACATCCCCATATACTGGAGCATGTGGTGCTGAGCAAGGGCAATGTGGCCAAGACGATGAACGAGTATGAGGAGCGGGTATTCGGTTTCTCATCGGCTTTCACCAAACAGTTCCGCACGTGTTACGGCCTGAGCACCACGGCGGGCAACATGATGTTCAGGGAGCTGCTTAAAAGGAAGCTGTATTCATTGATAAACCCCGATTATTCGGATGAGGAAATACGGCGTGAAGTGATGAATATCGGCGTGGGCAGGGACAGTGAGGGCAGGCTCTTCCCCGAAGAGAAGGGCACGATATACGCCGAGATGAACAGCGCGTTTGAGAAGGAGAATCAGATAGCGTATTATGAGATCGAAAAGCTTTTGTTCGGCGACGACGATGTCAGAGGCTGTTCGTCGGGCGGTTTTCCGGCCGCCATCAGGGACGTGACGCCCGAAGAGGTCATCGATTTTCATGACAGGAACTACAGGACCGAGCATATGGGCATGGTCCTTGTGATCCCGCCCGGGGATAGTCCGGAAGAGGTGAGAGACTATCTCAATGAGCTTTTTGATTACGCGGGGGCGTCTGTAAACCCCGCGGAAGCCGGGCCGGAGGAGCAGATATACAGGCTGAGAGACGGCGGCGCGGCAGGGGAAGGCCGTTTCAAGGTAGTGTCTTTCCCGGCGCAGGACGAAGACAAGCCGGGGACTTTCATCGCTGCCTGGAAGATAAAAGGACTCGACCCCTATGAGCGGCTTCTGCTTGATTATTTTGTAAGGGGGCTCTCCCAGGGCCGTTCTTCGCTTTTGTGGAAGAGGTTTGTGGATGAGGAGGAAAGAGTCATAAAGGAAAAAGCGGCGGACGAATATCTGTGGCTGGAAGATTACACGGACACGCTGTATTTCGGCCTCAAGGGCGTGGAAAAAGCGCAGGATCACAGCGGGGAGGCCGCGGAGTTTCTTAAGACAGTAAAAGATATACTTGATGAAGTGGCTTCATATGAAGGCGGTTCGGAGGAGCTGCGGGCGTTCAATGAACTGGTGCTTCTCACCATGGACGAGGACAGGGAGTATATGAAGCTATTCCTGGAATCTCCCCCCAGGTTCGGGTATCGTTCCACCGGGTCGTACTGGATGGAGTATTTAAAACAGCTTGACGGTTTCGGGGGAGATGTAAGGGACCTCAACATGACGGCGATCATGGATGATATCAGGGCCAGGGTCACTGTCCCGGGAAATCCGTGGAGCGCATTGATAGACAAATGGGAGATAGTGCCTGAGCGGGCGGCCGCGGTGCGCACAGTGCCGGACAGCGCATATTTTGATAAAGCCGATGAGTATAAGGCTGCAAGGCTGGAAAAAGCGCTTGAGGAGATCAAGGCC
>CAZJQC010000103.1:0-1835 GCA_964548195.1 uncultured bacterium | reverse complement strand
GTCGATCCCGGACCTTTACAGGGCCCTGGGGATATTTCTTCCACTGATAACGACAAACTGTGCCATACTCGGCGTGACGATAATGAACATCACCGAAAAGTACGGTTTTATAGAGACTGTTTTTAACGGTCTTTTTGCCGGCGTCGGTTTCACTCTTGCCCTTGTCATGATGGCCGGCATACGGGAAAAGCTTGATTTGGCTGATATACCGGAAGCCCTGAAGGGCATCCCCATCACCTTCATCACGGCGTCATTGATGTCACTGGCTTTCATGGGTTTTTCGGGAATGAAGATAGGATAGGTGTTTGGATATGACAGCGGCATTGATTTTAGGTATATTGGGGCTTGTTCTGGGGGTTGCGCTTGCCCTTGCATCCAAGGCTTTTCACGTTGACAAGGATGAGAGGATCGAGCAGGTGGAGAAAATATTACCGCAGGCCAATTGCGGCGCATGCGGGTACGCGGGATGTGCCGCTTTTGCGGAAGCGGTTATAAATGGAACGGCTCCGATCAGCGGTTGCGTGCCGGGAGGAGCTTCGGTCGCGGAAAAAATATCCGGCATCGTCGGCAAAAAAGCCGGTAAGACAGTAAAAAAAGTGGCTGTTGTGCATTGCGGCGGCAATATAAACTCGATGAGGGAAAAGTTCCGTTATAACGGCATTGAAGACTGCAACGCCGCGGCGCTTCTCCACGGAGGCGACAACATATGCGCTTACGGATGCCTTGGCCTTATGTCCTGCATGAAGGCCTGCCCGTTCGGGGCCATAAGCGCGTCTGAGACCGGTTTGCCGGTGATCGATGAAGAAAAGTGCGTCGCCTGCGGAATATGTGTGGAAACATGTCCCAAAAACATCATAGGATATAAGATATACGGGAAAAAGGTGGATGTGCGCTGCTCCTCGAGGGATAAGGGCGCGGCGGTGATGAAAATATGCAGATCCGGGTGCATCGGATGCGGAAAATGTGAAAAGACCTGTCCCGTAGGCGCCATTGACATAACGGATAATCTTGCCGTTATCGATTATGAAAAATGCGTTTCTTGCGGAAAATGCGCAGAAGTCTGTCCTACAAAAGCAATAACGGACGAATTACTGGATGAAAATACTTTAAAAAGAGCTTCGCCCGTCATCATTGAGGATAAATGTATAGGATGCACTATATGTGCGAAAAATTGCCCTGTGAGCGCTATCAAGGGTGAAGTAAAGCAAGTACATGAGATTGATGAGGATATATGTATCTGTTGCGGCATTTGTGTGGACAAGTGTCCGAAGAGTGCTATAGACTGGGAACTTAAAGGACAAAGGACGGTGTAAGATGTTTAAGAATTATGGCGAGATCAATAAGTTTGTAAAAGAAAATTCTATAACGACACTTGATTTTAAATATACGGACCTGAGCGGGAAGATGAGACATCTGACCATGCCGGTCAGCCGGCTCAGCGAAAAACTGATCAACGAGGGAGAGGCATTTGACGCATCGTCCACCTCCGGGCTGAAATCGGTAGAATCAGGCGACATGGTGATAATACCCGATATATCCACAGGTTTTCTTGACCCTTTCTGGGATTCGGCGACACTCTCTTTCATATGCCGCATAGCCGATGCGGAGACCAAGGAATTTTTCCATATGGATCCGCGCGGGGTGGCCTTCAGGGCAAAAGAATGCCTTGTCAAGAACGGGATCGCCGATGAAAGCCTCTGGGCTCCTGAATTTGAGTTTTATCTTTTCTCCAAACTATTCTATAAGAACAATGACAATGCCGCGATATATTATCTTGAAAGTGAAGAAAACAACAGGAATCAGCTGGAGGACATGTCCTCTTTCGGCGGATTTGA
>CAZJQC010000102.1:0-1943 GCA_964548195.1 uncultured bacterium | reverse complement strand
AACCCACAACCTGCTGATTACAAATCAGCTGCTCTACCAATTGAGCTATGCCAGCCTAAGGTCAACGAAGAGATTTATACCGTAAAAACATTTGGCTGTCAAGTCATTTTTTGATTTTTAACCATTATGTACAGTATGCGTGTGGCTGCTCCGTTTTTCCTGTAGAAGCATTATAACGCCATTCTCCCGCATATCAACAATAAAAAAAACACGGACGAAAAAACGGGGCCTTCCCCCCTTTTTTTAACGCAAACCCGCCGCGTTCAGATGCGTATCTCGGCCGTATCGCCTATACCCACATCCGTCCGGCCAAACCACCTGTATGATGCGCCGTCACGATACTCGACCAATACATCATAGGAGCCCGGCGGGAGAGCCATCGCCTCGCCGGAAGCCCCCCTCTCCAGTGTAAAGAGCTCAAACTCCGGCTTTTCCGCCGGCGGATAGGAATCCGACATGCCTGCGGGATAAAAATGCAGCCGTTCGGAGCCCTTTCCTCCGGTGCATCTCAAATACCCGCCGTCAAGACAAATCACAAAATAATAATACATATCCGCTTTCGGCTCAAAATCCTCGAACAGGAGCTTGTAATTTCCCCCGCCGTGTGTCAACGAGATATCGCATGTTATATCATATACACCGGGGTATACACGATGCCTGTTGTCCCACAACCCCTCCACGGGATAGCCGTTTTCCCGGCCTTTCTCACTGTATGAGACCTTTACGGAATAACCGGCCCTGATCTTGTCTTCGGGGAACATAATAGCATCAAAATGGCACTCGCTCCTGCCTTTTAAGCCGCTCCTGCGCGCTTCGACGGTAACAGTGCAGCAGTTCAGCCCGACGTCAAGTATATTATAAGTCATAGGTTCGATTTTGATATTGCGCACGGTAAACATGACAGACTGGCCGCGCACGGTCTCCAGCCGCATCTCCGCCACATATTTTCCGGGCTCAAGCTCCGAAGGCCTCCTGTAACTCATTTCAAGGCTCTCGCCGATCACCATCACGCTTGTATCCGCAAAAACCATGCTTCCGGCAGATCCGAACCTGATCTCCAAAATAGAGCTCCCCCCCTCCTTTTCAAGAGGCTCCGAGAGATGATCGACGCTGATCTGCCCCCAACCGGACAATGGGACACAACTCAACCCGTCGGCAAACGTATGCCTGTAGTTTATGACCCTGAGCCTCCGCCCGAAGGCAGGGAAAAGAATCGACGACAACAAAATAAGACATATCAGTCCGCGCTTCATATATCATCCTCTCAGTTATATCATATTTTCATAACGCATATTTATCAAAGGCGACTGCTTGTTTTTGTTAAAAACATCAAATTATTCTGAAAAAATAAAAAAAATAAAGCCTGCGAGCCAAATTAACGGCCCTTTTTCACCGTATGACAGCGTCAGGACTTCCGCGCGGCGCCAAGGGTAAGCAGCAGCCGCATCACTTCCAACCCGCCGCAGATTACAGTCATGACCTTGGTCGCCTCCGTGGAATGTATTGCAAGCAGATCGAATAAAAATCCGAATGTGAATATAAAAAGCAGAAATTTAAAGATAAATTGTATGTAATATACATAATATCCGGTCTTTTCTCCTCTTATAAGAAGTATGCCCGAGACTATCAGTGACAGATGGAACAGAAGCACCACTACAGTCAGAGGATCTATATTATACAGCCCTTTGAACGCGTTCAGGGGGAATTTATATCCCCTGAATGCATTCAATATATCCAGCACACCGAATAACAGCATCATGGTCCTGAAGGTTTTTTTACTCAGCATCATCATTTCCTTTCAAAATTGCGGCGGAAGCCCATCCTCCCGTATATTCAAAGCCAAGTCTCTCATATATTCTTCCGGCAGCGGCATTGTCATAATAAAGACAGGGCGTCTTCCCTTCATCCAGCAGGCTTTCACACACGGCCCGCACGCAGGACGA
>CAZJQC010000101.1:0-1945 GCA_964548195.1 uncultured bacterium | reverse complement strand
CAAGGCTTCCGCGCTTTACGCGCAGTTTACGGCGGCGGGCCTGTACGACTGATCTTTTATTAAGATAAGACATCATAAAGGGGGGCTGAAAAGCCCCCTTTTTTATTTTACCGGATTGACCGCGCATCATGGCGCTGATATAATCATCTATGCGTTTTTCACCCATAAAGGCTGTAATATTCGATTTTGACGGCACGCTTGTGGACTCGATGCCCTTGTGGAAAGAGATCGACACCCTTTTTCTTGCAAAAAACGGCCATGAAGTACCCGACGGCCTGCAGAAAGAGATCGCGGGCATGAGTTTTTCAGAGACCGCTGATTATTTCAGGACGCGTTTTAATATAAGGCAGACGGCCGAAGAGATCAAATGCGAATGGGGGCTGCTGTCGCGACGTATGTACGGCGACAAGGTCAGGTTTAAGGACTGCGCGGTGGAGCTTATAGACACCCTTCGCGCGCATGGCATAAAATGCGCCGTGGGAAGCTCCAATGAAAAGGAATTGATAACGGAATACCTGGAAAACAGGGGTCTGCTGGACCGCTTTTCAACGGTGATGACCGGATGCGAAGCGGGCAGGGGGAAACCCTTCCCGGACCTGTTTCTGCAGATAGCCCGCAGGCTTGGGACACGACCCTCGGAGATGATGGTCGTCGATGACATACTTGAAGGCGTGGTCGCGGGGAAAAGGGCGGGTATGAAGACTGTGGCTGTACATGAAAACGGATATGCGCGCAGGAAAGTCCTTGAAAAGGAAGCCGATAAATATATAATGTCTCTTTGTGAGATCTCAGCGGTTATAAATGACAGGTCGGAACAGGAAATTGTTTTTAAAGGATAAGGAGCTGACCGTATGTGCGGAGTAATCGGTATTTTAAAAGAGGATGGTGTCCAGTATGACCTGGCCCTTGCATTGCAGGCAATACAGCACAGGGGGCAGGATTCCTGCGGCATGGCGACCAAAAAAGGAAAAAAGTTCTTTCTTGAAAAGGATGACGGGCTTGTCTCCACCGTATTCAACAAAAAGACACTGGAATGGTTTGAAGGCGACATAGGCCTTGGCCACGTCCGTTACCCCACCATGGGCAGCGCGGGCAAGGTGAACGCTCAGCCTTTTTTTGAGAAACAGCCCGGCATCTTCATCACCCATAACGGGAACATAATCAATTATCATGACCTGAGACGCGATTTTCTGAAAAAATCTTTATACCTTACCTCAAGCTGCGATATAGAACCGGTATTGTATGTGCTGGCGGAAGAGTTGATGAAGATAAAAGAGGCGGACTATACCACCGAGGACCTTCTTGCCGCCCTGAAAAAGACATACGCCAGGGTGCGCGGGGCTTTCACCATAGTGGGTGTCATGTACCTTGACGGCGAAGACGTGATGTTTGCCTGCCGTGATCCGCGCGGCATAAGGCCGGGCGTCTGGGGCAGCAACGACGGATCCTTTATGGTGGCTTCCGAATCCATGGCCATGGAAGTCGCCGGATTTGAGTTCAAGGGAGACATACCCCATGGGTCGCTTATGGTGTTCAAAAAGGACAAGGCGCCGAAGACCTATGAGATAGAAGTAGCGAAACACACGCCCTGCGTGTTTGAATATATTTATTTTGCAAGGCCGGACTCCGTGATATCCGGGCATTCCGTTTATGATGCCAGGCTGAACCTTGGCAGGCTGCTTGCAAGAAAGATAAAAGAAAAAGGGATCGAGGTCGATGTGGTTATACCGGTGCCGGATACGGCTCGCGCCTCTGCCACTGCCGTCGCGGAAGAGCTCGGTGTGCCTATTCGGGACGGGTTTATAAAAAACAGATACAGCGGCAGGACGTTCATCATGCCCTCACAGAATGACAGGGAATCGGCCATGAGGCTTAAACACAATACGATAACCGGCGAATTCAAGGATAAACGCGTGCTGATAATAGATGACAGCATTGTAAGGGG
>CAZJQC010000100.1:0-1946 GCA_964548195.1 uncultured bacterium | reverse complement strand
TTTGCTGATTTAAAACGCTTCATATTTGATTGACTAATCCAACACAAAGCATTGCAGGGATCAGGTCCACACGCCAGGGTTTCGAAAATGGCCGGACAATACGGGACGTGTAAATACCGGTTGAGTTTTTCTTCATAACATGTATATTATACTGTCGGCCATTGTCTTCACGCTCTGGTTTGTTCCGTGGGGGTTTTTTTCGTCTCCTTCACAGGACCGCGAGAGAGCGCATTTTGCGGGTTAAAGGGGGCGTATTATGATCCGGAAAATAGCCATAACTGCGGCATTTATCTTAGTTTCATTGAACATGCTGTTTGCTCTTCCCGGAGACAAAGTGTGGGAATATGCTATCGGCGGGTTTATTTATTCTTCACCCGCAATAGGCGCTGACGGCACCATATATATCGGATCTTATGATACGCAGCTTTATGCGGTGAACACTGACGGTTCTTTGAAGTGGACGTTTGGAACCGGGGGATATGTCTATGGCTCCCCTGTGATAGGGAAGGACGGCACTATTTACTTCGGATCCTATGACAGCAAGTTTTATGCCCTGAATCCCGACGGTTCAAAAAAGTGGGAATTTTTAACCAATGACAGGATCTTCGGTTCACCTGCCATTGGCTGCGATGGGACTGTATACATAAGTTCGTCTGACAGAAAGATCTATGCGCTCAATCCTGATGGAACAAAAAAGTGGGAATATCTGACAAATAATAACATCTATTGGACTACTCCCTCTGTGGCCAATGACGGCACCGTATACACATGCAATGTCGGCGGGTCCGTGTATGCTATTAATCCCGACGGCACCAAAAAATGGGAGTTTGTCACGGGAGGAGCCGTTTATTCATCTCCTGCCATAGACAATGACGGCACGATCTATGTGGGGTCGTATGACCATAAAGCATACGCAATTAATCCCGATGGCACCAAAAAATGGGACTTCACAACGTCAAATGCGATCTATTCCTCTCCGTCGATAGGAAATGACGGAACCGTATATATTGCCTCCCTTGACCGGAGTCTGTATGCTCTGAATACCGACGGCAGCCAGAAATGGGTCTTTCCGACCAACTCCGGTATATATTCATCTCCCGTCCTGGGAAGCGACGGCACCATATACATAGGGTCAACTGATAATAAAGTTTATGCACTCAATCCTGACGGTACGAAGCAGTGGGAATATCAGACAGGCGGCCAGATATATTCGATCCCGAACATAGCGGATGACGGCACTGTATATATTGGGTCATTTGACTACAAGCTGTATGCGCTCGAGTCGGCTTCAATGGGGCTGGGAGACACTCCCTGGCCGAAATTCGGATCAAACGTGAGGAACACAAGCAGCATAGAGATGATGACGCCGGTTAATCTGGATCTGGAGTATTCACTGGAAACGGGAATTGTGACCCTGTCGTGGGAGGACCTTTCGCTGGAGGAGACAGGTTATGAGATCGAATGCTCCGTGGACGGCGGCGCTTTTGCCATGACGGGAGAAACAGGCGCAGATGAATTAAGTTATCAGCATGAAAACAGCGTTCCCGGTGTGATGGAATACAGGGTTAGAGCGGTTTATCCGTACGGGAAATCCGAATATTCAAACAGTGCGGAATTGATCATACAAGGCGTATATGGTTATCTTGTGCCCAATGACGTGATCTGGGGCAGATGCAAGGTCTATGTGAGGACAGCGGGCCCGGGACTCAACGCTGAAGATCTGTACATCACCGTGGATGATGATGCGACACAGTACGCGATGGAGTCCATAACAGACGGTTTCCAGAGCGGGACGGCCTTTAATGACCGTACCTTTGCCGATACGGCGGCAACAGTGAAAGTCTGGCTTAACGGAGATCTGTATGACACGATGAATATGACTGAGGGCGGCCTTTATCCCGGAGCTCAGTTGAGTTTCGACGGCATGCGCTTTTCCTCGGATTCAG
>CAZJQC010000099.1:0-1978 GCA_964548195.1 uncultured bacterium | reverse complement strand
CGTTATGCCATACCGCAAGCTTATGCGTCTCGGAGTCATACGCTATGCCTTCGTCCACATGAGCGATATAGAATATCGGGCCCTCTGACGCATCTATGCCGTGCATGGCGTGATTTCTCACCCTGATGTATGTGAACTCGTCGTCACCCAGGAGTTCGACGGATGCGCCAAGCGCGTTGGGCTCCGATGAAGGAGACGCGGCGTTTCTTGTAAGGGTGATGCCCGTATCAAGGTTCAGCGGCGTATCAGCGAGGGCGATATTGACACTCAGGGGAGTGCCGTAAGCCGTATCATTGAAGGTATAAGTGGAGGAATATACCCCCGTGCCGTTTGCCTCCATGCCGAAATAGCCGCTGGTGCCGGCTGTCGTCGTATAGTTCATGAGCACGAAGGTGTCACTTGTCTTCTCGCTGTCTTCAAGGCCCGCGCCCACGACCCCTACTTTCACGTAATCGTCGTTCAGAAGGTTCGGAAGCAGTTCGGCGTCCATATCCCGGACATAGAACTCCTGATTTTTGAAGATCTCGTCTGTCGGATCGGAATTGTCATATACTCGCAGCCTGAACACATACCTTCCGGCTTCTGTGATGCCGGTCTCGGCCGGTGTCAGGTTCATCGAATATATGCCCGAGTTGTCGGTGACAGTATACGCAGTCCCTCCGGCAGGCGTTCCGCCGTACGCATATACTTCCGCCTCATATGTGACGTTGGAAAGGTTGTTTGTATCCGCCCATGCGAATTTCACAGTCTTTGAGGCGTCCACAGCCTGTGAGAGCAGCATAAAGCTTTCTTCAGTCGAACCGTCATCGGAAGCTATATCCTCAAAGGCGCCCGGTTCGGCCAGGTTGCTGGAGATGATGCTCAGTGAGTTAGTCGAATATGATGTGGTTATCCCCGAATCCGCCTTCACTCTCAGGTAATACGTACCCGCTACAGGCACAGCAACATCCATATACGTGTTCGATGTCGAGCCAAGAGTCGAATATGTCGAAAAATCGTCACTGGCGGACATATCTACGTAATATGTGATGCCGGAACTTCCGGCCGATTCCCATTCAAGCCTGAAGGTGCCGGTGGAAGCCGTATAGACGGAACCGTCTGCGGGGGCCGTGAGCGCGAACGGTGTGATCGCCGACGCGTTTGTAAGGTCCAGTACGCCCCATCCCCATTCTCTGTCCCATGAATTTGAACTCCAGGTGTACTGTGAAGTGCCCTGCGAATTTGTCTTGAAATAATCTATGATATCAGAATATTCCCATGCGGGATTCAGCCCTTTGATAAGGGCGATGCCGCCCGCCACTATCGGCGAGGACATCGAGGTCCCCTGCATGTAGCGGTATTTTATATTTGCGGACACGCTGTCGTCCGCAGGCAGGTATGAGTCCGGAGTCACGTAGTATTCATCCGCCGACCTTGCCGAAAGTATGATGGAGCCCGGCCCGGTCACATCGGGCTTGTTCCTGCCATCACGGGTGGGCCCGCGCGAGCTGAACGGAGTCACGTCGTCTGCGGTGTAATTATATGTCCAGCTGCCGTCTTTGGCCGTCCAGACCCGTCTGATGGTATATGCGGCAACGGCAATGACACTATTGCCGCATGCGCCGTTGCCAAGCGACATGCCCTCTGTGTCGGTAACGTTAAAATACATCTGACCTGAAGTATTCGCGTCATCAATGGCGTTATATATCCATCCGTCCAGTCTGGCTACCGTGCCGGACTGGGTCTTGAACTCGAATTTCCATTGTGTGCCCGCCCTCGGGTATTCGTCCTGGGTCAGGCCGTAATCACCCAGTATGATCTCTATGTTCTTGGTGTCCGCATCATAGCTGCTTTTGGTCACGGACACGCCTGTGCCGTCGCCCATCGTGCCCGAATAACTGTTTGCCGTGATCCACGCGGAGACATTGCCCGCGGAATCCGTTATCCTCAGGTCAAGCGTGTTGGCGGAATCATAATAAAAATTCACCAGCAGGTAGTC
>CAZJQC010000098.1:0-2047 GCA_964548195.1 uncultured bacterium | reverse complement strand
CCGGCGAATTCAAGGATAAACGCGTGCTGATAATAGATGACAGCATTGTAAGGGGAACCACCACGCGTCATATAGTAAATCTTGTTAAAAAAAGTTGTCCAAAAGAACTTCATATCGGTATCTTTTCGCCGCCTGTATATTATCCCTGCTATTACGGCATAGACATATCAAGGCGGGAGGAACTGATAGCGCGAAGGTTTTCTTCGGATTATGAGCAGGGCATGGAGGTCCTGGAGCGCAGGATCGCCGAATACGCCGGCGCCAGGACGCTCACATACCTTGACATAAAGGACGTCAACGAGGCCCTCGGCATGCCGGTCTGCTCCGCCTGTTTTGACGGAGATTATCCCCTTCCGCTTACGGATTCCGAAAAAGGTGATATAGAGAATGACAGGAACGTGTTTGAAAAAAAAGAGCGATGACATAATCATATCCGGGGGGGAAGGCGGAGCGGCGCTGTTGTTTCACGGTTTTTCCGACACGCCCGCGACCCTGGCGGATCTGGGGGGACAGATATCCCGGGACCTGCGTTGTGATGTCCATATCCCGCTTCTTCCGGGGCACGGAGGCACTCTGGAAGAGCTGGGGCGGTCAAGACACACGGACTGGATCGAGTTTGCGGAGGGGTATGCGCGTAAACTGTCCGCAGAGTATTCGAGAGTCGATATCATAGGGTTCTCCATGGGGACGCTTCTTGCTCATCTTGCGTCTTTTCAGGCCCCGAAGGGCAGGACATTGTTTATTGCGCCGCCATGGCAGTTCAGGGGGAGGCGGCGCCGACTCCTTTTTTTCGCCCCTTTCATATCTTTATTCAAAAAATACAAGTACAAGAGACTGGACGAAGAGGGCGGAAATCTCAACATAAGAGACAAGGACGCCAGGGCTTTGCACAAGCCTTTTTTTGAAAAGGAGCCGTTGTCCGCAATAATACAATATGAAAAACTCCGAAAAGCCGCGCTCTCTAAGAGCGGGATGTACAACCGGGATGTGATGGCCGCATTCGGGGCATATGACCGTGTGGCCCCGTTTTACAATGCCGGCGTGGTGAGATCCGTGGTGGGTGATAATCTGAAACAGATAGTATTGTACAAAAATTCCGGACACATGCTGCCGGTGGACGGCGACCGTGCCAGGCTGGGGTCTGATACGGTATTATTTTTGAGGGGAGGCGCAGATGAGTGAGGGTTTGAGGGATATGATCGAAGAGGAGATCTCCGATCTTAAGGAAGAGATAGAGCATTTTAAGAGGGAAAAAGAGCGGGTAAGGGGCATAGTCGGAAGCATCGGCGGCATGCCTACCTTTAATACAAAGCTGTTCAATACAATATTTCTGATCACCGTAGTCGTACTGCTTATTATCTCTTTTATGGTGGAAGGCAAGCTCCATCTTATAATGAGTGACCTGGCCATATTCGCGATATCACTTAAGATCATGCTTTTGATGCACAATGAGGCCCGGGTGAACCATTTTGAACTATGGGTGCTGACTTCACTTGAGTGGAAGCTGAATGAGATATCGAAGCAATTAAAAAAAGCGGGAAAGGATATGCGATGAACGATTCGTTGAAAGACTTCATGCGGGACGACGTGCTTGAGAGGTTCTTGAGATATGCGGCAATAGACACCATGTCCTCGGAGACATCCGGGGAACATCCCTCGACTGCCTCACAGTTTGATCTTGCTAATCTTTTGTCAGAGGAGATGAAGGCCCTGGGGCTTGAGGATGCCGAAGTGGACCACTTCGGCTATGTTTACGGCACTCTTCCCGCCACAGAGGGCGTCGCGGCTCCTCCGGTGACGTTTTGCGCGCATCTTGACACATCGCCTTCCGAACCCGGCAAAGACGTAAAGCCAAGGCTGATCGAGGATTATCAGGGGGAAGAGATAACATTTCCCGATGACAAGGCGCTTAGGCTTACCACACTGGATTCGCCCGAACTGACGCTGTACAGGGGCGATACGATAATCACTGCCTCAGGGGCCACATTGCTGGGCGCAGATGACAAGGCCGGCATAGCCGAGATCATGACGGCGCTGGCGGTACTGG
>CAZJQC010000097.1:0-2088 GCA_964548195.1 uncultured bacterium | reverse complement strand
ATGAAAAAAATATTGTTTATATGCATACATAATTCCGCGAGAAGCCAGATGGCCGAGGCATTTGTAAACAGCCTTGGCAAAGGCGCGGTCAAAGCGGAAAGCGCAGGGATAACGCCCGGAAGACTCAATCCTTATGCGGTGAGGGTCATGAAAGAAGAAGGCATAGACATCTCCGGCGCTTCGACGGATGGAGTCATGGACTATTTTAACGAAGGCAGGCGTTACGACCTGGTCATCACGGTATGCAGCGCCCGAGATTCCGGGCAGTGCCCGTCTTTTCCCGCTGCCGCGACCAGACACTGGGATATACCCGATCCTTCCGCGGCCGTGGGAAGCGACGCTGAAAAGCTCGCCTTTTTCAGAAATGTACGCGATGAGATAAAAAGCCGGGTCAAAGGTCTTTTGTCAGGACTTTAATAAACTCAGCGGCCTTTTTCAGATCATCCTCATCGGGATGTCCCTTCGCGATGCCGCCGACTATCTTCCACGGCCCGTATGTATCAAATCCCCTGCATGCAAACGAGCCGAGCACCTCGACCCCTTTGTTTTGCAGCATGGAGATCAATTTTTCATTATATGATTTTTTCCCAAGGCCGGAAGTCGAAAAGACAAATGCCTTTGTCCCGTGTGCGAACTCCGTCGTCAGGACCGCATGCTCCAGATCCTTGTGAAAGGACCCGAAAAAAATGCCGGATCCGAAACCCAGCAGTTCCCCGGCCGTGGGACTCTCTCTAAGGAACTCCTCGGGGCTGAGCACCTCTCCGCCGAATGCCGCTGCCATGGAGCGGGCTATTTTCTCAGTATTTCCGTGATGAACTGATCTGAATATTACTTTAATCTTCATCGTTTCCACCCTCTTTTTCAATTATTATCTCGACGCTTCCGACGATATCCGCAGCCGTGGTGATACCGCTCAGGTCGGAATAAAGCCCGCCGTCCTTCCCGGATGGTTCCGCGTGCCCAAGCAGCCTCATCGCATACACCCCTGGTTTTGAGAGGTCCGCATTCACGCCGTATATCAAAGCGGGCTGACCGCTTCCGTATTTTCCTCCGGAGTATCGGGCATCCTCCTCATCGGCATCTTTCGGATATGTGACGTTGAAATCGGTGGAGTGGTTAACCTCGAAATAAAAAGCTGTTTCACCTCCGTTTTCATACGTCAATGTGAACGATCTTTCAAAACCCTCGGAGGGGGTGGCCGAAGTGACAGTATCCGGCATGGGCGTATTTCTGTCGGGAAGAAACATGCCCTGCCCGAGAGACTTGCCGTATTCGTATGAAAACCGTGGCAGCGCGGACGGGCGCCTTATTTCACTTTTGTCACCCGGAGCTCCCCGCCAGGAAGCCTTGCCAAATTTTTCCGTCACGAAATAGACCAGGGTCTTGCCCGAAGCATTCTCTGACCAGAAGGCCATTTGCGGCCTTGTCTTAACGCTGAAAAAAGGCATGACCTTGAACTTATGCACCCATGAATCCCCGGGCGTCACCTTCAAGCGCACTGTTGCGGACTCTCCCCAGCCGGCCGGCTGCAGCAGCAGTATAAAAAAGATCAAAAACAGATACTTTTTCACAAAACACCTCCTTTTAAAACAGGTATGCGATCGACACCCGGTACTGAGAAGATGCCTGACTGGCGGACATCTCTATTTTCGACAGCCGCGCCTGTCATCCCCTTGCGTGACACGTCCGTGTTTTGCCAGTGCTGCGGAAAGCGTCAATATACGAGGGCCGGCCCGCGCATATGCCTGACACTAATACACGGGGGGATGTCTTCCCCCCGCATCATATTATCTGTTTAATTTTGCCCATGAATCCTTGAGTCCGACTATGCGGTTAAAGACAGGTTTGCCGGGCATAGCGTCCGGATCCGCACAAAAGTACCCTTTTCGGAGAAACTGAAACTTGTCTCCGGGGGCGGCATCGGAAAGTCCGGGCTCCATCAAAGCGTTCTCTATCACAATCAATGAACCCGGATCGATACTCTCGGTAAAATCCCCGCCTTCTGTCGAATCCCCGGGCACATCATCGGCGAAGAGATGGCCGTACAGCCGGATCTCTCCTCTGACCGCATGGGCGGCGGACACCCAG
>CAZJQC010000096.1:0-2158 GCA_964548195.1 uncultured bacterium | reverse complement strand
GTCGAATAGGGAGGAGATGTTACCATTTCCCCCCCTTCCAGGAACTGTACGTGCGCCTTTCAACGCATACAGCTCGCGCATTTCACAACCCTTGAATCGGGCGGTTCCACGAGAAAAATGTCAGTTTTAGTTGAATATCAGAGTACGAATTCAGTTTACCAATTTTCCATAAGAAGTATCTTCTGTCCAGGTAGGGATTTGCATCCAACTTTACCATAACATGCCTTCTTATTTTGGTACCACTGAAATTCTTCAATCTATGATTTTCTGATGAAAAGTCCCAATTCCTGCTTCCTTTTCTGTGCCAATATCTTCGGGCAATCCATTTGTGTCCTTTATTGGCATGCCGGTGTTTACCCCACTTCCAAAGTTGATTCCATAACACCATATCCAGATATGAGAACGTTTCAGAAGCAACCACACTTCTGTAGTAATTTGTCCATCCCATGATGACAGGATTTAGCTCTCGAATGAGATCTTCCTGTTTCCAGGCTCTTGCCTTAAGAATTATCCCACGTGTTTTATCAACAACTTTTGAGATGGATTCTTTAGAGGGCTTAATTTTGAGAATGCCCTGATATTTTCTGATATTAAACCCAAGAAAGTTCACACCGTCGTTAATATGAGTGATGGTTGTCTTGGTATCAGAAAGAAGGAGACCTCTTGTTTCAAGGAAGTTACTAATAAGTCCCTTTATTTCTTCAGCTATTTCTTTCGTTGGGCATGTAACGAGGAAATCGTCTGCATACCTGATAAAATGAACTTTCATTTTCGGGTATGCATCCATTATGAGTGATTCCATGCCGTCCAGAGTCATGTTTGCAAGGGTAGGAGATACATGTCCACCCTGTGGTGTGCCTCTGTCGGTTGGGAATAGTTGATCATCAAAGATATAGCCTGATTTTAGAAATTGCTTAAGAATTGAGGTATCCATCGGGATATTCTTACAAAGCCATTCATGGCAGATTGTATCAAAACAACCTGCAATATCACCTTCAAGTATCCATTCAGAGGAGGTTTTATATCGAAGGCACAAAAATGCATATTGTATTGCATCCTGTGAACTTCGATACAACCTGAACCCAAATGAACGCTTATCTGCAAGTGTTTCTGCAATCGGTTGTAAACCTAAATTGTATAGCGCCTGCATCGCTCGGTCATACATCGACGGGATAGAAATCGGACGTTTTGTCGTCTTTCCGGGTTTCGGGATGTAAATTCGTCGAAGTGGTTTTGCTTTGTACCGTTTGTCACTCAAGGATTTTGCTGCCTGGAGTTTAGATTCTGGAGTGTTCCATAGTTCACCGTCAACACCTGGTGTTCGTGCACCATGGTTTTTTGTCACCGTTCGTACTGCCAGAAGTTTTGCATAATACGAGTGAGTCAATAGGTATTGTAATCTTTTTACTAAATGCCATTTCTTTTCTCGTGTCGCCTTTGCAATCCGGGTTTGCAGTCTATTCACATGTTTGTAGACTTCGTTCCAATCGATTTCATCCCATGGAATTTCTTCTACATCGTTAGTACGACTCTCGCTATTATGCGGAATTGAATTTCGTACTTTCATAGATTTGCCTCCTTTCTTTGCTGTAAAACACCCTCGGTAAGTCTGCACCCTTTCAGGTCAGGGCATACACTCCTATCCACACCCATTACAGGCGGGCATTCGCTTTTTACCGAGTCCTCTACCGCCAATGTCATCAGTTCTTCTCACGAAGTCCTTACCTAATCAGGAACATTTGCGGCTTACCAAGTTTTATGTTTAAGATAATTCAGATAATTTAGGAGCCACGTATAAACCGGAAGTCATTTGTCCGTTTGTTATGTCGTAGCAAAAGCCAACATAACCTGACTTCATACCTTTTGGTCGAGCGTATTCAACCTGTTTTCGCTCGTTACATGTTACGATTCTTTCTGTGATTCAGCGTTTGCTTCTCCATGTTATCCTTTCCCTGGCAGGTAGGGCAGGGCAGGTTCCTGCTTGTTCCACGTTGTCTCCAAGGCTTCGCACGAAACCGTTACCAGTAACGCACGCTTGGATAGGGATATCCCAAACGGATCGGATAGCTTTCAAGCAATCCTAAACATAACTTCTTGTCGCACTTTGCTGTCATGTACTGCAGATTGTCTGCACGAATCATTGCAACATTATGAACAC
>CAZJQC010000095.1:0-2201 GCA_964548195.1 uncultured bacterium | reverse complement strand
CTTATAGTGAAAAAACAGTGACCAGCTGAGTATGTAATATGCATATTAAGAAGGACGGGCGGCAAATAGTTTTTATAGCGCTCGCATCAGGGGGGCAGGTGATGCCCATGAGGCGATGTCCTCAATCTGGCTATGAACCATACGCTCAACTGCGTTGAAAACCACAAACTTATTCCTGGACCAAAGTGGTTTTCCCCTTCGGGACACTCCATTTCGCGTGGTTCATGATGCCGGATCTGCGGATTACGCCTCACATGGGCATCACCCTTAGAAAGAAAGAACAGTAGTTCGAATGAAACCATTTGCCTTAAAAAATCCAAGCCGATGAAGTGAAAACAACGGGGGTAAACTTGTTCTCCCTTCCCGTCTTGTTCCGAATGTTGCACCTGCGGTGTTTTTGCTCTTCATTAAGTCCGCAACACGGGAACTGCCACGGATTCGTATCCTGTATTCAGGGGATATGAATCCCGCTTTTTTGAGAGTGATTATATTTTCTCCATGCACAACATCGCTCTGTTCATAACGTGACTGACGGATCAAATGAATAGTATATAATAAAGTCATGAGCGGGTGTTCCGGACATGCTTGTCACATCTTTTTGAATCTGCCTCTTATCATGGACGCAAGGTCGCGTATGCCCGGCACATGGAGCAGATAAGCGCAGAGCAGATAGACCGCCGCGCCGGCGCATACGGGCAGCAATACCCCCGCGGCTCTCATAAAGAAGCCGCCCGGGGCGATGCGTCCGCTTGCCAGCCTTACGGCCGCGAACATCACCGCTGCGGAAATGGCGGATTTCAGGAACACCTCCGCCAGCTTTGAGAAATGTATCTTAAAATACTTTTTATTCACTATATGCACCAGTATGGAGATGTTCGCTATCGCCGCGACCGAGGAAGCCAGCGCAAGCCCGCCGGCGCCCATGAACTGCATGAGTATTATGTTCAGCACTATATTGAGCCCCATGGTGCACATGCCCACTTTAAACGGTATGTGTATCTCTTCCTTGGCGTAAAACAATGTGGATACTATGCGCACGCCGAAAAAGCCTATAAGCCCTATGATGTAGAACTGCAGCACGTTGACCACAGAAGCCGTGTCGGCCACGCCGAAGTTTTTATACTGATAAAGAAATGCCACGAACTCGCGCCTGATCGCATAAAGGCCCACGGAAACCGGCAGACCGATTATGACTATGAAATAGAGCAGGCGGTGAAAGATCTCCCTGGCCCTGTCCATGTTCCCGGCCTTCACATACGATGAGAGCGAAGGCAGCGAGGTGTTGAATACCGCGACCCCGATGACGCCGATGGGAAACTGTATGATCGTCTCGGCGTATCTGATGACCGAGATCACGCCCACGCCGAGAAACGAGGCGAGCAATGTGTCCACCATGATGTTGATATGCACGACGGCCATGCTGCCGATGGCCGGGACCATCATCCTGAAAATACGGCGTATCCCCTCCCCGCGCAGGTCGAACCTGAAACGGTACCTGAAACCGTAGTTCTTACGTATGTAAAAAGCCTGAAGGATAAAGAGAAAAAGCCCCCCGAAAACATAAGTCGAGGCGAAGTTCACCCCCAGCCCATAGACTGTCTCCGCGCGATGCCCGAAATATGCCAGCACCCCGATGAACATGACATTGAGTATCAGCGAGTTGGCGGCGGGCAGTATGAAGTTCCGGTTGAAATTCATGAGCCCGCTGAACAAAGCCAGCATGGAAATAAAAAACATAAAAGGAAGCGTTATGCGCGCCAGGCTCACCGCATAGGTAAAATCGGCGGGAGAAGCACTTTTCAGCCCCGCGGCCTGGACGAATATAATAAGCGGCATTATCACCCAGCCGACGGCTATGATGACAAGCACCATGGACCCGATGATCGTCATGACATTGGATACGAAATCCTCGGTCCTGCGCCGGTCGCCCTCGTTCACATAGGATGTATATACGGGCACAAAAAAGGCGTCAAGCGCGGATTCGCCCAGAATGCGCCTGAAGACATACGGTATCTGAATCGCTATCTGAAGTGCGGAGGCGGCCCCCGTGGTGCCGAAAAAAGAAGCTATGAAGACACTGCGCACCATGCCCAGTATCCTGCTGAAAAAGATCATTATCGACACGCCCGCTGCGGACCGTATAACCCCGTTTTTAACTTTACTCACGTTAGAATTGTATCATACGGGATTCGATTATCAAG
>CAZJQC010000094.1:0-2226 GCA_964548195.1 uncultured bacterium | reverse complement strand
CGCGCATTGGCAATCAGAGTGGGCGTGGATCTTTAATAAACGCAGATGTCAGTCCGCCGATTTCTGCTGTTTTGAGAAAAGAGGCAGCCAGATGATGCCGCTCAGAAGCACCCTTATGCCGAAGAGTTTGGCTTCGGAAAAAGAACAGGACGTCAGGTCGCCCGATATCGCAAGAAGCATGAAGCCGAACGCGGCGGTGAATGCGGCCATGAAGTACAATGCCAGCGGTTTTTTTATGTCTCCTTTCCCGGAGGCAGCCCTTGCGGCTATTATGAAAGTAAGGGCCATGAGCAGCCCTACAAGGAGAAGCTGGACGCCGTAAAGCGAACGCAGCGCATTGTCTATGAGATCGAACTTCGCATGTGTCGCCGAGATAATGAAATTTACGGTGTTTGAAAGGTTGAGAAGCGGAACGAACAGAACGCCCAATGCTATGAGATAGACCTTGCTGAGCATGCCGCGTATATTTTTATTCTTTTCGGACATATAAAGCCCCCCTGCATACTTTATGATATACCATGTTTTGATGTTAAGGAAGTGTGTATTGAAGATGCGGGGGAAAAACGTTTCGCCTTTATGCGGAGTCCGGCGTAAAGCCATAAGGAAACAGCATGCCGCCCGATATGCAGATAATATCTTGCTTTCCGGGGCGTTAAAATCTATAATGAAGCGAATACTTGTTATTCCGGAGGAGGACTCATGAGGCGCGGTGGTGATTTGGTGGAGCATCGGGACAAGCTGAAAGATGCGGGTCTTTTTGAGACATCCGAAAAATGGGGTTCCGCTGTAAAGAGGGAGTCCCCGATATATGCGCATGGCTGCGATATAAGATCGGAATTTTACCGCGACTATACAAGAATACTTCATTCACAGGCTTACAGAAGGCTTAAGCACAAGACACAGGTCTTTTTTTCGCCGCGCAATGACCACATATGCACGCGCATCGAGCATGTCAACCATGTGGAATCGGTGAGTTACACGGTGTCAAAGTTTCTCGGGCTGAACACGGAGCTTGCCGTGACGATTGCCCTGGGACATGACCTGGGGCATGCCCCCTTCGGCCATGAGGGCGAGAAAGTCCTGGACCTGATATCGAGGGAACATCTTGGCATGCCTTTCTGGCATGAGAGGAACAGCCTCCGTTTTGTCGACGACATAGAGACTGTGGCCGACCATGAGGGTTGCGAAAGAAACCTCGACCTGACTTACGCTGTGCGGGACGGCATTGTGATGCACTGCGGCGAGGTCGATCAGACGCAGGGCATTTTCCCGCGCGATGAAGTGATAGAGCTGAGAGAGGGCGAAAAGGGAATATTTGAGCCCTATACATGGGAGGGCTGCGTGGTGAAGATCGCGGACAAGATCTCCTATCTCGGGCGTGATATTGAGGACGCGCTGACCCTTGGCATATTAAGCGAAGAGCAGATAAAGGACAATCTGACCGGGGTGTTTGAAGTAAATGACAACGGGACTGTGAACAACTCAAAACTCATACATGAGTTTATCATCAACATATGCGAGCATAGCGGCGTCTCCGCCGGGATAGCCCTCTCCGCCGAATACTTTGAGAAGATGAGGCGTATTAAGGCGTTCAACTATGCGTATATATATGACTGCGACAGAAAAAGGGTATATAATGAATATATATCGCTTGTGATGAGGACGATTTTTCAATATCTTTCTGAGCGTAAAAATGCGGCGGGAACGGGAGACCTGTTTACGTCCTTTTTCAGGGATTGGCTTGAAAAGTATTCCCGCGGCGGGGATGTGCCACGCAATGCGAAATATAAAAACAGGGCAATATACAGTATGGAGGATGAATCGGATTATAAAAGAGCCATAATAGATTTTATATCGGGTATGACGGACAGGTTCGCCATGGAGTTTTACGAGAGCCTGACCAGGTTCTGACATCCGGAGCGGGAGGTGTTTTATGGGTAATCTGTTCAGGCCGCTGGAAGACAGTGATGCGGATAGCCTCAGAAGCTTCCTTGAAAAGGACGGCTTGCGCAATCTTTTTTTCAAGGCGGACCTTTCAAATCATGGCATGAAAAGCGGGGCGCATGAGTTTCTGGGATTGTTTTCCGGGGAGCGCCTTGCCGGAGTGGTCATGAGATATTTTGCCACGGCATATGTCTCGCTCACGGACACGGAACCGTCGGAAGAGATGATACGTTATATCGCGGATCGCAATACGGTATGCGGCATCCCGGAATATGTGGAGCG
>CAZJQC010000093.1:0-2266 GCA_964548195.1 uncultured bacterium | reverse complement strand
ACCGACACCGTCGGCGCCCTTGCCGGGGGATTTGCTGGCCTTTATTACGGCTATTCGGCCATACCTGCGGGTTTGAGGTCTTTGTTTGAGTCATGTACTGAAACATACGGGATATTCAGCGCGTTTGCGCGGATGATTGATATAAAAAAAAAGGGGCGGTAGGAGCCGCCCCTTAAGGAAAGGAAAAGAGGAAATCTGCATATTTCCCCCGCGCATATACTAAGAGAACAATAAGGAAAGAAAAAAGTTTCAAATTTTTTTTGAAAAATATGCGATTTACAGTGTTTCGACCCGGTTTCTTCCGGCGTTTTTTCCCTTATAGAGGGCTTCATCGGCTTTTTTGATGCAGTCGTCTATGCCGGTGCAGTCGGCGCCGTATTCCGCCACGCCCACGGTCACGGTCACAAAGACCTCTTCGCCGCCCACGTATTTCTTGTTCGCCTCGACTTTTTCCCGTATTTTTTCCGCGAGCACCAGGGCGCCCGGTATTTTAGTGCCTGGGAGCAGTATAAGGAACTCTTCGCCGCCCCATCGGGAGGGTATGTCGATCCTGCGCGTGTTTTCCATGAGCAGGCCGGCTATCTCGGTCAGGATGCGGTCGCCGAAGTCGTGGCCGTATGAGTCATTGAACTTCTTGAAGAAATCCACATCCAGCAGTATAAGCGAGAAGGGGGTGCTTGTGCGTTCGAAACGGAGTTTTTCCTCGCCTATGCGCGACAGGCATTTGCGTCTGTTTGCCAGGCCGGTCAGCGGGTCGGTCTCTGCCAGCAGTTCCATCTTCTGATATGCCGATGTGAGTTCGTCGTTCTGTTTTTTTATGATATCGTTGGCGGCCAGCAGGTCGATGTTCTTGAGTTTATAGATCTCAAGCTCCTGTTCCTTCCTTTTGATCTCAAAACGCGTCTCTATGTCGGTGATCTTCTGTGTCAGTGTCTGTGAGAACACCGAATCGCGCAGATTGTTATATTCGGTCAGAAAGGAGTAGGCGTCTTCAAATTTGCCGTTGCGCGCGTTCAGTTCGGCCAGGTTCAGCAGGTATCGCAGTTCTATATGGCGGTCATTGCCGGTTTTCGCGTGTTCGTGGCCGTCACGGAAAAAAGTCTCCGCCTCTTCAAGATGGCCTTCCCGCATAAAGACCTTGCCGATGTTGTTCATGACTATGATGATGCCGGCGGGGTGGTTTATGTAATTGTATATGTGCATGGCTTCAAAGAAAAACTTTTTTGCGTCTTCGAAATTGAGCAGTTTTGAATGGAGCTCGCCGAGTTTGTTCTTTATATTGCCTTTGAGTATCTGGTATTCCTCGTCGCGTGAATCCTCGTTCATGGATTCGGACACAAGCAGATGTTCGAGGGCTTTGTGAAGGTCGCCGCAGTTGAAGAACATCGAGCCGATCTTATAGGAGCACAGCGCTATGCCGTTCGGGTCGCCGTTTTTTTCAAAGATAGCCCGCGCCTCGTTGTATTTGTATTCGGCGCTTTCAAAATCCATGGTATGTTCGTACAGGCCGCCGATATTGATCAATGTATGGGCTTTTGAGACCGATTCCGAGCTTTTATCGAACTCGGCCGCGGCTTCCGTCCAGTATTTCAGAGCGGACTGACAGTTTTCAATGCTGAAGAAAGCGGCTGCCATCGCAGCGAGCATGGCGCCTCTGGCGGCGCCGGAGAGTTTGCCTGAATCCAGCTCGGCCCGGCATGACTCTATGATCTTCTGTGGGGACAGGGCCCCGTCGCCGGAACGTCCCTGATCACGTATCTTGAACCTGATATTAAAATCATCCATTACAATCTTCTTCCAATCGGTATATTATAACACCTTTGTCAAAAATCAAAAGTAAATATGATTAATTTTCAAACCTGTATTTGAATAAAACGGCGCATACTGTATAATTATTACGCAGTACGAATTATATGAAGTTCAATGGCGGGCCGTTGTCTTTTTTTTCGGGGAGGTTTATTGTGAGACGTTTTTCAGACATATTGCTTTTATTGACGATAATGGTCTTTGCGGGCGCGCGGGCCGGCTGCGAGGAATGGGATCCCGACCGATGGATACGGGAGCAGGTGGAGCTTCAGTATTCGGAAATATTGAGCGGCATAAAGCCCGCGGATACCGGCATAGTGTCTTTTGCCGGCGAGATGGAGTCCATGGGGGATGACAGGTATGCGGCGCTGGAGCGCGCGTTAAGCGGCATATCTGTAAGCGGCATAGAAAAGCTTTACGGGTCGGGATTCATGACGGTAAGGGAATACATCGTATATTG
>CAZJQC010000092.1:0-2302 GCA_964548195.1 uncultured bacterium | reverse complement strand
CCCGTCTCATCTCCCCCAGTATAAGCTCCATAAGGAGCCTGTAATCGTTGTTTACAAACCTGTCCGGAGCGGCAAAACGCACAAAGGCGACTCCGATATAAAGGCTTATAAGAAAATTTACCACAAATTCAGCCTGGGCGGCGCTCACCGAAAACTCACCCGAAGCGATGCCCTCATATATAATATCGTGAAACATATCAACACCCGCATTCAATATCCTGTTGCTCTTTTTTTCTATGAGCCCCCGCATGGCGCTGCCGGCAAGAAACTCCATATCATGCAGCTTTCTCAATCGGGCCATATCATTACCCTGATCGGAAATAAGGTCCAAGATGGCAAAAATCTTCTCCGAAGCGGTTTTATGAACTTTCAGCAAATCGTTCACATGATCAAGGGATTGTTGTTCAAATTCAGCCTCAAGCGTTTCGAAGACTTCCATTTTATTGGAGAAATACCAATAAACAGCCCCTCGTGTAACATTGGCCTTCCTGGCGATATCGGCCAAGTTCGTGTTGTCAAACCCCGCGGTGGAAAACAACTCCAGCGCGGCATCAAGTAACCCCTCTCTGGTCTTCAATGCGTCTTCCCGGGTCTTTCTTGCCATTCCCCGCCGCCCCCTTTCTGCGTGCCGTCATAAGATAAGCAGCCGCCGATAAAACCAGTAAAACCATCTCCGCGTAAAGCTTGAGTACTTCCTCGCAAGCCTCCGATATATCTTTAAGAAACATGACCTTATGTTTGTCGTAGACATATACCTTTGCCTCATATCCGGAAACATTATTGGCTTCGGATAAGACAAACTCGCCATCCTGCTTTTCCACGTGATAGGTCTCGACGCTTTCCGCACCCAGCATCTCGAACACCTCCGTCCTGTTGAATAGCAGGTCCAACGACTGGGAAAAGAGAAAGAGAGCGCAGAATATCAGAAAAGGCATCAAAAGTGCCCTGTAGCCCTTCAGGTAATGACGGTTTATATATAAAAATACCGCCATCACCGCCCCGTACAATAAGACGATGATATCATCAAGACGATCGGTGAAACCATTTTCATTCATTCCCAAAAGCGCCGTGACAATATTATCAAGATGCTCGTGGACCATAAACAGGTCGTCAAGCGCCAGAAATACCATGGATGCGCCCATTATAATCCAGAAGAATGTCCACCCCTTTTTGCCCGAACCGGCACTGCCATAAGCCGACATGAAAAACATCAGTCCGCATAAAACGAGGTTCGCAGCCGACACATAGGTCATAAAACACCCTTCACGGAATACCGAGCTCCAAGCCAGGCGCGCCGACTCTGTGCCATAATAATGGGTGTATAAGACCGCGATCGTCATCGCCACGGTCTCAATGATCATGACTTTTCTTAATATCATCCTGAATAAATCGGGTCTCCGCATAAACGGATTATATACATACATACATGAATGTCAATGTTTTTGTTTATACGGCATGAAGATTTTTTTGCTTTACAAAGCGGGAAATATAAATATAATGTTTCTGCATAAGGGGCTATAGCTCAGCTGGGAGAGCGCTTGACTGGCAGTCAAGAGGTCACGAGTTCGAGTCTCGTTAGCTCCATCGTTAAAAAAGCCCCCTTTTCAGGGGGCTTTTTTTATATCGTATGTTTTTTATATCAGAACATGTAGCCGAGCCCGAACTCTATCGAACCCGTTTTGATCTCCGTCTCGGACGGTGTCCATAGGGCCACTAAACCATCACTGAGATCGGTCATCCCCATATTATACCTTATATCCGCAAACATCCTGGGAAGCAGCCAGTACTGCGCCCCGAACACAAGGGAAAAACTGATCTTTTTCAGGCTGTCCGTGATCACATATCCGGTTTCCACGTCAAAGTCCTCGGAAGGGATCTCCTGACATATGCGCTCGTCCGCCTTCGTCAGATAACTCAGCATCGGGCCGGCGAAGACACGGACTTTTTCAGCCGGCATGTAATAGAACAAAACCGGCATCTCTATCATGCAGATATTAAAATACAGGTACACCTCGGGATCAGTGTCCGAAATATCATACCGGTCTCCGTATTTTGTTATCTTAAGCTCTCCGAGTATGCCCATATTGTCCCCCAAAGGATAAGATGCCCACGCGCCCACAAAATGTCCGATAAAGCCTTTTTCCTCCGCCTCGCTTATAATAGTGTCAATATCGGGATCAAATTTCAGGTCAGCCGCAGAAAGTCCGCCCTTAAGGCCGAACTCCCATGCAGAGCATACAGACGCCACAAACAGCAACACCAACATAAAAACAAGACCTTTTTTCATAAAAACCTCCTTGAT
>CAZJQC010000091.1:0-2311 GCA_964548195.1 uncultured bacterium | reverse complement strand
TTCGACCACTTGAACCCCATTCAAGTGCGCTACCGGACTGCGCTACACCCCGATGCGATGGATTATAAGTATTTTAATTATTTTGTAAAGTATTTTTTTTTCACCGGCCCTGTGTATGCTCATTTTTGTACACCGCATAATCGTTCTTGCTGCTTTTCTTCACGCTGTACATGGCCTTGTCGGACTGCAGCAGTATGTCGTTGGCATCCGCGGCAAGCGTGGGAGAGACCGATATGCCTATGCTCACGCCGAGCCTTACGGATATTCCGTCCCTGTTGAGAAAGTTATAGGTCTTAAGGTATTCAAGTATGTTTTTTGCCATCTCTTCCGCGCGCCGGACATCCGAATCCGGCAGCAGCAGCAGAAATTCGTCTCCGCCGTACCTGAATGCATACCCGCCGTCTCCGGCGACTTCTCTCAGCACATCCGCGAACTCGACCAATGCCGCGCTTCCGTATCTGTGGCCGAACTTGTCGTTCACTTCCTTGAAGTTGTCAAGGTCCATAAACAACAGGGCGAACGGGCGGCCGTTTTCGGCCAGTTCCTCCGTTATCAGCTGATACTTTCTGAGATTATACAGCTTTGTCAGCTGGTCTTCCAGGGTAAGCCTGTAGGTCTCGTCAAGCAGATAGCTGTTCTTAATGGATATGGCCGCATCTTCAACGAGTATCTCAAGTATGCCGAGATCCTCTTCCGTGAAAAAGGAACCGTCGCGCTTATTGATCACTTCCACCACGCCAAGCAGGTCGTCGCGATACAATATCGGCACGCAGACTATGCTTTTGGTGTTGAATTTGGTCTTTTTGTCTATATTCTTGAAAAACCGCTCATCTTTTCCCGTGTCCTTTACGAGTATGCTTTTCTGATTTGAAGCGGCCCATCCGACGATACCGGTGCCCCAGGGGAGTTCAAGGCCGGTCAGTTTATCGGAGGCCTCTCCCACCACATACTTGAATACAAGCACATTCTTTTCGTGATCGTACATAAACAAGGTCCATGCCTCAGCATCGACGATCTCCCCGGCATTCTGCATGAGTTTCAACAGGATGTCGTCAAGCTGCAGGGATGAGTTCAGCATCTTGGCGGTCTCGTTAAGGAGCTTCAGCTGAAAGACCTTTCTGTTCAGCTTTTCCACCAGCGTCACGTTTTCCTTCTCGAGCCTGTAATGCATCACGCTGTGTTTTACTGAATCCACAAGCTCCCGCTCGGGAAAGGGACGGGTGAGAAAATACTTCACTCCCAGCCTCATGGCCTTGCGCAGGGCCTCGAGAGAGGTGGAGCCGGCAATGATGACCGCGGAGACTTCCTGCGGCTTTTTTTTCAGCAATGCCTCAAGTATTCCCAGTGAATCGTCAAGACTGCCCTGCAAATCAAGTATGATGCAATGCACCTCGTCCTTTTTCATGAGCCTGAACAGGGAGGCGATGTCACCTGTGACGGATGTCTTGAAATTATATTTTGCGAGTATCAGCGGGATGGCGAAAAGCTCACCCTCACCGGTAAGTATCGCCACATGATAACTCATAATTCTATAAAACGATGGTCAAACCTCTTCCCGTCGACCTCAGCCCATACAAAGGAATTATGTCTGGCAAATCTCTTGTCGGTGGGAGAACCGGGATTGATCACCGTCTTTTTTCCTTTCTTCTCAAAAAAGGGGGAGTGAGAATGGCCGAACACCAGCACATCCCATTCCATGCCGTCAAACTCTTTGGCCACTTTTTCAGAAAGATGCAAAGGAGAGCCCCAGCCGTGTATCAACGCGATGGCAAGCCCTTCCACGGTGACAACGCGTTTCACGGGCAGGCTGCCCTTCAGCGCATCATCATCCATATTGCCGAGCACACCGTAAAGCGGTTTCCCGAAACGTTCGAGAATACCATACGTATCCATGCCGGTGAAATCACCGGCATGGAGTATTATATCCGATTTCTCTATGAAATCGATCAGTTTTGATGGTAAAGCCTGATTATGAGTGTCAGAAAGTATGACAACTCTCGTCACTACTTCTTCCAGTCATTTTTATGCCTGTTGAGTCTCGCTTTCTTTTTTCTTTTGTGTTTGTTTATCTTGGCTTTTCTTTTTTTCTTGATGGACCCCATAAGATATACCTCCTCTTCAGTGATTTACTTTATCTTTAAGCTTAGGGGACGGTTTGAAAACCGGCACGGTCTTGGCGGGAACCTGTATCTGGTTGCTCGTGTGAGGGTTCCTGGCCACTCTCGCATTTCTCTTCAGTGTCTTGAACGTTCCAAAACCCCTCAACTCCACTTTTCCGCCTTCTTCAAGCGAATCCGATATGGAACCGAAA
>CAZJQC010000090.1:0-2330 GCA_964548195.1 uncultured bacterium | reverse complement strand
GCGTGATGACATTCAGGCGGTAGTAGAGGTCTTCACGGAACGCTTTTTCTTTTATCATCGATTCGAGGTCTTTGTTCGTGGCTGCGATTATACGCGCGTCCGCGTTACGTCTCACATTTGAGCCAAGGCGTTCCACCGTCTTCTCCTGTATCACACGGAGCACCTTTGACTGCAGGTTAAGCGCCATGTCGCCGATCTCGTCAAGGAATATGGTGGAGCCGTCGGCGTATTCAAATTTACCCGGCCTTCCGTTTGAAGCTCCGGTGAAGGCGCCTTTTTCATAGCCGAAGAGTTCGGATTCAAGCAATTGTTCCGGTATGGCTGCGCAGTTTATAGCGACCATGTCTCCCGCCGACCTCTTGCTGCGTGAGTGAAGAAGACGCGCGACGACTTCTTTTCCCGTACCTGTCTCTCCCGTGATCAGTATGGAGGCATCTGTCGGAGCCACCTGCTTGACCAGTTCATATACGGCCTTCATGGAGGGGGAGGCGGCCATAAAATCGCCGTCCCTGAGTATTTCCGGCGGCTGCAGCTGTGCCGCGGCGGTATTTGTTCCCAACAGATAGAGAAATTCCTTCATATGAAAGGGCTTTCTTAAAAAGCTGCCGCGAAAATCAGCCCCTATATTCAGTTTTTCCCTTTCCACTGGCGAGATGACGATCACGGCCGATTTGTCTGTCAGTCCGCGTGTCTCATCCATGAACTGCGATATGTTTCCGGTCTCGAAGTTAGGGTCAAGCACCGTGAAGTCGGCGCCTTCGAGCATGTTATGCTGTCCCGGGGCGAAATCGGTAAAGACTATGTCATGGCCCTCTCTGGCCAGCAAAGGCCCGAAAAAGAGGCGGTCGGCGTGGCTGTCGGTAACGAAGACTATTCTCACGGCAGTATCTCCTCTTCAGCGGTGGAAGTATAGGTGAGCGAGGGCTGATTTTCGCTGCGCACGGGCAGCCGTATGCCTACGGATGTGCCCTGGCCCTTTGTGCTTTTTACAGAGATCGTGCCGAGATGGTTGAATATTATCCTTGCCGCTATGGTAAGCCCCAGTCCGCTGCGCTCCTCTTTCGTGGAATAAAAGGGTTCGAATATGGAGTGTATCTCTCCCTGCGATATCCCTTTTCCGTTGTCGCTGACGGTGATGAGTATGCTGCCGCCTTCCGTACCGGCTGTGAGTATGATATCGCCTCCGGGGTCGCACGCGTCAACGGCGTTTGATATGATATTTACAAGAGACTGACGCAGCGAATCGTGGTTTCCGAGCATGGCAGGCAGTTCCCGCGGATTGTCAAGTGTTATGGTAAGCCCTTTTTCCTCCGCTTTGTATTTAAAGACCTGGAGTGAGGTCCTGATAAGCTGGGCCGGGTCAAATCTTTTAAAGAGATAGGGGTTGTCGGAGACCGATCTTGAAAAGCCGCTTAAAGCGTTGTCTATATCCCTTATGTCGTCCATGACGGCCTCGATCTGCCCTTCCAGCATCCCTGACGTTTCTTTGGGCAACATCTCCGTAAGCATCCCGATCCTCTGAAGCGGGTTGTTGATCTCATAGTTCATCAGGGTGATCAGATTGTTTATATAGTTCACATTTCCGGTTATGGTCTTCCGCATGGCATAGATATCGGTAAGGTCGGACACATAGAATATGATGACATTCTCAGTTGTGAGCGGTTCCCGGATCAGCCTGAACACCCTGCCGCCATGGCGTATGATGCGGCTTTCGCTTGCCCCGCGGTCTTCCCGGCTTTCCGGGCCTGAAAGAAGGGCGCTGCCGTCGTCAAGCATCAGGCCCTTAAGGTCTTTGAGCGAATCGTCGATCCTGAGATATGCCTTTATGCGGGCGTTTGCGAAGAGTATGTCTCCGCTGAGCGAGGTTGCCATCACACCCTGAGACGAGCCGTTGAGGATGTTCTTCATCATGCTGTTTTCGGATTTTAGGCGGCTGATAACGGTATGCCCTTTTTCCTCGGAGATCTCGCCATTCCTTCCCTGTCGAAATGAGGGGACTTCGCCGTTTTTCATACTATGATTATATTGTTTTGACGGACGGTGTCAACTCATATTGATTTCACAGGCGGGGGTTCTTTTCTTTTTTGCGCGAAAACGGGCTGGCAAATCTGATCATATGCGGAAAAAGATATTGACAATAAAAGACGGTTGTGTTAATATCCGTCCGTTAAAGCGGGTGTAGCTCAGTTGGTAGAGCGCCACGTTGCCAACGTGGTTGTCGCCGGTCCGAGTCCGGTCACCCGCTTTTTTTTTATGCGGCAACGTAGCCAAGTGGTAAGGCAGTGGTCTGCAAAATCACTATTCACCGGTTCGAATCCGGTCGTTGCCTT
>CAZJQC010000089.1:0-2355 GCA_964548195.1 uncultured bacterium | reverse complement strand
GGCGTCCCGGAATACTGGCCCGGCGTCAGGACAAAAAACAAGATATATCTGCAGCAGATGCTGCCCTGCAAGGCCTTTGACCTCAGGGTCAGCTACATAGACGACGATCATGTGTTCGGCTATTACAGAAAGCCGCCCGCAGGGGATTTCAGGGCGTCGGGCCTCAGCCCGACAATAAAAAGATCGCTGCCCTTCGCCGCCATGGACATGGCTCGCGATCTCATAAAAAGACTCGGCCTGGTCAACGCATCCGTGGACTTTCTGCAGTCCACCGCGGACGGAGGGTTCAAGATCATCGAGATCACTCCGCTCATACGGGTGATAACGGATGAACAGCTGCACGTGAACGGCACGCCCGGCAGATACAGACGTGACCCGGTAAGCGGCAAATATCTGTTCAGCCCCGGCAGATGGTGGCTGCAGGAGCTCATATTGCGCCGCTTCCTCGAAAAAGAGTTCGGGAGTGTTTAAATATGCCGGCCCCGGTGCTTTTTCTGACACGCAATGAGGGATTTGCCTGGCACTGTTCAGGTGACACATGCGCGCGGGGCTATGCCTATGCCGACGGCGGGGCGTGGCTTGAAGGTCCGGCGCTTGCCCGATGGGCGGCGGGGAAGAGGCTGACTCAAGCCGCGGAAAAGCTGAACGGATGCTGGGCGCTTGTATCGGCCAGCGGGGAAGTGTCCGTCGTCACCGACAAGACCGCTTCCTTTACGCTTTTTCACGCGTCAATCGGCGGAAGACAGGTGATCAGCGACGACATATTCGTCTTTTCCGATAAATACGGGTTCCGCGACATAGACACGGTCTCCGCGCTTTGTCATTCCATGTGCGGATTTGTGCCGGACGGCGACACGCTGCTGAAAGGCGTTAAGGTGTTGTCCCCGGGCGAGTTCCTGACAAAAGGAGAAGACAGGCCGCGGCGCTGGCATGATTTCGCATTTCAGACCGGTCCGGCATATGATGAGGCTTATGAATATGAGCGGGCCTTGAAGATGACGGACGACGTCTTCGGACGGCTGTCCGCGTCACTCAAAGGCCGTGACGTGATCGTGCCCCTGAGCGGCGGATATGACTCGCGCCTTATAGCCGCTATGCTAAAAAAAGGCGGCGTGCAAAACGTCACCTGCTTTTCCTACGGGAAAGAGGACGGCTATGAATGCGCCGCGGCGTCGGCTGTCGCACGCGCTCTGGGTTATAAATGGGTGCATGTGCCGGCGTCAAAGGAAAGGTATCGCGCATTGTCTGATGAAAGGACGCTGCGTTTCATCCTTTACTCGGGAAACGGCTGCTCAAGCCCGGTGATGCAGGACTGGTATCATATGCGCTATGCGGCCGAACAGGGACTGCTTCCCGCTGATGCCCTGATGATACCCGGTCATTCCGGCGATGTGACCGCGGGCAGTTATCTGCCGCCTCGTATTGCCGGACGGAACCTTTATTCCGCCCGGGACGCGGTATCCTTTATATACCAAAAATTCTTTGCATACCGGTACATATTCTCGCCTGCGAAGGAAAAAGCAGTCAGAAAAAGGATCGGAAGGAGCCTTCCGGTAGAAAGGATGCTCGATTTCAACGAATTCTGCGCCGTCGCAGACGTATGGAACATACGCAACAGACAGGCAAAGATGATAATAAACGGCATGCGCTGCCAGGAATCGCTGGGTTTTCAATGGCGGCTGCCGCTCTGGGATGATGCGTTCTCCACATTCTGGTTTTCGCTGCACCCGGACGGACGGAAAAAAAGACGCCTGTATGACAAACTGGCGCGGGAGAGACTGTTCATGCCGATGGGCATAGATCTTCCCAGAGCGTTTCCCGGGGCGTATATGAAAAAACACGGGGAATATAAAAAACTGCTGCCCTTGAAAACCAGAAGACTGCTTAAAATACTTAAGGGGCGGATGCGCGGATATCCCGATGTCAACGATCTCCGGAGCATGATAAAGATACTCGCGGAGAAGTCCGGGGCGCGCGCGGATTGCCGCAGAGACCATTTCGGACGCATCATGGCCTCGACACTGCGGCTGCAGGAGGAACGGCTTAGAAACGGGAGGGACACATGGTGAAACTTGGCATACTTAAGGAATTTGACGGACTGCATCAAAGCTACGAAGACGCCTGCCGGGCCCTCGGCATAGAGTTTGAGGTCATAGACATCATATCCGACGACTGGTTTGAAAACGTCACGGCCTCTTCCTGCCCAGCGATTCTATGCAGGCCGTCCGCCAGACGGAGCGAGGCAAAGACCATGTACGACGAACGGCTTTATTTCATAGACCGTTATACGGACAAGATGCTCTACCCCTCATTCAGGGAAATACTGATCTATGAAAATAAAAGGGCGCAGCATTA
>CAZJQC010000088.1:0-2505 GCA_964548195.1 uncultured bacterium | reverse complement strand
AAATCTTCCGTTTTTTAAATATGACTTTCAGTCGGCTATATGCCGGCTTTTTTTTGGCCAAAATCCTGAACCTTGAAAACCCTTTAGAAAATATGTTGCGATTGAGTTCTCTCCATGCCATTTCCTGTAAATTCTCTTGATCAAAGGTTCTCAAAAAGATTATCGTGTATATACCCGGCTCATTGCGACTATTCCAAACGCAGTCTCTTTGGATTGAAAAAGTCTTGACACACACATATATATACTAAACCGTTGATTGTTTTCACGAGAAGTGTAGTATAAAAATATGATGTTCTTGTGCCTTCGCCGTGGATTTATGGGATTAGAGATGATCGCCGCCGCGGAATGTTCCGCTCAAGGCGGCGGCGCCTTGTGCGCAAATGAATATCTTTTCGCCCTATTAAAATTGAGTTGAAGTATTAGACATTAGCCAACTTAACAAAAGGGGATTTCATGAAAAACGTGTTCTTGGTTACGACAGTTGTATTGTCTATATTTATTGTTTCGTGTCAAAAAAGCAATATTAACAACCAACATTGTAAGTTTGTCTGTGATCCTCCGTTGACACTTGATAATGCTGAAAAAAATCTGTTAAGCTGGTACATCCTTGATAATGGCGCCGCGTATGGCGTGGATGATTTCTCCAATAATATTATTTATTATTCTAATGGAAGTAAAAAAACAGTCGGCGTTTCCGGAAAAGGGCCCGGTGCATTTATGTCGGTGTCAATGGCCGGAACTACAGGGGAAAATCTTGTCATCTATGACCTTAAATTGGCAAGGCTCACCGTTTTTGACGATAAGGGGGAGATGCTGTTTTCTGAGAACTTTGATAAATCATTGTTCATGGTCGGGTATGGCATTGAGGTCCTGCCTGATAGTGATGTTCTCCTCCTGCCTCTGTATCATATTGAAAAAAAGACATCTCTTGTTACTTACGATTTAAAAGAACGAAAAATCACAGGTTATTATCGGCAAATCAACATCGATCCGGAAGACAATACATCTCTTGTAAAGAACTTTTTTTTAATGCAGCCACTGGATAGTGAAAATATCTTTGTTATTAAGATGGGATCCACGAAAAGCGAGGTGTTCAATTTAAAGGATAATATTGTTAAAAAATATAGAAAGCCTCTTTTAAAGGTGAAAAAAGCGGGGATCAGTGACTTCGTTCATGTCCTTGCCGTCGCTCAAAGAGATGATTTGCTTTTAGTGACTACCAAGGATGATAGTAAAAAGGGCACTTATATTATCGACAAAGCTGCTATGAATATTAGAGGATTTATCCCCGATTACATCATCAAAAGCAAGAAAGGTAAAGAGATATATGTCTCAAAGAACGGGGAGACCGACCTGTGCCGTTTGCTTGAAATATCACTTTCTAAAAAAAGAACCGTGGCTGCGGCTGTACGGGAAGAACTGCCGTATGGGACGCTCGTGAAAAGCTTGAAAGATAAAGCAAAGATCAAACCCTGGGAGAGTCAGGCTGTACTGACTCTTGTCGGAGGTTCCGTATGTATACTTGCCGGGGGGATGACCCATAAAAACGGGAAACTATACTTAATAGATCAAGATTCGGTTAAGGAAAGAGACCTGGGGATAAAGCATAGACTTTTGCTGCCCTTATGGGATGCACAGTGCATCAATGATAAGATATATTTTACATCATCTGGCACCTCATTGGGTACCGGCGTGTTTGAATATGATTTAAAAACAACAACAAAGGTCATCGATGAAAAAATAATGAGTTTTGCAATTGTTAACGTCGGTGAAAATATTATTTATAAGGAAAAAGATTCGGGAGATCTTTTGTTAAAAAAGCTGCATACGGGAATGGAATTGGCTCGTATATCGCCGCTTTTGGGGGCATATGGGGGGCTTGACGCCATTCAGGTCAAATCGCTGGAACCAACCCTCTTTCGTGCGAATGACAGCAGGCTATTGGCTTTTGATAAAGCGTTGAACAGAATATATATGATGAGTACCGTCTTAGAGGGAAAGCAATATTTTTCAATTCCGGGGTACTCTGAGAATAATGTCAAATCATCGGATCTCGAAAAAGTTGAGCGGGGGAAACTGATCTATTATACTGCCCCTTCTTTTTTCATCAATGTTCGCTTAAGCGATAACTATATCTATGCAGCGCTTGTGTCTGAAAAAAGCATTATCAGGGTCTTTGATCTTGAGGGCAGTCCCGTAAAGGAAATTGATGCTGAAGGGCCGATCTATGATTTTAACGTCTCACACGATGATAAAGTCTATGCCCTGATAATGTCCGGCGATGATGATTTGAGTCTGATTGAGATATGATAAAAAAATTATTAATCATCGCATGCGCGCTCGTGCCATTTTTTATGGGACAATTCGTTTGTCAAAAAAATCCTTTTCCCAAATGCAGGAAAGGTTTTTTAAGAACATGAAGTTGTTGCCTGAAAAAGTAATCATTACTGAAAACATAACACAGTGGATGTCTTTGGGGGGGAAGACATTTTCCTCATTTGTGCT
>CAZJQC010000087.1:0-2507 GCA_964548195.1 uncultured bacterium | reverse complement strand
AGACCAGCCGGCGCAATAACCCGCTATCCCCATCGAGAGATCATGTATATGAAAATCGCCGGATATATGGGCTTCGGCGATCTCGTCAGTATAGATCTTTTTAAGGGTGTAATTCGCAATAACGCTTCCCGCCGTATGCATGTACAGGCCGGAAAAAGAATATCCCGAATTTGAATTCTCGTTCACCCTCCAGTCTCCCTTGCCGATGTACCCGTCGATGGTCTTTTCAACATCAAGAAGGACTTTTTCCGCATCCCTCATGACCTCCTGCTCTTTTCTGTAGAGGATATAAGCCTTGGCAGTCTTGGCATGACCGTTTTCTATCAGTATCTTCTCGACATGGTCCTGTATGTCTTCGACAGAAGGAATCGAATCAAGGTAGGAATCCGCCAACGACGCGAGCACCTTTTCAGTCAGTGACTTTGCCAACGTGCGGTTGTATCCGCCTACAGCCTTGGCTGCCTTGAATATGGCCTCCTCGATCTTGCCGGCGTCAAACTCCACCGTCTCCCCGCTTCTTTTCCTTATAACCTCTAACATATTACCCCCTTTTAAGTTACCACAACATGTAGTATGCGAATGCATGTGTAAATACAATATATAGCCACTTCTACTATTAGTCAAGTCATATGGGCGCATTATTTTATTTTTCGGAAGCTTTTGAGGCAGCAACAACCGTATTGCAAATAGGCCGGTGATGCTGTAAAATAAATATGAAAGCGTGTGTTTATGGATCTTAAAAAAGAGTTGTCATTTTTTGAAGTCTTCAGCATAGCGGCTGGTTCGATGATCAGTTCCGGGCTATTCGTATTGCCCGGCATAGCATATGGTAAAGCGGGGCCCGCAGCGGTGTTGTCTTATTTCCTCGCGGGAATACTTATGCTTCCCACTATATTCGTACAGTCCGAACTGTCGACCGCAATGCCCAAGGCAGGCGGTACATATTTTTATATAAACCGCATACTGGGCACTCCCATGGGATTCATTGCGGGCTTTTCCAATTGGTTTTCCATAGCCTTTAAAAGCGCCTTCGCACTTATCGGTATAGGCGCATTCGCTCTTATTCTCTATCCTCACTTTTCAGAACTGCAGATCAAGCTCATCGCTTCGTTATGCGCCATCTTTTTTATCGCCCTTAATCTGAGAAGCACCAAACACTCGGGCAGGCTGCAAAGCATACTGGTGGCGGCGCTGCTGCTGATAATAACACTTTTCGTGATCAGGGGCTACCCCGCCGTCCATCCTGAGCATTTCCACTTTTTCATGCGCAAGGGGTGGAACGGCATACTTGCCACAACCGGAATGGTCTTCATCTCCTTTGGCGGGCTGACAAAGATCGCCAGCATGGCAGAGGAGATAAAAAATCCCGCGGTCAATCTTCCCAAAGCCATGTTTTGGGCTTTTTCCGTAGTCGTTTTCCTTTATGTCACGGCCGTGACCGTCATCGTCGGGACATTACCGCATCAGGCTCTCATCACCACGCTGACGCCCATGTCGGATGCAGCCAGGATGTTCGCCGGCACGCCCGGGCTTATACTGACGGCAATATCAGCCCTGCTGGCATTTGTGACGACTGCGAACGCAGGCATCATGTCAGCGTCAAGGTCTCCCCTTGCCATGAGCCGCGACGGGCTTCTGCCCGAAAGGTTCGGCAGGCTCTCGGCAAAACACGGCACTCCATCGGCAGCCATAGGAATAACCGGCATCTTTATATTGCTGATGCTTATGGGGCTTCACATAGAGGAGCTGGTGAAAGTGGCATCCGCATTTATGCTTTTGCTGTTCGTCCTTGTAAATCTGTCGCTCATCGTCATCAGGTATTCAAAACTCAGAAATTACAGGCCTACGTTCAAAGCGCCTTTTTTTCCCTATTTAAACATAGCCGCCATAATCACATACATCTTTCTCATCGTATCGATGGGGAAAAAAACCGTTTTCTTCATGTGTGTCTTTATTCTTTTATCCGTTCTATGGTACTTCCTTTATATCAGAAAGGGCATATCCACAAAATCCGCCCTTCTGCATCTTGTGGAAAGGTCGGTAGACAGGCGCCTGGTGACCGAGACGCCGGTGGAACTTGAAGATGAGCTGCTCACGATACTTCAAAAAAGGGACGACATCTCGGAAGACAGGTTTGACAGGCTGGTAAAGGATTGTGTTCTGCTTGATATTGACAATATCATGGGCAGAGACGAGTTTTTTTCATACCTTTCCAAACAACTTTCGCGCACACTGAAGATGACCGCAGGGGATATTTACCGTTCATTTGTGGACCGTGAGACCGGTTCGTCCACAAACATAGCCGATGGGATCGCCATACCCCATATAATCATACCGGGTACAGACAAATTCAATCTGATAATTGCCCGTTCAAGGCCGGGCATCATATGGGATGAAAACGCGGAACCCGTAAAAGCGGTCTTTGCCCTTTTCGGCACAGCCGATCAGCGCACCTATCATCTCAGAGCCCTTATGGCCATAGCTCAGATCGTCCAGGACAGGGATTT
>CAZJQC010000086.1:0-2536 GCA_964548195.1 uncultured bacterium | reverse complement strand
CGTTCCGGCGGCTTTTTTTATGCCCTTTCCCACCCGAAACCGTCCTTAAAACCCCTTTTTTCATTTGCAAAACGGCGTTATGCCTTTATAATCATATCGATAGTCAACCAAAACGGAGGAGGTCATATGAAAAGGTTTTGTTTTATACTGCTGGCCGCAGCGGTTCTCTTCGGATGCGCTGGAACCGATGTGCCGGAAAACGGAAAGCTGGTCATCTATCACGCAGGCAGCCTCGCTGTGCCTTTCTCGGAGCTCGAGGCCGCATTTGAAGCCAAATATCCGGGGACGGACGTCGTCCGCGAGGCGGCCGGAAGCCGCAAATGCGCCCGAAAGATAACCGAACTCGGCAAAGAGGCCGATATCATGGCGAGCGCCGACTACACGGTGATAGAAAACCTCATGTTCGATAAGTTCGCCGACTGGAACATCTCTTTTGTCACAAACGAGATGTCTGTCATGTACTCGGAAAAAAGCAGATACAACGATCTGATAAATACTTCGAACTGGTTCGAGATCATACTGCGCGATGACGTCTCTGTGGGCAGAAGCAATCCCAACGCGGACCCCTGCGGATACAGAGCCCTGCTGGTATGGCAGCTGGCTGAAAAATATTACGGCGTGGATGGCCTTTACGAAAGACTTCTGAACAAAAAGAACACCATGCTTCGCGACAAAGAGGTCGACCTTGTGTCGATGGTGGAAGCCGGGGAACTCGATTATCTGTTTATCTATCGTTCCGTTTCCCAGCAGCACAAAGCGCCCTATATAGTGCTTGACGACCATATCAATCTGAAAACCGGTGAATTCAGCGATTTTTATTCGCAGGCTTCGGTAGAGATATCGGGAAAAGCGCCCGGTGAATTCATAACACAGACAGGCGCCCCTATGGTCTACGGCATCACCATACCTAAAAACGCCCCCAATCCGGAACTGGCTGAAAAATTTCTGCTGTTTCTCTTTTCGGAGGAAGGCGTCAATATCATGGAAAACAACGGCCAGGGTTTCATGAGACCGCCCGTGGTCACCGGAAAGCCGGAACTGCTTCCCGCTAAAATAAACAAGGCCTTGAAAAAGATAAAATGAGAAGCGGAATACTTCCGCAATAAAAAAAAGCCGGCTTCACGCCGGCTTTTTTTTATTCGTATATTTTCTTTATAAACGAAGGCAGGGCAAACGCGCCGCGATGCACCCCTTCATTGTAATATTTAAGTCCGTCTATGAAATCCGGCATTGCCTTGATGTCGAGAGGCCCGTATTTTTTTGATCCGAACCCGAACAGCCAGTGTCCCGAGGGATAAGTCGGAATAAACGCCTGATACAGGGCCGCCACGGGAAAGATCCTCTCCAGCTTGCCGTATATGCCGCGCACCCAATCTTCGGAATAATATGGATTCTCAGCCTGGTTCACCACGATACCGTCATCCGAAAGTATATCGCTGCATCCCCGGTAAAAATCTGTGGTGAACAGCCCCTCGCCGGGGCCCACTGGGTCCGTGGAATCGACTATGATCAGCTGATAGGGGCTTCCCTTATAATCAGTCACGTAACGAACGCCGTCGGTTATCATCTTGTTGACCCTGGGGTCATGATTCCCGCTTGAGAGCTCCGGCAGATACTTTTCGGACAGCTCCACCACCCTGCCGTCGATCTCCACCCAGTCTATGCGTCTGACCGATTTTTGTTTTACAAGCTCCCTGATGGTCCCGCCGTCTCCCGCGCCTATAACCAGCACATCGGTTATTCCGGGATTCACCGCGAAGGCGGGGTTTGTTATCATCTCATGGTATACGAACTCATCACGGGTCGTGAGCATGACAACGTCGTCAATGACCATTACCTTCCCGAATGCGGCGTTCTTGAATACCTTTATATTCTGAAGATCGCTCTCCTCATCGCAAAGCATCTCATCAATCCTGAAATTGAGGGAAACGGCCCCCCCGTAGGTGATCTCTTCGGAAAACCAGATCGACATAAAACCCTTCCTCCCGCCGCGGAATCAGCCGCGGGCGGCCGCGATGCCGTCCTTGGGTTTATGCGTTATCTCGACACTGTCAATAAATGAATATTTTTTTATCTTTTCCACTATGCCGCGCGAAAGCTCCTGCGTCTCGGTATGGCCCGCGCAAAAGCGTTCCTTCAGAAACTCAAGGCCTATCCAGGGATTCACATCGCTTCCGCATGTGAAAAGGTCTATCGCGGCATATTTGTATTCCGGCCATGTGTGTATGCTGAGATGGGATTCGGAAATCACCACCACGCCGCTTACGCCCCAGGGCTTGAATTCGTGAAAATCCGATCCGACCACCGTTGCTCCGGACACACGGGCGGCTTCCGTCATGGCTTTGGCGATGAAATCAACATCGTTCATCATGATCTCATCGCAATTATAAAACTCAGCGAGTATATGTCTACCAAGTCTCATAACGGTCTCCCTTCGATATGTGACTGTAATACAGATGCAGATGATCCGCAGTGCCCGTCCGCATTGACCCGGCCTTCAAACCCGGCGCGGAAAAGCCGATTAATTATATAAAGT
>CAZJQC010000085.1:0-2585 GCA_964548195.1 uncultured bacterium | reverse complement strand
CGTTATGCCATACCGCAAGCTTATGCGTCTCGGAGTCATACGCTATGCCTTCGTCTATGCCGCCTATGTAATACACGGGGCCTTCGGACTCGCCGATCCCGGCAAGCGCGGGATTCCCGGTATAAATATAGGTGAAATCATCATCGCCCTTGAGCATTATATCCCTGTGAAGAGCATCCGGCGAGGAGGATGGCGACGCCGCGACGCGGCTGAGGCTGATGCCGGTGTCCAGTATGGCCGAATCATAATAGACGCCGACCGTCACGGTGACACTGCCCGGCATCACGATGTTGTTAAAGTTCGAGGCCGTGGAATAAACGCCGTTTCCGTTCGAAGAGAGATAATAGTTGTTCGTCGAATACACCGCGGCGACAAAGGCGCTGTCCGCCTTCTCCGTGTCGGTGACGCCCGAACCCACCACGCCGACCTTCAGATAGTCGTCGTTCAAAAGGTTCGGCAAAAGTACGGCGTCAAAATCACGTACGTTGAACACCTCCGAGTCATACAGCACAAGATCGCCGCTGTCGGAAGTGTTTACCACTTTCACCCATATCCTGTATGCGCCGGATAATGTTATGCCGGCCTCATCGGCGGGTATCTCAAGATATTTGCCGGATGTCCCCGCGGCGGGCGTAAAGGAAGAATCGACGTCAGCGGCCGCAGGCACCGTTGCCGAAGCGCATATCGCATAATAATAATCCGCGGTCCCCTCGCCATTGTCGTCATCATCCCATGAAAGATACAATGTCTTCGCCGAGGAAGAAAAGTCGTCAAGCAGCATAAGGCCGCGGGAAGAAGCGCCTTCGTTTATGGCCGCATCATTAAACCCGTCCAGCATCTCCAGAGCCGTAAAGGAATAGGCCACCGTATTGCTTTCGACGGAGTCGAAGCCGTCTTTTTCCGCGGTGACTTTCACATACCACAGTCCCGTGTCGGGAGGCGTGATCTGGCCGCTGGTGGATGTGTAGGGCCCGAACTCAATGGCGCTTAAAAAATCGGATGTACGGGACATAAACAACTTATATGTTATGCCGTCGCCCGCCCCCGCCGGTCCCCATGAGCAGGTGAAATTGCTATTCACGCTCATGGACTGCCCGCTTTCCGGCGACAGTATGTCAAAGTCATCTATCACACCGGAGACGAAAAAGCCCGCCGTCATCATCGACGCGGCGTCCGATATATTGAGTATGGAAATACCCGTGGATGTCCCGTCATAGCCATTGCTTGAGGGGGTGGAATCGGGTTTAAAACTTCTGTTGTCATACGTGCCGGGATAAAAATCGCCCGCATCGCCGCCGTTCTGGTCGTTCTCAAGATGGAGAAGCCCGTCGGCCTGTTCCACGGCCACGAGGAAATGGAGGGCTGATGTGCCGTTTTCCTGTGTATTGCCGGTTTTTGCATTATCAATATGGTAGATCATCAGGCCTTGGCCGGGCAGATAAAGGTCCCAGCCCGTATTGACCCTGTTTTCAGCCAGAAAATATTCGCTGCCGGAATACACGCCGTCACGCCATATGCGGTATACATTGTTGTCCCCCGACGTCTGGTTCCCGTATATGTCAAAAGAGCCCTGATTCGATTCCGTGATGTTCACGGTATTGACCCAGCCGAGCTGTTCCCTTGACCAGGCGCACATGAACACCGGCCTGTCGGGTGTGTAACCGTTGCCGCCCCATGAACCGCCGGACATAAGCCCGTAGCGCCCTATGCCGCTTGAGGAATAATCCGTGTCATAGAGATCGGGCAGTCCCAGCATGTGGCCGAACTCATGGCAAAACACCCCTATGTCTATAAGGTCGTTGCTGTAGTTCTTCAGTTCGGGCTGTATGCAGTATTCATATATCCTTACACCGTCGAGAGTTATGTATAACAGGTCTTCGCCGCTGTCCACCTCGCCGTTGCCGTTTGTGTCATCCCAGTCGTATGTGGCCCATTGATGGGACCAGATGTCGTTGACAGAACCTGTGGCTTCCGCACCCATGCCCGGATGGACCACTATGAGATAATCGACGAAACCGTCGCCGTCATTGTCATAATCCGAATAATCCACAATACTGTCAGCCGCATAAAGGAGGTCGCGGACCAGCCTTTGAGCGGTATGCGGATAGTCGCCGTCGGTACCGTAATTGCCGTCCGTGTAATACGCATAATTATTTGCGGTGACCCGCACCCAGTCGGCCGCAACCGGCCCCGTCAGGTCAAGAGAGCCGTATGAGACATCCTGATAATAGTCTCTGAAGCTTCCGGGGGCCATGACGCCGTCCGAAAAAAGCAATGTGTCAAAATCGGCCTTGGCCTTTGTATGAGCCTTGTCGTCAAAATCGGCCAGCAGCACCAGTACCTTTACATCCCCGGAAGGTGTCCTTTCCGGGTTGTCGTCCGCCGCCGGAGCCCGCATCAACTGTCCGGAAACAGTATCCAGAAGCACGGCCTTTTTCTCAAGTCTCTTTTCCCGTGGTATGACACGGCCTTCTTTTTCCAGTTTTTCCTTTAACTCCGGTTTGAGCGGCATCGATTGCATCGTAAAAATGAAAAACGCCGTCAAAAAGAGCAACATCATTTTTTTCTTCATCTGTCTTCCCCCC
>CAZJQC010000084.1:0-2619 GCA_964548195.1 uncultured bacterium | reverse complement strand
TTATCCGCGCCATCTCCGCCTCGTCCAGGTCCCTTAAGATCCGGGCCAGCCTTTCCGTGTCGTGTATGTCGACCGCATAGCCTATGCCGTGCCTCAGGACAAGCTCGCTCAAATACGTGCCTTCCGAGACTATCACCGGCAGGCCAAGCATGATGGCCTCATAATATTTATTGGGCAACAGCACGCGCGCATTGATATCCTCCGTCTCATAGGCAGAATATATTACATCCACGCCTGAATACATCTTTCCGATACTGCCGCCTTTGAATATGCCTGAATTCGTGGTGCCCGGATGCGCTTCGACTATTCTTTTCAGCCGTTTTTCATTTTGTGTGAAACCCGCAAGACTGAAACGGGCTTTGTCCACGGAATCCACGGCCGCGGCGGCGCATTCAATGGAATCCAGATACCGCATGTTGCCATAAAAGGCCATGGTCACTGTCGAGGGAAAACCACTCGCCCGTTCATACCCCGCGAGCACCTCCGGATTTACCACACATTCCTGTATCACCCTCGGTATGTCAGCGGCAAACGACTGATAATAATATTCATAAAACGCAGGCGAAGTGAACACCAGAAAAGAAGCGCGTTTTATCAAACGCTTCTCCAGGCGGCCTGACAGCGACGCCAGCGCTTTTTTCAGCAGGTTGCGGCCCCTTGGAAACACGCAGCTGGGCAGATCCGCTATCTCATAGACTATTTTGACGTCCCTGTCCGATAAAAAGGCGTACAGGCTTGCGGCAATCAGCGATTCCACCCTGTACGCGTGTATTATATCCGGGCGTTCGTGGCGAAGCACCCTTATCGCGCCCGCGATAAAACCCATGTATCCAAAAAAAGTGCTCACCCGCATGCCTCTGGACTGGCCCTTTTTCACATATACACGTTCCAGTTTTGACTCATCGATGGATATCTTCCCGTCAAACCTGTCCCAGAAAAAAAAGATGATGCGGTAGCGTCCGTGAAGAGCGTCCACCCTGTTCATTATTCTGGGGTCAGGGACCATGGGAGACAACATAACAACCTTTTTCATTCTTCATCCTCCAAGATTTCCGGATATGTGCGTTTGAAACTATCCAGCCCCTTTCCGACGGCACGAAGGCTCAATTTCACGAACTCGTCCCCGGAGGCCAGCAGAAAAAATCCATAGACGGTGACCGCGGAAGCCACCGACGCGCAAAATGTAAAGACGGTTCCGCGGCCAAGGCTTTTAACGCCAAACACAGTGATGACAAGAAGGGCCGTTCCGATAAGATAGCGCATGCCGCGCCGGCCGAACAGTTTGAAGTTTATCTCCCTTCGCGCCATTTGATAGAGCACAACAAATAATATAAGATGCGTCGCGGTTATGACTGCCGCCGTCCCGTTATGCAGGTACAACGGTATAAGCGCCATGTTGAGGCCAAAATTAACGGCGGCGGCCACGACATTGGCGCGCGTGATCTTCCGCTCATTGCCCGTGGGCAGGAGTATCTGCAGGGCCAGAAAGTTATTCAGGCTTTCAAGCAATATCAGCGGGGCGATGAGCCGCAAAGACAACGTGCCCTGAACGAATTTAACTCCGCCGAATATATGAAGCATCTCCGGCGCAAGCATTATGACTCCCGCCGAAAGCGGCAGTCCCATAAAATATATAAAATTCACGGACTTCTCGGCAAGCTTTGCGAACTCATCCTTCATGCCCTTGTTAAAATAATAGGAAAGACGAGGTATAAGCACCAGAGAAAGCGCTGATATGACGCTTACGCCCATCATAATAAGCTTTCTGTCAACGTTGTAAAAAGCCACATTCCGGTCGCCGCCGAGAAAACCCAGCAGCACAATATCAAAACGGGTATACACACTGGCGATGAACGTCGCTGAGAAAAGAAACATCACGGGCTTTATATGCCGCCTGAGGTCCAACCCCCTGAACGTGAAGGTGACAAACTTTCTGCTGTACAGCATGTTCACCAGATGAGAGCCGAATCCCGCAAATACCGTTATGCCCGCATATACGCGGTAATCGCCGGGCCCCTTGACAAAGACAAAAAGCGCCGCAACGGATATGACTTTAAAAACAATGCTGCGCAGCGCTATATAACGGTAGTTTTCAAATCCCGCATACAGCCATTCGATGGCGAAAGGGTTCAGTAATATGATGATTCCAACCATGAGGAACAGCGTGACATCCGTATTCATCTTGTCCACAAAGAAAAAACAGGATGAATATATCAGCAGCGTCACGAGCATCGCGCCCATGTTGACTATGAGCAGTTCCGAAAAAGCCCTGCTAGTCTCTTCCCTGTCGTCACGCGCCCTGGCGATCTCCCTTATGCCGTATTGGGGAATACCCAACGACGCGACAATTGAAAAATACATGGCAAAGGATATGGCGAAATTGACTTTCCCCACATTTTCCGGGCCGAGCACTCTCAGCACATACGGATAGGTGATCAGGGGGAACAGCATCCTGAGGCCGACCAGCAATGAGTTGTAAAAGTAATTCTTTTTTATGGACCGCCTCTCCGTCAACCGGACACCCCATCTCTCCGTTCGCCATCCCCGCCAAGCAAAGCTTCATAATAATCCTGATATTCTCGCGACATCCTTGCCGCGCTGAAATATGATCCCGCGGCC
>CAZJQC010000083.1:0-2624 GCA_964548195.1 uncultured bacterium | reverse complement strand
TCCCGGCATTAATTATGCGGTGGGGAAACCTGCCGATAGACCGTTTGTCGTATATCTCATACCACGGTTTTCCGGCGCGCCCCTCCGCCTTCAGCGCAGCCTCCATGTGTCTCAGAGAGCGTTCCCAGTCTCCGGGAAGAGCCGCCGCAAGGACGGGCGAGTATGCGTCGCCGGCGGGCTCAATGCCGTCGGACGACCACTCCAGCACGATACGGCCTTCCGACTCCTTACGCGATGGAGATATGCCGCTCCAGTTGCCGCTGTGTTCAAAAAAAACGCCCGTTTCTTTCGGAAAGCTTATTCTGAGAAGCCGTTCATATGTCCTGTATTCAGAACCAAGTCGTATGTCTCTGCTGAAAACAGGTTCCCCGGCAGTCGAGGCAATGGTATAGCTGAATCTCAAAACAGTGTTGGTCTCCAACGACGCGAGGTCCAACTCAAGCTTCTTTTTTCCCGCGCCGGCCGCGCCTGCCATGTCCTTCAGATGATGCAAGGGGCCGGCAGCCTCAGACTCACTTATCACCCCGCCAAGATCCGTGAATATTACGGCGCGCACGTCCCGCAGTTCTTCACGGCCCGAATCGACCACGTCGCTGACAAATTCCAGCCCGGGCGCGGATCCGGTCTTTTTTATAAACATCAATTCGCTTATCACATAGGCGCCTTCCGAATCGAACTCTATCACGGATTCCCTGCGCAGTATCTCACAGGGTAGCGGTTCCGCAGATATGCCGGAACCGGGCCACAGCATAAACACGGCCGATAGGGCAGCTGCAATATACACGGTCAGACTTGTTCTGTTCATTTTCACACGCTTCCGATCCTGTCACTGAAATACTCAGACTATGTTATCCGTCCCGAGCCAGTGTCTGATGCTTTTGTCATATTGAATAAGTTCGTTTTCTCCGAAGAAAATGCCGATCTCCCTGCGGGCGCTGTCCACTGAATCGGACGCGTGTATCACATTGAACTGGGTGTTCAGACAGTAATCACCCCGTATGGTGCCGGGAGTAGCCTCGTTTGGCGTCGTGGGGCCCACAAGCTTTCGTCCTATGTAGACAGCGTTGTCCGCCTCCCAGACCATGGCCACAACGGGGCCGGACATGATGAACTCTATCAGAGGCTCGTAGAAGTCTTTGCCCTCATGGGCCTCATAATGGCGCCTTATGGTCTCCTCGTCGGGCTTTATCAGGCGCAACGCCACGATCTTCAGCCCTTTTCGTTCAAATCTGGAAATAATCTCCCCTACCAAAGCGCGCTGAAGCCCGTCAGGCTTGACCATCACAAAAGTCCGTTCCACCATACTATACCTCCGAAAGATTCAATTTGCCCACCACTTCAAAATGCGAAGTGCGCGGAAACATGTTTATCAGTGCATATTTTTCAAGGCCGTACCCGCGGAGCAAACCGATGTCGCGGGAAAATGAGTTCACATTGCACGACGAATATATCACACTGGGAAACCTTTTCTCCAGTATAAACCGTATGACGGCATCGGACAACCCTCCTCGCGGAGGATTCACAATAAGCAGTTCCGGGGCCAGCCCCGAAAGGTCATAATCATTCAGATCGCCTTCTATATACCTGGCTTTTTCGGGACCCAGTCCGGCCTCCGCTGCGCTTCTGACGGCAAGCCCCACCGAAACAGCATTGCTTTCAATGCCGGCGACGCCGTCAAAAAGCGTCGCGAGCCTGAGCGAGATGGTACCCGAACCGCAGTACAGATCCAGGACGCTTCCCTTCCCCGCGGTCTCACGTGCATATCCTTCTATCACGTCAAGCCACAGGGGCATTATGGAGTCATTCGACTGAAAAAATGTATCGGGCGACACGAAATAGGGGATGCCGCCGATGGTCTTGCGGGCTGCTATGATATTGTCGGGGTCGGCCTCTTTGGACACATATTTGGGGTAGCGTCTGCTGATGATGCCTTCATCGCAGGTCTTGAACCTTATCTCACCTTCAAAATCTCCGGCTTCTTCCCTGAACGCGCTTAACGCGGCATTGATCTCCGGGGGGGCAAGCATGCACTCTTTTATATCCGTCAGCCTTCTGGAGAGCTTTCCGTGAAGCCCGACCACACCCTCCGACACCGTATACTCCATGTTGTTTCTGTATCCGTAGGTCAGCGGGGAAGAGACCACCCTTTCCGGCGCGATGCCCGTCAGGCTTTCAGCGGCTGCAGTCTTAAGCTGAAGTTCCCTTTCAAGACTGAGATGCTGAAGATCGCAGCCTCCGCATTGCCCGTAATAGGGACACGGCGGCGCTTCCCGCCATGGTGACGGATGATCGATCGTCTCATGAAACTTGGAGAAGTTTTTGCGTTTTTTCCTGAACCACTCGGCATTCAGTATTTCACCGGTATCGGTATAATAAACGCAATAGTTTTTTTCGTTTTCACCCGTGCCGTGAAACCAGCCTCCCGGCGAAAACGCTCCTATCGTGATAATATCATTTTTTGTCATACAAAATTCTACCATATTTGCCGGCCGTGTAAAGAGGGAGAGGGGGACGGCAAATGATCTTCATAGCGCCCGCGCCTGAATCTTATAAGTGAATCGCGCTTGGTTCGTTAAGGGTTGAAAACTCGCTCATCCCGATGAGCTCAGACATTCAACCCTTTC
>CAZJQC010000082.1:0-2650 GCA_964548195.1 uncultured bacterium | reverse complement strand
ATAAGCTGAGTGACAGTCACAAGGCCTGAAAGTCTGTGATTGTCCACCACGTCAACTATTGTCCACAATGTCTGTGCCTCTCTGTGTATCATCTCTGCGAAAGATCAGGACGCGTATGCCCCCAAACCGGCTGAAGTAAGCTTACTAACAATTACAAGACTTGAAAGTCTGTGATTGTCCACCACGTCAACTATTGTCCACAATGTCAGTGAATGTCCATGGTTGTCCACAATGTCTGTGCCTCTCTGCGTATCGTCTTTGCGAAAGATAGAGAAAAACATCCGGAAAGCGGATGGCGGAATGATACAAATTAGCTAAGTGACAGTTACAAGGCCTGGTCCTCCCAAAAAAACCAAACGATAGAAAAAACATCCGGAATGCGGATGGCGGAACGATACAAATTAGCTAAGTGACAGTTACAAAAAATCCCTCAATAAAAATGAAACTAATTCAGTTTATCAGGTGTATATAGTATGTGTATGGAGTGTACAAAAATTTGCAGTCAACCGGAGGGGGAAAAATACGATGAAAAGAACTCTGATGTTCTTATGCATGCTTTCATGCGTCCTGGGCTCTGTTTCAGGGACAATTAACTACAATGTGCCGAACATAACATCCGCGCCCAGTATAGACGGCGTCGTCGAACCCGGCGAGTGGGACCAGATGCTTCTCATAGACCGTTTCTATCAGGTCGCTCCGGGTTATAATGTCGAGCCGACCGAGAAGACGGAGATGCGGCTGGGGTACGATGACAAGAACATCTACCTGCTTGCCGTATGCCACATGGAGGATCCTTCCCAGATCAGGCTCTTTCACTGCAGACGCGACCAGATCAATGTGACTGACCGCGTAGCGATCTATCTGGATACATTCGCGTCCAATTACCGCGCCTATTTCTTCACCGCCAACGCCTACGGCGAACAGGGCGACGGCATGCTCGGCGACGGATACGCTTATGACATGCAATATGAGAGCAAAGGCTCCGTAAATGATGAGGGCTATGTCATAGAGATGGCCATCCCGTTCAAAAGCATCAAGTACAAAAGCGGAAAAGACGTTGAGTGGAATGTGATGCTTCAAAGAGCCATAGTGAATAAGAATGAGCTGATGCAGGCGTTCCCGGACAACAGGGAGGCCATGAGCACCTATGATTCGTTCGGGACGCTGACCTTTGAGAAGATGCCGTCCCGGCAGCGCCTGAAACTCATTCCCGCATTCATCATGACAGAAACCCGTACTTCCGTGAAAAGCGAAAGCGACGGGGGATGGAACAGGTCTGAAGACGATGAGATGAACATGGAGTTGAACCTCTTCTATGAACCCAACGCTTCCATATCCACGACATTCACATATAATCCCGACTTCTCCACGATCGAGGCGGACGCGCTGGAGATAGATGTCAATAACAGGAACCCGCTGTACAGGACCGAAAAAAGGCCGTTCTTCCTGGAAGACAATAATCCGTATGACGCGCCCATAAATATATACTACACAAGACGGATCAATGACCCCGAATGGGGCGCGAAAATATCGGGCATCACCGCGTCGGGCTCCTATTACGGGCTTGCGGCAAAAGAGGATGACATGGACATCTATTACGGCTTCGCGGCTTATACCCGGAGGCTGGATGCCAGGGACTCCAAGATCCGCGCCGCCGTGGCCGTGAAAAATTACGATTCCTCATATAACACGGTGATCGACCTGGACACCAACCTGACGCTGAACGACCGTTTCCGCATGACACTTCAGGGCGTGTATTCCATGACCGACCCGGACGAAAAAAAAGGCAACGCCTATTTCGGAAGGCTGGAGTACGGCTCGGAACATGTCTACGCGGCAGCTTCCGCCAGAGGGCTGTCAGAGGATTTCAGGGCGCAGCTGGGCTTTATTGATGTGCCCGGCAAACGATATTATGACACGCATGCCCATTACGCGACCTATACGGAGAGTATTCCTTTTTTGAGAAGGATCGAGACGGGCTTGAACAATGATCTTGAGTATGATTACGATCACAGCCACATGACAGACTGGTCCGGAGGGGTCTACTTCGACTTATCTTTTGATAATAACATATCGCTTTCCTTCGGCAGGGAAGAGTTTTATACCTTTTATGAGGATACCGGCAAGGACTTTAACTACGGACGAAACTGGGTCTATGCCGAGTTCACCACCTTTGACTTTCTCACGGGGCATGTGCATGTGCAGAAAGGGAAGCAGAGCTTCCATTATTTCCAGACAGTGGACGATTATTCCAGATACAGCGCCGGGCTGACCTTCAGGCCGGGCCCTTACCTGGATATCAGTATGAATGCCGCCTATCAGGAGATCGAAAACTGGTACGACGTGACCACATATGAACTGGACGCGAAACTGCAGTTTTCCAAGAACCTCTGGATCAGCGGCATTGTCCAGATCGAGGACCTTGAATATCAGTACTCGGGCGACAAGTCCCGGAGCGTTAACTTCTACCCCATGCTGGTCTATAAGTCAGGGGCGAGGACCGCTGTGTACGCCGGCATAAAAAGCAATGATTATGAGGATGATTTTTCAGACATATCTCCGTATGAAGATTCCGAACTGTCTGAGAAATATCTGTTTTTCAAGATCTCCCACACGTTCGACCTGATGTGACGCTCTTAAGCGGCGGGTT
>CAZJQC010000081.1:0-2679 GCA_964548195.1 uncultured bacterium | reverse complement strand
TCGTCACGTATGATGAAGAAAAAGGGCCTGTCCGCCATAAACCACCTGGGCTTTGTATACGCGGCCTTGCCGACCGATATGATAGTGGCCGCGGCAGCTTCGGTGCCCCTCTCGTCAACTTCCATCACCGCCTTGTGATCCACATACTCCACATAAAGGCGGGGGTCGCCCGTGATATTCATCAAATAACCGGGGCTGAACATATGACTCATTCCCAGCGACTCCAAAGCCCCGTTGAGCCTTTTCACGCCGTAAGACATCTTGAATCTGGGCAGACCCAGCTCAGTCTCCTCCGAACGCATCACACCCGTCAGATGATTCCACTCAGTTATGTCGAACCCTTTCAGAAAATCATTGATGTTCCACCCGGGGCGGGGCAATATGATATACATCGAAGCCTCGCCGTCGCCATAACTCAACTTTAAAGCCTGATACTCCCTTGTCTCCCAGTAAGGAAGACGGCGCGTCTGATGCATCATCTTCACTTCAGTCTCTTTCCCCTTATGGTCGACAAACACATGTCCGGCTGTCGCCTCAGGGTCAAACTCATGCGTCCAGATGCCCTTAAAATAGATCGCGTTGATAAGGAACATGACGCATTCCGGGCTTATGCCCTTAAGCATCTCGGGGATCATGCCTTCTGTCTTGTCACTGATCCAGCCGTTAACCTCAGCCACGGTCTTTTTATCGCCAAAATCCCTGACGTAAAGCTCCGAATCGTAAAAACGCTTCAAAGCATCGTTAAAACTTTTTCGGGGCGTGACGCCTTCGTTTGCCCATAAGGAGTTTCCCACATTGATCTTTACCTTCTCGCCGGCCCTTTCCAGCATGCTCTTCAGCTCAAGCTGCCGGCCATTCAAATCTGACAGCTCCATACCCCCATACCCCAATGCCGCGGCCATCTCCTCTTTGCCTCTGCCCGTGGCGCCGTTATACAGCATGGAAAGGGCCGTGTATATGCTGTATGGGGAAAAAAAGACATTTTCCTCCGCGTCTTCCTCCTGAAGACTCCTGAAAAGGTCAAAGGCGAAACTGTTATTTTCCGCAACCGCAGCCTCATAAGGCTTTTGACTTTCAGCGCCCGAACCGTAATTCGGACCGATACCGCAAAAAACAAGGACCGCCAGGATAAAGATCGATTTGTTCATGACACTCCCTTCCTTTCTTTCCCGAAAGCAATGATAAAACCATTATATAAAGTATGCCCGAATGTTTTTTTTATCAAACATATACGAAAAAAATAAATGGAGAAATGTATAAAGCGCGGCCCCGCTCCCGAATATAAAGACGTGGATACCCTGCTTTTCCAATCGGAAGATACTGCGGTTTCAGAACCGCTTATACGGATGCCGGCCCAAAACGACACTATTAGTTAAATAGAAAAAATCTCCGTTATCAACGGAAAAGAATAAAAAAAGACACGCATGAAATATATCGATAATCAAAACTTGTTTTGTCATCCGGGCCGCGCTGATTAATGACGCGGAAAAATATCACTGCGCCGCATATCCCCCGGCCGCGCCGCCCGGCTCATCCATGAAAGCCGCGCCGGACAATTTTCGCAGGACGCACGCCACATCAGGGTTCCGGTTCTTCCGCTCAGCCAGCTTCAACGCGGTCATGCCGTCGGCCGCCGCGTACCTGATGTCCGCGCCCATGTTCACCAGCACGCTTATCAGGCCCGGATCACTGCTTTTGACGGCTGCCATGATCAATGGCGTCACTCCGTCGCTGTTTTTGGCGTTTACGTCCGCGCCCGCCTCCAGCAGCGCGAAGATCACATCAAGGTCCTGATCCCTGCTTACGGCAAACATCAGCGGCGTCCAGCCGTTCCGGCCCGCCAGGTTCACATCCGCGCCCGATTCTATCAACGCGGTGATCACCTCCGGATTGTCATTGCTGCCGGCCGCGTACATCAACGCCGTAAGGCCGTGCCTGTTGAACCCATTCGGATCGGCGCCCGCCTTCACAAGCAGCTTTACCGCGTCAGGATCAATATTATAACGCGCGGCTGTGTCAAGCACCGTGAGTCCGCATCCGTCAGTGACATTGATGTCACGCCCCTCGCTCAACGCGATGACAATGTCCTTTGTAAGGCCGTGCCTCACAATATCAAATATATTATCCTCACCGCACCCGGATGCGGAAAACAGTATAGACAGTAAAATTATAACAGATGCTACTTTCATACAGCCTCCTCTCAGAAATACATCTTACAGAAATATATTAGCTTAACAAGTATATTTTTGAATACGAAAGAACTTAAATTCCAATAAAAGGATTTTTTATTAATTAAATTCGGCAGACAGGAAAAAAAAGAAAAGACGGCAGGGGGAAAAAAGACCCGGCGAAGAGCGGCAAACCCGAATGGGCAAGACTGAAAACCGCCGTTTCGCCGGACAGGTCACAAACACACTTTAAAAAAACGGAAGCACATTACACCCGTCAAAGAATAAAACAGAACAAACTACATGCCGGCCAGATTATTTCTTTTTCGGCTTGCTCTTTGCCTGATCTTTTTCTTTACTTGGACTTGCAGCCTTCGGGCTTTTGTCACTTTTACATCCACTTTTCGGTTTCATGTTTTTATCTCCCATAAGAGATACTCCTTTCAGAACAAGTATAATGTGCTTGTCGGGAATCATATTACCAAATTTTGAAAAAGCAAGTTAAATCATA
>CAZJQC010000080.1:0-2704 GCA_964548195.1 uncultured bacterium | reverse complement strand
GCATACCGGTGATGATCTTTCTGATACTGTTCATTTTGTTTTCCATGTTTGTCGGTTTTATTGTCCTTGCGGAATGGGTCGGGACGAGGATCGACACCCACGGCAAGAACAATTTTATTGTAGGTTTCACGGCCTTTATGGTCGCGGATTTTATGCTTAATCTTCTGAGGATTTACGGCGGCGGCTTTTTTACATTTGTTCTGGTCCTGTTCTGGACGTTTACCGGATTGGCCACATCGGGGTTTGCATTGCGGTATATCAAAAACCTGTTTAAAAAGAAATCATGATCCAAGCGGCGTATATTTAACTGTTTTTGAAGCGAGAGGGGGACGCTATGGTTCTGAAGGTGGATGGCATCAATAAGTTTTATAACGATTTTCACGCGGTCAAGGATGTCTCATTGTCCGTTGAAGAGGGAGACGTTTACGGGATACTGGGGAGAAACGGGGCCGGAAAGACGTCGACTATACGTATGATCATGGATATCTATCGTCCGGAGTCGGGCTCCATAGTGAGAAACTACGATATCAACGAAGTCTCATATCTGCCTGAAGAGCGGGGACTTTACCCGAAGATGACGCTGAAAGACACCTTGAATTTTTTCGGAGCCATAAAAGGCATGGACCGGAGGGCTGTAGGCCGGGCGGCTGAGAGATGGCTTGGGAGGTTCGAACTTGAGGAATGGTACGGAAAGAAGATAGAAAGCCTTTCAAAAGGCATGCAGCAGAAGGCCCAACTGTTGATATCCATCATGAACCTGCCCAGATTCATCATACTTGACGAGCCTTTTTCAGGGCTTGACGCCATAAACATACAGCTTTTTAAAGACGTGCTCCTTGAGATGATAAAATCCGGATCCACTGTCCTGTTTTCAACGCATATAATAGAACACGCTGAAAACATCTGCAACAAGGTCTTCATCATAGACAAGGGGAGGGCCATACTTGACGGTGACATAGCCGACATAAAAAAAGAACACGGAAAAAAGAGCATCTTTGTGAGGTATTCCGGGGACGGCGCTAAACTGGACAATGCGCTGGCATATAAAGTGGATGATTACGGAAGATATGCAGAGGTGGTGCTGAATGACGCTGAAAAATACGGTGAATATCTGAAGTCCATCGCCTCCTTTCTTGACATATCGGAGTTCAGGCTCGACAATCCCAGCCTTAAATCCGTCTTTATAGGGCTGGTCGGAGATGAAGGGAGCAGAAATGTCTAAATATAAATGGCTTATTATTTTCAACAAGGAATACGTGCAGACGGTCAGGACAAAGGCATTTCTATTATCCACATTGCTTATGCCCCTTGTGCTGATACTGTTGATGGGACTCCCCACATACCTGCAGAAAAAGAGCATGGAGAAGGTCAAGACATATCAGGTGCTTGACGAATCCGGGTCAATAACGGAAGCCCTTGCAGAAAACCTTCCCGGCACCATGGTGATGGCATCCTGGGAGGCGTCAAAAGACGAGGGTGTAGCAGCAGTCCGCAACGGGGAGATAGAGACCTTTCTCTACTTTCCGGGGGATATAAGGGAGTCATATGAGTTTGAATATTATTCCAGGACTGTCAGCGACTCTCAGCGCATCTCATTGCTGCAAAGCATAGTCTCCCGCACGTTGCAGAGGGAAAAGATATCTAAACGGGGATTTACCGAAGGGGAGATCAACGAGCTGCTGAAAAAGGCCGATGTGCGCACGTTTGAAGTGTCCAAGGCCGAAGGCACAAAAAAGAAAAGCGCTTCCATGTCTTTCCTGGTTGCGTATATACTGGTGTTCCTTATCTATATATCGGTGCTCACATGGGCGCCGATGATGCTCAGGTCCACAATAGAGGACAAGAACAACAGGGTGGTCGAGGTGGTCGTCTCCCATGTGAAGAGCGGTTCGATCATGGCAGGCAAGATCATAGGCACGGCGGCCGCGGGCATAACCCAATATATTATCTGGGGTGTTATGGTCGCAGGTGCGGTCAAGCTGCTGTCATTGCTTTCGCCAAGCTTCAAAGCGGGAGCCCATGCCTTTTTCACACAGATCAAACCCGATATGTTCATATATTTCATCATATACTTTATACTGGGATATCTTGTTTATTCCGTGGTATTTGCCGCTCTGGGAGCTCAGTTCTCGGACATGAAAGACGCCCAGAACTCCATGGGACCGATAATAATGCTTGCGGTGCTGCCTTTGGTGCTGTTTATGCCTGTCAGCCAGGACCCGGAATCGACAATGTCCGTCGTCATATCACAGATACCGTATTTATCCTCCCTGATGCTTATGCGTATCGGGATATCGCATGTGCCCGCTTCGCAGATAGCCTTATCCATCATATTGCAGGTCGTCACCATCGGCGTGGAGATCTGGATAGCCGGAAAGATATACAGGATCGGCATCATGAGCTATGGAAAAAAACCCTCACTCAAAGAGGTCTTTTCATGGCTGAATAGTTGATTTTGGTTGACTTTCGATAGCGGTTATATAATATGGAGAAAACAAAGATAACCAGGAGGTTTTTATGGATAAAGAACGGAAAAAGCTGTTTATTCCCGGGCCTGTGGACGTGGCGGAAGAAGTGCTTGCCGCCATGTCGCATCATATGATCTCCCACAGGGTGCCCGAATGTGTCGAGCTTCAGGGCAGATGCGCCGAGAAGATGCAGAAGCTTATGTTTACCCAGAACCCGATCATCTTTTCGACTTCTT
>CAZJQC010000079.1:0-2848 GCA_964548195.1 uncultured bacterium | reverse complement strand
GGCGTGGACGGGATTTTATTGTTTAACACTGCATGCTCAAAGGTCTTTATGGCGGATTTAGGATAAAAAGATGTGAAAAATAGACAAAATTTCTTTCCGGGCGCTGTTAATTGACAAAAAGTCGCTATTCTGTATAATAATAAAGTATTGTATTTTCAAGCAAGCATGAAGGGGGAAAGATGAAGAAATATTGTTTTATTATGCTGATGGTTTTACTGGCAGCTGGCGTTGCCGGAGCGTTGTCGCCCGCGCAGGAACTCATGGTGGGCCACTGGAAGGGCAATCTGGGTATACTTTCAAAGTATAATTCCATGGAGTTCAAAACCGACGGGACTGTCCACTCCAACTGGAAAGTCGTGGCCCGCTGGAGGATAGTCGATCCCAATGTGCCCCGTGTGGAGCTTGCTTATGAACAGTCTCCCTATAAGGGCAAAAAAGAAGTTTTCAGAATAGATTTTAACGGCTTAAAGCAGGGCGGAGACGATTTTCACCATTATGCGACCAAAAAATTTGATGAGACAAAGATAACGCATAATACTCCGTCAGCGGTATTCACAGGATATTGGATACCCAGGCATGAAAACGGAAAAAATGCCAGAAAGGTCCCCTTTATCAACGGCAAAAAACATGGCTGGGGATACTGGTACTATCCCAGCGGAAACCTGCAGTACAGGACGCAATGGAACGCAGGCGTGCCTGTGAACGAGGTCGAGTTATATGATACGGCGGGCGAGAAAAGAAAAGTCACCAGGGCATGGAAAGACGGCAAGTTAAACGGCTGGGAGATGTTCTGGGACCAAAGCGGCAGATGGACAAAAAAAGTCCAGTGGGACATGGGGAAAAAGGTCAAGGAGATCACACCGTAGGCCTGGAATTGCGAAAATGCTTTTTCGACGGGGGTTATCATGCCATATTTGATCAAATTGTTTATGATTGCCGCGCTTGTTGCGGGATGCGGCGGTTTTGATGAAGAGATAAAGCTGATGGAATCGTCTTCCGCGGCTATGAACAGGCTTAGCGAGGTCTTGGAAGAGGGCGGCAGGGAGAGATGCGTTGACGCCCTCTCTGAATTTGAAGAAGAGTTTAAAGTGCTTCAGCCCCGGCTGAAAAGGATGATACATGAACATCCGGAGTGGGAAAAGGATGCCCCCGGCGAGGTCAGCGAACAGATGGAGGGATTGATCGCCTCATATGAGAGGCTCATGTTCGATTTGCGAATTTTTCACAACAGGCTGAAATCGGAAAAGGAGGGCGGGGAGATCCTGGAAAAAGCCGAGGCCTCCCTTGCTTTGATGAGAGCCTTGTGAAGACAAGGGCTGTATGAGGCTCTTGAAGAAGGAGATGCGGATGAGAAAATTGATCTTTTTCGCCATGGCAATTTTACTGTTTTCAGGGTGCGGCGTGAAATATAAGACGGAATGTGAACTCCTTGTCAGAGCCAACCGGGTGATGTCGACGCTCATTAAAAGCCTGGATGAATATGAAGGGGAGAACGCGGCCGCTGAGCTGGAACGTTTTTTGGCGGATTTCGGGGCGCTGCAGCCCGAACTCAGGGTGATGCTGTTGAAACACCCGGAATGGAAGAGTATTCCTCCCGAAGAGGTGAAAGAGCCGATGGAGGAGTTTGACAGGAATTTCAAGGCGCTGGAAGACAAACTCATGTGGTATACGGCGGGTCTGGCCAAATCGGACCTGACTTACAGTATAGTCGAGGGGGTCCGTGACGCGGAAAAACTGTTGAGGAATCTATGAATACTGCTTTTACAGGGGGCCGAAAGTAATAAAGAAATAATTTTCCGGCGGACTCGGCCTGTTTGTACTGTCGGGCGCGGCCGTATGAGGGTATTGAGAGGGGGCTCAAAGCCCCCTTTTTTCATTGTCTTTCAGGCGACAGGATCTTTTCGAGATTATTGACATATTCCTCGAAACTCTTGCGTCCCTTTGCAGTGATGGAGCAGACAGTCCTGGGGCGCTTGCCCTGAAAGGTCTTTTTGATCTTCACAAGGCCGGCGTTTTCCAGTTTTGTCAGATGCGTGCTCAGGTTGCCTTCCGTGGCGCCGGTCTCATCCCTCAGATATGTGAAGTCGGCATGTTCCGTCGCCATAAGTATGGACAGTATAGCCAGACGCACCGGAGCGTGAATAAGGGGGTCAAGGCTGACTGTATCCCTACTCATTCCTCAAAGCCTTTCTTTCACGGAAATGGATGACATATCCCGGAAGCAGGTAGCCGAAGATCAGCGGGAACGCCATTGAAAGGGGGCGCCAGTAGGGCGTTATGAAAGCGGCGCCTATGGAGAATGCCCACCAGATGATGGCTGCCCAGAGAACGACTTTCCAGCGGTATATCAATGCCATTATGAATGTGAATGTCCCTGCCAGCATCGCGGTCACAGAGCTGATGGCAGAATAAGAGTAGAGGTCGGCAAAGGGAAAGACAAAGGATGCCAGGAAAAATGAGATAAAGAATCCCATCGATATGTACGATATCACTTTGTCCAGAAATGTGCAGGTACGCTTGCCTTTCAACTCGCCTTTGGAGAACGCCACGGTGATCAACGAGCCCACGGCCATGGATGCGACCCAGCCGATCCAGATAAACTGCGGCTTGTTCAGAAACAGCAGTCCGTACATGGACAGTATAGCCGCCAGTATCACATATCCCCACAGTATGAAATATTTGCCGCTGCCTGCGGCATTCCGTCTTGTCTTCATGAGCATCTCCTTGATGAGCTGCACGTCTTCGTATGCCTTGTTCGTGTCCATAGTCTCCTCCTTTTTTTTGTTACAAACTACTTTGTCACACAAAGTAATTATATATGCAAATATTATTTTGTAAAGCCGTTTTT
>CAZJQC010000078.1:0-2868 GCA_964548195.1 uncultured bacterium | reverse complement strand
GATAATCGGCCCCCTTCGTCACCACCAGCACCATCAGCAGATAGACAACGCCTATCAGCAGATAGATGTGCAGATGATAAAAGGTGTCGGACGCGAAATACTTGGCCTGCGCGAAAAGCTCCTCCACCTGTATTATATAGGCTATGGAGGTGTATTTGATAAGATATATGATCTCATTGGACAAGGCGGGTATGGAAAACCTGAACGCCTGAGGGAAGATAATATGCCGTATTGACTCCCATTTGCTCAGGCCCACCGAATATGCGGCCTCCATCTGCTCGCCCGTGATGGCCAGGAATCCGCCTTTCATATATTCGGCCTGATACGCGGCCGAGTTCAATACGAACCCGATCAGCGCCGCATGAAACGGCCTGATGCGGAAGCCCAGAGCTGGTATGCCGAAATAGATAAAAAATAATTGCACCAAAAGCGGCGTGCCCCTTACAATAGTGACATACAGCCTGCACAGCGATCTGAAAAAAATGTTTCCATACAAGATCCCCACAACAAGCGGTATCGCCATTATGAACCCGACCACAGCGGAGATCGCAGTCAACTCGATGGTGAGCAGGAGCCCCTGACCCATTGCGGGCAGATAACTCCACAGAGCATGGAAAAAGCCCATTAAAAGCCCTCCCCCCCGTACAATTCCGCTATCTTGTTCAGGAATGACTTTGTACGCTCGTTTTTGGGGGCGGTGAACATCTCCGATGGCGGAGACTGTTCTATGATATGCCCGCTTTCCATGAATATGATCTCACTGGCCACCGATTTGGCAAAACCCATCTCATGGGTCACGCAAAGCATGGTCATCCCGCTTTTGGCCAGGTCCTGCATCACCTGCAGCACCTCGCCTATAAGCTCCGGATCCAAAGCCGATGTCGGCTCGTCAAAAAGCATCAGCACCGGGTCCATGGCCAAAGCCCTGGCTATACCCACACGCTGCTGCTGTCCGCCCGAAAGCTCAGCCGGATATTTGTCCGTATGGCCGGACAGGCCCACCCTGTCAAGCTCGTATTCCGCCTTCTTCAAAGCCTCTTCACGGCTCATCTTCTTCACCTTCAGCAGTCCCAGCATCACATTGTCTATGGCGCGCAGATGCTTGAACAACGCAAAATGCTGAAACACCATCCCTATCTTCTGCCTGATGACATACAGGTCCGTCTTGGAACCCGTAACTTCCACGCCGTCAAGGTAGATGGAGCCCTGCTCGGGCGGTGCAAGCATGTTTATGCAGCGCAACAGCGTCGATTTTCCGGTGCCGGACGGGCCGATGATGACCTTCACATCACCCTTGTCCAGATCAAACGAAACGCCGTCAAGGACGGTATTCTTACCGAATCTCTTCGTAATATCATTTACTTTCAATAATGGCATGATACCTCCTCAATCCACCTTGATAAATCCCGGCACGTCATATTTGCGCGATAATTTCACAAACAGAAAATAAAAGATGTGGAACAGTATGAAATAGATCACGGCGCAGGCCAGATAGACTTCAAACGGCCTGAACGTCATGACTATGATGTCTCTTCCGTATTTCAGTATCTCGGCTATGCCCACCGCATAAGCCAACGGAGAGTCTTTGAGCACGATCGTAAACTCATTGGTGAACCCGGGAAGCGACAGACGCACCGCCTGCGGTACGATCACCGTCATAAGAGTCCTGAACTTTGACATGCCCAGCGAAAGCCCCGCCTCCATCTGCTCGGTCTCTATGGACAGTATGGCGCCCCTGTACACCTGCGCCTGATAGGCGGAGGACCTGAGCCCCAGGCCCGCGATCACCGACACAAACGGCCCGAGATTGATCCCTACCGTCGGCAGGCCGAAATAGATGATAAACAACAGCACAAGTATCGGCAATCCTCTCAATACCCACTCATAGAGATACATCGCCTTTTTGACCGGTTCGGACCCGTACAGCCTGAAAAAAGCCACAAGAAGGCCCAGCACCAGCCCCACACCCATGGAAAGAAGCGTGATCTCCACAGCCACCAGAGCTCCCTTAAGGAGCTCTGGCATATGAGACATGATAAACAGAACAGGTTCCGGCATGTCTATCACATATATTTCTGTATTATTTTGACCCACTCATCGGATTCGAGTATCTCTTTTACAGCCGCATCCACTTTTTCCTTCAGCGGCGAATCCTTCTGAAGAGCTATGCCGTAATTCTCATCCGTGTTTATAACAAAGATGGTCTTTATCGGTTTCAGCTTCTCATATCCCTTGGCGGCGCTGTCGTCTATGATGACAAGGTCCACGTTTTTGTTCATCATATCAGTGATGGCCTCTATGTTAGTCGCATATTTCTTCAGGTTCTTCTTTTTCATGATGCCTTTTTCAATGAGATTGTTGTCTATGTATATCTGGCCGGTAGTCCCGTTCTGGACACCGATCACATACTTGGCAAGGTCCTTCTCATCCGTGATCTGGACATCCTTCGCATTCAATGCGATGATGGCCTGATTCGCGGTGTAATACGGGATCGAAAAATCGATCTGCGCGGCACGCTCCTCGGTGATGGTTATAGCGGAGAACGCCATGTCTATTTTGTTGGCGCCCAGTGAAGGTATCAGCGCGTCGAAATCCATGTCGATCAGCTCATACTCCATGCCCATCTTTTCAGCGACAAGCCTGGCAAGCTCCATATCCACACCCATGAACTCGCCTTTTTCCTTGTATTCAAACGGCGGATATTCCGCGTTTGTGGCGATCTTCAAAACAGGCGCTTTTCCCCCGGTGCAGCCCGCAAAAAGCATAACAGCCACAACCAGCAACAAAACAACATACCTTTTCATCAACAACCTCCTTGGTTAATAAAACCTGTAACTTTTGACCCAACTACAAGACTACACACTTTTT
>CAZJQC010000077.1:0-2974 GCA_964548195.1 uncultured bacterium | reverse complement strand
TAAGGCAGTGGTCTGCAAAATCACTATTCACCGGTTCGAATCCGGTCGTTGCCTTTCGTAAAGGCCTGGGTGGCGGAATTGGTAGACGCATCGGACTTAAAATCCGATGGCAACATGTTGCCGTGTCGGTTCGAGCCCGACCCTAGGCATTTTTTTCTCTATTTTCAAAACATACGGAACACTTATCAAGGATTTCTTCTTTGTTGATTTGTACAGTTAAAACAGGATCTTTATGCGGATTCGACGATTTTTCTTATCTCTATTTTTTTTATTTTCATCTGGCCGGATTCTTTGACCAGGAAGCGGTATCCGTCGAAGGTGACGCTTTCTCCCGGTTCGGGTATTCTTTTGAGGCGCTTCAGTATGAATCCCGCTGCGGTGTTGACATCCTCGTCTTCTATCACGATGCCGAAATCAATCCGGAGCTGTTCCAGGGATGTCTTGCCGTTTATCAGGATAGAAGTGAAATCCTGAGGCGTCAGTATGTTTGAAGCCTCTCCCAGTATTTCGTCTATGATATCCGCGAGTGTGAGCACTCCTGCCACGGAACCGTATTCGTCCACGGCCACAATTATACGGTCCTCCTCAAAAAGTTTTACACAGTCTATCAGGTCTATTACCTCCGGGACGATCACCGCGTCTCTCATAAGCTCCGAGATGGGGATATCGTCTTTTTCGATGTTAAGCGTGTCATTGGGTACCGTGTAACCCACTATGTTCGTGTGTTTGCCTTCGTATATGAGCAGTATTTCCGTGGACTTTTTAAGAAAAGTCTTTCGTACAACGCTGAGCGGGGTCTCTGTGCTGATCGCGGTGATCTCGTTTATGGGCAGCAGCGCCTGCGACACTTTTTTTTGTTTGAATGAAAATATGCGTTCGATGATGGTGGCTCCCAGTTCGGGAAGGAGGGCCGATATCTGAGAGGAGCTGATCACCGAAAAAAGTTCGTTTCTGGATATTCTGTCCAGCCTGCTTTCCGACGGTATGTTAAGCAGGCTGTATATGGACCTGATCAGTTTGGATAGTATGAATGTGACCGGCAGAAACAGCAGTTTGAAGAAGTTCAGCAGCGGGTAAATGCGGTATGATATGTAATGGGCCCGCTCCCGGAAGATGTTCTTAGGTATGATCTCGCCGAAAAAGAGGAGGATTGACGTGACCAGCGCCGAGCTGTATGCCGTCCCGTACCTGGGCGAGATGCTGATGAAGAACGCTGTCGAAAGTGATGTGAGCGCGAAATTGGCCAGATTATTGCCGAGCAGTATGGTGCTGTAAAAGAGTTCCACATCCTCAGTCATCCTTTTTATGGCCATGCCGCGTTTGGATCCCGAGAAGGAATACGTCTTCAGCTTGAATTTATTCAGCGATATGAACGCGTTCTCAGTCCCGGAGAAGAAGGCGCTCAATACGAGCAGCAGGAAAAGTACGGGTATTATGATCCAATGCTCCAATCTACTCGTCCCCCTTCTTTATGATCTTAAGCCGGCACGTCTTTTTTCTGTCCGCCTCCAAGACGATGATCTTGCAGCTGTCGGTATCGATCACCGTGCCTTTGCGGGGTATGTCCCCGTATATATTGTCGACGTATCCGCCCATTGTCTTTGCGTCGCTGTCATCCAGTGATATCCCAAGCAGCCTGTTGACCTTTGTGACCGGGGCTGAAGATTCGACGATGATGCTGTTGTCCGACATCACAAGATGGAGGGATTCATCCGACTCTTCATTTACGCTCTGCAGTATGTAATCCATGATATCGTCATATGTGAGCGTGCCCGTGATGGACCCGTACTCATCCACCACCAGCGCCACGGTGTTTGTCCTGAGCGAGGGTATGACATCCCTGATTTTTTTCAGATGCGGCACGAAAAAGGGGTGTTCAAGCGTCTCTTCCATCTGAGGGGAAAAAAGGCTTTTTGATTTGAGTATGCCGCGTATCTCCTCATAATCGTCCTTGTAGACGATGAGAAAGGATGATTTTGTCCTCCTGAAGCGATTTTTGAGTTCCTCGCGGCCGGCATCCTCTTCGATAAACAGGTCGTGATCCACATTGTTCATGATATTTTTTACGGCGAAGAGCTGTATGTTGAGCATGTTTATCAGTATGGTCTCTTCCACGGGGTCAAGCACGGAAGTGTCGCCTTTTTTCAATATCCCGATGACTTCCTTTTTTTTGAGATGTTCCTCTCCGGACGGAATAAGCCCGACCGTGAAGCGTATGATGGGGCGCGTCATCAGCTCAAAGAGATACAGAAGGGGTTTCAGCGCTGTCCTGAAGAGCGGGAGCACTACACATGAGACGGCGGCAAAACGTGTGTTAAACCGGGCGGCCAGAGTCTTGGGGAGTATCTCGCCGAAGATCAGTATTGCGCCGGTCTCGATCATTATCGCGTAGGCTATTCCGTCTGTCCCGAACTTTTCCCAAAAGAACTTTGTCACCAGTGAGGCGTTGAGTATGTTTACGAGAAGGTTGGACAGGAGTATGGTGTTAAGGAGTTTTGAGGGGTTTTTTCTGAGCTTTTTGAGTCTGCGGCCCATGGGAGTGTGTCCCATGGCTTCTATCTCCGTATCGGAAAATGAGAAGACGGCTGTCTCGGAAGCGGAAAAAAATGCCGAGACCGACAGCAATAGTAGAAACAGAAACGGTAAAGACCCCATATACGTTGATGCTAATGTCAGTGATGAAACTTGTCAAGGGGTTTGACTGTCCATTTTATATTGAATATCACTTCCCAGGTGTTATAATAAGCAATATCATAGAATGTCAGCGGAATACATAAGGGGGAGCAATGGACGCTTATGAAGCGGAGTATCATGAGTTGCAAAACGGCATACTGCGGGTGACTGTAAAGGGTTTCCTCGATGCGCATACCGCCTCGCGGTTTGAGGAGCTGGTGAAACAGCTCATAGACGAAGGGCATGTGAGACTCATCATGGACATGAAGGAACTGAGCTATATCTCATCCACCGGCCTTGG
>CAZJQC010000076.1:0-2978 GCA_964548195.1 uncultured bacterium | reverse complement strand
GTGAAGAAAACAACAGGAATCAGCTGGAGGACATGTCCTCTTTCGGCGGATTTGAGGGTGTCAAGATCTCAGACAAGGACGGATATCACGCTCATCCCCCCGTGGACCTGTATTATCAGGTCAGGGACGATATGGTGGAAAAGATCGAAGCCATGGGCTTCAAGGTCAGGTATCATCATCACGAGGTCGCTGCGGCCTCTCAGCATGAGATAGAAGTGCAGCCTGTGGATATCACGAAGGTGGGCGACATGGGTCAGCTTGTGAAGTATGTGATAAAGATGATCGCCCTTGAAAACGGCCTTTTTGCCTCTTTCATGCCCAAACCCCTGTATAACAGGGCCGGAACGGGCATGCATTTTCACCAGTTTTTGCGCAAAGCCAAAAAAAACATATTTTATAAGAAGGGCGAATATGCCGATCTGAGTATGACTGCGTTGTATTACATAGGCGGCATACTAAGACACGGCAAAGCGCTCACAGCCTTGCTGAACCCGTCGACGAATTCCTATAAGCGGCTGGTGCCCGGCTTTGAGGCGCCTACCGCGCTGGTCTATTCAAAGGGGAATAGAAGCGCCGCGGTAAGGATACCTAAGAACTTCACATCGGAAGAGGATAAAAGGATGGAGTACAGGACGGGCGATGCGACCTGCAACATATACCTTGCGTCTTCTGCTCTCCTTATGGCAGGGATAGACGGTATCATCAACAAGATCGATCCCCGGGCAGAGGGCATGGGGCCGTACGACATGAATATAGACAAATTAAGCCCCGAGGAGCTCTCCGGCATAGACCACGCCCCGTACAATCTTGAGACGGCCCTGGACGAACTGAAAAGTGACCATGAATTCTTACTGAGGGACGGAGTGTTCAGCACCGAGATGGTAGAGGGGTATATAAAAATGAAGAAGAAAGAGGTGGAGGCAATAAGAAACCGGCCCCATCCCTATGAGATCGACATGTATTTTAATTGTTAATAACGTGTAAATATACACAAATATATTGACAAAGTTTTACCATGTCATTAATATTGACAAGTAACATATTATTTGTAAAAGGAGGAAATATGGGTAAAAAGGAAATGAGGGCCATAGACGGGAATACCGCTGCCGCTTATGCCGCATATGCGTTAACGGAAGTCGCGGCCATATACCCCATCACACCGTCTTCACCGATGGGAGAATTGGCGGATGACTGGTCGGCACATGACAAAAAGAATATTTTTGGTCAAAATGTCCTTGTATCAGAGCTGCAATCCGAGGCCGGAGCATCCGGCGCGGTGCATGGTTCGCTTACGGCGGGCGCGCTCACGACGACATTCACGGCATCACAGGGGCTTCTGCTTATGATACCTAATCTATATAAGGTGGCCGGCGAGCTTCTGCCCGGTGTCTTTCATGTCGCGGCCAGATCTGTGGCCTCCCACGCCCTGTCAATATTCGGCGATCATTCGGATGTGATGGCGGTAAGGCAGACGGGAGTCGGCATGATCTCTTCCAATTCCGTTCAGGAAGCGATGGACCTTGCGCTGGTATCCCATCTGTCGGCGATACGCAGCAGCCTGCCCTTTGTACATTTCTTTGACGGATTCAGGACGTCACATGAGATCTCAAAGGTCGAGATGATCGATTATGAGGATATAAAAAGCATTGTAGACTATGAAGCCATTGAATCCTTTAAAGAAAAGGCTTTGAGGCCGGAACAACCGGTGATGAAAGGCACTGCCCAGAACCCGGACATATTCTTCCAGGCGCGGGAAGCGGTCAATCCTTATTATGACGCGACTCCGCAGATCGTCCAGGAAGAGATGGACAAAGTATACGGGATCACCGGAAGAAAATACAATCTTTTTGATTATGCCGGCCACCCCGAGGCTGAAAGGATCATCATCGCCATGGGTTCAGGCTGTGAGACCATCGAGGAGACTGTCAACTATCTCACCGAGAGGGGCGAAAAGGTCGGGCTTCTCAAGATACGGCTGTACAGGCCTTTTGCAAGAGAAGCGTTTTTGAGGACATTGCCTGCGACCGTGAAAAGCGTAGCAGTGCTTGACAGGACCAAAGAGCCGGGTTCGGACGGGGAACCCCTGTATAAGGACATATCGACGCTGCTTTATGAAGAGAAAGAAAACATCAAGGTCGTCGGCGGCAGATATGGACTGAGCTCCAAGGAGTTTACGCCCGGAATGGTCATGGCGGTATATGACAATCTCACTTCGCGTGTGCCCAAAAACCATTTTACCGTCGGCATAAACGATGACGTGACGATGACTTCTCTTAAAGTCGACAAGGATATCGACACCACGCCCGAAGGGACTGTACAATGCAAGTTCTGGGGATTGGGTTCGGACGGCACAGTGGGCGCCAATAAGAACGCCATCAAGATCATCGGCGACAACACGGATCTGTATGCGCAGGGTTATTTCTCATACGATTCAAAGAAATCCGGAGGCATAACGGTATCACATCTTAGATTCGGCAAAAAACCCATAAAATCTACATATCTTGTTACGAAAGCCGATTACATAGCCTGCCACAATCAGTCCTACGTGTATCAGTATGACCTTCTAAAAGGGCTTAAAGACGGCGGTATTTTTGTGCTTAACACCAAATGGACAGAAAAAGAGGTGGAGGAGCAGTTGCCGGCGGCCCTTAAAAGGTCGATTGCCTCGAAACATGCGAAATTCTACATCATAGATGCCGTTATGCTTGCCGACAAGGTCGGCCTGGGACAGCGTATAAACATGATCATGCAGACCGCTTTTTTCAAGTTGTCGGAAGTGATACCCTTTGATAAATCCGTTAAATTCCTTAAAAAGGCGATAGAAAAATCATACGGTAAAAAAGGCGCCGCCATAGTCGAGATGAACAACAAAGCTGTGGATGAAGCGGCTGACGCGCTCGTGAAGGTATCGTATCCCGACAGTTGGAAAAATGCCGGCGGCGGGGATATGGCGACCAACAAAGTCGAAGATTATTTCG
>CAZJQC010000075.1:0-3019 GCA_964548195.1 uncultured bacterium | reverse complement strand
CTTTTAAAGGCGTTTCGCCCCCGCTAAAAATGTTTCAGAACATCAGCACGTTGAATCCGGCCCTTATAATAAGCCCGGAAGAGTTAAGTGTGGTGTAGTATCCGTTGTCCTCGTCTTTTTCGAATTTTGCGCTGTTGTAAAGTATTTCACCGAGAAGATTGCTTCTCGAACCGATCCTGTAAAGCACTCCTCCGCCGAGCTGCCAGACAAAACCGCCGTATGTGAGGCTTTCGTCGTTTGCGTCTCCGGTTGATTCCTCAATGTCGGTAAATGAGATATGAGTGAACCCGAATCCCAGGCCGGCAGTCATGAAGGGCTTGAAATTGGAGTAGTCGCCCATGGGGAATTCTATCATGACTTTCGCCGTCAGAGGAATGTGAAGCCCCTTCCATTCGCTTAGATAGCGTCCTGTTTCCAGTGTGACTCCGACTTTTTCGGTGTCTCCCAGATCCTCTCGGTCGGTTATATTTTTATAGTACAGGTCCGCGCCTATAAGTATGGAGACGTTCTCGTCCACGCTGTATCCGTAATCGGCTCCCCATATTATTCCGGCCTTCAGGTCAGCCGGCGCATATGCGCCCACTTTGAATGAGAATGTGTTCGAGGCAAATGCCGGCGCCGCCGCGAGAAAGATCAAAACCGCAGTCAATATCTTTTTATTCATAGTTCCTCCTTCATGGATCATGGAAACTATTATACTACGGGGGGAATATATATCAAGGGCGAATGGGCGCGCGCCGGGTGTGAAAAAGCATAATTGTTTGAAAAAAACGGTTGCCCGGAGGGAAGAAATCTTTATACTTAAGCAGTTCAAAAGGGAAGCGGGTTTGAATCCCGCGCTGCCCCGCAACTGTGATCGGAACGAAAATCCGATATGCCACTGCATCCTGATAAAGAGGATGCGGGAAGGCGGATTAGTAGGATGCCGTAAGCCAGGACACCTAATGGACATAACATTACTCGAGGGGGTACATATGAGAAAAGTCTTGTTGTTGTCGTTATTGTTGTCTTTTTTTGCAGTCACGGCGCGGTCAGAGGGATTTCTGATCACCGCAAACAGGATCAGCCAGGAATCTGAGAAAGCAAGCGAAAAGAGCGAGAGCATCGATCGGGAGGAGATCAATGCCAAAGGGCATGCGGTCCTTGACGAGGTGCTTGGCAGCCTGAACGGTTTTTATGTCCCTTCATACGGCAAATGGGGGGCTTCGTCTCCGCGTATAGGGGGCAGTCAGTCAAAAAACATCCTTGTCATGATAGACGGCATACCGCTGACGGACCCCGCAGGCATAGACAGGTCCTTCAATATGCCGAATCTGTCACTTGACGGCATAGGTTCGGTGGAAATCATCACGGGCCCGAACAGTGCCCTGTATGGCAGCAATGCGGTTTCAGGCGTGGTCAATCTGATCTCCGACCCCGCCGCCGGCAATGTGATGGAGATAACCGCCGCGGCAGGCAATCACGGTTTTTACGGGACGGCGGTCAGCGCGCAAAAGAGCTCGGGCGCAACGTCCGTGGGGCTGAACGGTTCCTTTGTCTCGGCCGATGGCGAGAATGTCTCACCGGCCGGGGGAGAAAAAGACGGGATGTCCGGATATTCATTCGGGGGGACGGTGAAACATGTGTTCGGCGAGTCGCTCACACTGAAGGCCGGCGGCAGGGGCGGTTATAATTCGCTGGATTATGACAACTGGGGCGAAGCCTGTTCCGTGGACGATGACCTTGTTCAAAGATCCTATTTTTCCATGCTGTATCTGTCGGCGGAGACATCAGCCCTTTCCAATATGACCTCAAGGCTGAGATTAAGCTATGTGAAAAACAGCAGGGAATATGAAGACGGGGGCGAGCTCACGGACGAATATAAAGGCACCTCATGGAACCTGACATTGGAAAATGAAGCGGCGCTTGCCGACTCACTGCGTTTGATGGGCGGTATTGATTTGAGGGACGAGCAGGCCGAACAGGACGCTCAATGGGCCGGACTTGTCAAAAAGACCCTTGTGAACACCGAGGCATACGCAGGTTTTGTCTTTGAGTCCGATAAGAACCTGAGCGTCAATTCCGCCGTGCGCTTTGTATCGCCTTCCGAAGATTCATGGGAGGACATGATTGTCTTTAAAGGCGGACTGAGTTACCGCAGCGGCATGGGCGGCGTGTATTCCGTGTTTAAGGCAAATTACGGGACATCATACAATATGCCGTCATTGTACCAGACATACGGCCTGGCAAAGAGCATGTACACAGGGTTGTTCGATACGGTTGGAAACCCCGATCTTGACCCCGAGACGGGCAGAGGGTTTAACCTTTCCGCGGAGTTTGTCTTTGGAGAAAAAAAGGCCGGGCTCTCGTTCTATTATTCGCATCAGGCCTTTGAGGACTATATCAAGATGGATTATGCGCTGAACAAGTATATCAATGCCGAGGAAGCCGAGATCGCATGGTATCAGTGTGACCTTTTCGTGAATATTCCCGTGCGGGATTTCACTTTTAAGGTGTACGGGTCGTATGTAAATACGGATGCGGAAAACACCACTGGCGGTACGGAAAAAGACCTTGCGATGGTCCCTGCCTATATGTTCAGGACAGGGGTGGCGTTGTCATCAGGGTTTATATCGGCCGACATACATGAACAGACCGTCGGCGACAGGACAGCCGAATATCCGGCCATAGGGCTTCAGCCTTACAGCCTTTTAAACGGGTCTGTCTCCGTGTCCGTCGCGGAACACCTCACCATGACGCTCAGGGCTGAGAACATCCTGGACAAGGCATATGAACAGACCACGGAGACCACGGACTACGGCTGGGGTCCGGTGACTGAGATATCAGCCGCTGACGGCTATGTAGTCTATCCGGGGTACAACGCTCCCGGGCGCAGCTACAGACTCTCTGTAAAATATATTTTTTCGATATAAAAGCTTCAGGGGAGGGATATACCTATACTGACACCGTTTACAGGCAAATGATTTTTAAGCGCATTAGCGCGGATCTTATTAAAGTGGAACAGCGAAGGCGAGTGTTC
>CAZJQC010000074.1:0-3101 GCA_964548195.1 uncultured bacterium | reverse complement strand
GGTATGCTTCTGTCGTTTCCCTGCAGCAGGTTTACCGTCTCGTACGGGGGTATCACGGAGTCGTTTTTAAGCAGCAGCGCGTATATCCTGTCGGACATGAGTTTAAGCCGTTCTTCCCGTTTGTTTTCAAGCAGGTTCTGGTTCAGCATGGCGCGGAAATAGAGGCCGGCCCCCTTTGTGTCGTTAAGGTATGCGGCCAGTCTTTTGTCTTTTTTCAATTCTATGTCGAGATGTTCTATATAGTATGAATAGAGGGCGATGTTTGCCTTGCTGTCGAGTATTTCCCTGGACACGGGCGTCATCCTGTTGAAGGCCGAACCGCCGCAGAAGATGAAGAGCCGTGAATCATCGAAGACGCCGTCTTCATTTGAGAGTGTGAGTATTTGGGAGAGATAGGCGCCTATGGAATAGGCGAAAAGGTCCACGGAGGCGTCGGGGTCGAGGAATCTGTATTTGCCGTTGCGTATTGTCCTGATAAGCAGCATGATGTCAAGGTATGTCATGAGCCCCGACCAGAAAAAGCGTTGAGGCAGCTGTTGAAGACGCGTGCTTATGGCGGCGTTTGCCAGCGATGAGCAGGCTATTTCCCGGAACAGTTTTTTCCTGTCATTGCTTACATGGGCCATCATCCTGGGATTGCTCCATTCGGGCAGGGCCCTGTTCATATGGAAGGCTATCGGGAAGAGTATGACGGTCTTGCCGGTGCGTTTATGGAGTTCATAGCCCCAGGGCAGATATTTATGCCAGTCCTTTTCATTCAGGCCGTGCAGCATGATGATGGCGCCTTTTTTCGCGTTGCCTCCTTTTGATGTGAAGAGAGGGTATCTGAAATCGTGGTTGTCCTTGATCCTGGAGTCGTCTATTTTCAGTATTCTGTCGATCTCATTATAGAAAAACTTGTCCCTTACCGAATATATGCCCTCGAATATGCGGTCAAACGGCGTCTCCGAGTCCTTGCCGTCGGGAAGAAACCTTGCGTAAGGCGATCTGAAGCGTGTTGTCATGAGCAGCGTATTCGCGTCAAGGCTCACCTGTTCACGGTTCAGATGGAATGATTCTTTAAGTGTGTTAAACAGGTCGGTATAGTACATCGAAATCATTATATTTGATAATTCACATCACGTAAAGAAGCAATTGACGGAAATTTAAGATTGATGAAAGCGCGTTCATCCATTATTCTCAGACCATGGAAAAAGAATACGATCTGATCATAATCGGCGCGGGCCCCGCGGGCTGCATGACGGCGTATCTTACGGCCGGAGGCATGAAGGTGCTGCTTGTGGACAGGCTTGGCGTCTCGAAGGAATGCGGGGGGCTGCTTGCTCCCGACGCGCAAAAGGAGCTGGGCTCTCTGGGGCTGACATTGCCGGCCGGCGTATTATGCGGGCCGCAGCTTTTTGCCGTGAAGGCTCTGGATATGAAAAACGATGTGTCCCGTCTGTATCAGCGCCATTATCTGAACATGGACAGGGAGCTTTTTGACGCCCATTTGAGGGAGCTGGCCGTACGGGCCGGCGCGGATCTGCTGCGCGGCGAATTTCTTGGTGCGCGGCGCACAACTTCAGGCGTGGATGTCTCCGTCTCCGCGGAGGGCAGGGCGCTTGAGTTTAAGGCCAGGGCGCTGGCCGGGGCGGACGGGTCGCGCTCCAGGGTGCGGCATATCATGTTTGACGGCGGCGGCCGTATACGCAGGTACATAGCGCTTCAGCAAAAGATACGCTTGCGGCGTCCCATGCCCCATTTTCTCGCGCTTTTTGACAGCAGTATAACTGATTTTTACGGCTGGGTCATCCCGAAGGGGGATTATGCCCTTCTGGGCGTCTCGCTGCCGCACAGGGGTGATGCGTTGAAGATGTTCGACGCTTTCAGCCGCAATGTGGCCGGGCGCATCGGCTTTGAGGCCGTCTCCCGCATAAGGGGGGCGTTTATATCCAGGCCGCGCGGGCCGTCTGATTTTATGACCGGCGCAGGGCATGTGTTTCTGGCGGGCGAGGCTGCGGGTTTTATAAGCCCCACCTCTTCGGAGGGCATAAGTTATGCCTTTCAAAGCGCCTACGCGCTCGCCGCGGCATTGGACGGGGGCTATGAGCGCGCGGGTGAAGAGTACGCGAAAAAATGCGCCTCCATAAAGTCCGGACTGATGATGAAAAACCTGAAATTGCCCTTTATGTATAATGAAGGGCTCCGGAAAGCCGTGATGCTTTCCGGAGCGGGAGCGATACATCCGAACGCCGTTGGCGTCAGATCTTCTTTGAGATCAGAATAAAGTCGGAGCCCGGGGCTTTGTCTTCAAACAGCCTGTTTACCGAACCGTTTTCGTCATGCGCGTAGAGCACAAGCGAGCCGTTGTAGATGCCAAGGAGCTTGACATAGCCCTTAAAGCGTTCAAGGCCTTTGACCATATAGACGGCATCGGGATACTTTTTGCCGGCTTTAAAGCTGCATATTTCCACGGGGAAGAGCGCCGAATCCAGGCGGCCTGAAACGCGCGGCGCGAGATCCGCTTTTTTCGTGGATATCACGTTGTTCACGATCAGGTCTCCGCCCTGTTTGCCGGGTGTGAATGACGCCGGTTTGAAGGGGAGGTCTGTCTTTTTCATCCCGGCCGGGTTCAGCATAAGGTCGAAATCCTCGATGATGAAGTCATCGGCGAGCCTGGCAAGGCGTATGGTCCCGTCGTCCCTGTTCACGGACACGGACGACAACTCATGTCCTCCGCCGAACCCGTCGTCATAGCGGTAAGCCCTTGAGACTGCGCCGGACGCGAAATCATAACATGCCAGCGTCATACCCTCTTCATACTGCATATACCCCTTGCCGCCGTTTGTGTCAAAGGAGACGACTCTTCCCGCGGGTATGGAGTATGTGCCCTTCAGGGCGCCGGCGAGGTCGAAGCGGAATATGCTTTGGGCTCCGTTGTCAAGGACGTATACGTCGTTTCCGCATATGCTCAGCATGACGTCGGAACCGGCGTCCGTGTTTTTGGGGTTGAGCGCCGTTTTCGATCCGGAACGGTTGTCAAGCCGCACCGACCGGAGCATATAGCTTCCGTTTTCCGCCGACAGGCTATATACCACGCCGTTGTCCATGACGATGTCACG
>CAZJQC010000073.1:0-3244 GCA_964548195.1 uncultured bacterium | reverse complement strand
CATAGCCGCTATGTTTTCCTCGACGCCCAATTCGGTTTGTTTACTCATTACTGACCTCCGTGTTTTATATCTTACGTTATTTTCTGATGGAATTAAATATACCCGCCATTATCACCACAATACCCGCGAGTTTCATTATAGTCATATGTTCGCCCAAAAACAACACTGACAGCATCATCGCGAATACAGGTTCCGATATGTATATCAAGCCTGCCAGGGTGGGTGTGACCCTTTTTTGAAGATAAAATTGAAACGCGTACGGTATAAACGTCCCGAACACGCTAAGCAGCATCATATGCGCCAGCATGGTGGGGTCGCCGAGAGACGCGGCCATGCGCGGGTAATCGGAGATCTCCCCGCCCGCCAGGGAGAGGACGATACCTGTGGCGGCCGTAAAGAGGAACTGCAGAAATACAAGGCCGTAAATATCATGCTTTCTGCAATAATGGCTTATTAAGAAGATCTGCAACGCGTATATGGTCCCGCAGAAAAAGGTTATGATATCGCCTTTGTTGACAGCCCCGCCGCCATATGAAAGTATAAATACCCCCGCCAATGTCATTATTATCCCTTGTATTGTATGAGGGTTCTGTTTTTTTCCCCAGAACACCTTTTCCAGTATGGGTACGAATATGATATAGACGGCTGTTATAAAAGCCGAATTGGAAGCCGTCGTGTATTTCAGCCCCAATACCTGAAGCACCAGGGCCGCCCCGTTCACCGCCCCTATCATGGCGCCGGCCGTAAGGGTGCCCTTGTCGAACCTGATCCTTTTTCTGAACATCAGCGTAAACAACAGCAGCGATATGAGGAATCGCACGGCGACGATAAAGGAGGGGGAAAGCACCGTGACGAGTATTTTGGAAAAAATAAATGTGGTCCCCCATAAAAATGTGATGACAAACAGCATAAGTATCATCTTTGCGCCCCGTCTTTAAAATCGATTCTTATGCGGAAATACTTTTCATGCCCCGGTTCGTTTACATATATGCTGTGCGCAATACCCGGAATGGAATAGATCTTATTTTCATCGGCGATCATCATCACACTGTCGCGCATGATGCGGGGTATTCTGATATCGTTGAAATATTTTTTTATTTTTCTTCTTTTTCCCGAGGACATGGGCACGAAGACATCCCCGCTGCGCCGGTTTCTGACAGTCAGGCTGCCGCATGCCGGTATGTAGATGACGTCCTCCCCGATGCTGAATGGAAAACTCTCGACCGTGTCAGTATGCAGTATCAGTCCGTATTTTGAAAGATCCGTCCTGCCGGCTTCCAGCCTGTAGGAGACCGGGTTAAAAAAACCCTCCGGAGGCCTGAAGCAGAATGACTCATAATTCAAGTGTATCTCCAGATCGCCGGAAAGGGTGAGGTATCTGCCGGACACCCCCCTTGAAAGGTCCATGATCGATTCCAATTCATCATGAGAGGTGTTTTTTCGGAAATCATCTCTCAGTATGCGCCTCAAGGCGGCTTTGACCTCCTCCGGTTCAAGCCCGCCGAATCTGAATTCATGCCCTCCTTTTCCGGCGAAATAATGCGCCTTGAGCACATCGTCTATTCTTCTATCGATGATCTTCCGGCTCTCTATGGTGATGTCCCTGAAACGCGAAAGCGCGGCGGAAAGTCCCGGGTTTATCGCTCTTAATTCCGGCAATACATTATGACGTATCCTGTTCCTGTCAAAAGAGGTCACAAGGTTTGTGCTGTCTGTTCTGAACGCTATGCTGTGCTCTTCCAAAAAATCAAGTATGTCCCGCGATGAAGTGTTCAGAAGAGGCCTGATCACATTGCCAAAGACTTCCCTTATAGCTGAGACCCCTTCCAGCCCAGTCCCCTTTGCAAGCCTGAACAATATTGTCTCGGCCTGATCATCAAGGTTATGTGCGGTCGCTATCTTAGTGTATCCCTTGAGAGTGGCGTATTTTTGCAAAAGCGCGTATCTCAGTTCACGTCCCGTTTCCTCGAGCGAAGCATTTTTTTTAAGGGCCAGCACCTTTACCCTGACGCTTTCGGCAAAATACTCTATGGAAAGCTGTCCGCATAATGCCCCGCAAAAACGCTGATCTTCGTCGGCTTCCCTCCCTCTCAGATTGTGGTTTATATGAAGCGCGCCGATCTTGCGTATGCCGAGCTTCTCCTTCAATGCCAGGAGCAGATGGAGAAGACATACCGAATCTTTGCCGCCGGACAATCCGACAAGCACGGAGTCCCCCGGGGACACCATATCAAATCTGTTCATAAAATCGCGGATAAGGTCCTGATTCAATCTAAAAACATCTCCATGTCATTAAACATGCGCTGACGCGGTGACCATGACAGCCCCGGGTTCTCACGGACTATGTCCCCGTACCTTTTCATCTTTGCGTCGATGTTGTCAAGCATGTGCACCATAAAGGCCTCTATGGTCATGGGCAATACCGCGGCGCCAAACTCTCTCTGTCCGTGATGCGACAGGATGATATGTTTGATCTTGGCGGCAGTGGTCTTATCAAGTCCGCAGGCTTCCGCGGCGGCTGAGACCATCTCGGCGCCGATTGTTATATGCCCCAAAAGCCTGCCCTCATCGGTGACATCGATCTTGCCGCTGTTGTTTTCATATTCGGTTATTTTACCCAGGTCATGGGTCAGTATGCCCGCTATAAGGACATCCCTGTCCAGTGCTTCCGGCGGATAGGACTTTATGACGCTGTCCGCCAGCCTGCATATCTGCAATGTATGTTCAATAAGTCCCGACAAATAATTGTGGTGGAAACTTTTGGCTGCAGGCGCCCTGCTGAATGCCTCGAGCATGTCGCCGCGGAATATCAATTCCAGCAAAGTCCTGATGCCGTCATCGGATACGGTCACCACAATATCCTTCAGCTCAGCCACCATATCCTCTCTTGGAAAGGGAGAGGAAGGCATAAAATCTTCGGGATCGGCTTGCGGGGCAAGACGGAGCCTTTCTATGATTATCTGTTTTTTGCCCTGAAACTCATCCACCCTGCCGTCTATTCTGATCACGACACCCCGCTCTTCGGTAATGGTCCTGTATACGTCCGGGAACGCGTTCGCAAAGCGCTCGCTGCTCCAAAGCTTGCCGGATATCGAATCCAGTCCTTTTGAGACAGTGATATCAAGATATGGGGAGCCGTTTTTTGCCGTTCTCTCATTTATATCCGTTATCAGCCCGTCTATAGTCACAGACTCGCCCTTCAACAGATCCGAAAATGTCATAATATCCCCCTTTTTAACAATTT
>CAZJQC010000072.1:0-3435 GCA_964548195.1 uncultured bacterium | reverse complement strand
GGATTATACGGGAGCGCGGACAATACGGTATGGGTATACGACGCCCATTCACTGCTGAGGGGGCGGCCCGGCATATCCTGCAGGCTTATGGATATCAGGTTGCTGGAATACTGGGGAGAAGACTCTGATTCATCCGGGGATTTTAAAAAATTTGTTGTCAAGAGAGAGATCAGGAATATTAAGGAACTGCACGAATACTTCCTGAAGACAGCGGACAGACTGAAGTCGCGCGGCCAATGGGAAGAGGTGTCCACATCGGATCACGGCTTTTCCTGGCTGCTGCTCAAAATGGAAAAAAAAGGGGTGAAGATCGACGACGCGCTGCTCGAAGAATACCGCGAAGAGCTTATCGGCAGCATCGTATCCCTTGAAAAGGATATATATTCCCTCGCGGGGATCGAGTTCAACATCAATTCTCCCAAGCAGCTCGGCGAGGTCCTTTTTGAAAAAATGGGCGTCAAGCTTAACGGACGCATGAAAAAGGGCAAAACAGGATTTTCAACGGATGAGAACGTCCTCAGAAGGGTCGAGGAGGTCCATCCCATAGGTGCCGCGATACTCAACTACCGCAAGCTGCATAAGGTCTATTCCACTTATGTGATGCCTTACATGGAACTGATGGACAGTGACTGCCGTATTCATTCCGAGTTTGACTACTGCGGGACCGCAACCGGCAGACTCACGTCAAGGAATCCGAACCTTCAAAACATACCCGTTCACGGCGAATGGGGGGAGCGCATGCGAAGGCTGGTGATCGCGCCTGCCGGCCACACACTTATGGCGGCGGATTATTCGCAGATGGAGCTGCGCATACTTGCCCATTTTTCGGGCGACAGTACTCTTTCCGAAGTCTTCAGAAACAACGGAGACATACATGCGGAGACGGCATTGCGCGTGTTCGGACGGGCTGATTCGGATTGGCGCCGCCGGGCCAAGACCATCAATTTCGGCATTATGTACGGGCAGTCGTCCTATAGCCTCGCCTCTCAGCTTGCCATCTCCGTTACCGAGGCAGAGGATTATATAAGCAGATATTTCAAGCGTTTCAGCGCTGTGCGCGACTATATCGAGGCTTCTCTTGAACAGGCCAGGCGAAACGGCTGGGTAGAGGTGCTGTCCGGGCGGAGACGGGCGGTTCCGGGGATCGAAAGCAAAAACAGGAACATACGGGAGGCCGCGGAACGTATAGCCGTCAACACGCCCATACAGGGCAGCGCCGCGGATATTATCAAAGCGGTAATGCTTCGCCTGGACGAGGTCTATGGCAATAAGGCGGAGGTGAATATGGTGCTCCAGATACATGATGAACTGCTTTTTGAGATAAAAGATGAAGCCGCGGCGGAAAGCGCGAAACGAATAAAGGCCATCATGGAGGATGTGCCTTACGGATTGTCGGTGCCTATGTCCGTTGAGACCGGCATGGGACAAAATTGGGGGGAAGCTCATTAAATGAGAGTATACATAAGCCATGAGGGCATGGATTTCGATTCGCTGGCGGGAATGGTCGCGGCCAGAAAACTCCATGGAGACGGCCCTCTCTTAAGCCTCGGTAAAAAACGCAGCAATGTGAACCTTTTTCTGAAACTGTATTATAAATATTTCAAGATAGAGAAGTTCTCGAGTTTTGAAGCGCTTGATGAAATAGATGAGGTCATAATGGTCGACACGCGAAGGCGGAAAAGACTCGCGGGGTTTGCGGAATTCCTTGAAAAATCGAGACCCCGCATAATAATATATGACCATCATCCCGGAGGAGACATAGAGGGCGATATAGACAATCTCGACAACACAGGCGCGGTCACCACGATGATAGTTGAAAAGCTTTTGCAAAATGATGTGGATATAAACCAGGCGGAAGCGGATCTTTTTCTGCTTGGCATATATGAGGACACCGGAGCGCTGCTTTACCCGACCACCACATACCGCGATGTCATGGCCGCCGGCAATATGATACGGTTCGGCGCCAGGCCCGAAAACATACGGTCTTTTCTAAAGAGGGAATTCAACACATTGCAGGAAAGCCTGTATGAGACGTTGAAAAAAAACCTTGAATATTTTGATGTGAACGGACTGACCGTGCATATGACGTACGCGGAGCTTCCGGAGATCGTGGGAGGCATATCGGATATACTCGGCCTCATACATGTGAAGGGGGAGCTTGGGACGTCATTCGCTATTGTAGGCATGGGGAAAAAAGTGCATGTGGTGGGCAAGACATCCACGAACGATATAAACATCAATCAGATCATGTCGTATTTCGGGGGCGGAGGGCATATGAAAGCGGGTTCGGCCACATTGTATGACCGGAAGACGGAGGATGTCAAAAACGAGCTCATACAGCTGCTGAATGAAAAGGTCTTTCCCGGTATACGCGCAAGGGACATAATGTCCCGGCCCGTCTTCAGCCTTGGGGCCGAAGAACGGGTGGGCGACGTGATCGAGAAAATATTGTACAGCCACTACACAAGCTGCCCGGTGACCGATGCGGACGGCCATACAGCCGGCTGGATATCCAAAGACAAAATAATGAAAAGCCGGAAAAAAGGGGATCTTAACATACCGATAAAGGGCATCATGAAGAAAAACCTGATCATCGTCCCGCAGGACATGCCCTTTGACAAGATAAAAGAAACATTTTTCCGTGAAAACGTGTCAATTATAATAGTTGAGGACAATGACGGCATGGTGGGTGTGATCACCGCCTCGGATATTTTAGGGGTGCTGCACACATGAAAATGAGGAGAGTCGAAAGATGAAAAAAATCCTGGTAATATGCGTTTTAATGGCAGCTTCGCTTGCAGCTGTGTATTCGCTTGACAGGGACCTGTTTGACAAGGTCAAGCTCGGCGCGTACAAGGTCGAGGATGTCGAAAAAGACGGGTATGTAGAAGGGGTTTTTGACGGCGACCTGTATATATTCAATTCACATTGCACGCTTAATGACAAAGTCGACGGGGATCTTTTTATTGAGTCTTCCAGGGTGGTGATGGGCCCGGAAAGCTCCGTCGCCGGGACAGTCTATCTCAAAGAGAGCACTATCATCTATTCCGAAAATGAGATATCGGCGGGTTTTATGGAGATCGCGGGCGATACGGTGATCCCTTCGCCTGCGCCGGAAGAAGATAACAGCGCGCAAACGGATGAGCATGAGAAGTCAAAGTTGGGGAAAAAGACGGGTATTTCCGGTTTTGCAGGAGAAAAATTTATCTTTTATCTGATACTTTTCCTTTTTACCGCTTTGCTGCGCTATATACTGCAGGGGCGATTGGAAGAATATATATCTGATTTTAAATCTTATTTGGGCAAATACGTCTTGATGGGACTTCTTTTCTGGATACTATTGCCGTTGGCGCTCATAATCTTTGCTATTACAATCATCGGCATACCGGTGATGATCTTTCTGATACTGTTCATTTTGTTTTCCATGTTTGTCGG
>CAZJQC010000071.1:0-3722 GCA_964548195.1 uncultured bacterium | reverse complement strand
GCCGCTTCCGGGCGTATCCGAGTTGAAAAAGCTCTACTTTGAGGGCGACGCTCTTTTTGTCCTGGCAAAAAGGGGCACGAAATCCATGCTGACTGAAATACGGCAGGGAACGCCCCCTCGCGAAATAGAGCTACCGTACGATGAAGCGGACGATATTGTCGGCGATGAAACGCAGAGGCTTTGTCTTTCCACGGTGGGAGGCGAGACCTACATACACGCGGCGGGAGGCACACTTAATCTGGAAGGCACATTGATACAGGCCAAATCCTACACGTCCGATTCGATATTCCTGCTGCTTACACGGGACAGCGACAACATAATCTGCCATTACAACCTGAAGACCGGCCGTGTCACGGATTTTCCCGCCTACAGGGAGACGATAACGGGATTTGATTTCATAGATGGCGGCATGCTGGCCGAAGTATTCTGGAACGCCGAACGCAGGCCGATACTCATCGACATGCCCGATTATGACGGTGAGTCGGCATTGACCGACATCTATCAATCCCCCCGCCTGGCCGACTCGCTTTATTATGAAGAAGACGATTTCAAAGGAGGAAAGTTCAACGACCCTCTCAGATTCAACGGTTTTTTATACGGCTTCTCCATCAGCGAGAACAAATACCTTAAGCTCAACACGGGTTTCATGCTTGACAGCATACTCAACGAGACTCAGCTTGTTGCCTATGTAGGCTATTTTACCGGCGGGTCCAAGGAGCTTGATTTCGCCATCGCCTACAGAAAGACCGGCAACAGGCCTTCCTACGGCGCGTCATTTATAAAGGACTCTTATCATCGCAATGACGATGTATACACCTCCAGCTTTCTCTCTGGAGACATAACATATCCGTTCAGCCTTACGGACTCGCTCAAGGCATCGGGAGGCGTGCGTTTCACGGGATTCAAGGATGATAAGACAGTCTCAGAGTTTTACGGCGGCCTTGCCTACATCAGGGACACCGCATACGGACGCATCTATCCCGATTACGGCATGCGGCTTTACCTTTATGCGGGCGGCTCGGGCGACGGCGGCTTTTCGCCCGAAGCAGAAGCCGATCTTCGATTTTACGGCATGCCGTTCATGTCCCGTCTTTATTTCCGCCATTCCAAGGCGGTATATCTTGACGATAATTACATACGCGGATACAGGGACACATATTTCGCCGCCGAAAACAAATACATATTGAATCTTGAGATAAGGACTCCGCTTATCACGACCATACCCGGCTTCTACCGTTCGTTTACACTCCCTCCGATCTCGGCTTTCGTGTTCGGGGACGCGGGCCTTTTTACGGACGACACCGGATCTGCCGTGATATTGGACGGACGCCGTCTTGCGGATCCCAAGGCCTCGATCGGATTCGGCGTGACAATACACCTCTCGTCCAGTATGAGCCTGGACACATCATTCGCCTACAAGACCGACCTTGAGATCACTGAAAAAAAACCGGTGGTGGAGTTCTCCGTAAACAGACTATTCTACTGAAGAGTGACTGTGTTTTTTCTTCATTTTATGTGATATGTATATAAAACCGCCGGTGAATGCCAGAAATATAAAGATCCCTATCAGCGGATGTGTTTTGACCCCCGACAGCAGCCCGATTATCTGGTCACCGGAGACATAACCTATGATTATAAAAAGCGGTGTGAATATCAGATTGGCCACGGCGTCGGATATGATGAATTTTTTCAGGTCCATACCCATGATACCGGCGAAAGCGAATGTCTGGAACCTTATGCCCATGACAAAGCGCGCAATCGGGATCGACATGGTGCCGTAACGGTTAAACCAGAGCCTTCCAAAATACAGGTTTTCCTTTTTTACGATCTTTTTCAAAAAGGTGATCCTTTTAAAGGAATGATGCACGCTGTACCCGATAAAATAGGCGACAAGGTCGCCGAACAACACTGCCACATATGCCACGACCAAAGAGGGCAGCAGGTTGATATGGCCTCTTGATACCAGCACGCCGGTACCGATAAGGACGAATTCCGCAGACAAGGCAAGAAATGAGAAAAAGGCTATGAACAGGAAAAGCCCGAGATAGGAGACCGAGCCGATCATCGCGATCAGTTTTATCAGCAGCAATTCCATATCAGAGTCGCAAGCTGCCTTTTTTCAACGCATCCGCCACCACATCGTCCGGCGATACAGAATAATAATACCCGCTGCCGTCGTTCCACAATGTCAGCCAATTCGCATAAAGCATCTCCTCGTCCGGATATGCGGCTGATTCTTCAAGGAGTACCGCATCCTTAAAATTATCAGCATTCAGAGCGAGATGTTCTATGAGCATGGGTGAGTCAGCCGATATGGCGATATCCTCCGGTGTGTCGTAAAGCATGAAGAAAAAAGTCATATGCAATATCGTCTTTTCTTCCGCATAGGTGACTGCGAACAACCTCACCGGTATCCACCCTTTGTCTCCGTAGCGGTAACCGTACAATCCGGTCTTATATTCCATGCTGTTCCTCACTTTCAGGGCCCATGGACTCAAGCAGATACCTCAGGGCGTACAGCGACCTTTCGCGGCCGTGCATGCAGATGACGCCGCCGCCTTTTTGGAGAAAACGGTCTATCAGGCTTTTGAATACAAAACGAGGCAGTGGAATAAAATCCGGCAGCATCATGTCCCAATACATGAATCTGAGTCCGTTTTCCCGCAAATACCGCATTAATCCCGGAGTGCGGTAGCCATGTGGAGTCCGGACCAGGGCGGTTTCAGCACCGAGTCCGCGCAACAGCTCGCGGTTGCGCTCAAGGTCGGATACGATTATTTCAGTAAGCATGGGATTGAAAAAATAATGTGAAAATGAATGGTTTCCTATCGCATGGCCGGATTCAAGTATCGCCTTTATATCCTCTTTATCGGGATGTCTGCATCCGTTGACAAAAAAGACCGCTTTTCGGCCGTATCCGTCGAGCAGTTTCAGCATATGCGTCAAAAACTCCGACGGCATATCGTCCACGGTGATCAGGACATCCCCGCCGGCGGCAAAAGAGTTGCCGGCGTGCTTTCTCATGCCGAAGGGAAGCGCGGTGAACAGGTCCAGCAATATATACACAGCCGTAAGGGCTGATATCAAAACAGCAATATTCATGATGTATTCTCCTCAAATCAATATTTTCTTCCCTTCCACTCGACTTCACCGGAAAGGAAAAGAAACAATATCCCGATTAAGATACTATAGATAATAAAGAAGGGGAAGTAAAGCGGAAAGGCCCATAACGCCCTGGTCCTGTTGAACCGTCGCAGCACGGCATAGAGAAAGACAAAGACCGAACAGGCGGGCACCGCGAGGAAGACGGGGTTTGTCACAAAGAGCACGTGAGCCAAAAACACGAAACTGAGGAATACATAAAGTCTCAGATCCAGCTGATATCCGCCTCTGAGCCACCGTATGCGTTGTCTGAAAAAATCGCCTACCGAGTCATAATTTCTGGTCTTCACAAGGTTGTCTATGTCAAACACGAACCTTGCCTTTCCCCATTTGCGGGCGTACACGGCGTGAAGAAGCTTGGCGTCTTCTGTGAGCACAGCCTCATCGTCTTTTTTTTCCTCTATAAATCTCTGGTATATATCGCTTCTGACAGCGAGATTGCCGCCCGCGCAACTTGACGGGATGTCAAAATAGTTCAAGCCCGCGGCGGACCCAATAAGCAGAAACATATCCAGTGTGTAGAAACTGCTTCCTTCCACTTCGACAAATCCCGCATAAAG
>CAZJQC010000070.1:2331-3730 GCA_964548195.1 uncultured bacterium | reverse complement strand
CGCTGATTGAACAGCTGGACGAAAACGGCGACCATGTGCAGGCGCTTATTCTGGCGCCGACCAGGGAACTGGCCATACAGATCTCTGATGAGATAAACTCCCTGAAAGGCAGCAAGCGACTGGACGTGATACCTGTGTATGGAGGCCAGTCCATAGATGTGCAGCTGCGCAGATTGAAAAAAGGCGTGGATATAGTAGTCGGCACTCCCGGGCGCGTGATGGACCACATACGCCGCAGGACGCTGAAACTGGGCGGACTGGCCTGTCTGGTGCTGGATGAGGCCGATGAGATGCTGAACATGGGATTCATAGACGATATCGAGTTTATCATCGAACATACGCCCGAGGACAAGAGGACTCTCCTTTTTTCCGCTACCATGCCCGACCGTATAAGGTCAATAGCCAGTAAATATATGAAAAACCAGGTGATGCTGGCGGTGAAAAACGAACATCTTACTGTGGATCTTACAGATCAGATATATTTTGAAGTCTCCGAATCGGATAAATTCGAAGCGTTGTGCCAGATGATAGACATGGAACAGGATTTCTACGGCCTTATATTCTGCCGTACAAAGAACGATGTGGATAACATCGCCTCCCGCCTCGTGGACCGCGGATACGACGCCGAAGGGCTGCACGGTGACATATCGCAGGCGCTCAGGCAAAAAGTGCTGGGCCGGTTCAAAAAGAAACAGATATCAATACTGGTCGCCACGGATGTTGCCGCCCGCGGACTTGATGTGAACGACCTCACGCATGTCGTGAACTATGCATTGCCTCAGGATCCCGAATCATATGTACACCGCATAGGCAGAACGGGACGCGCGGGAAAACAGGGCACGGCCGTGACATTTATAACGCCGTCGGAATACAGAAAACTGGGATTTATACAGAAAGTCTCCAAAGCAGAAATAAAAAAAGGAAAACTTCCTAAAATAGAGGATATCATCGAACACAAAAAGACAAAACTGTTCGATGAGCTCGGGCTGATCATAACCGAAGAGAAGATGGATCAGTATAAATCATTCGCATGGGAGCTGCTTGACGTGCATACTCCGGAAGAGGTGGTCTGCGCGCTTCTGAAACATGCGTTCCAAAATGATTTTGACGCTGATAAATATCGTCAGATCAATGCCCCTTCAATGAGTTCGAAGGGCAGGACAAGACTGTTTGTCGCCATGGGTAAAAACAGCAAGATGAGCAAAGGCGATCTTATAAAGCTCATCGAGAAAAAAAGCGGCATCAGGTCAACTGAGATACAGAACCTTGAGATGTTTGACGATTACTCATTTATAAGTGTGAACTTCAAGGCGGCTGAAATAATACTGCAGGCGTTTGGAAAAGATAAAAGCAGGCGCAGGCCGCTTATTGAGAAAGCCGCTGTAAAAAGCCGGGATAA
>CAZJQC010000070.1:0-2231 GCA_964548195.1 uncultured bacterium | reverse complement strand
GAAAACAGCCTTTTCCCGTCCGTTAAGGGAGGGGGGGAGAAGTCCCGTCTGACAATAAAAATAATATTGATTGTCGAAAAAAAATGCTATAATGACAGTTGTGAACCTTGTTCACCGATCAAAGGAGGTATCTGAATGAGAGGGGTTAAAATAGTATTAGAGGCAGTTATTTTTAGTATAGCGTTTGCCGCATGCGCTACTACTCAGGTCAAAAAGGATTCGGAACCGTGGCCTGCTACTGCTATGACCGCGGATGATTTTAAAGGTTATTTTGATGAAAACAAAAGTTCTCTTGACCCGATGGAAGGGATATGGAGCGTCTCAACTAATTCAAAATGGACAAATATCACGTCGGGGCTGAGAGGTGAAAACAACTACCCCAATATGTATAAAATTGCGATAATGAGAGACCCTTCCGACGCCACAGTGTTCAATGCATGGGTACTTGATTCCACAATACCAAAGTGGGTTTCCGGTATGCTGAAGGCCCGTTATACCAGGACAGCCATGAGAAGTGTATATCAGGAGCTCTGGTATTTGGGTGATTTTTCAAAAGAAGAGCGTAACATAACATTGCAGCGTAACGCCCTTATCAGGACAGTGGAATCAATAGCGGAACACCCTTTCAATTATGAGAACGATACGGTCAAACTGAAGCTTTATCCCATGGCGGATGAAGTTGAGACAGCCCCGGCGGAGAATACCGGAGACTAATATGATTTATATGTGTTGAAAAAAGGGGAGGGGCCGGCTGCGGCCTCTCCCCGCGTGATCTCCGGTCTTATAATGATCTTCCCAGTTCAAAGGCAGACTCAAGAGCCGTGCTGTTGTCCCTTGCAGGTTTTTCCCCGGTAGACACGCCGAATTTGTGAATAAATTCCATGCCCAGAAAAGATGACATGTGTTCCAGCGAATCACACAGTATCCCGTATCCGGAGTCCTCGACGGTGCCGCCGAATGTTGATATAAGGACCAGCTTTTTGCCGGCAAAGTCTTTCTTAAAGTCCATCGCATACAGTCTGTCGACGAATACCTTAAGCTTGGCGGTCATATGCCACCAGTAAATAGGGGTGGAAAAGAGCAGTACATCCGCCCGGCGCACCATCTCATACATGCCGGTCATATCATCCGTTATGACGCATTTGCCGGAACCCGATTTGCATCCGTTGCATCCGGTGCACGGTTTGATGAGTTTGTCGATCAGATATATCTCGCTGACGGCGGCCTCAGGATGCGAATCCCTCACGCCTTTGATGTACTGACGCGTTATGAGCGCAGTATTCCCCGTTATTTTAGGACTTCCATAAAGCACAAGCAGATCCATCATCTACCTCCCCCTCATACGCCTGGATGGTAACAACTTCGTAAGGACATGACAAGCAAAAACATGAACATTCTCAAAATAAAAAGTAGTAAACGTTTATTATAGTTCGACTTACGGAAGTTTGGTTTTTGTGTTATAATACACATGCATAACGGGTGAAAGGGGTTGAGATGTCCGGGATCGTGGCGTTGTATCTGGCATTCGGCACGGCCGCTGTCTGTCTATTTATCAGATATGCGGCTTTTCACAAAGGCAGGCATCCGATCGTTTTTCGTGTCGTGACTGTCGCATTCAGGTCCGCGGCGGATCCCGCCAAAAATATAGCGGCGATGACGGATATCATACATGCTGTGACGTCATCCGATATGCGGGCCGATCTCATAGTATTCGGAGAGATGGCCGTATGCAGATATGACTGCGATGCGGATTATATAGAGAGCGTTTCCATGCCGCCGGATGATGCGTTGTTAAAGACGCTGACGGACACGGCGGCAAGCCTGAACGTGAATCTTTCCTTCGGGTTTCCCGAAAGAGAGGGCAACCGGTTTTATAATTCGCAGATGCTGGCGGGACGGGATGGCGGAATAATAACCGTGCACAGAAAACACAATCTCACTGCCGGGGAAAGCGCGGTCTTTTCGCCGGGCGCCTCCCCGATAACGGTCGTAGAACTGGAAAAAATAAAAACCGGACTTGCCATATGTTATGATATGATGGCTCCCGGGTACCGCTATGCTGTCTCAGAACGGCGCCCGGAGCTTCTCGTCCATTCACTTGCCGATCCCCAGGATCCCCGTTTTATTACAGGCCTTGCGGGGCGTATGTCGGCATGCTGGTATGTCTCCGCAAACAGGTTCGGAAAAGAGAAGGGTATGGCATTTAACGGGCATATTTCTTTTGTCAACCC
>CAZJQC010000069.1:0-3749 GCA_964548195.1 uncultured bacterium | reverse complement strand
CATATACGACCCCACCATACGCGGCAGCATAAACGATTCCTCAGATGAGGTCGTGAGCGAAGCCTTCGAGGGCATCACCGAACATCTTGCCGAACTGGAATTCCCTGTAGTCGACAAACGCACCGCGGACCAGTTCACATTGCGTAAGTTCTCATCTTCGGAAGAGATATACAAGGAATCCGTGGGCTTCGGATTGGCAAATCAGGCCGAATATATACTCGTTTTCAACCTGAAAGAACTGCCGCAGTCTTCGACTTCCGCATTTCACAGGGCCAGAGTCATGATCAGCGGCAAGATAATAAACACATCATCCTCTCAGGTCTATGCCTCAATTTCCAAGAAGATCACAGGCATCGACAAGGACTCACGCGAGTTCGCATTGAGAAAAGCGGGAAGAAAAGCCGGAGAGTCAGCCGGAAAAGCGATCTCATCCAAACTGATAAAACGATGGGAATCAGACAGCGTCTCCGGACGCCCGGTAGTGCTTGAACTCCTGAATATCGATGACTTTTCAATCATCATGGAATTCAAGACCAAGCTTAAAGACGCATACGGAGTCAAAAACATAAATCAGAGAGGTTCCACACGCAAATCAGTGGAATATGAGCTTTCATACGCCGGCGACATCTCCACATTGAAAGACAGTATCTATAAGATATTCGATTCGATGTCCGTAAGAATAGCGCCCCCCGTGACTGCGGGAGACAGACTTACCGTGGATTTTGCGAAAAATCCGGAAGACGCACAGGCGATTGAAGTGCCTCTGGAAGAAGAAGACGGCGCCGCCGACAGTGACGGACCCGCTCCCGAAGAGGAAGAAGTAATAGCAGACTGATCAATCCCGGGGGAGGGTTCTTCCCTCCCCCGTTTTTAACTTTAATCTTATCTCATCCCGTATTTCAATACCGTTTGCCCCCGACAGCGGAATATCAGGGTCCATCAGGCGCGCGGACGACACCGAACCGGAACATACGGAGTCTATGCCGAATCCGTTCTTCTGATAAAAACAAAGCGACTCAATGTCGTCATTGGTGACATCCGCCAATATCTCGCTGACGCCTCCATTGAATGCCCGTTTTTTCAGCGAATCCACAAGCATGCTCCTGATGCCCCGCCCCGGGAACTTTCGCTCCAGTGTTATGATACGATAGGCTCCGCCTTCTTTAAGGAATGTCAGAACGCCTGCGATCCTGTTGCCGCTCACAGCTGACAGCGCCTCAAGGCCGCTTGGCGAATAAGGACGCCCCTCCACAAAAACATCCCTGCCCGGCCCATCGGCGGCAAACTCCTTTTCAATACGCAAAGGCAGCCTTTTGTGATACCTGACGGTAATATCTTCGGATGACTCCAGCCCTTCCGCAAACACGTTTTCAGGCACCAGGTCCTCGTGTATGATATGGGTGATACCGGAATATTCATCGCCCGCTCTGTCCGCAAGAAAAGAGGGATACACCGGCAGGCGCCTTAACGCCGCGATATCGTACCAGCGGAACAGCAACTTTCTGCCGTTTTCCAAAAAACTGATAGTATCCTCTTTCCTGTAATACGGATGCCCCTTTTCAAAAGCGGCATGATAATAAAAACCGGTGTTCTGATGCTTCCTGCCGTTATGGGTGAAAAAATTCTCCACCACCCACGCCAGGGGGCCGACCGTGACTTCGGTCTTCATCTCTTCCATCATCTCTCTTTTAAGGGCGGACGACGTGTCCTCCCCGAAATTGCAGCGGCCGCCGGGAAGCACCCAGAAACCGTTGCCCTCTATGGTGTGCATGAGTATTTTCCCGTCGTTGAGAAATATTCCGCCGACCCTCAGGTTATAGGCATTGTCCCGGTTTGTGACGCTGATCATTTCCATAAGGTCTCCGTTCCGAAATCCGGATATCTTTTCATGAGGTCGTCCATGGCATTCTTCACGACAGCTTTGCTGCCGGGCATGCTCTCCTGCCAATGGTCAAAAACCCGTCTCACCCTTGAATAATGCCTTTTGTCCAGTTTTACGCGTGTGAGCATATTACACACGGGCGGGACGATCTCGGGAAACTCCGAATAGGAGAGTTCACACAATATCCTGGTCAGGAGATAATCCGACCTTTCTCTCGAACAGGCGTCACATATCTTTTTCATGACCTCGCCCCGGCTCACGCATGCCGGGTCCTTGAACATCAATATGAGTCTTTCTATTTCAGGCGAATATGACACGATCTACCCCCCGGGACAATTTCTTTATTGATGAGATACATAAACCGGCAAAAAGGTTTCAGATATTCTTTGACGCAAGTCTTGCGAAATGGGTGAATATATTCCCCTGGCAGGGGTATTTATCATACATCATCTCCGGATGCCACTGCACTCCAAACAAAGGCAGCCCTCCGGCATGTTCAAACCCCTCTATCAGTCCGTCTTCGGATAATGCCGTGACGACGAGACTATCACCCAGAGTCTTTACCGCCTGATGATGAAAGCTGTTCACGTTGATCTCCCGCGCGTTGAAGACCTCCGACGCCATTTCGCCTGAGAGTGAGACCGCATGCGCTATGTCGTTTTTGTTCCTGAAGCCCCAATGTTTCTTGAACACGCATCCCTGAGAATCCGTGTCCTGGTACAAAGTGCCTCCGAAATAGACGTTTATAAGCTGAAAACCCCTGCATATGCCAAACACAGCCATGCCTCTTGACAAAGCGCGTTCCAGCATGGCAAGCTCAAACTCATCGCGGGCGGGCACAGTCACGCCGCATGCGGGCGATCGTTGTTCGCCGTAAAGCTCCGGCGATATGTCGGGCCCGCCTGCCAGCAGCAAGCCGTCGACACGGTCCAGCAATGCTTCGACATAGCCGTCATCGCCCATCACGGGCGCCGCGACGGGAATGCCTCCGCCTGCGAAGACCGCCCTGGAATAATCCATGGTGGACATCATGACATCTTGTTCGCGTCTTGTCCTCGGCCTTTTGTAGTCCCACTCATCGGCGGAGACATAATAAGACGTAATCGCTATAACGGGTTTTTTGTCCATGCGGGATTATACCATAAATACGGCCGGACGCTAAAAAAAAGCGCGAGACATCAGGGAAAACTCGGTCCCGTATTCATTTAAAAAAATCTTCAGCGCACCCTGATCATAAGCAGCGACTGATCGTCTTCCGGAGCCGCATAGCCTGAAAACCTGTTGACCCTGTCCCAGAGCCCTGCGGAAAGGGACTTCATGTCTTCGCGATGCTTTCCCTCAAAATACTTCCTGAGCCGGTCGCCGCCGAACATCTCCCCGGATCTGTCGAACACCTCTTCAAGCCCGTCGGTGTAAAATACCGCGGTGTCGCCTGTTTTAAGTTTAACAGTCTCGCTTTTGTATCCGGTATCCTTGAACGCTCCCAGTAAAATACCGGTGGGCTCCATCTCATGCCGGACACCATCTTCATCAAATATAAAAGGGGGATTATGGCCGGCGTTTATATATTCGAGCGTCGATTTCCTTTCATCCCATTCGGCCAGTATCAGCGTAATAAACTGCGACGGAAGTGAGTGTTCAAAGACGATATTATTCAGTTTCACGCACCATTGCCTCAAAGGAAGGCCCAGTTCTATCATCGCATGTATGCTCGCATGCAGATGGCTCATGACCATGGCCGCTCCCGCCCCCTTGCCGCTGACGTCGGCCACTACAAAGACAGTCTTTCCGTTGCCGCGGCTTATAACGTCATAATAATCGCCCGCCACTTCGTGACAGGGCACCATGCGCGTGAAGATCTCAAGCC
>CAZJQC010000068.1:0-3944 GCA_964548195.1 uncultured bacterium | reverse complement strand
CCCGGGAAAATAAAGATGCGGAGTATCGCTATACTGTATTGAGACATTGCAGTCTTATGACGCATCTGACAGCCGGAGGAGTGTGTCATGGATATTGAAAAATTAATAGACAAGGAGTTTCAGGGATGTGTGTCCATACGCAAAAACGGGGAGCATGTCTTTCAGAATGCGTACGGATATGCGGATCTTGCCAATAAGACAGAGAATACGATCGATACCAGGTTTGCGACCGCTTCGGCCGGCAAGGCGTTTGTGGCCGCGGGGATATTGAAGCTTGTTGATACGGGCAGGATCGCTTTTGATGACACTATAGGGAAGCTTATAGATATAGACTGGCGTGATGTGGATACTTCCATCACAGTGGAAGAGCTGCTCACGCATACATCGGGGATACCCGATTACTTTGACGAGAGCGTCATGGAAGAATACGAAGAGCTGTGGGCCGATTTCCCCAATTATCGGATCCGCAGATCGGAAGACCTGCTCCCGCTGTTTATTGACAAGCCTATGATATATACAAGAGGCGAACGTTTTCAGTATAACAATAGCGGCTTTGTGGTATTGGGCTTGGTGATCGAGCATGTGACTGGAAAACCGTTTGATGTTTATCTTAAGGAACATGTGTTCGACAAATGCGGTATGAACAACACGGGTTATTATGAGCTCGACCGGCTGCCTGCAAAATGCGCCAACGCGTATATCCGGGATGAGGCGCGCAAGGAATGGCGCACAAATATATACAGCGTCGATGCCAAAGGGTCAGGCGCCGGCGGGGCTTTTACTACGGTTGGCGACATCGAACGGTTCTGGGACGATCTGCTGGGTTACAGGCTGCTTACGGAAAAGATGACGGAAAACATGCTCTCTAAACACGCGGGAAGCAAAGATGACGGTTACTATGGATACGGCATGTGGCTGCATAAAAAAGAAGACGGGAAGTATGTGCCATACTTCCAGGGCATGGATCCCGGCGCGAGTTTTCTGACTTCATATGACAGGGAAGAGGCGCTTAATATCACATTAGTGAGCAACTTCGGGAATAATGTCTGGAAACTGTGCAGGGAGATTAAAAAGATATTATCATCATAAGTGAGCATATCACGAGAGCAGGGGCTGAGGTTTGTGCGCCTTTCAAAGGCATCGACATCTACTGTCAGAAAGAGTGGACATTCCGGCAGAACAGGCCTCTGAACTGCGACAGGCCGAATACAGTCAGTGACCCTCGCGCAGTGGTGTTCTCTCTTATATTATTTTGCTTTAATGCAGGATCTGTCAAATAAGATCATACAGCCTGATCAGGGTTGGAATTTTCAGGATATTAAATATGATATAAGGAATGTTTGATACGGAACGGAGGTTTGTTTATGAAAAAGCTATTGTTATTTTTGGTAGTAGCGGTTTTGTGCAGTTGTTCGGTGAAGACTTATAACGTGAAGGCGATCAGGGAAGATAACCTGGAAATAGATTATTATTCGGGAAAAGAATATCTATGCTCTGTTATTGGTGATACGGAAGTGGATGTAAGCGTCAGTGTGGATAAATTCAAGAAAAACATGGTGGTTGTTTTCAACGCCATAAACGGGACCGGCGAGAAGGTCACATTTTCTCCGGATAAGATCAGGTACTTTTTTAAAGATTCCGAAACTTCATCGCCGCGGGAGATGGTGGCGTATACAGCCGAGGGGTATACCAAGTATTTGGAAAAAAGGGCGAAGAAAACAAACTTATGGGGTGTGGTGTTTGCCGGTGTGGATGCATACACGGATGCTACAAGTGAAACGACGACATATGGCTGGGTGACCGACAGTTTAGGGAACGTCTCATATCATCAGAATACGGTAAAGGAAGTCGATCCGGTGGCATCTAAGCTGCTTTTTGCGACTTATTGCAACAGGGTTCACAGCAACTATCTGGATGATTTAAAAAATATTAAAGACATATCTCAGATGCTCTTGAGAAAACACACGCTGAGGCCCGGAAAAGATGTCACGGGAATTGTGGTCCTGGATGTCCGGAAAGTAAAGCTGGAAGATGAGATCATAACCATATCTGCGCCTCTTGGCGAGAATGTCCATGAGTTCAGTTACACGATAAAAAAAGAAACACTGTGATCATTCTTTTGAAATCTGTCTTCGGTTCCCGGCCCGTACCGGGAGCCGAAGATACCCCGATCACATCATCATATGCCGTTTTTACGGACCCATGTTTGTCGATGTAAGCGCATTGTTTAATCACGAGTTGCGTTTTTATGATATTATGTGAAAGAGATAAATTGATTTTTTGAAAAAAATACGTATATACTGTTAAAATACCGGAAGATGTTTTTTCGATGCGATAAGCGGGGTGATTTGAGATGAGAAAAAAAGGGGTGTGCAGACTATGCGGCGGGGTATTCAGTCCGTCGGAGCTTGTGTCCGGAGACGGTGTCCGGAGCCAGATAAGGGAATTAATACAAAAGGATTATCCCGACTGGAGAGAGAAGGACACCATATGCAGGAAAGATTTTGAACGTTACAGGATGCAGCATATAAGGAATATGATAGAAGAGGAGACCGGCGCGCTTAAGGAACTTGAGGACGAGGTGCTGAAGAGCATCAATGAGGACGAGCTGGTATCGTCCGACGTCAATAAAAGTTATTCGGAACGGCTTAGCGCGGGAGACAGGATATCCGACAGGATCGCGGCCTTCGGAGGCAGCTGGCGCTTTATTATTATATTCATCGTGGTGTTGGCGCTGTGGATAGCCGTCAACAGCGTGCTGCTTGTGGCCAAGCCGTATGACCCTTACCCCTTTATATTGCTCAATCTGATATTGTCCTGCATAGCGGCGCTGCAGGCTCCTGTGATAATGATGAGCCAGAACCGGCAGGAGAAAAAGGACAGGCTCCGTTCCGAAAGCGATTATAAGATCAACCTGAAATCGGAACTGGAGATAAGGACGTTGCATGAAAAGGTGGATCACCTGCTTCTGGTGCAATGGTCCAAGATGATGGAACTGCAGGAGCTGCAGGTGGAACTGCTTGAAGACCTCTCGAGCCGGCTCCGCGAGTAAAGGGGGACCCCTGTCGGTATTGCCAAACGGGCCGCTTGAGATTATAATTCATTATAAAAGAGGATAGGAGGTAGTATGAAAAAGTCAATTATTTGGGCAGTTATTGTTTCTGCGGGTTTTTTCTTTTTCGGATGCGCGACCGATGATGTCATAGATATTGTTCAGAACGGGATCAGCGGGCCCGAGGAATATTATGAGACGCTTGAGGATTATTGGGTCAATTTTTCCGGGGTCAGCCCCGACGACCCGGTTATAGCGTTGCTGGGCGAGCTGCACTCCGTGGCGGGCATGCTGGAGGAATTCTTCGAGGGCGTGGAATGGGATTCCGAAGACGGCCTGTGGGTATACGAGTACGCCAATGGCGACGTGGTCACACGCGTGGAGATAGATACAAGCGGCGGCGGCGAGGAGCTGCCGGCTTACTGGTCGGTGAAAGAGCTCGGCGTGCTCCTTTGGGAAGGCAATGCGACATATCACACTGTTGCTAACAGCCTTACTGTGCTATTTACCACAAGCGGCCGGAAGGTCTGGTTCGAATTTGTGGAGTCGGCTGCGGATGACGGGTATTTTACCTACATCGCTTATGAGGATCTTGACGAAAGCGAAGTATACATAGGGAAGATGTGGTTTTTAACGGATCTTTCGTATATAACAGGCCGTATAAACACCGATTACCCCACGGCGTATCCTTCATTTGAACAGTTTACGGCAAATGTGGCGCATATCTATAACAATCCGCCGGCATCCTGGGACGCATGGAAGACGATGCCGGACGCGCTTCTCTACTTTGAGTTTTCATGGGATCCGACAGACGGTTATGCCGGCGCATGGATAGGTTTGCCTTAAAGGACCGTGCAGTTAAAGAGACGGGGGGCGCAAACACACGCCCCCC
>CAZJQC010000067.1:0-4110 GCA_964548195.1 uncultured bacterium | reverse complement strand
GCCATGATGCTGCGCGGCCACGGCCATCGGCCGTACTCGCTCAGCGAGTAGTCGTCTATGTCTATGAATACGAATTTGGAAAGCAGTGAATCGCGCCGTTCGATCTGTATGTCGGTGCCTTCAATTCTTGTTATATCCGGATCGCGTATAAACATGCGCGCCCTCAGATCATGAAATATGACCTCGAATCTGTCCCATATTGCCGGAAAAGCAATGGAACTCAATATGATAAGAACGGCGGCTATCAATGAGACGGACGCAGTCCTCATTCGTCTCATCATTTGACCCCTGTATATCTTTCCTTGAGTTCAAGATACTCCATGTATTTCACCAGGTCCTCATAATCCCGAATCACAAAGTCATTGTCATTGATCGTCGCGATGCGGCTTCTGACCAGCATCTCAAAGACCTCCATTACTTTACCTATGGGCAATCCCAGCCTTGATGAGATATCCTTTTGGAGATCCGCATAATCAAAGGCAACGCTGCCGTCGTCGTTTTTGTCGGTCTTTTCGGCAAGCAGCTTCAATGTGCCCACTATCCTGGAGACAAGGTCCTGAAGCATCAGGTTCTCTATCTGCTTGTCGGTGTCTCTGATCCTGGCACTCATCTTTTTCAGTATCTGAAGTATGATCTTGGGATTGGTCTGTATCTGTGATTCAAAGACCTTTCTGTCTACGACTATGAGTTTCGTGGAATCTTCATCCACGATGGCGGTCGCGCTTCTGGGATAATCTTCGATAATGGCCATTTCGCCAAAAAAATCACCCTCGCCGAGCACCGCCAGAGTCGTCTCCACATCCCTTGCTTTTTTTGTGATCTTGACTTTGCCTTTGTAAATGATATACATCGTCTCACCGGTCTCGCCCTCATAAAAGACAATATCGCCCTTCATGTATTCTCCGCCGAATTTTTCAAAGACCTTTTCGCTTACATTTACTCCCAAAGCAATTCCTCCTTATTTGTTTATTCAACAGTAACGGCTTTCGCAAGGTTTCTCGGCTGATCGACATCGCAACCCCTTTTAACGGCAACATAATAGGAAAGAAGCTGCAGAGGTATGACATTTATCACCGGGGAAAGGACCATGGCTGTCAGCGGCACATAAAGCACGGCATCGACCAATTCCCGGATCTTCTTGTTTCCCTTTGTGGCGATTGCGATCACTTTTCCGTTCCTTGCTTTGACTTCCTGTATATTTGTTATGATCTTATCGTACATGGTGTCGTCGTCAGTGGCCAGGACCACACACGGCATGCTCTCGTCGATAAGGGCTATCGGGCCGTGTTTCATCTCGGCAGCCGGATAACCTTCCGCATGCACGTAGGATATTTCCTTCAGTTTCAAGGCGCCTTCAAGAGCGACGGGATAATTGATATGCCGTCCGAGAAAGAGCGCGTTGTCGGCTTTATTGAAATATGCCGCGATTTTTTTGACGTCGTCGCATTGCTGCAAAAGCTCCTTTATCTTTCCCGGCAGCTGCTGTATCTCGCGCACCAGCTCCCGGCCCTGTGACAATGAGAGTTTTCTGCGCCTGCCAAGATACAATGATATGAGCACCAGCACCATGACCTGCGAGGTGAAAGCCTTGGTGGAAGCGACCCCTATTTCCGGCCCGGCATGTATGTACACCCCGGCGTCCGTCTCTCGTGCTATGGTCGAACCGACCACATTGCATATGCCGAACACATTGGCGCCTTTTTTCTTTGCCTCCCTAAGGGCCGCCAGCGTATCGGCCGTCTCCCCGGACTGGGATATGACAAACAGCGCCGTTCCCTTTTCTATTATGGGATTGCGATACCTGAACTCGCTTGCGTATTCAACCTCGACCGGTATGCCCGCCAGCGTCTCGATCAAATATTCCCCGATCAAAGCGGCGTGCCATGAAGTGCCGCAGGCGGTGAGTATGATCCTGTTGACGCCTCTGAAAAAATCCTCGTAATCGGACAATCCCTGCAGTATCGCGTCTCCGTTCTCCTCGTCCAGCCTGCCCCTGATCGCGTTCAGCACGGTCGTATCCTGTTCGTTTATTTCCTTTATCATGAAATGCGGGTATCCGTTTTTTTCTATTTCAGTAAGCACCATGTCTATCTTCTGATATTCGACTTCTTTTGCGACATTATCGCTCATGCCTACGATCGTGATACCCTCATCCGTGTTAAGCCTTGCTATTTCGCCCTCTTCAAGATATATGACATCGTTGGTATGGCGTATAACGGCAGCCGCGTCGCTGGCGACAAAATATTCACCCGCGCCGCCCTTGGCGAGTATCAACGGACTCCCTTTTCGCGCCACAACGATCTCACCCGGGACATGCCTCGATATGGCTGCAATGCCGTAAGTACCCTCGATCTTTGCGGACGCTTTTCTTACCGCCTCGAACAGGTCGCCGTCATTGTATTCTTCAAACAGGTGGGCCAGCACCTCAGTGTCTGTCTCCGTGTAGAAACGATGCCCTTTTTTTTCAAGATATACCTTAAGGGCTCTGAAGTTCTCTATTACCCCGTTATGCACAACGGCTATGTTGCCTTCGCAATCAAGATGCGGATGGGCGTTTATGTCGTTTGGCGCTCCGTGGGTAGCCCATCTTGTATGGGCTATTCCCGTATTTGACTGGTAGTTTTTTTTCTTTATCTTCTTCTCAAGCGCGGAGACTTTACCCGCCACTTTGTCAAGTATCAGATCGTCTTTTATCAGCAGGGCAAGCCCTGCCGAATCATATCCCCTGTACTCCATGCGTTTAAGGCCGTCTATAAGAATCGGGACCGCATTCTTGCTGCCTATGTAGCCGATGATACCACACATATCTAAGATCCTCCCTTGATGAACTTCAATAAAAATAGCACAATTGACGGCATTTTTCAAGCAAAGTAGTGAACCACGCCTATGTTATGATAGGCGAGACGGCGATTTATAGCAAGCAATTTTTACCTAATCATCTTGCTCTGCCGTTTAAATACTTTTAAAATCCTGTCCGCCAGTTTAAAAGCGAGTATTTCTCCGATATACCCTGTAAAGCTCCGTGAGCCGGTGAAGCATACGGTTCATCTCCGGCAACATCGACGAAGCTGCCCCGAAATCCTTCCGGTCAAGCGCCTCTTCCATGGCCGTCGCCATTGATTTGTTTTCCGCCGTATTCTTAAAAAGGCGTATGCGCAACGCTTCCATTTCGGTCCAGATCCGCTCCGAACAACTGTTTTCACTCTCTATGCTGCGCCTCAACGCGACGGCCTTTTCAAGGCTTTGAGGCAGATATTTGTCACGGATCTCCACCAGCCATTTATTAAGCACCGCCGTCCGGTAGGAATCCCTGATCTTTTTGTTAAAAGGCGTAGCCTCTAAAAATGCCCATTTGCCGAAATCATAATTTTCCATGACCTCCCAGACAGTGGCGGGCGTTTTTCCGTAAAGCGCATCCCTTTCATCCTTTGAAAAATCCGAAAAGATGTTCCTTTCCGTCACGTATTCCCTTTCTTTTTCGAGATATTGGCATTCATCTCCCGCTTTTTTCATGAGCTCCGCCCTCAGCTCAGCAGGCGTTTTGCCCGATGCGTACTCCATACCTTCCGCCATGGCAAGCAACACCGCGGCGGCTGCCAAATAGGTGTTTGTATGGGGATTGGGCGCCCTCAATTCAAAACGGGTGGAAAGGGGGTTGTCCGACCTTATCACACCCACGAGAACGGTCCTGTTCCGTGACGGTTTGTCCGGCGCCACGCCCAGTGAGGATACGATGCATATGGGCGCCTCATAGCCGGGTTGTAGCCTGTTAAGTGCGTCCATGGAGTTTGTGACAAACGGGTTCACTCCGTTCCAGTTCTTAAGCAATCCCATAAGGGCGCCGTAACCCCAGGAAGAGAGAAACTCATCCGTCTCAGCGGCCGTGAACAGGTTGATCCTGCGCCCGGATAAGGTTTCTGCCATGACTCCGAAATGCATATGTTCCCCTGAACCGGCCACTCCTTCCAGGGGTTTTGCGTCAAATGTCACTTCAAGTCCGTTGCGTCTGAATACTTCCTTTATCAGTATCCTTGCGTACAACTCATTATCGGCCGCACGCAGGGGGTTGTCATAGCGCCAGTCTATTTCCAGCTGTTCCATCACATCATG
>CAZJQC010000066.1:0-4153 GCA_964548195.1 uncultured bacterium | reverse complement strand
TCTCTTGAAAACAGAAGCGTCTCCACATAATGTTCATCTATCCTTTTATCTGCCAGGCTCATATCAGCTCCTTCTGATGCCTCGCCATAAGCGAGGACAACTTTTCCTTCGATCTGTACAAATACGTCTTCACCGTTCCCACCGGAAAACCCGTTATCTCGGAGATCTCCGCGTAGGAATAAGAGTTAAAGTAATACAGGTTTATCACCGTCTGCCAATTCTCCGGCAAAAGCCCGATATAACTCTCCAGCAGTTCACGCAGATCGCCGTTGCATATGACGTCCTCCGCCGAATCCACCGCCGCCGAATTCTCCTGAAGCTCGTATATATCCTTGTTGCATTTCTTCCTCAAAAAATTTCTCACGGTATTAAGCGCGATCTGGTATATCCAGACCGACAGCTTGCTCTCCTCGCGGAACGTGTGTATGTTTTTGTATATCTTTATAAACACGTCCTGGAACAAGTCATCCACATTGTTCTTGTCCCGTATGTAAGTGTGCAGGACCTTGTAGATCACGCCGCCGTAATCATCTATCAGTTCCTCAAAGGCTTTGTCTTCCTTTTTCTTGAGCCTTTTTATCAGTTCCTGCTGTTCCTTACCTTCTCCGATATAAGACACATCGACCCCTCTTCAGGTTTCAGTTATTTTTTTTGCCTGCTAACAGGATATCGTAGATATCATTTTTCGTCAAATCATATATTGTTGACAATATCCGTGACGTCTCCTTCATGGAATAAGTCTTCATAAGCTCCCTGCCATGGGACAGAAGCAAAGCAAGGTTTGTTTCAACCTCCACGCCATCCCCCCGGACAGCAAAGGCGAACTCGCCTCTGGGATTGGACAGGACGGCCTCTCTAACAGCCGAGACACGCCCCCTTATGAATTCCTCATGTATCTTGGTCATCTCACGGCCCACCACGCACAACGGGTCATAACCCGTCTCCTCAAAACCGGCGAAAAGGTTTTCAAGATTATGCGGTGAGACATAGAAGACAGCCGTGTGCGGGAACACGCTTATCCCCTCGACAAACGCCCGCATCTCAGCCTTCTTTTTAGGCGCAAACCCCCAGAACGCGAATCTGTCCACCGGAAGCCCCGAAACAGACAGAAGCGTTATCACCGCCGAGGCGCCCGGCACCGGCACCGCTTCAATGCCTGCGGCCAGAGCTTCCCTCACCAGCAGATACCCCGGATCGGATATGCACGGAGTGCCGGCTTCGGATACATACGCCACATCCCGGCCCTCAGCGAGCAGAGCCAGCAGGCCGGGCACCGAAGCCGACTCGTTGCCCGTGTTATATTTCAGGCATCTTTTGCCGATGCCATTCTTTTCCAGTATTATGCGGGTCTTCTCGGGTTTTTCCGACGCGATAACATCACATCGGGAAAGGACCTCGACCGCCCTGAACGTCAGATCGCCAAGATTGCCAAGCGGCGTGGCCACGATAAAGAGTTTACCCGCCATAGCCCATACCCTTCACGGAAGCAAAAAACGGCTCTCTTCATCCGCCTGCCTGAAGAGTATTATCATATGCCCTATGATGCGCACGACCTGGCCGCCGACATACTCGGCTATTTCGGATGCCGCCTTCTTTTTGTCCACGCCGGATTCCCTCATCACCCGTATCTTTATAAGCTCGTTTTTTTCTATGTTCTGCTTAATGGCCTTCAGCACCGTCTCGCTGACGCCGGACCTGCCCACATGGCCGGTAGGCTGCAGTTCATGTGCCTGTTTTTCAAGATATTTACGCTGTTTAGCCGTCAACATCCGTTCCCCCCTCTTTTAATAAAAAACATATAATGCAAACGCTTTTCACAATGCCCATTCCATTCCGGATCACAGTCATTTGCGCATCAGGGCGGCGGTGTCGCATATGGAGATAAAATCTTCGCCCTTTAGCGAGGCTCCGCCTATCAAAGCGCCGTCAATATTCCTCTTCGACAGAAGCTTCTCCGCATTGGACGGCTTTACGCTGCCGCCATACAATATTCTGAGCGAATCACTAATCTCCACGCCGTACAAGGAAGCCGCGATCATACGTATATAGGCGTGCACCTCTTCGGCGTCTTCCGGCGAGGCGGTCTTGCCCGTGCCTATGGCCCAGACAGGCTCATAGGCAAGCGTGACCATGGAAGCCTGTTTTTCGCTCAACCCGTAAAAGAGCTCCTTTACCTGAAGCCCGACGACATCAAGAGTCGTGCCTTTCTCCCGCTGTCCGAGGTCTTCCCCCACACACACCACCGGCGAAATACCGCAGGCAAGCGCGCGTTTGACCTTTTTATTTACCTCGCTGTCGCTTTCACCGAAAATATGCCTGCGTTCGGAATGGCCCACAAGGGTCCAGCCCACACCGACTGAAAGTATCATCTCGGCTGATATCTCGCCCGTAAAGGCCCCGTTTTCCTCAAAATATATGTTTTGCGCTCCGACACATATGTCAGGCGCGGCCATACGCACGTCTTTCAGGAAGGGCGACGGGACAAAGATCCCTATGTCGATGCTTTTTTCGCCGAGCCCCCTTTTCTGCACCTCTTCGGCAAGCCGTGTCGCCTCATCGGCCGTCTTGTTCATCTTCCAGTTTCCCGCGATAAATAATCTGCGCATACTTCCTCCTTACAAGGATAACATCAAAGCCAGCTCATATAATTTTTCGTTAATATCTTTTTTGCTCGAAACGGCCTTCTCAAGGTCTATGGCCTCATAGCGGCCCTTTGTAAGCGCTATCATCCTGGCGCTCTGGCCGTCCATCATCGCCTTGACCGCCGCGCTGCCCATCATGCTGCCCAGTTGTCTGTCATACGCTGTGGGAGTGCCGCCGCGCTGAATATGGCCCAATATGGAGATACGCACCTCATACCCCATTATGTTTTTCAGCTGCCGCCCTATGGTATACGCATTGCCCGCGCCTTCGGCAAGTATGATTATCCCGTGGGTCTTGCCGCGCTGATGGCCGCGGGTGATCTTCTCCGCGGTCTTCTGTATGTCCATGGGCCTCTCGGGTATATAGACCTCTTCGGCCCCCGTCGCCAGCGCCGCCATAAGGGCCAGATAGCCGCTTTTCCGTCCCATCACCTCTATGATGAAAGCCCTTTCATGTGAAGAAGCCGTATCCTTTATCTTGTCCACGCACTCGACTATGGTGTTCAGCGCGGTATCCACGCCGATGCACATGTCCGTCCCGTACAGGTCATTGTCTATGGTGCCGGGTATGCCTATGACCTTTACGCCCCTGTTATGAAGGTCCAGAGCTCCTGTCAGCGAGCCGTTTCCGCCTATGATTATAACACCGTCTATCTTATTGTCCTTAAGGGTACGCACGGCCTGTTCCTGCCCCTCGTCGGTGAGAAACTCCTCGCATCTGCTTGTCTGCAGTATCGTCCCGCCGCGCTGCATGATCCCGCCGACATCCTCAATGCCAAGCGGCCTCATATATCCGTCTATCATACCCACATAAGCCTTCTCTATGCCCCAGACTTCCAGCCCGTGATATATGCCGGTCCTCACCACGGCCCTGACCGCGGCATTCATGCCGGGAGCATCCCCCCCGCCCGTAAGCACGGCAATCCTTTTCATAATCCCTCCGTCATTCTACTTTTTCCCCTTTTTGATGGCGGTTCTGACCATCTCCCATCTGTCCCTGAACCTTATTTCCTTGCCGTGATCGTTGAAGGATACGATCTCCTCCCTGTCGATCGCGCCGGGAAGATATCTCTGCCTGACAAGGTAATCGTCATAATCGTGAGGATACTTGTATGTGCGTGTGTTTGACATGATATTAGCCGGCACTTCAAGTATACCATGCGTCTTCACCAACTCCGAGGCGCTCGCGGATATTTTTTGTATCGAGTTGCTCTTCGGAGCCAGCGCAAGGTATATGCCCGCCTGAAACAGGGCGAGCCTGCCCTCCGGAAGTCCGAGAAACTCGAAAGCCGCCCTGCAGTCCGCGACCACCCTGAGGGCGTTCGGATCGGCAAATCCTATGTCCTCCGAAGCAATGGCGGTCATACGCCTCAATATGGACACGGGGTCCATGCCGGAATCCAGCATCAATGCGATCCAGTAGGCCGCCGCATCCGCGTCGGAGCCGCGTATGGACTTGTGAAGAGCGGAAAGATAGTTGTAAAAAAAGTCGCCCTTCTTGTCCGAAAGAA
>CAZJQC010000065.1:0-4414 GCA_964548195.1 uncultured bacterium | reverse complement strand
CGGATCGACAATAAAGTCTATTTTAGCATCGTTGAGTTCCGCTATTCCGGGCAGGTTGACAGACGAGCCGTCCGTCTGTATGCCTCCGCTCATGATGCCTTCAAGGTCTCCGATAAAATGCTCCACCGGTATTCTCTCATCGGTGTCATTGCCGGTAAAATCCACTCCGACGAGTGACACAAACTTGATCTCCGGGTGTTTTAAGAGAAATTCCTTCAGCCGCTCCCCGTTTTTGCATTCCTCCGGGACAACATATGTTAGACCATTCAATCCGGACATCACGCCTCCTTGTTTTAAGCTGCGATTTTACCACAAATAACGTCTGTTTTAAAGTAATTTTCTTGACGTCCCCAAAATACACCATAGAATCCCCATATGGAAAAAGAGAGAGTACGCATATACGCAGGCGCTTTGGCGGCCATGTTGTTCTGGGGAGCGTCTTTTGTATGGACCAAAGTGGTTTTCCGTTATTACGGCCCGTTCACAACGGTGTTCATACGGCTCATACTCTCCACGCTGATGCTCGCGCCATTTATTCTGATGAGAAAAAAGAGGGAATCGATAGACAGACGCGACATACCTGGTTTCATGCTGCTCGCGTTCTTTGAGCCTTTTTGTTATTTCATAGGCGAACATCTCGGCATTGTGGAGGTCTCCCCCACGCTCGCCTCAGTGATGATAGCTCTGATCCCGGTGGTCACTCCGGTGTTCACCTTTTTCATATTGAATGAAAGGCTGACCGGGATCAATCTCGCCGGACTCTTCATCTCTTTTGCCGGGGTAGCAGTCTTTGTCACCGACAAAGGGGCGGACTTCCACGCATCCCCGAAAGGCATACTGCTGCTTTCTTTCGCGGTATTATCCGGAGTAGCCTACGGTATAGCGGCGAAACGGATGTCACACAAATATTCGCCTCTCCTGATCGTCAGCACTCAGAACCTTATAGGGGCGTGTTATTTTATCCCCCTGTTTTTGTTTTTTGAGTTTGAGCGTTTCAAGGCCGTGCGGCCCAACGGGGAACTGGTAACAACCCTTATCATGCTGTCTCTTTTCGGGTCCACGCTGGCATTCCTCTTCATGACCAAAGCCTTAAAAGAGCTTGGAGTCACGCGCACAAACATATTCACCAATATGATACCCTTGTTTACAGCGGCCTTTGCCTTCATCATACTGGGCGAGAAACTTACACTGATCAGGATCGCGGCGATATTCGTGGTGATCGGGGGTATTTTTTTATCTCAGATACGCGGCAATGCGCGGCCCGCTGTCATACACGAAGACTGAGCGACTTCAAGGCCTTTATGTGGGCCGGCGTCGTCCCGCAGCACCCTCCCAAAAATGCGGGAGTATTCGGCATGTTTTCCATAAAAGACGCAAATGCGCCAGGGGCGATATACGCGCCGGGTTTTCCGGCATTCGGGGAAAAGTACATGTCATTTCCGGCTTTAACAGCTAAATATTTCACCATCTCATAGGCCTCCTTATCGGGCATCACACAATTTATGCCGGGTGTCACGCGACGGTCCCCCGTCAGGAGAGGAAGCATGGGGTGAAGCGACTCAACGCCCTTTGCGGGAAAGACCGAGAGTATGATGTCTGTAAAAGGGAAATAGCGTTCGAACGCCCTTACCGCATCCGAGGCGTCCTCCATGTCATAAAAAGTCTCAAGTAGTATAAAATCAAGGGGATAGGCCGCCGTTGCCCCGGCCAGTTCAAAATATATATCGCGCGGCATAGATGAGCCGGCGGGCCCTACCGACAGGGCTGTCAGCGCTTTGCCCCGGGAGGCGTTGAGAGCTATATCGACACCCGCGATAACGACATCAATATACCTGTCGGCCTCACCGGGGAAAAAAGTATTGGTACTGATCACGTCCGCGCCGGCTCTTATGTATTCCCTGTGCAGCGTCCTTACGGCAGAGGGTTTGTCGAGGTTAAGGAGACATGGGTACTGCACGCCATGCCTTTTCATCAAAACGGTCCCGTAAGCTCCGTCAAAAATCATAACGCCCCTCTTCCGAATATCCGGCCCGTCCCGGAAAATCACCGTAAAGACGGCGATAGCCGCCATCCATCCGCATCGATCACAACAGCGTCCCCGTAGACAATATAGTGTCAAAGGCCGCCGGAATCAATTATCAGACGGAGGTTTTTCCATGATGACCCCTGAACATTTGAATGAGCCGGATACCAGCTTGGCACTGTCCCTTTCAAAAACCGGGTCGCCAAGCGATTCTATAAGGTCCAAAAACACGTCGATCGCCGCGTCTTTGTCCTTTTCATTTAGCGAATAATAACTCCAGTAACTTTTTTTGCTTTCGGCAACCAAACCGCATTCCTTAAGTTTTTTCAGATGTTCCGATACGGTGGAATTACTCAATCCGGTTATGCCGGACAACTCGCAAACACAGCATTCCCGCACAGCAATAAGCTTGAGTATGCGCAGCCTGGTGTTATCGCCCGCAGCCTTAAAAAGAGAGACGGCGCTTTTCATATCCATAGATTTCCTCTTCCTTCAGGAAAGGGATGCCCTTCCCCCGTAACACAGTTATCCTGCGATGCCGCCAAACACAAGCCCGGCAAGCGTCGACATGATCACGACAAGCCCCACAAAGGTCAGTGTCTTCTTCCAGCCCAGCTCTCCGTAGATCACCAGTATCGATGGCAGCGACAGCGACGGCCCCGCCAGAAGCAATGCGAGCGCCGGCCCTTGCCCCATTCCGGCCCCGAGCAGACCCTGCATGATCGGCACCTCAGTGAGCGTGGCAAAATACATCAGGGCGCCGGAAACGGACGCGAACAAGTTCGCAGGCAACGAGTTCCCGCCGACAAGCCCCGCGATCCACTCTGTGGGGATAAGAGCCTCATGTCCCGGCCTTCCAAGCAGAAAACCCGCCACAAGCACGCCCGCAAAGAGCAGCGGGAATATCTGCAGCGCAAAGTCTCTGGTGGCCATGACCCAGTCTGAAAGCTCGTCTCGCTTAAACCACAACAACAAAGAGACAGCCAGTATGGCCGCGAAAAAAGCGGTTATATAATACTTGTACGCAAAGACCATATCCCATACCGGCGAGGCTCCCCTTGAGGGCGCCCAGTTCACGAATATAAGTATTCCGATCATGGAGACCATGTAAAGTATGTTCTGCCACATCTTCCGTCCGTCGTTATCCGAAGACGCCGCGAACATCCGTTCATCCCTGAGCCTGGCCTCATCATCTTTCCTGAATATCATGTGCATCAACATGCCGATCGCAACAGCAAACAGCACCGCTCCGACAGCACGGGCCAGTCCCATTTTCCAGCCCAGGACTTTGGCGGTAAGCACGATGGCAAGCACGTTTATCGCAGGCCCGGAATAAAGGAAAGAGATCGCCGGCCCGAGTCCGGCACCTTTTTTATAAATACCCTTAAACAGCGGCAGGACCGTGCATGAACATACCGCGAGTATGGTCCCAGACACCGCCGCAACGCTGTAGGCCGTCGCTTTTCGCGCCGAAGGGCCCAGATATCTGATCACAGCCTGCTGATTCAGAAATACCGCGATCGCTCCGGCGATAAACATTGCCGGAACAAGACAAAGCAATACATGCTGCCTTGCATATTCCCCGAGCATGCCGAAAGACTCTATCAAAGCCGCGGATATAACGGGCCTGTCAAAGGGAACAAAATAGGCAAAAAGAAACACACCCGCCACAACGAGCAGCCATTGGTTTTTCGTAAGATTTTTCAACTCAGCCCTCCATTTTTCAATGCCACACGTTACTTTTCACAACCACATGAGATATTGCCATCAATGATGTCCTGCCATCTTCCTATCACATCATGTGTCCAGCAGTCGTCGGCACCGGCAGCTTCTCTCATCACCAGCGCAAGTATATAGGACAATTCCCTGACTGTGGCTCCGGCTTCCATCGCGCCCTTGAAATGTTTCAGCACGCAGGGCTTTGACCTGGCCTTCACCGACAGGGCAAAACAGATGAACTGATATGTCTTCTCGTCAATAGTCATCTTTTCCTTGTACAGCTTATCCATCTCATCAAGCTTTTCGGTAAACTCCGGAAAAAACTCTCCCAGCATCCTCATACGATCACCTGCCCTCTATAAAACGGCGGATCTCTTCAACGCTCAGCACTTTGCCCGAAGAGACCACAGTCCCGTCGACAGCCAACGCCGGCGTCATCATCACACCCATGTTCATGATCTCTTCCGAGTCGGTTATCTTGACCACCTCGGCGTCGATCCCCGCCTCTTTTACCGCCTGCCTTGCAGCGGCTTCCAGACTCTTGCACTTCGGACACCCCATACCCAGTATCTGAATTTTCATAACTCCTCCTTTTGTTTCGTTTATTACCGAAATGATTATATCGCCCCAAACCATTTTGTCAAGAGCCGAAATGATTTAAATTGAAAAAAG
>CAZJQC010000064.1:0-4446 GCA_964548195.1 uncultured bacterium | reverse complement strand
CATTATTAATATAATACTTGATTTTATCTTATTTATCCCATATAATAAATATAACAAACGGGTAATAACATCGAATTTTTCAAATAAATCACTTATTGCTTTGAGAGAGAAAGGAGAAGATGGTATGAAGATCAATATATTTGATGAGCGCAATCTTCCGGCTGTGGCTTTGCGTGAAAGGATACTGGACTTTTTATTTGTCAATCTTCAGGAATACGGGGATCCCCGTGCTGATATAGATAAGGCGATGGCGTATGCGTTGGGCGAGAACGACTCGCCGGGCGGTTTTATTCTGGCAGCGGAGGAAGAGGGCGCGATACTCGGCGCGGTGGTCGTCAACGCCACCGGCATGAGGGATTATATACCTGAAAACATACTTGTGTATATAGCCTCGCATGCATCCCGCCGCGGGGAGGGTATAGGCGGGAAGCTTATGAGAAAAGCCATAGAGCGCGCTGACGGCGACATTGCCCTGCACGTGGAGCCGGATAATCCGGCGAGGCGTCTTTATGAAAAGACAGGCTTTACGACAAAGTACATAGAGATGCGATTTAAAAGTAAAGGGAGCGCGTAATGGCGTATGTCACGATGGATGTGGAAAAACTCAGCCAGAACTACGCCTACCTTGACAACATGTTCAAGCTTAACAGGATCAAATGGAGCGTGGTGTCCAAACTGCTGAGCGGAAACAGGGAATATCTTATTGAACTGTTGAAACTTGGCGTCAGACAGGTGTGTGACTCAAGGATCACAAACATGAAGATGATAAAGTCGATCGACCCTTCCATTGAGACCGTGTATATCAAACCGCCGGCGAAAAGATCCATAAAAAACGTGGTGAAATACGCGGACATCAGCATGAATACCGAGATACGTACCATACAGCTTTTGTCCGAAGAGGCGATGCGCCAGGGCAAGACGCATAAGATAATCATAATGATAGAGCTCGGGGAACTGCGCGAAGGCGTCATGCGTGATGAATTTGTCGATTTTTTCTCAAAGACGTTCAGCCTTGACAATATAGAGGTCGTGGGTCTGGGGGCGAACCTATCCTGCCTGTATGGAGTATTGCCGAATAAGGATAAGCTGATACAGCTCAGCCTCTATAAGCAGCTCATCGAGGCGAAATTCAATGTCAATATACCCTTTGTCTCAGGCGGCTCCTCGGTCACGATACCGCTTATATATCAGCATGTGCTTCCAAAGGGAGTGAATCATTTCAGAGTGGGCGAGACTTTGTTTCTCGGCACGGATGTGTATAACGATGAGCCGCTTAGCGGGATGAACACAGATGTGTTCAAGTTGTATACGGAAATAATAGAGCTGACGAAAAAACCGATGAACCCGTCCGGTGATATGGGTACGAACGTGGAGGGCGAGACCTACGAGTTCGACAGTGAAAACATCGGAAAGACGTCCTTTCGGGCTATACTTGACCTCGGTCTCCTGGACGTGGGTGACGCCCATATCAGATCCGTCGATAAGGACATCGAGATCGTCGGCGCGAGCTCCGACATGATCGTCATAGATATAGGAAAAAACAAAAAGAACTATAAGGTGGGCGATCTGATAGAGTTCAGGATGGATTATATGGGCATGCTAAGGGCCATGAACTCCAGATACATAGAAAAACGGATCAAGCAATGAACATACCTGCAAATACGGTCCTGTAAAAGATGGCCGTTCATTTGCAAGCCGGCCGGGCGAAAGCGGGTTTTCCCTTCGTGCCTTGTCCCGACTGGGCTCCCGCGTAGCGACCCAAATACAGCAGGGAGCCTTTCTCAAAGATCAGCCATCCGGCCAATAAACCGTCTAAAAGTCTTAATACGTTGTTTAAACTTATGGGCTTTCATGCCCTTTGAAAAAATATCCGTCGCCGCCGTCTTCCCAACCCCATTTAGATGATTAATATACGCCTCCGCCCGCCCCTTTTGAAAGATGAAAATAGAACGGCAAAAAAAGTGAAAAAAATCACAAAAAACCCTTGACACCATTTTCTATAGTGATATGTTTCACGAAACAGGAGGTGCTGAATGACAAGAAGAGAAGCTGCAGAACGGTTACAGGAATTGTTGAGACTGGACACAAGGCCTGTGGGTGTGAAGATGTACGAGGACAGGAAAGACCTGCCGCGCCATCCGTTAAGCTTTAAGATGAACATTTGTCAGCTCATCTCAAGCGCCAGGTATCAGGGGCGGCCGAACGCGGGCACGCCTGATAAAATGATCTGTTCGATGGGCGCCGCGTGCACGGGGCTTATCGCGACTACGGATGCCATATCCAGCGGAAAAGCCGCAGTGGGCCCTTACTGCAGGGACGAGAAGGCCGGTAAGCAGTTCATGGCAAACGTCTACAAGGCCGGCGATTCCGGAAAGAAGTACGACGGCATCATGGCCGAAGCGCTTGAGTCTTCCGAAGCCGACCCGGATGTCGTCGTGATCTACGGCAATCCCGCGCAGATGATGCGGCTCATACACGCCAACACGTATGAGACCGGCGAGAAGATCACAGCGGATACCGTCGCAGAGGCCGCGCTCTGTTCAGCCATAGGCTTTGCCATGGGTGAGCAAAAAGCCGTCGTGGGCTTTCCTTGCGCGGGAGACAGGATCTTTGGCGGCACGCAGAACAACGAACTGGTGTTCGTGGCGCCGTACGCGATGATAACGGAAAGAATAATACCGAACCTTATTGAGACCGCAAAAGGCGGGTTCTCAGTATATCCGGTTCCGCCGAACATGAACTGGACACCCGCAATGCCTCCAACCTACACGATCGCAGACAAGGATCTGTGATCGCGTTTCACATACCGGGGAGACGCAGTCATGCGTCTCCCTCCCCTTTCCTCAGCTCGTAAAACAGTTTGTTGAGTTCCGCAAAAGCTTCGTTCAGCCTGAGATTATCCTGATTGGCATTGACGTTCTTCGTGAGCCTTGAAAAAGCCCTGCTCATCCTTACATTAGCTCCGAGATAATCGTCCAGCGTCTCTTTTATCTCCGCGGGCGGATCGTCCGCCCATTCGGGATGGGCTTTCATCATCTTGATCAGGTCGGGCAGCAGTGGCCTGAGCTCTTTTGTAAGCTTGGCAGCAAGCCTCGCCATCTCGTCAAGGTCCTGCGTCTGGCTCATCCCGTCGGCATAGCCCCCCATGACTTTCGTGCATTTTACAAGCAGTTCTTTCTCCATCGTGTAATCCGTCTCGCCCGCGGCAATACCCGCACCCATGGCGCATATAAACAGCAATATAAATAATCGTCTCATAGCTCTCCTTTCAACCTTTAATCATATTTCAATAACCTTAAAATTACAATCGACTCGCCGATTTTATTGACATTCGCCGACGTACCCCGAAACGGCCGGTCCCGGCCGTAAAAAAGCGCTTTTCACAAAATGAAAATATTGACGAACGGATCTTTTTCATCCATCATCACCGTATGAAAAAGTCATTGCGCGGGATTATTCCTTTGTTTATCGGTTTTGCCGTTTCCCTGATACTTGAAGTCACCGTAGGTTGGTGGGGTTTTTGGGTAATATTCCCCTGGATCGGGTTTTCAATATCGACAGGCATCATACTGCAGTCATTCTTGAAAGGCGAACGCAAAACATTGGGGCGTAAGGTCTCACTGCTTATGATATTGCCCTGTCTTCTCATATTCATACCCGTGGTAAACAGCGAGAACTTTCAGCTTGAAGGTGTGCTGCTCATCGTCTTTGTGGGCTTCTTCAGCAAGGGCTTCATCCATTATGCGATAGCAAAGATATTCGGGCCGTTGATCTGGGGACGCGGTTTCTGCGGCTGGGCCTGCTGGACCGCCGCCGTCCTTGAATGGCTTCCCGTAAAAGGTGGACGAAAGGGCATCGATCCACGACTGAAAAGCCTTCGTTTTCTTATGCTTGCCGTCTCCGTAGTCATTCCCGCCTACCTGGTGTTCGTGTTGAGTTATGATGTCTACGGCGATTATATCAGCCACAGAGAGCTTGTCTGGATGCTTACGGGAAACGCTGTATATTATATGCTGGCCATACCGCTTGCTTTTATCTTCAATGACAGACGCGCTTTCTGCAAGATATTGTGTCCCGTCTCGCTTGTCATGAAGCCGGGCACAAGCATAAGCATCATAAAAATCAGGCCTTCCGGCAAAGAGTGCATAAGATGCGGCGCATGCAACCGGGCATGCCCCATGGATATAGATGTCATGGGCTATATAAGCAGAGGCATGAAGGTCAAAAACACGGAATGCATACTCTGCGGCGAATGCCGCATGGCATGCCCCGTCAATGCCATACGATAAACAGAACATCATGTTCTTTCCGGAATAAAGTCTGAAACATCCGCGCCCCTGAATCTTTTCCCCCTCATGAATCATATCACTAACCCGTTCTGAGGCACCCGTACCGTTCGTTATCTCCACCAATAATGTCAGTTGTCAGCCTATAATGCGGTTCGTC
>CAZJQC010000063.1:0-4598 GCA_964548195.1 uncultured bacterium | reverse complement strand
CGACAGGATAGCCCAGCTGGTATTGTCACGGGTGTACACATGCCAATGGGAAGAATGCGACTCATTGAAAGCCACCGGCCGCGGAGGAGGAGGCTTTGGGCATACGGGAGTCAATTAGGTCCGCAATCTCATTCATCCGTCCCCTAAACCTTCTTATAATAGCCGCGTCTGTCGTCATGGGCTTTGTCATAGGCGGCCTTCTGCTATCGCGGCTGACTGTTTTAACAGCGACGCAGTTCGTTCTCATAGCCGCATCCGGCTATGCTGTCAATGACCTTAAAGATATCGAGGCAGACCGCATAAACAGACCGCGCAGAGCTCTCCCTTCGGGAGCGCTCACGTTAAGAGTCGGACGGGCGATCGCTTTTTTATTATGCCTGTCTGCTATTGTAAACATGTTTTTTTTACCGTTGAAGGCTGCCTCGGTGGCCGCGGCAGTCCTGGCGGCCGCCTGTATTTACGGGCTTTCCGCAAAAAAAGCCGGAATATCGGGCAACCTGGCCGTGGCCGGGATGACAGCCGCGCCCCTATATACGGTGCTGTTGTTCTCCCCTGACGCGCATAATCTTACCGCATTGACTTTTTTCGCCTTTCTGATAACACTGCTGCGGGAGATCATGAAGGATCTGAACGACCTGCCCGGTGATTTGGTCTGCGGAAAAAGGACGCTGCCGGCGCTCGCCGGAACAGGTGTGACGCGCCTTGCCCTTTGCATATTGACTTTTATTTTTCTCGCGGCTACAATCAGGTTAAGATACTCCGCAGCGGACGGTATTGTCTATCTGTTCATAGTGGCGGGCGTCTGCAATGGGATGAATGTTGCAGCTTTATTGCTCGGCTTTAAAGAAAAATACTCAGCCGCCTGCGTGGTCTATAAGATCAATATGCTGATCGGGATTGGAGGAGTATGGTTGTCGTCATAGAACAATCAAGATGCTGTCATTGCGGCGGGTGCGTGGCCGTTTGTCCATGCGGCGCGTTGCTGCTTGACGGCCATTCGCTTCGCGCGGATATCGCGAGATGCTCCGGATGCGGCCTTTGTGTAAACATATGCCCCGCGGGAGCGCTCAGGCTTGGTTATTCGTTAAAGGAGGAACAGCGGTGACGGAATATTTTGATGCCGTTGTCTCGGGCGCGGGCCCCGCGGGATCCGTCGCGGCCCGGATAATCGCTCAGGCCGGTTTTAAAGTGCTGCTTGCTGAGAAAAGACAGGAAGTGGGCACACCGGTAAGATGCGCCGAGGGAGTCAGCGCGAAATGGCTTCATCGCCATACCGGGGTCAAAAAGGAATGGGTCTGTGCCGAAGTCAGGGGCGCTGTGCTCAGCGGGCCCGGGGGCGGGTCCGCATGTATGGAATACGGAGAGACAGGCTATATTCTTGACAGACACCTCTTCGACAGGGACCTGGCGTTCGCCGCGGCGGCCGAGGGAGCGATACTCAGGACAAAATGCCCCGTGACCGGAGTGGAAGCCGAAGAGAACGGATTTTTCGTGAGATTGGGCGGCGGATGGAAGGATGTCCGCGTAAAGATGATTATTGCCGCGGACGGCATCGAATCAGTGACAGCATCCATGCTGGGCGTCGACACCTCGCTTAAGCCGTCGGATATTGAATCCTGCATGCAGTATACCCTTGGCGGTGTGGAGACAAACCGGGACCATATCGAACTGATAGGGGGGAACAATATCGCGCCGGGCGGATACGCATGGATATTCCCAAAGGGGGATAAACAGGCAAACGTCGGACTGGGCCTGCTCGGCGCCAGGTCTTCCTACTCATATAACGCCAAGTTTTATCTTGATAATTTTGTCGCAACCCGTTTTCCGGGCGCCTCCGTGCTCAGGACGTCGGCAGGCGCAGTGTCGGCTTCAAAGCCTCTGGAAAAGATGTTCGGCAAAGGGTTCCTGATAGCCGGCGATGCCGCGCATCTTGCGAACCCTCTGACCGGAGCGGGAATAGGCAACGCCCTTGAATCGGGAGCGGCGGCCGGGAAGACCGCAGCGGAATGCCTGAAAAATGAAGATGTCTCGGAAGAAGCATTGTCCGCATATCAGGATGCGGTGATGAAAAGCATAGGCAATACCACCAGGAAGTTTTACAGGATAAAGGAACATTTCGTGGAGTTTTCGGACAGGGACATAGATAATATGATCAGACTTGCCTCGCAAATAGATCCCGCCAACATAACCGTAGGCAAGATACTGGAACTGGCATTTAAGGAAAACAAGGCGGTACTATCGCTGATCAGAAAGGCTTTTTGACATGAATGTCTATGAAGGCATATTAAACAGACAAAAAAAAGGCAAAAAAAGCATGTGGGTGCTTCTTGACCCCGACCGTCAGTCTCCCCGCGAGGCGGCATTGTATGGGGAGAGATGTGAACAGTCGGGCGCGGATATGATACTTGTAGGTACGAGCATGCTGCTCAACGGAGACTTTGAAAAGACCGTTGACGCGCTGAAAAGTGCCTGCGGACTTCCCGTCGTGATCTTTCCGGCGTCGGCGACTCAGGTCTGTTCCGGCGCTGACGCCATATTGTACCTCTCTCTGGTCAGCGGCCGAAACCCACAGTATCTGATAGAAGAACAAGTGAGAAGCGCGCCCCTGATCAGAAGGCACCGGCTGGAGGCTGTTTCAACCGCTTATATGCTTATCGGGTCGGGCGGCTTTACTGCCGTGAATTACATCAGCAATACCATGCCCATACCGGGCGACAAGACCGATATAGCTGTCGCTCATGCCATGGCCGCTTCCTATATCGGCATGAAACTGATATATCTTGAAGGGGGCAGCGGCGCGGCGGAGCCGGTGCCGCTGGACATGATAAAAGCCGTAAAGGAATATGTGGATCTGCCGATTATATGCGGAGGCGGACTTAGGGAGCCGGAACAGGCGGCGGCGGCAGCCGGCGCCGGCGCGGATGTAATAGTAGTCGGCAGCGCGTTTGAACAGGACCGGAGCCGGGAAAGACTGATAGCGTTCAGGGATGCGGTGCAGTGAACATACTTAACCCCGTTATAATAGCGCTTCTTGCCTTTTACATATCTATTCTCCTCTTACTTACGGCAGGTATACTCAGAAACAGGGCGCGTCTTTCGCGGCAGGACAACACGGAAAGCCGGAGCATAATAGTGTGCGCCAGAAACGAAGAGAAGCGCATACGCGGATTGATCGAATCGATCATGGGACAGGCTTGCGAAAAAATAATCGTGGACGACAGATCGGAAGACTCAACGCGCGATATAATCGGAGAGTATCCCGCCATTACCCTTATACGGGTTTCAGGCGAGCCGGCCTGCAAGTCTCCCAAAAAAGCGGCTCTCTCCAAAGGGATAGAACATGCATCGGGCGAGATACTTTTGCTGACGGACGCAGACTGCGTCGTGCCTCCGGGATGGTCCGATAACATGACGGGGTATTTTGACGGTGAAACTGATGCCGTTGCCGGACTCTCGTATTATGAGGAGAAAAACATATTTCACAAACTGATGAACCTGGAAATGGCCGCTTTGTCGGCCTGTACCGAGGGGGCGATCGGCCTGGGGGCTCCCATCATCGCAACGGGTAACAACCTTTCATACAGAAAGGCGGCCTATGTCAAAAGCGGTGGATTTACAGGTCTTTCAGACAAGGATTCAGGAGACGATGACATGATGATACGGCGCCTCTCGACCTTGAGAAAAGGCAACGTGAGATTTGCGGCGTCGCCTGACACATTTACGAAGACATTCCCCGCCGCCACGCTGAAAGAGTTTGTCAATCAGCGCTCCAGATGGGCTTCCCGGACCACGGATTACGGCCCCGCATCGACGGTCATGCTGACAGCAGCATACCTCTTTTTCGCGATAATGGTTGTCTCGCCCGTGTTCTATATCTTTATGCCGGGCCTCTTTTCCCTTCTGCCGGCGGCATGGGCCCTCTCTGTTGCGGCCGAGCTCATTCTTCTCGGAACGGCATTGTCAGGCTACGGCATGCTGCGTTATCTTGCGTTATATCCGCCGGCAAGGGTGTTGTTTGCCCTGTATGTGGTATTTGTGCCCCTTTTTTCCTTTGTAAAAGGGTATAAATGGCGTTAATATAACTCGGTTTGATTAAGACGGGGTTTTAGTATATAATTGTAAAGAGAAGAGAGTTATGATAATAATCTCATCCGCGTATATCGTTATATTTCTGCTGCTTACCGTTGCTGTGAGCAAATACCCGAGATATTTCCGTGAAAGACACAACTTTTATTCGGTGATCGTGCCTTTCAGAAACGAAAAGTCCTGCATCGAGAAAATATGGGACTCACTCAAAAAACAGAAGCATGACAATTTTGAGATAATAATGGTGGACGACCATTCAGACGATGAAGGGGACAAGTTCCTGGCAGGAAAGGATATAACCCTGTTGCATCTGCATGACGAGTTCGGTAAGTTCGCCGCCCTGGAAAAAGGCGCAGGCGTCGCGAATGCGGAATGGCTGCTCTTTACCGACGCCGACTGTGAAGTCGAGCGGAACTGGATATATTCATTTGACAGACAAATAGGCGACGAGGCTGTACTTTATGCGGGATTTGTCGAAGTGGAAGGAAGCAGTTTCTACACACTGGATATGT
>CAZJQC010000062.1:0-4608 GCA_964548195.1 uncultured bacterium | reverse complement strand
ACCCCTCAACTCCACTTTTCCGCCTTCTTCAAGCGAATCCGATATGGAACCGAAAACAATGTCGACGATAGATATAGCGTCCTTTTTGCTGATAAAATCGTAAACCTCCAGAATTTTTTCCGCGAGATCACTCTTCGTCATATTCCCCCCTTATCTAAACAACAGCCCGCCCCTAAGGACAGGTATTAATCGCGTTACTTTCCGAAAATACCACAAGGTCATAATTTGTCAAGTTTAAAATCCCATTATTTCACGACTTAAAGACTGTCTTACCCTCTCCGCGACCTCTTTTCTTCTCACCGGAAGAGAGATCACGTTTGGGGCGGCCGACGAATCCGAAAAAACGATGATATCGGGACGCGTCCCCGCTTTTTCCCCATCGTCGGTAAGCAGCAGCACACGCCCGTCCGCGGCGGTCTCATCCGGCGTCAGGACGGCATCGAGATATTTTTTCAGATATTTGTGCAGGACCTTGTCCCGAAACCGGTATTCAATGATCATATTTGTCAAGCATCTCTCTTATCTGTTCATGTGTGATGCCGTTTGATGCGAGTATATGGTCTCCTCCGGCATCCCAGCATTCTCCGTTGAGTCCCGACACCCTGCCGCCCGCCTCCTTCACCATCAGGAGTCCGGCAGCCATGTCCCATAACCTGAGTCCCCTTTCCCAATAAGCATCGAATCGGCCGGCGGCCACATAGGCAAGGTCAAGGGATGCGGCCCCCATGCGCCTGAGTCCGCGGCATTTTTCGACCACCCTTGAGATGTTGCCGATGTTGTCGTAACAGCCCTTTTTTCTGTCATACGCGAACCCCGTTGCGGCTATGGCGTCCGACAGCGCGGCTCTTGACGACACCCTGATACGGAGCCCGTTCAAAAAAGCGCCTTTGCCCGCGACGGATGTGTACATCTCCTCACGTACGGGGTCATATATCACTCCGGCTGCGGGCATGCCCGAATCCATCAGGGCAAAGGTGACCGCGAAATGCGGTATGCCGTAGGCAAAATTATTGGTGCCGTCGAGGGGGTCTATGGCCCAGTATCGCCCGCATACGGCGGAACCGCCGCTTTCCTCGGCCACTGCAGGAAATCCCAGCGGCTTAAGCCTTTTTTTGATCAGTTCCTCCGAAGCGATGTCATATTCCGTGACCAGCTCGCGCCCCGATTTTGAGCCTATCTTTTTGCCCATGTCCGAAAATCCCCGCAGCAGGAGCTCTCCGGCCTCGGCAGCTGCCGAGACCATGATCGCGGCAACATCGTCCTCAAAAAACGTTTCCATCCGATTACCTCCCGCAGTCAGTATACATTTTATCGTTTTGCCGCGCAATATTTTTAAAAATATCTTGAAAAAGACAGTTTATCTCGTAAACTGCATGTAGAGAGGAGCCATCAATGGGAAATTACAGGGGTACAGTTGCGATTCTGACCGGCGGCGGCGACACATGCGCCCTGAACAGAAGCATCGAGACCATAAAAAACGTGTCATGCCTGCTTGATTACCGTATTCTTGGGGTATATGAAGGCTGGAAGGGTCTGTTGGGAGAGGGTTATGTAGTGGACATATCGGAACAATCGATAAACGGCCACATAGGCGGATCCATACTCGGCTCTTCGCGCACCAACCCCTACAAGGAAGGGGAACGGACAATAGACCAGGTGCTTAAAAACATAAAGGATTACAACATCGACATCATCATCTCCATAGGGGGCGACGACACGAACAGCGTCGCGCAGCGTCTTTATAGGGAACACGGCGTACCCGTCATAGGATTCCCCAAGACCATAGACAACGATTTGAGGACGGAGACTTCCCATATATTGAAGGACGGGAGAAGCGTGGACACATGCCTCTGTCCCGGATTTCCCACAGCCGCCGAAAACATAATCGGACTGACGGCCTGTCTCAGGACCACCGCGATGACCCATAACAGGATATTCGTGCTTGAGATCATGGGAAGGGATGCCGGGTGGCTTCCCGCAACGGCAGCTTACGGGGGGGCCGATTTCACACTTGTGCCGGAGGTCGAGATGACCCCGGACCGCATACAGCGCTTTTACGACACTGTCAGGGATATGCATGAAAACAGCCACAATGACATCATTATAGGCGTCTCCGAAGGTGTGCGCTGGTGGAACGAAGCTTCACGCAAATGCGAAGTCGTCATGGAAAGCCAGGAACTGGATGCGTTCGGCCACCCGAGACTCGGCGGCGTCGGCGCCATGATCGCAAACAAGCTCAGGGAACAGAAGATCAATCAGCCGAGAAGCCAGGTGGCGGGCTACATACCCCGCTGCGGCGAAATATCCAGGTATGATCATCAGCTTTCATCCGCCCTCGGACAGCGTGTACTTAAGATGATATTGAACGAGGAATTCGGGATGATGCCCGTACTGGGAAGGATAGCGCCGTTCCGAGAAGTCGAAGCCTACAACACAAAGACCATATCTCTTGAGACACTCGGCAATAAAAGTTTTCCGGCGGAGATATATTATGATGAAAACAGGTTCAATGTCACCGAAGACTACATGGAATTCATATCAAATATAATCCCAGAAAGACCCAAACTCCCCAATCGTATCAAATATAAAAAGATAGGCAAATGATATGACGAGGCGCCCTTCACGGGCGCCTCAATCGTTTGAAAAACTGTTCAGCCTGAACATACTGTTATTTTCGGATATTATACCTATGCCGTTGGCGCCGAGAAAAGTCGCGATGTAAATATTGTTCCCGCCGTCTTCCAATATGATCACCCGTCCGGGCGCTGCGGTTATGGCGCCCAGATTTCCGTAACCCCTTTCGAATATGAATTCGGGCTGTTTTCTCCGCCAGCCTTTTATAAGCGACGTCCTGCCGTCCACTGTCTCTGCCAGATAGCCCACGGGGTCATCCGGGAGCTTCCCTGTGTCATACACCCGGCTTTCCAGGCTGTATTTCGCGTCAAGCAGCAGTCTGTACATCTCGGCACGGTGGTCCGGGACCGCGCGGGTGGAGACCAGAAAGATCATTACGGCGCCGATCACTACAAGTCCGAACCAGCGGGAGATAAAGATGACGATATCATGGCTTTTGATAGTCTTGTACAGGCGAAACCCGGCAAAGAGAAAGAAAATACTGAGACCCGCCCATACCTCGGGATAATCATAGAGAAAATAGATGCCGCTCAACGCATTGGCCGCATACGACAGCATCCTCAGCAATGTCTCCCGCAGGCTATAACCGCCTTCGACGGCGAAAAGCAGGAACAACGACCATTTAAGCGCCAAAAAACGGCGGGCTGAAGGCGTTATCAATATACCGGATTTTTCAAGTGAATGTATAAAAGGGTATAATCCGGCAAACATAAAGGAACTCATCCTGAACCGTTTTTCCCTGCCGTTCAGCCTGTAAGTCATGCGGTAGAAGTCGCGGCCTCCTGGAGAATGGTAATAGACTATGCGGACAATGGCCGCCCTCTTTATGCGCACCGATTTCCACAGGGAGCGGATGACAAGCTCGTCCGAATCATATGAAAGGGAGCGGCTCAGCGACCACAGTATCAGGCACACAGCGGCCAAAAACACGAAAAGGGCGGAAATGAATCCGCCCAGTTTGAAAGTCTCATATACTATGACAGCCGACACGGCCGTCAAAACGATCAGATAAAGAGGATAGATCCTTATCCGTTCACTCATCTGTTCCCAGCTCCGCGCCCTGGCGGAATGCCTGTATGTTCTTGTCTGCCGTACCCGCGGGCACATTGTGCCTTATCGCGTTTTCACACGCTTCCCCGGAGATCTGACCTGTGGCCGAAGAAAACAATCCCAATGCCACTATGTTTGCCGCCAGGGAACGTCCCATGACTTTTATTGACAGATCTGCAAATGAAGCGCCGTATACTCTGCATTTCTCTCCCAACGCTGAGACATCGACCTTCTGGGAGTCGACCACCACAACCGCATCATCCTTGAGACGGCTCAGATGCCTGTCCAGCCCGGACTGGCTGAGAGCCACCAATGCGTCTGCTTCCGTTATCTTGGGATAGTCGACCGGTTCGTCAGAGATCACCACATATGACTCAGCCACCCCGCCCCTGGATTCGGGGCCGTAATAGACCGTCTGGACGCTATGCTTTTTTTCAAATATCGAGGCCGCTTCCGCAGCGATCTTGCCGCATAGGATCATGCCCTGTCCACCGATACCGCTGAAAATGATCTCATAACGCATTTTATTTCCTCCCCGTGGCGGCTTTGACGATTACCTCGTCATATGTCTCTACGTATTCCGGCTTTTGCTCATTCCTGAATATTCCCGTGACAAATTTGTCTTCAAGCTCCGCGGGCGACATCGTCTCCGCCTTCGCGCGGGAAACGGCACGCCCTCTTATCCATTCGATGAGCTCATAGGGCGATTTCATCTTATTTCTTTTTCCGAAACGTTCATGACAATTGCTCACCACTTCTATAAGCGAAAAGCCCTTGTTCTTCATACCCTCAAAAATGAACTTGTCGATCTCTCGGGGGTTGGTCACGCTGGTCCTCGCGACAAAGGAAGCGCCCGCGCCCATGGCAAGTTCAACCAGGTCGAAGGACGGGTCTATATGGCCGTAAACCGCCGTGGATGCGTAA
>CAZJQC010000061.1:0-4677 GCA_964548195.1 uncultured bacterium | reverse complement strand
AAAAGCGGGGTGATTATGGCTGACATAACATTTGATATCACGGAAAAGTTTGGAGTGATCTCGGAGTCTGCAAAAGGCTGGACAAAGGAGCTGAACCTTGTCTCATGGAACGGCCGTCCTTCAAAATATGACATACGTGAATGGGATCCGGATCACGAGAAAATGAGTAAAGGGCTTACATTCACAAAAGAGGAGGCGCGCCGGCTCAGGGATATCTTAAACGACACAGATCTGGACTGAGGCAGGGTTGAGATATGACTGCGATAAGCGCCCTGGAAGAGAAGGATATAGGCATTATCACTGAGATCGCCATAAAAGCTTTCGAAGAAGACAAAAAACTGTACGGCGCATACCCTCCGCTCATAGATATTAAAAACCGAAGGCTGAGGTTCATACGCAGCGCGGACACCTTTGTTATTGATGAGGATGGGGAGGCCGTTGGAGCTGCTCTGGTCTTTTCCCGGGGGAAAGAGTGCACCCTGGGCGCCATCTTCATCGATCCTGAATTCCAGGGGCGAGGGATCGGAAGCAGGGTCCTGATCCTTCTGGAAGGCGAATATCCGGAGTCCCGCAGGTGGAAGCTGGACACCCCTTATTTAAGTGTCAAAAATCAGAGGTTTTATGAAAAGCACGGTTACGTCAAAACGGGTGAGGAGACGCCGGACCCCGATTCAGGGTTCAGGCTGTTCCTCTATGAGAAGAGGACGGGCTAAAGCATGTCGACGAAATCCGGGATGACGTAATATTTTCCGTAGTCGTCTGCCAGTCCGTAGTCAAAGAAGAGCCTTTTCTCCGATTGTGAGAATGCCTTAAAATCAAAACGAAACAGCTCTGTGTCGTTTTCACGGTCGAGCTTTGTCCGCAGGGCGCTGTTCAGTTCGCAGCAGGACTCAAATTCCCAGCGTGAGCCGTTATGAAACGGGAATCCCTGCAGCCTGCATATAAACGGTCGTGAATCGTATATGTCGCATCTTCCCTCCGAAGAGAGAAACGGACACGGCGTGTCGCTGAACCTTTTATAGAATATGCTTTCCATGTGGTCGTCGATCTTATCGAACTTTGAGATCCCGAACAGGTCTTTCATAAGCCGCTTGATGGCGCGGGCTTTTGACTCGGCTCTTTTCTGACTGTCGCTGTCAAGTGTGGTGAATGCGTCTGCTATGAGCAGTATATCCAGCTTTGACACATAGAACAGCCCTCTGCAGCATCCCGAACAGCCGGGAGCGCATTTTATGGCGCCGCTGTATTTTTCCATTATGGGTGCAGTATCGAGGAGACTTTTTCGCAGCAATGTCCTGTAAGCGTCCACTTTTATCATCAATCGTCCTAACGGGCCGCCACGCAGCCGTCGGCGCGTTTGTCGCTTGCGCCGCAGAGTATGCCGTTTTTGTCCCTGAGTATGACCTGTCCTCTGCCGAAGAAAGCCGACGGGGATATTTCGATATCATGGCCCATCTCCCGCAGCGTGCAAAGCGTATCATCCGGGAAGCCTCGTTCGGCCTTCACCGTAAGGCCTTTCAGCCATTGCCATCTTGGCCTGTCCAGCGCGTCCTGCGGGTTGAGATGTCCGTCCAGCATCGCGGTTATGAGCTGCACATGGCCCTGAGGCTGCATGAAGCCGCCCATGACGCCGAACGGCCCGGCGAATGTGCCGTCAAGTTCCGTCATGAAGCCAGGGATGATCGTGTGATACGGCCTTTTACCGGGTGCGTATTCGTTGGGGTGTCCGGGGGCCAGTGAAAAATTGGCGCCTCTGTTCTGCATGGAGATGCCGGTCCCGGGGATAACAAGTCCGGAGCCGAAGCCGGTGTAGTTGCTTTGTATGAAGGATACCATGTTCCCGTGAGCATCGGCGGTCGCAAGATAGACAGTGCCGCCTGAAAACGGTTTTCCGGGAGCGGGCGCAATGGCTCTGTCCGTGATAAGCGACGCCCTCTTTTTTAGGTATTGGTCGTCAAGCAGCCTGGCGTAATCATAGTCGTTCCGGGCGGGATCGGATATGTATGCCCCGGCGTCCGCGAATGCGAGTTTTATTGATTCTATGAGGCGGTGTTCGAAAGCTGGCGAGGCGAATTCCACCGTGTCAAGCGACGCGAATATCTTCAAAGCCGACAGCGCGGTCACGCCCTGTCCGTTGGGCGGAAGCTCCCATATTTTCTTCCCGCGGTATTCGGCATATGCGGGTTCCACCCATTCCGGGACAAACGGTTCCAGGTCGGCGAGTCTTATGTATCCCCCGGTCTTCCTGGAATATGTGTCTATGATCGAGGCGATGCGTCCCCGGTAAAAGGAGTCGCTTTCCGTCTCCCCGATGTCTCTTAAGGTATCGGCCATATATTTGCTTTTAAAGAGCGTCCCCGGCTCGGGGCCGTGCCCGTCCGGAGCGAATGTCCTGCGCCATTCCTCATTCAGGGGCGAGTCCCAGGACTCAAGATATGCGGGACAGGCGCGTTTCCAGAAAGACGATATGACGGGCGATACGGGAAAACCGTTTTCCGCATAATCCGCGGCCGGCGCCATGAGTTCTGAGAATGTGAGCGCTCCGAACCTTTTCCAGATGGCGGCCCATGTCGCGGGCGCGCCCGGGACGGTGACCGGAAGCCAGCCTCTGAGCGGTATGGCCGCGCCGCCTTTGTCCGTCAGTTCATCTTTGCTCAGCCCGAGTGGAGAAGGTCCGCTTCCGTTGATCCCGTACAGTTTTCCGCGGAACCCGATGATGGCAAACGCATCACTGCCTATGCCGTTGGATGTGGGCTCGGTGACTGTCAGCGCCGCGGCGGCCGCCACAGCGGCGTCAGCCGCATTGCCGCCTTTTTCCAGTATGGCCAGGCCGGCCTGCGCGGCCAGCGGTGAGGATGTCGCGACCATGCCGCGATTGCCGTATGTGAGAAAACGCCTTGAGCCGTGTGAGTATGAAAGCGGGTCGTAATTCAATCCGCACCTCCTTATGCAAACTACAGAATAGCCAATAATATGGTACGGGTCAAGCCGGCTTGAGCATTTGTTTTCTTGACATCAATTCACTCAAAGACTATGATTTAACTGACGAAAAGAGGTTTTTGCCGTGAGACTGGGTATATTTCAGCTTGACACATCGTTTTCAAAACTGGAAACAAATATGGAATACGTTGAAAACGTCATCGCCCGGTCGGATGCCGACATATACCTCTGCCCGGAGCTGTTTAATACGGGATACGAACTTGACAAGGTGAAAAAAAGGGCCGATAATGCGCCGGCCGTGAAAAAATGGGCTTCGGAGACGGCGCTAAAAAACGGGTGCGTGTTCATACCGGGCAGCCTCGGCACGAATATCGGGGCGGGCGTCGGGAATGTGATGAGCGTTTTCGGTACGCAGGGAGAGGATCTGGCCGCTTACGGAAAGACGCATCTGTTCACCCTTACCGGGGAAGACGATTATTTTATATCCGGGGACGGGCCTGTTCTCTTTGAGGCTGCGGGACTGAATATCGGGATGGCGGTGTGCTATGACCTGCGTTTCCCGGAGTTTTTCATAAAGTACAGAGAAGCCGGGGCTCACGGCGTGATGCTGGCGGCAAACTGGCCCGCCGCGCGCATAGGGCATTGGCTCACATTGGGAAAGGCCAGGGCCGTGGAAAATGTCTTCTTCACGGCGGGGGCAAACCGTGTCGGTGAAGAGGCGGGCCTGCTGTTCGGCGGGTCATCGTTCTGTTTCGGCCCTGACGGCGGGGAGCTGCTTGTCATGGACGATAAGGCGGGTTTTGAGACAGTTGACATCGATACGGAGGCGATTGTTTCGCTACGGGCGAGATTCGATTCCTTCGATGACAGACGTACGGATATATATTGAGGAGGGACCATGAAAAAATGCCCCTATTGTGCCACAGATAATTTTGATAATTCGACTTTTTGCGAGAACTGCGGCATGCCGCTTAAGCCGGGTACCAGGATAAGCTGTCCCAAATGCGGCAAGCTCGTAAGGGAAAAGGACCGTTACTGCAAGTCATGCGGCACATATCTTCTTGACGAGTTAAAATGCGCGGAATGCGGGAAAAGCATGCTGCCGACTGATGCTTTCTGTTCACAATGCGGTGCTTCCGCTGTTCGTGGCGTAAAGACTGAACCGGCGCCGGCCTATACGGGATCATCCGATATGAGCGCCTATGCTGAAGACATCGATGAAGACCTTGAGACCATGGCGGAAAGCATCTTGAACGGGGATACCGCCGGAGACGATGTCATCGAAGACAGCGCCATGTCGACGGAAGATGTGATGGATGACGCCGCCGATGAGGCGCCTTATGTTTCTCCGCCCGAAATGGCGAAGTCTGGTTCCATCGAGACGGAGATCAGCAATTATCTCATGGAAGGCGGCTCTTACATGGCCGAGGAAAATTATCAGGAGGCCATAAAGGCTTTCAGCAAGGCCATAGGCACGGCTATCAAAAACGGACTGGACAAGCAGGAGGACAGGCGGCTTATCACTCTGTACATACGAAGAGGGGAAGCCTTCAGACAGACCGGTGACAGGGACAGGGCGCTGGACAATTATTCCAGGGCGCTGAAATACGCTCAGACCATATTCGCGGTGGCGGAAGTGGAGAAGATAAAAAATCTCATGGCTGAGATCTGAGACCGGTAGATCATGGAAACAGCTGCGAACAAACCGCTGTATGAGATACTCAGGCCCGCGCATAT
>CAZJQC010000060.1:0-4730 GCA_964548195.1 uncultured bacterium | reverse complement strand
ATATACGACAAACGGTCTATCGGCAGGTTTCCCCACCGCATAATTAATGCCGGGAATGGACGGCACACAAAGGGTGTAAGCTTTTTCAAACCTGCTGACGATTTTGTCCTGCGGTCAGAAGAGAGCGTGTCTGTCGTGGTGAAAATTCTGTATGACCCGTTTTCTCGTGAAATATTCTGGGATATAGATGTGAGTTTGCCGATATCGCCGGAAGAGCTCCCGTCATCTGCAAAGTGCATCAGAATAATAAGGGATGCCATTGATTCTATCTGTGACGAAGATGTAGGGGTCAAGCCGGCCGGCGACCTGATCTTTATACGCGGGAAAGGGCGTCTTTCACTTGTCTTGAGCTTTAGATCCGCTTTTAAGGGAACGTCTCCTTTTTTTGTAAACACCGGCGGGGCGTTTGTCAGGAAGATATTCGGAGAAAAAAAGACGGAAGGCCTGTCCGGCACCGCCAGTTTGCACATATATGAAAAGATCGAGGACGGGGAGTTTTTCTCCTGCATAAAAAAAAGATCAATAATCCCGCGTGCGATAACATTTATGGAATAATGTGCGGCAATTTTCTAAAAAGCATCAGTTTTTCAGAAATAATATTTTTTATATGCGTATCAACTGTTAAAAGGAGTGTTTCTATGAAGAAATTTTTGATCTTAGTCTGTGTGATGATCACCTGCATCGGTCTGTCGGCAGCCGTCAACACAGATCTTGATGAGGCCGTTGTCCTCAAACAGGCTGAAAAGGCCACGCTTGAAAATTATCCTGACGCCCATTTTGTGCTTTTGGATGATTTGATCGTGGCGGAATATCAGGAGGATGGCACCGCGAAAACGACGGATGATTATTATGTGAAAATGCTGGATCAGGATGGCGTTCAGTCCTATAACAATCTCCAGTTATGGTATTCGACCAATTACGGAAAAGCGGAGTTTTTAACGATAGAAATAGTTGATGAAAACGGGGATAAGCGGAAGGTCGACATCAGCAAGAATTTTTCCGATCAAGTCGCCCCGGATTCAGCCGCGATGAACATATATGACGAGAGCTCGCGATTGGTGACCGTGCAGGTGCCAGGCCTGAAAACCGGTGACATCCTGCATATTAAAAGCTGTGATTCTTCTTTTAAAGCGAGGATGGAGAACCAGTTCAGCAGTTTCCAGTCTATTCAATCCACATGCCCGGTATTGCATTATTCCATTGTGATCAGAGGCCCCGAGTCAAAACCGCTTAAAAGCATGAGAGTGCTGGATCCGGTTGAAGGCACATACAGTCTGGAAAAAACCTCGGACAATGGGATTATCACCTACCGTTTTGACGCGAAGGATGTGCCGCAGATAATCCCGGAGCCTTCGATGCCGCCTGTTTCAAAAGTAGCTATGCGGTGGATAGTCTCGACAGTAGGTTCCTGGGAAGAGATCTCCAGATGGTACTATGACCTGACAGAGCCGAAGATGGCAGTAGATGATGCCATCAGGGACATGACAAAAAAACTGACCGACGGCAAGACCGGGGAGATGGAGAAAATAAAGGCGATTTTTGAATATGTGTCAAGGTCTGTGCGGTACATGGGCGTTACTAATGAGACAAACCGCCCAGGGTATGAGCCGCATGATGTCACATATACGTTTTCAACGATGACCGGTGTATGCAGGGATAAAGCGGCGCTCATTGTGGCGATGTTGCGTGAGTCCGGTATAAACGCGAACATGGTCCTTATCAATGTGTCAAGGAAACTTGATCCCGAAGTACCGATCATATATTTTAACCATGCCATAGCAGGCGTCATATTAGAGGACGGGACACATGTGTTGATGGATCCCACGGATGAGACGACAAAAGACCTGCTTCCGGCGTATCAGATGGACAAAAGTTATATTATGGCCTCCGGGCGGGGGGATACATTAAAGATCACGCCTGTGATACCCGCTTCGCGAAATCTTCTTCGCGCTGATACCGACGTGACTTACGACGGTGAAAAATATGACTGTGTCAGCACATTGCGGTTTCTTGGCATCAATGATAATGCCTACAGGGGATTTTTTCTGAGAGCAAACGAAAAAGTGCGAAAAGATTTTTTAAATCATGTCGTAAAAAACCTTTCTCAAAGCGCGAGAGTGACGGATTACACCATATACCCTGAGGATCTTCTCCATTCCAAGGAGCCTCTGAGCCTGAAGATCAGCTATGTTATAACAGATATGGTGATCGGAGACGGCGCGTACAGGATGATGCGTCTTCCCAGGATGGCTTCCACTGTCGGAATGTTTAATTTCATTCTTGGCGGCGCCACCTTGAGTGAAAGAAAATATCCTTTGAATCTCGATTTTACTTCGGGAGTGGAGGAAAAAATAACCTGGAAAAGTGAATGCGCGGAAAAAATCAATATTGAGTTTATCCCTGAAAGTCTGGCTATAGAAGATGCCGGTTTTGAGTTTCATTCGGAACAAAGAGCGGCCGGTAATGAGATCATTTACGAGTGGGGGGCGGCTCTTAATAAATTGGAGTATTCACCGGATGAATACGTGCGTTTGAAAGAACATCTGGGTGAGATCGAAGATTATACAAAGAAATATATTATAATCAGAAAGTAAGGTGGACGACATGAAGAGATTACTTTTATTGCCATTATTGTTTGTTTTTGCTGTAATATCTGCGGCAGCGGCAAGTTTAAGCCCCTCTGACAGGGATATATACGAGACCGCTGTAAATCTGCAGAATTATCCAAACGCATCTGTGGCGGTCTTGCTGGATAAGACAAAAATGAATATCAGCCATGACAGATCCTATGTGAAAACAAGACGTGTCGTAAAGAGAATATTGAATTACAAGGGAAAAAAGGAGCACGCCGAATTCAAGATCGTCTTTGACGACAGATATGAGGAGGTGACCGTTGATTTTGCGGTCACCGTAAATGGTGGTGACGGCGGCTATAAAGTGACTCCTGTTGAAGATTCGGCAGTCAAAATAATCGATGCTCCCTTTGATACGGGAAATATGCATTATGCCGTACATAAAATGATGATCGTGGCTTTTCCGGCTGTTGAGGAAGGGTCGGTGGTAGACATTGTCTATACCATAAAAAACAATATGAAAAAGGATTTTTCGTATAAAACCGTATTTGCCGATCCGGAAGCGGTTTGCAAAAAAATATTTACGGTTATTTATCCCAGCGATATGTTCCTGAATGCCGGCCTTTTGCGACACAAAGGTGACGTCGACGAAAGGCGAGCGGCAGACTCTATTTTAGTGAATGGCAGAAAGTCGATTACATGGAGCGCAGTCGAACTTCCGCAGGCTTTGAGGGAATCTAACGCTCCCTATAGGTCATATTTATTCACCAGCGGTTATATTTCGACGTATCGTGATTGGGATTCTTTTCGTGCTGAGTTGGCGGCCATGTTTTATGAAAAAGCCGTCGCCTCGGAAGAATTGAAGCAGATCACGGAAACCGTCATCGCGGGCGCGGGGGATGATCGTGACAGGATAGTAAGGGTAAGAGACTATATTGCCCGTAATGTCGCGGTAAAGAATATTGATGGGTTGACATCTTATGAGCTCAGGACGCCCGAGAGCATACAAAAAAGCGGATATGCGGGAAGCTTTGACAGGACTCTCCTCATGTGCGTGATGCTGGACTTGGCGGGGCTGAAGGCTGAACCTGTTATCGTCGGGCCGAGTGAACTGTTCTGGAAAGACTACGAAGACCGCGTTTATACTGATTCATTTTACCATGTCTTGACACGGACAGGCTGCGATGGGGAAGAGTATTACGTTGACGGCGCGGATGAATTTGAAACGCTTGGCGCAACAGGCTATGAGAACTCGAAGGCGTTTTCGCTTTCTGAGGATGGCGAAGTGTTTACGATAAGGCCTGAAAGTAAAAATGGATATATGGTCACATATGACTATTCGATAACAATAGGAAAAGAAGGGGACGCTCTGATAGACGTCTCAAAGACCTATACGGGAAGCGCCGCACGCGGCGTGAAGAGAAAATACAAATACATGACGCCAAAGGAAAGAGAACAGGATTATGAGAAGGAGATAAACGGCATATCAGAGAATGCCGAACCGGTGACAAAGATCATGGAAGTGATCCTCGATGATACCGTTACCGTGAAATATTCGTATCTGCACAGGCGGTTCGCTTCCGTAGACGGCGACTTCATGTATTTTACGATACCTGTGTCTCTTGTGCCGTTTAACCCCTCGGAAAATCCTGAAAGCAGGATTTATCCCTATGTCATGTTCAGCGATTCGACCTATAGAAACAACTGTATTGTAAGGTTTCCCAAAAACATGAAAGTTTTGATGCTTCCGGATGATGTCTCCGTATCTGGTGGCATCTTCAGTGATGCCAGAAAGATCGACGTTGAGGGAAATATCATCCGCATAGATGATGTCATCACCATGCAGCACGGCATTGTCGAAAAAGATGGTTATGCCGGGATGTATCAACTGATAACGGCCCTTGCAGACCCGAAACACGATACTTTTCTCTTCAAGAAGACAAGGAAATTCCTGGGAATCTTTTGATTTGACACTGATTGGCGGATCACGGAGCGGATATGATTTTTCGCTCCGTGATCCCATACTACCGGGTCTGTATGAAACGATTCCTCAGAGGGCAATTGTATTTTGCGATTGAAATATGACTTGACAGAAAACATGAACTTTATATAATTAATCGGCTTTTCCGCGCCGGGTTTGAAGGCCGGGTCAATGCG
>CAZJQC010000059.1:0-5093 GCA_964548195.1 uncultured bacterium | reverse complement strand
CGTGGCCGAAATCAGTGAGCGGCCGCAGATGCCGACGCGCGCGTCATACGCGCCGGGAAGAGAGTTCCCTGACTCTGCAGGCCAGATGCGACATACACTGGACGAAGATGTACAATTTGCATTTAATGAAATTTCCGCTCTTGAACATATGAGAGACGCCTTTGAAAAACCGGCCGGCTCTGAAATACTGTATCGCGATGTCGCCCGCATGGACCACGCGGATATTATGCCGCACCGCCGGGGCGTATGCCATGACGACACGCTTCATCTTTTCAAGATAGTATTGCCGCTGTTTATAAAACAGGTCCGGGTCACGGGGCGAATTCCGCCTCAGCGTATCCTTGTCGAAACAGGGCGTTTCAACAAGCGTGTGTTCGCAGGCCTGCCCGGCCCTTATCAGGAACTCCCAGTCCTGATGTCTCTGAAAGGATTCGTCAAAACCGTTCACGGCGTTATGGCAGGACTTTGTGAACACCATGCCGCTTGAGGGCATCTCCATCTGTTTCAGGAGTACCGCTTTGGCGATATCGTCGACGGGGCGGAGCTTTACCGCCTTACGGACCTTGTTGTTCCGGGTCACCCTGAACGAGCAGCAGGATATCTTATTCGGGTTTTTTATCTCACCCAATGCTTTCATCTGACGCGACAGTTTATGCGGATAGAAGGCATCGTCATCGTCAAGCAATGCGATATGGTCGCCGTGCGCGAACCTTATGCCGGTGTTTCTGGCGGCGGACCCGTTCATATGCGTCTTATGTCTCAGGTAATATACGGGCGCGGCCGAGCCGGCGAAGGACGCGGTTATCCGTTCAGCCTCGCGCTGACAGTCCGTGCCGGCGCCGTTGTCGTCCACCACGATCACCTCGATGTTCTCATAATCCTGGTCCAGCGCGCTTTGAATGCATCTGCGCAGCCTGTCGGGCCTGCCGTACGTGGGTATTATAATGGATACAAGGCCGTTTTCAGCCATGCCGCCTCCGGCTGTGAGCATGTTCGGGCAATGTGATCAGGCTGCCCATATAGTCAAGCCCTTCCCGGGTGTATCGGTCCCATAATCCCGCGGAGGGGATCAGTGTAAGCTCTCCCAGTACGGGCTTGGCGTGTATGTCGTACCAGTCGACGCGGACAAACGGAAAGGGTTCCGCGAGAGTCTTGGAATATTCAAGCATCTCGTCCAGGCTGTCGGGCTTTCGGATCCGCCGTTCGTTTTTATCCGTGCATATGTCCATGACGTTCCACGCGGTGTCATAAAACTCATATTTCAGGTCAATCCCTCTTCCGTAGCAGCCGAGGACGATCGTCGGAGTGCCGTTAAAGCAATAGATCTTGTAATCATTGGGAAGGCCGGCTCCGTCATCCAGAAACTCCTCGCATATGATCAGCGGCCTGATGCCCCTGTAATGCGGCTCGTTCGCGTAAAGGCTGAAATCCTCCTTCAGCCATCTGTCAAGCCGTTTTGACGCGTCGCTTATATCGAAATTTTTTTTATCGGCGCATATGATATTGTATCTGCAGCCGTGATTGCATTTCAGGGCGAACCTGTCCGGCAGGCCGTCCCACGGTATTTCAGCGCTGTTCTCATACGTCCCTATAAGTTTGGGCAGCACGCGGCCGAGCCCCTTCTCTTCGACGTATTCACGCATCCTGTATTTATCCGAACACTGCACCATCAGAGGCGTCACGCCGAACAGTTTGAGCCAGGTCAGTTTCTCGTTGAAGTTTTTGGGGTCCCGCAGATCCGGTTTCTCGCCGAACACTTTCCGGTACATGAGCCGCGCGAACATCAAAGGCGATATGCGTATCAGGACCTTCTTTATAAAATTCGAGAGCTTTTCTTTGACCATGACCATCCCCTTCTGATAATTGCGGCCACACCCTGATATTATAACGGACTGACGGCTTTACGCAACACGGATAATCTTATCCGGGAGAAACGCGGTATAAAGGGACATCAACGGGCCGGGCCGGGCCGGCTTTTATAAACCGGGTGCGCGGGCGCTTATAAAACGCGCCTTTTGCTCTTAATGCGGCCGCCGGAGGGCATCCGGTCCCGGGTATAAAAGTAATATTGAACGACAGGGATAAAAAAATGCCTGCCCTCTGTAAGGAGGGCAGGCTCAGATTGAATTATTTTATTTTTTCGAATACGGACTTGATGATGGCAATGCCTTCGGCGAGCTCTTCCTTTGTGATGACAAGAGGCGGAGCGAAGCGGATGATATTTCCGTGTGTCTGTTTTGCCAGCAGTCCGGCTTCTTTCAATGCTATGCAGGCGTCCCACGCCTCGAAGCCTTTTTCAAAGACGACGGCGTTCAGCAATCCGCGGCCGCGCACCTGCACGACTTTGGGGCAGTCGATCTTGCCGACTTCGCTGCGGAAATATTCGCCGAGTTCCTGCGCCTTTTCAGCGAGGTGTTCGTCTTCCAGCACTTCTATTGCGGCGATGCCCACGGCCATGGCCAGCGGATATCCGCCGAAGGTGGAGCCGTGCGAGCCGGGTGTGTATACTTCCATGATGTGTTTGTCGGCGACAACAGCGGAAACGGGTATCAGCCCGCCGCCCAGGGCTTTGCCGAGCGTCATGACATCGGGCCTTACGCCCTCATGGTCGACTGCGAACTTTTTGCCCGTGCGGCAGAAACCGGTCTGGATCTCGTCGGCTATAAACAGTACGTTGTTCTTTTTACATGTCTCCGAAACGGCTTTCAGGTATCCGTCGTCGGGCACGAACACGCCGGCTTCGCCCTGTATGGGTTCCAGCAACACGGCGCATGTATTGGGTGTGATCGCCGCTTCTATCGCTTTGGCGTCATTATAGGGCACGATCTTGAACCCGGGCGTATAGGGCCCGTAGTTTATTCTGGCGTCGGGATCCGTTGAGAAGGAGACGATGGAGATAGTCCTGCCGTGGAAGTTGTTCTCGGCCACGATGATCTCCTGTTTTCCGTTCTCAATGCCTTTTTTCTCAACGCCCCATCTGCGGGCGAGTTTCAGGGCTGTCTCCACGGCCTCGGCGCCCGTGTTCATGGGCAATGCCATCTCGAAACCGGTGAACTCACAGAGTTTCTTGAGGAACGGCCCCATCATGTCGTTGTGAAACGCGCGCGATGTCAGTGTGCAGCGTTCGGTCTGGTCGATCAGCGCCTTGATGATACGGGGATGTCTGTGTCCCTGATTGACCGCGGAATAGGCGGAGAGAAAATCAAAATATTCCTTGCCCTCGGGGTCTTTCACCTTCGCGCCATTTGCCTCTGCGATGACCACCGGGATCGGATGGTAGTTATGCGCCCCGTACTTGTGGTCCATGTTGATGTAGTCTTTCGTGTTCATGATAAGATTCTCCTTTCAATTTATATAAATAATTATCGATTTACACTCTCTTGCTGGCATCAGCTTACTATACCAAAACATACTGTCAACCCCTTTCGGTTCAAAAATGTCCTCTTTTGCCCGGACAAGCGGCAATAAACCGTTAAAGACCGCTGTTTTTATCTTTTCCGGCCTTGCGGGGCGGTTATTTTTTCGATGCCCTGACGAGCCCGGCTTGAAATAACATCCCAAGCTGTTATGATAATGTCATGAAACCTCTGCTTGCCGTAAACTGCCGCGAACTGACGCGCAACACATTGTTCAGCATGCGCACGATACTCATGAACGCCATCCCCCGTCTTTCCGCCGATTTCAGGCTATTGCTTTTTTCCGACATCCCTCTGGAGGAGTCCGTATTGCGGCGTATTGGCGCATCCGCGGGGGACAATCTTTACAGGGGCGGACAGGCTGTGAAAGGCTGGTCTCACTGGACATATTACAGATGGATGGGCAGGGTCTGCGCCGCGGTGAGGCCCGATTTTTTCTGGGAAGTCAACCACAACATCACGTCGGATATGGGCGGCGCGGTGAAGCTGGCCATGATACATGATTTTTACACATTGTACGGCATGCAGCGCATACCCCTTGCGACGCGTGCGAAGCGCCGCGTCACCGTGTCGCTCACCCGCAGGCATGCCGATATTTACATAACGCCCTCGCGCGTCACCGCGGAGGACATAACAAGGATCATGCGTATCGGCCCGGGCCGCATAAGTGTCATACCCATAGGCCTCGGCACAATACCCGACTCCGGGGAGCGGCGGCCGGCGGATCTCCCGGAAGGCGGCTTCATCTTCAATATAGGCAGGCAATGCCATTGGAAGGGGTCGGACCTGTTGCTGAAGGCGGCCGGGTCAAGCGCGTTTCCCCGCGGAGTGAATCTTGTATTAGCGGGCCGGCCGGAGCGCGAGTTTGAGCCGACCCTTAACGCAGCGGCAAAGCGCGGCGGCAATATCGTGTATCTGGGCCAGATAAACGACGCCGAACGCGAGTATCTGTTCCGGCACGCGAAGCTTTTTGTCTATCCGACCCGTTTCGACGGTTTCGGCATGCCGCCGCTGGAGGCGGCGCAGCGCGGCTGTCCTTCGCTTGTAAGCGACATCCCCATAATGCGCGAAGTCACAGCCGGCAACGCGCTCTTTTTTGACCTCGAAAGCGGCGCGGACGGTCTGGCCCGCGCGATAGCCGATAATATTGACAAGCCTCATGACAGACTTGTCTCCGAATCGCTTTCACATGTACGGCAATACAACTGGGATAATTTTGCGGCTTCTCTCTCCGCGGTCCTACTCAGCCGGCACGCCGAATAGCGAAAACGGAGAACGCTTTTTTTCACCGCGACTCTCATCAGGAGGAAAAACGTCCTCAAGAAATCTTTTCAGCATCAGGTCATGCGGCCATACCTGCCCTTCTTTGAATGAGAAACCGCCTTTTCCGTCCTTTTCATACCAGCCCGGGACATCGTCTATCCTGCACTGCGCCGGCGAATCGATGAGCGTAAAGAGCGAGACTTCTATGATATGCAGCCGGCCTTCGCGGTCCCTCACATAATCCACCGCGCAGTCGGCGAGCCCGAGTCCGTCCCGCACCCGCAAAGCGGTTTCCAGTGCGTCCCGGGGCAATGCGTCAAAGGCCCATTTTCCGGCCCCGGACGCGCGGAAATCGTTTTTGCCGGGGAACCTGTAATATCCGAACAGGCGGTCTCCGGCCGTGTACACGCGGAG
>CAZJQC010000058.1:0-5369 GCA_964548195.1 uncultured bacterium | reverse complement strand
CCATTTGCCTTAAGGAAAAAAAAGGTTTGAAACAGGCGTGTCGCGGACTTGCATGGAACAAAGTTCAAACCGGAGATGTTAAAATATTGTAAAAATGTTACGGTCTCCATAATTTCTACACAATTGAGATGTAACATGGATCCATGGAATGCGTATAAGTATGTAAAAGGCGCTGACCGTGCGTACAGTCAGGAGGATATTGTGGACTGTGAGACCAGGAAGAAAATACTGGATATATCGCTTATGCTTTTTTCAGAGCATGGCTATGACGCCACTCCGATATCGAAGATCGCCGATGAGGCCGGTGTGGCAAAATCACTGATATATCATTATTTCAAAAAAAAATCAGACATATTGGATGAGCTTTTTGACGAATACTTTAATGTGCTTAAGAGGATGAAAAGCGTTTTAAAGTCATCCGACGCCGACAGTGAGGAAGGCATCGATTCGGTGTTCAGTGAACTGTTCAAGCGTGAAATGGAATATTCAGAGCGTTACCTTAAACTGTTTTATTCGGAGATGGGTAAAAACAAGGCGGTCAGAGACCGTTTTTCGGATTTTTTGAGAAAAATGACAGAGGGTATCAATGCGGATAAAAAGTGTCATGGTGTGAATCTTGAGCGCCGGCGTTTTGTGTTTCTTATGATGTTTCTGACACCGTTCATGTCCTATTATTCAATGAGCGAGATGTATCAGGATGTGTTGGGCATGTCTGACGCGGAGATAAAGGACCATTTCAGGGATTTTTTCGTGCAGATGCGAAAGAAAAAAAAGGGAGGCAGATGATATGAAAAAAATTTTAATCCTTGCGGCCGTGTTCGCTGCCGCGGCGTCAGCCGTTTTGGCTCAGGGCAATGGCACGCAGGTTATTACTGCGGATGAATTCATGGAGAGGGTCGCGGCGAGCCTTCCCGAGCTCAGGATCAGCAATGCGGATGTCCTTATATCCGAGCAGTCTCTGTACGGCACGGGCGGGATATCCGATATAAATATTGAAACGGGTATTTCCTACGGCAGTACAAAGGGGTATTCGGGTTATGAGAGGGCGAACGACGTCACTTTTTATTCGGAAGCTTCCAAGAAGTTTACGTCCACCGGCACGGCTGTGGCCGCCGGGATGGAATATTCCGTTACCTCCACCCAATATGACGGATATGATGCGGACGGCTACGCGCCGCGTATATATGTGAACGTATCTCAGCCTCTCTTGCGCAATGCCATGGGAAAGCTCGACAGGTTCGCAGGCAGCAATGCCGCCCTTGCCCTTGAGATACAAAAGGTCAGCAGATCCGAATCGGATGCCGCTCTTCTCAGCGGTTACAGAAAGCTTTATTATATGTGGGCGTCCCTTGAGAAGGACCTTGCGCTTCTTGCCAAGGGGATTGAGAATGCCGAAAAGATCCTGCAAGAGGCTACGCGCAGGTATGAGAACAACCTGTCGGACTTTGACGAGGTCGAAGAATCCAGGTCCTCCCTCATATCGTACAGGGAGCAGGCTGAAAATGTCAGAAAAAGCCTGAACAGCCTGAAAGCGGCGCTGTCGCCGTATGTGGACCTGACGGGCATAAGATCGGACATATCGCAGTTTGACAGCCTGTACGAAGAGGCTATGGACTTTGAATACGAAGAGGTCGATTTCAGCGAGACAAGAAATTACAGAATGCTCGGTTTTGCGATGGAACAGGCCGGCCTGAGCATCGATTATTTTAGCGACAGGCTGAGGCCGGACCTTGTACTCTCCGGAAGCGTTTCTCTTAAGAACCAGGCTGACGAATTCGGCGATTCGGCGGGAAGCGGGGATCTCGATTACAAGATCGCATTGACATTGAGTATGCCGCTGGGCGACAAAGCCGGGAAATCGGAGGCGAAGATAGCGGAACTTCAGATGGAATCGCTTAAGGATGAAATAGAATCAGCCCGCAACGGATACGATTCCGGACTGCGTTCCCTTATAGAAGAGACAGAGAGCGCCAAAAGGATGTTTTCGCTGCGCGAGGCTAATATCAGCACATTAAGAAACCAGTATGAGATTCAACTGGAAAAATACAGGCAGGCCCGCGTCGAGATAAACAGCATAATCCGGGCGGACAACAGCATAGTCGCAGAACAGATCAATATTGTTAATTTGCAGTACGGGCTTATTGAGAATTATATTGAATATAAACATCTAACAGGCAGAGAATAGGACGGTCGGATATGGAAAAAGTGATAAGAAGTTTCGCAAAAAACAAACTGCTGGTCAATATAATGGTCATCCTGATCGTTCTGATCGGCATATTCTCCTTCAATAATGTCAAAAGGGATCATATGCCCAACGTTGAAAGCCGGTATATGATCATCAACGTCTCTTATCCGGGCGCGAGCCCCACGGATGTGGAGCTGAATGCCGTGATCCCCATTGAGGATGAGGTGGACCAGATCAGCGGCATCGACGAGTATACGTCGGTCGCCTATGAAAACGGCGCAAGGATCACGGTCGTGCTGGAGGATGAGATCAGCGATATTCAGGCCGTTAAGGACGAGATATTCAGGCGCATAAGCACCTCTTCCGTGCCGGACCTTTCCGACGACGTCAAGTCGATCAGCATCATCGATTTCAAGCCTTCGATATTTACCGTAATCAGGCTTTCCGTGTCCCCGAAAAACGGAGACTCCGTATCGGACGCGCATATGTTCTCTTTTGTGGACAGGCTTGAAAAGGATATCAAACGCATTGACGGTGTCGGCGATATTGACAAGGACGGTTACAGGGATAAGGAAATACACATCAATGTCGACCCGGCCAGGATGGAAGGTTATTATATTTCCCTCAACGAGATCGTCAACAGCATCGCCCTTAGAAATGTGCGGTCCACCGGCGGAACGATGGAGATGGAGGACGGCGAGCGAACCGTGGTCACCGACGGGATGTTTCATAATGCGTCTGAAGTCGGGGATGTGATCGTACGTTCCAGTTTTGGAGACAAACGCATCTATGTAAAGGACCTTGCGTCGATCGACGAGGGCTATGAGGACGAAGTGGTCCGTGTAAGTGTCAACTCCAGAAAGTCCGTTATATTGAACGTCAAAAAGAAGGAAGATTCAGACATACAGGACGTCACGGGCAGCGTCCGGGCTTTTATAGAGAATAAAAAGGACGAGTTTCCGGACGACCTGAAAGTGGAAGTGATCTATGACCGTTCAACCAAGGTCACATCACTGCTGGGCGTGGTGCAGTCAAACCTTATCATAGGTTTTTTGCTCGTCTTTCTTACCCTGCTTTTATTTCTTGACCGGAGGACCTCTTTCTGGACGGCTTTCGGGATCCCCGTCAGCATGCTTTTGACCATGACGTATATGTATCTGATCGATCAGACGCTTAACGTCATCACTCTGGGCGCCATCATAACGGTAATCGGCATGCTTGTGGATGACGGCATCGTCATCGCGGATGTGATCTATGAAAACAAGCGCAGCGGCATGAGCGGCATAAACGCTGCGGTAGCGGGGACAAAAAGCGTGCTTGCCCCGGTGACCGTCACCATAGTGAGCACAATAGCGGCTTTCCTGCCGCTGCTCACAATAAAGGGCATGATGGGGCAGTTTATAAAGTTCTTTCCCATTATCATATCCGCCATGCTGATATTCTCATTGTTTGAAGCTGTCTTTATACTCCCCAACCATCTGGCTCATGCCAGGGTTCCGAAGACCAACAAAAAATACTGGTTCAAACCGGTAAGAAAAGCCTATGAACGGATGATGAAACACGTGCTCAGATGGCGCTATGCCGTGATCGCGCTCTTCATCGTGGTGTTCTTCGGCATATTGAAACTGTCTGAGGGGACCATAAAGGATTTTGTGCTCATGTATGACAACTCGGCTGATACGGTATCAATATCCATAGACGGCCCCGAAGGCTACGGGCTGGATGACATGGGAGCGTTGACAAAACGCGTAGAAGATGTCGTGCGGTCCGTTTTAAGAGAGGGCGAGTACCTGACCATAAGCTCCACCGTGGGCAGCGAAGGTTCGGCGGGCAAGAATTACGCCGACATAAGGGCGTATCTGGTTCCCATCGAACAGAGAGAACGCGAGGCGCGTTATATAGGCAAGGAGCTGAGGCCCTTGCTGAATAAAAAGGATTTCCCTGAAATAGAAAAACTGTTTATCAGGACATCGGGAGGCGGCCCCAGAGGCGGAGCGGCCATAGACATCAAAATAATCGGTGAAGACGTCGCCGAGATGCTTGTAATACGCGATGAACTGAAATCCTACATGAAGACCATGAAGGGAGTCACCGACATCGACGATGATTACGGCGAGGGCAATGAAGAGCTCGCAGTGACAATGGATTATGACAAGATGGCAAGCCTCGGACTTGATGTGCAGGATGTCTCCTCAACCGTGCGTACGGCCTATAACGGCGTGGTCGCCACCTATATACAGACGCCAAAGCAGCGCATTGATTATGTGGTCGAGGCCGGCGACGGAATAAAGAACACACCGGAATTCCTCCTGAACCTCCTTGTCCCGAACAGCTCGGGCCGGCTTATCAGGCTGGGCCAGGTCGCGAAGGTGAAGGTAGTCGAAGGGACATCACAGATAAAGCATTATCAGGGCGACAGGACTATCAGCGTGACGGCTGAAGTGGATGAGGACATCACGACATCCACTAAAGTAAACATGGCGATAAGCGAGGAATTTGCCGGGAGGATGAAAAACTACCCCGATGTGTACCTGAAATACGGAGGCGAGGCCGAAGAGACCGCGGAAGCGATGGGCGGCATAGTGTTTGCCTTCGGCATTGCGATATTCTTCATATATTTCATCATGGTGCTTCTATTCAAATCGCTGACGCAGCCTTTCATCATACTGCTTACCATACCCTTCGGCCTTGCCGGCGCGCTTCTCGCGTTTACCCTGCACGGAGTGCCGCTGTCTTTCATGGGGCTTATAGGGATGATAGGGCTGTCGGGCGTCGTGGTCAACGACAGCGTGGTCATGGTCGACTTTATAAACAAGGTGTTCAAGTCGAACCCCGCGGCTGACAACAAGACCGTGATAGACAATGTCGCCAATGGCGCCAAACAGAGGCTGCGGCCCGTAATACTGACTACGGTCACTACAGTGATGGGGCTGCTTCCCACGGTGTACGGCATCGGGGGTAATGCCATGGTTATCGTGCCTGTGGTCATGGCGATGGCATACGGACTTCTGTTCGCGAGTTTCCTGACATTGTTCTTTATTCCGTCCCTTTATATGGCGAACAACGACATGAGAAAATTATTCGGGTTCGCACAAAAAAGCGGGGACGCTCTCGCCGAATAGGCCTTGAATCTTTGAAAACGGAACCGGCGGCAATGCCGGTTCCGTTTTTATTCCCCAAGGGG
>CAZJQC010000057.1:0-5460 GCA_964548195.1 uncultured bacterium | reverse complement strand
CCTTCACACGGGCGGTGTATGATCCGGGAACACGCGTGTTCATGACAGTGACGCTATAGACGCCGTCGTCTTTCACCCGGTCGCCATGCGTGCCGTCGTCATAAAGCTTGAACACGTTTTTCACACGTACGTTGAATTTGTCGCCGAGCCTGGTCTTCAAAAGGCCCGTCTTGACCTGCAGCATGTCCATGTCCTTTATGTCGGCGCTTCCGGAGACCGGATACTTTTTCATGTCGACAAGATTATACTTTATGAGGTTTCCGAACCCTGTCTTCGGCGAATCGAGATAGGCCTTCACATCGGCGCCTTTCACAGGCCGGCCGTAATGCATGAGCCTTACCGCGATGAGATTCTTGTCGCCGGTATGGATGATGCCGTTGTCAAGTTCCACGGACATCTTAGTGCCCGACCTTGAGAAGGCCGACGCGGACAGACGCACCTGTTTCCCGGCCGCGAGGTTTTTGCCTTTGACGCGCATCTGCCACTGCCCGGCCTGAGCGGCGGCGGGTTTTATACGGTAGAAGGCATAGCGGCCGCTGCCCTTGTACGTGTAGCCCGACGCGGAAGCGTTGGGATAATACGTCTTGCCGTTCGGGGCTTTAAGGTTAAACTCGACCGCATTGTCGTAACCGGACCAGTAGACGGTGAAGATCATCTCCGTATCGGCGCCGCTTACGTTTACCAATACGGATGATTCCTGGCCATTTGAAAGCGAGAGCACGGGATCCGCGACGACGCTCCAGTCGGTGGCTTCGCAGAGTATCTCAACAAAATACTTGCGGAACACCAGGTCGTCGTCCGTTATGCGGTAATCGCCGCCCGTGTCTTCGGCAAGCGTTATGAGCTTCGCCTCGTTTATATTGCCGGAATAGCCGAGTCCAAGCGGATATACCTTTATGTTGTCGCCGATCACCGAAGCCTGCACATCGGATATCCACAGCGGCTGGTTCTCCATGCCGTCGGTCACAAGCAATACGACTTTTCTGTTATCGGCGATGCCGCCGGATGCAAACTGGCTTCTCGCATAATCAAGTCCGTCTCCTATAGAGGTAAGACCCGTGGGAGTGACGCCGTCGATGACCGTATGTATGGCCGCTTTGCCGGCCTCGGTGAACGGCTGCAGATTATGTATTGTCATCGCATTCGTATTGAATTTGACGAGTCCGAACTGATGCCCCTCATCGCCTTCCATCATATCCACGAATTGATGGGCAGCTTCCTTCAGGACATCGATCTTTCTGTCGGTGTTTGAGGATGACGTGTACCCATACATGCTGCCCGAATTGTCAAGCACGGGTATGATGTCCACATCGGGCACTTCGTAGGGTTTAAAGAGACTCATCGAGGGGTCGCCGTACAGGTTATAGTCCATGTTGTTCATCCATGCGTTCGCGCCCTCTTTGACCGCGAACAGCGACTGGCCCGCAGTGATGCCGCCAAGCAGGCATTTTGAATAATAATACGCCATGGACTGATTAACGCCCCAGCTCAGCGGTATGTCGAAATAAATGCCCGGCGCATACCAGGACACGCGCGACGCGGAGACCGTGGCGACCGCGCCCTGTTCCAGCAGCGAATAGCCCAGGTTCCCGCTTTGTTCGGGATATCCGTTATTGCACGAGGCCTGATATGTGAATGACGGCATGGTGTCGTCAAGACTCGGGCATGAAGCGGACGAAAAGACTCCGCTTGCGCCGCCCCACCAGCCGTGTGTGAACCATGTGACCATGCCGTATCCGTTCGGCCATTCGGCCACCACGTTGGCTTCGGAGCAGGGAGTGTCCTCCGGCGCGGGGCTCAGTCCGTAATCCTCTTCATAGATGCGGAAATAGCCCAGTCCCGCCGGTATGCAGCTGTTGTCCTTTATGTTCTCACCCACGTCATAGCCGGGGGTGGAGGCGTCGGAAGGCTCCATGGGCGTAAGTATCCTTCTGCGCCATTCGGGTATGGACGTGACTGTCTCATAGTCTATCATCTTCCGCAGTATGCCGTCCAATGCGGCATAATCATTATTGTAGACGGGTATTCTGCCGGCATAGAGTTCCGGCGTGAATTCCAGCCCGCCGGCGCCGTTATCGCCGGTGCCCCAGTAAAAATAGATGGAAGAGTCCACCCGGCTTAGAACGGGATCGGTAAGGTCCGCATTGTTGAAATACTCGCCGTCCAGCCCGCCGGACACATAACTGCCTCCGGAAAGATGGTATAGGTCCGCCGCCTGCGGGTATGAATAATCGGTTTCGCCCGGCCTGCGCCAGGTGATGATGATCGTGCCGTCGTCGACGAGGTCGTAATACTCTATCTCGATATCATGCATGCCGGCGGTCAGGACTATGGAGCCGAAATCGGTGGACGGAAAATGCGCGGTCCAGTTGTCTATGACGGCCGTGCCGTCGACCGACAGCCTTACGCCCTCATCGCTGTAAACCGAAAAATAGCATGTGCCGTCAACGGCAGTCTCAAAACGGCCGGTCCATCTTGCGGAGAAGGTCTCGGGATCCACGGCGGGATCTGGTGTGACCGGGTTTGTTATGCTCAGGCTCTCGCCGTAGAAGCCGTCGCCGTCAAGGTCCCAGTTGCCTGTAAGGTCGGCGTAAAAATGGTCCGTGGGCGACTGCTGATATCTGGTGGAGGACCTGTGCGGCCAGCACATCTTCATGGGCACTTCACCCACGGTATCGGCAGGGTCTGCCGGGTCGTCGGGGTCGGGATCTCCCACCAGCAGCAGCCACTTTATACCAAGCGGGCCGTAATTGTCGATAAGCCACTGCCGTATCTTCTCGGCGGTGCCGTCGGGCGCCTGTCCCGAGAGTATGCCGTAATCGTCTTCGGTGACCACCATGACGGTGTGGCCGAGCGTGGTTTTGTGATTCACAAAATTGTTTAATTCCGTGCTGTTTGTGACGATGTCGTTTGTGGTGATGATCACATAATCCGCGATGGAATCACCGGGCATGGGTTCATCGCCGGGCGCATACCATTTGAGGTCTATTGCCTGGTTATAGTTCAGGAAACGCTGTCTGGCTTCGGCGTTCATGACCATGTCATTGACCTTTGAAAAAGGCAGTCTTGTCAGGTCGGTTCTTATCAGGCTCTTTTCGTATTTCACGGGTGTCATTATTTTATTCTCCATTGTGATGTTTGCAATCGGCCTGATCCTGTCGAATCTCAACGTCACCTTAACCGATTTTATGAAGACGAGTCTCCCGGAATCGGGGAAATACCGCATCGGCGAAAAGGCGATCTTCACAAACTGCCATTTGCGCATCCGTTCGCGCGACTTCAGCTCCACGGGATGCGCCGGGAAATAGTTTTTGCTCTTATAGATCTTCACATCCCGCATGTTCCTGATATCTTTCATCGCGCCCCAGTATTCTATCAGCTCTCCCTTACCCTTTTCAACATCGACGCGGGCGCGCAGCGGCGGAGCCGGCATGATCTGATGTGTTCCCGGTATCTCGGTGGAAGCGGTTATCTCATAGTCAAGCTTCACCGTGCGCGGGTCCACATCCGGGGGAAGGGCCAGCTCGTATTCCACAACGGGCAGCATGGGTTCTCCGGGCACATAGGTCGAGTCGAACCCTTTGATGCTGAGCGTCTTGCCGTCCCTGACCCCGATGATCTTGTACTCAGGCGCGCTGCATATAAACTCTATCGTCTCACCGGATGTCCTGAGTGAACGCAGGGCGGGGAGCTCTTTGCGCACCAGTTCATACGTTTTGAGTTTTGCGATACTTTGAGAAAAACCTTCGGAGAACATGCATGCCATAAACACAACAAGCATGACAGCATACCGGGCTCCGATCCCATTTTTTGATGTTCCCATCATCAACACCTCCTTGTTTAAACGTCGGCAGATATGCCGGGCGTAACTTTTAGGATGTGTCCGATTCCAAAAATAGTCAACGTTTTCGGCCCGACTTTCCGACGAACCGCATTATAGGCTGACAACTGACATTATTGGTGGAGATAACGAACGGTTGGGGAGTTGTCAGATCAGGTTAGTGATATGATATAATTCAAGCCGGTTATCCTTTGCGCCATAAAAAGCAATTTTATCATCATCATACCACCAATATTTAGTAAAGCCATTAAGGGAAATATTGTCATTTTTTATAATCCTTAAATCATGAACACTTCCATTTTTATCAAAGACTATCAGTAAAAATCGGTGATTCCTATAATCCCCAATGGAAAGGCAAACATTGCCGCTTTCCCCAATTTGATTTAATCCGTATTCTTTCACCCCTTTTTCACCCTTTTTTCTGACATCTCTTGTTCGCTCCCTGACCCCGGGTTTAACCAGCTTAATATTATATTTCTCAAGAACCTCGTTAATATTAATTTCCAGTATCGAATCATTTTCAGCATATAGATACAGCTCCGGCTCATAAGTCATTCTAAAAATGTTTCCTTCGACACAATAAAAATTTCCGACGGCGGAAAGAAAGGAAGACGGCCGATCAGGACTAACAACCACGTCTCTTCCGAATTTCTTCACAATTTCACCTTTTACATAGTCAAATAGTATAAGCTCCTTTCCCGGCTTTTCATAATGAACATAGGAAATTATCAGACGTTGTACTCCAAGGCAGTCTGCCATGCCATCTCCAGTAACCATAGTCCCTTCTGCGTTTATATTATTTGAATCGGTACATATCAAATTTCTATCCAAAACGCTAACACGACTTAATGCGCTGTCAGTGACGATCAACTTTCCTGTCGAATCTGCGCAAAATCCTCCGGGCTGCATAAATTCGCCCGGTCCTTTTCCTTTTTGTAATACTACTTTATGTGCTAAACTCCAGCTTCCGTCATCAATAAGACGGTATCTGCATAATTCAAAGCTTTTACGGTTGAGTGAAAACACTTCATCGCCATATCTGCAATACAAAGTCGAAGAAAAATTTTTTAGTTCACCGATAAACTTCAAGTCCAACTGCCTAAAATCATTTTTTATATTATCCTCATTGAATTTAGTGCTGCATCCCCATGATGCCATCGCGACTAAAAATGTCAATAACACATACCTTATCATAAATCATCAACCTTCTTTATAAGCGAAGGAGAGCATGAACGCTCTCCTCGCTTTTTTTACTATTCTTCAGGCTCTTCAGTTGTATCATTACCTGTATTCCCTCCGGTATCACCTCCCGTGCTGCCGCCGGTAATGACAGTTACTTCAATCACATGAATTTCAATATACATATTCATGTCATCCAGCCATTTTTTAACAGTATCCGTGATAATTTCCCAAATAGTCGCATCGGCTTCGGATATGAATGACTGTGAATCAATGATCACTTTGTCATTATACCTGATTGTGACTCCCGAAAAGGAACATACTGTTAACATCATTCCGAGTGTTATAAATACAATAAATCGTTTCACAAACATCCTCCCTTCACATATTAACCTTCTCCAAACAACTACCGTACGGTGAATCGTTAATGTGTCCGATTC
>CAZJQC010000056.1:4286-5593 GCA_964548195.1 uncultured bacterium | reverse complement strand
GCCGGAGGAAGTGCTGCGAAGATGCGCTTCCACAGGGGCCGTGATCTTTTCGCAGACGGATGATATAGTCCCGGCGGACAAGATGCTGTATGCCCTCAGGGACGCCACGGCGACCGTTGAGTCAATACCTCTGATAACCGCCAGCATAGTATCCAAAAAAAAGGCGGAGGGGATAGACGCCATAGTATATGACGTGAAATGCGGAAACGGAGCCTTCATGAATACCCTTGAGGACGCCAAGGCGCTCGCGGATTCCCTGGTCACGGTCTCCAGAGGGACCGGGCTCAAGGCCGCCGCCGTTATAACCGACATGGACAGAGTGCTTGGATATAGCGCCGGAAATGCGTTGGAGGTCATGGAAGTCTTGCGGTTCATGTCAGGGGCCCATGTCGACAAAAGGCTGAAAAAAGTCACATGGGAGCTGGCGTATATGTTGTGGCGCATGTATAACATCGGCGACAAAGCGGATTTTTTTCAGGTCTGCGACGATCTCCTGGAAAGCGGCGCCATACGTGAACGGTTCGAGCGGATGATGCGCGAATCCGGCGCGGATCTTAAGAAGCTGCCGGCAATAGAAAAGGGAAGTTTCGGGGGCAAGATCTTTGAACTGAGAAGCAAACAAAACGGGGTGATGCTGTCCATGGATACCTATGCCGTAGGCAAATCAGTGATATACCTGGGCGGCGGAAGGATGAAAAAAGAGGACAGCATCGACCACGGCACAGGTGTGATCCTTAAAGCCGCTCCCGGCGACAAGCTGTCCGTGGGGGACGCGGTGTTTGAAATCTTTTATAATGATGAAAACGGAAAAGCAGCCGCCGTAGATCTGCTGGAAAAAAGTTTTCGGATAGGTGACGGAAAATATGAAGAAAAGGATATTATTATTCATACTCTTGATTGATCTTCTCACTGTGTTTTGGGGTTGCGGGAAGACTGAGATGTCGGAACGCTCGTTCTTCGCGCTGGATACCTTTTGCTCTGTTAAAACGGATGCGGCGCATTCAAATGTGCTCGATGAGATAGAATCCTATGTCAGGTCTTACGACGATACCATGACCCGTTACAACGACCGTTCCGCCATAGCAGCATTAAACCGGGACCGCAGGATTGTGAATAAGGACCTGGCTTATGTGTTTACGTTCATTACTGAGCATGAAAGCGAGACGGGCGGATATTTCGATCCGCTAATGGCGGCCCTTATCGACCTTTGGGATTTCAGCAATGGCGGGCGCATCCCCGCCGATAAAGACATAAAGGAGGCTTTGTACGCAAAAGAACACAGCGCCGTGGAGATAGGAGAAAACGGG
>CAZJQC010000056.1:0-4186 GCA_964548195.1 uncultured bacterium | reverse complement strand
GACCTGCTGTCTACTGCATGGTTCGCTATGGGAAGCGGCTTTTCAGAACATGTAGTGGGCGCCGGTACCGGAGCGCTGGCGGTGATGTCCGACGGCAACATGGATCACCGCAATATGGAAAAGAGGTCCGATGAGAAAGGCAGAGTATTTTTTCGCTTCGGAAGATGAAGCCCGATCTGTCAGATGCGGGCTGTGTCCCGAATTTTGTCTCATCCCTTCCGGGGGACGCGGCAGATGTCTGGCAAGGGTAAATAAAGACGGCGTGCTGTATGCTGAAAACTATGCGGATGTGGCCGCCCTTTCCATGGATCCCATTGAAAAAAAACCGCTGTATCACTTTTATCCCGGCAGTGAAATATTATCGGCGGCTTCATGGGGCTGCAACCTTTCCTGCAGATGGTGCCAGAACTGGGACCTCTCACAAAAGAAGAGACACGGCCGCATTATGCAGCCTTCCGAACTTGCGGATCTCACGTTGGCCGGCGGGAACGGGATGATAGCCTTCACCTATTCGGAGCCCTTTGTATGGTATGAATATATACTTGATTTCGCGAAGATAGTAAAGGCGGAGAACACGGACTTTAAAATAGTGCTTGTCTCAAACGGGTACGTGAACCCCGCTCCGCTGAAACGGCTGATGCCGTATATAGATGCCGCAAACATAGATATTAAAGCCATGTCCGATGAGATAAGCCGCGGGTTCACCGGCGGATACCATATGCCGGCCATGAATACGGCCGAGTCCCTTTATAAAGAGGGAGTGCATGTGGAGCTTACGTATCTTATGGTCACCGGGGCGAATGATTCGGATGAGATGGTGGAAGCATTCGCCCGATGGGCGGCGGAGACTCTTGCGCCCTCGGTACCGGTTCATCTGTCTGCATATTATCCGGCATATAAGATGAAGACCCCGCCCACAGACCCCGATAAGATGGGGCGTGCCTTCAATATGGCGCGCAATGCGGGACTTTACTATGTGTATACGGGAAACGCAGGTGTTTTAAGCCGCTCCGATACCCGTTGCCCCGGTTGCGGACAGATACTTGTTAAACGCGAGGGATATCACACGAAAATAACAGGTGTGAGCGATGGAAAATGCTCTTCGTGCGGCAGGCAGGCGGATTTCACGGGTTTGGATGAAAATCAGCCATGACCGCAGGCCCGTCGGAGATGAAAATACTTGCAAAATATGAGCGCGGCATTAAAGTATATCCATGTATTTTAAAAAAGCCGATATTCCACTTTATGCGCTGATAATAATCGCCGCCTATATCTTTTTGGCGACATTGCCTGTATGTGAGACGGCTAAATACGAGCGCGGCACCGCCGCGGTCGAAAAGGGCGGCGTTGTTACTCTGTTTGAGCTTGGACATGACGGGGTATATGACATAAAGACCCATATACTTGAAATAAAGGACGGAAGGGCGAGGGTGACTCATGCCTCATGCCCCTTGAAGATCTGCGAAAAACAGGGCTGGGTGTCTGACGGCGTGATAGTCTGTGTCCCCAACAGAACAGTCATAGTCATCACACCGCTTCATCCCAAACACGACGATATGGATGTGATCGTACAATGAAAAGAAACAAGATGTTGTTCCTGGCTTTGTTCACAGCCATGGCCGTACTCCTGAACTCCTTTGATATACTGGTCACAGCGCCATTTCCCTTTGTTAAAGTCGGCCTGGCGCATGTGATCTCAGTGCTGACCGCATATATGTTTGGCAGGAAAGAAGCCGTGCTGGTGATATTTTTCAAGGTATTGATCGTATCCCTGATATGGGGCCGCCTGGGGACACCATCTTTCCTGATATCGGTGTTCGGCAATGCCGCGGCTGCGTTGTTTGTAATAACCATGCTTGACAGGGTATCGATCACGGCTTTCAGCATCGGCGCGGCTTTTTTCAATAATCTGGGCCAGGTGTCCGCCGTGCGCTGGTTCTTTGTGCCTAACGGCGAGATGAGATACCTCTACACAATAATATTTATTTCGGGCATATTCACAGGCATGCTCATAGGCATGCTCTCAGGGCAATTGTTGAAAAGGTTGAGATATGAACATCGCGGCATTTAGTCAGTTCGCTGTCGACTGCATTATTCTGATGATGGCGTTCGCGATTGCCGCCTTTCCCCGCAATTGCGTATTCGCGGCCTGCATGGACGGGGACGAAAGGCTTGTCCGCGACATATCCCGCAGGGTATCATCGGTATATTATATGCTTTTTGCCGCATTTTTATTCATGGATATCATCATATTGCTCCTTTTCGGGTCTGAGTTCCCCCTTCCTGAGGCATTGCTCGTAAAGGCCGCTTCAGTCTTTGCCGTTGAAAAATACTACGGATACAGGGCTGCCGCGGATGCCGCCAAAAGAAGGGGGCTCGGGGTCTTTGGAAAAAGATCGTTTTTTCCGAGAGTCGCCTTGTTTATCTCGCTTACCGTCATCACGGCATGCACGGCCTATGCCTTTTCGTCCTTCATATATCTTTTTTTGCCGTTGTCTGCCGCCGTGTTCCTGATAAGGGAGAGACGCATCGTCCTGATACTGTATCGTCTTTTTTTTCTCATTTTGTCGGTGTTTCTCGTGATGCTTTGCGCGCTGACAGATCCGTCGCTCGCCCCCATTGCCCTTGTGCCGTTTTTGATGATTCTCTGAGATTTGACCCCCGGACGCGGGCTCAAGAAATATCGTTTTTCACGGATATAAAAAAGGCGGCCGGAAAGGCCGCCTTTTTTTATGTGTTATTAATATGCTCTTAGAAGTTATACTGCAGTTTTGCGGAAAGTTCATGGGCGGTGTCTGTGTTCTCAAAGTAGTCGCCGGGCATGAATATCGCATATACTGCTGAGAAATCAAGTCCTTCGACCAAAGGCATGTCCATGCCAAGGTCGATCTCTGTGCCGAACGATTCTGATTCGTCATCTTGAATCATAGTGATCATACCGGCATTGAGGTAGAACATGTCATATGTCACATTGGCTGCAAATACATTCTGACCCGCTACAGCCCAGCCCTCTTTATCATATCCGGGGCTTGAGATGACTTTCTGTTCGTCCATTACTTTGCCCGCATAGAGGTATTCCAGTCCATAGGGGTTAAAATAGGGTTTCAACGCCATGAAGCTGACATAGTCGTCATCATCGGTAATATCCCCCGGTGACATGCCGAGATGAAGTTTTACAGCCATCTTTTCATTGAAAGTGTATTTGGCGAATCCATAGATAAAATGGCCTCGGTCGTCATAGTTATCAACGTAATATGTATTGTCATTATATACATAATGGGCTCCGGCTTCGATGTTGTCCTGGGTATAATTCAGTACAATACCGTAATACAGCGATTTCAGGCTTTCATAATCGTCTTTGGCATAAAGTACTTCTGCCTTTACATTAAAAGCGCCAAAATCTTTGGCTGCGTCAAATGTGTAGAATCTGTATGAATCCCCTCCATTGACCTCTTCGTCATGAAATACAAAATAACCCACCATGAAATCGGCGAAATCAAGTTCGGGCATCACTGTGACGCCTACGGCGTCTTCATCGAAGATGGCGCCCTGGTAGACATCCTTGAAAGGCTGAAGGCCGACCCTTATCTTGAGCATGTCGACCATATCGGGCGTGAAATCAAGATACAGATGCTTTGTCTGCACGCTTACTTCATCCCTGTTCTGATACTCATCGCCCCATACGCCGTTCACTTCGATTCCCCATACAAGATTAAGGGCATCGCTGAATGTGGCATTGGTAAACAAACGCAGCCTGTAATCTGAATACGTCATCGTATCGGGTTCCCCGTTAGAGGGATTAAACTCGCCGCCCCACATTTCGTGGTCATAATAGTTTTCAGTATCACTTATCTGAGTCGTCCTGGTGCGCAATAGTCCCGAATAGGAAAAATCCATGCCGAATACCATGACAGGTATCATAACCATTAAAATAACAACCAACACTTTCTTCATATTAACCTCCGTTTTTTGATACCTAATAATAACGTTTAAAAATTAAAAATCAAGGTAATACATAAAAAAGGCGGCCTTTCGGGCCGCCTTTCCACTTTATGTGTTGTTAATCTGTTCTTAGAAGTTGTATTCTATTTTGGCTGAGAGTTCATGGGCGTTTTTGGCATCAGGTCCCATCTCATCCATGAATCCGCCGGCCATGAACATGGCGTAAACGGCGCAGAAATCAAGG
>CAZJQC010000055.1:0-5892 GCA_964548195.1 uncultured bacterium | reverse complement strand
TATAATCCGGTGATCAGAAATCCCGCATCCGTCTGGCCGCCTATCAATGCTTCAAGTGAGTGAGAAAACTGTGTCATGCCAGACAAAGAAGCGGAGCCGTCTGCGATCGGGTCATAGGGCAGATGGCGGACAATGCGCGGGGGAGGCGCCTCTTTTGTATCCTGTTCCTCGTCATCATCTTCGAACAACCATCCCATGGGATTCACAAAACCCGCCATAAGAATACCGCCGGGCTTCAGCACACGCATACATTCCGCCCACACATGGCGTATGTCACGGGCAAACTGTGCGCACAGCGGCATAAACAGGAGTTCAAACATGCAGTCATCAAATGGGAAGATCCCGGTCATGTCACCCCGCACAAGAGATATTGCGTATCCCTCGCGCTCCGCCACCTGTTTGTCCAGATCCAGCTGATAGGGGCAAAAATCAAAGAGCGTGACGTCGGCCCCGTGCGCCGCCAGAACGGGCATCTGCTGGCCGCCACCCGCGCCCAGTCCGAGCACTTTCTTGCCAGACAGGGGCGGGAACCACTTTCCCGGCACAAAGCTTACAGGCGTCAGACGCAGGTTCCACTCACCGGCCGCGGCCCTGAGATATTCCTCATGGCTGATGGGCCGGCACCATGGCCGATCTTCCCGGGCCCATCTGTCCCATATCATCATGTTCTTTTTACTATAATCATCCACGGTTACTTTCTCCTTCATACATACCCCCATTGTCTTCGTATCAAATATCCGGGGCCGGGGCACACTTTATACGATTGTAAAATACGCATCACTTTTATATGGCGGGACCTAAATAAATGAATACCCGGCCGCCGCTTCCATATCCCGGAGAAAAAGGCCGCGCCAAATTTGCCGGCGTTTTTCTTCTGTCAATGTATTCTTAAAATATAACAATTAATATTGTCACTTACGATAAAAATTCCGAAAGTTTTTTTGACAATTCCATTCGGCGATATGGCTTTTGAATAAAACCCAAAGCGCCGTCTTCAATAAGTTTGGCGATATTTGTATCCTGCGCGAATCCGGATGAAATCAGGACCTTGACCTCAGGATCAATGGCGTTCAGGGCATAAAAGGCATCCCTGCCGTTCATCTTGGGCATTATGACATCAAGCATCACCAGATCAATACCGGCCTGCTTTTCTCTGTACAGCGCGACGGCTTCTTTTCCGTCCTCGGCAAACAAAACGTCGTAACCTAATTCACGGAGCATATCACCCGCCATAATCCTCACCACGCTTTCATCATCCACAACAAGGACGCATCCGCTGCCGTAAGCAATTTTTTCCTCATGCTTTTCCGCTGCTGCCGGCCGTTCGCCGGAAAGAACCGGCAAATATATTTTCACTACCGTGCCTTTATCGGTTTCACTATAGAGATTTATAAAGCCCTGATTTTCTTTTATCGTATTGTATACGATGGCGAGGCCCAGGCCTGTCCCTTTGCCCACCTCTTTTGTGGTGAAAAATGGCTCGAAAACATGTGATTTTATTTCATCGCTCATACCGACGCCTGTATCCTCGATATCGATCTCAATATATTTACCGGGTATGATTTTTAAATCATGCTGCTTAATTGATTTAGTGAAATCGACATTCTTTGTTCTTATCATTAATTTTCCGCCCTCAGCCATCGCATCCCTTGCATTGATCCCCAAATTCAATATCGCGCTTTGTATTTGAGTCTGATCGGCATTTATTGTCGAAATATCCGCATTAAGATCGAGCTCTATCTCAATACGTTTATCAATGCTGCGCTCAAGCATGCCTGACACCCTGTTGACAGAATCATGGACGTCGAACACTTCTTTTAATGTTTGTTCTTTACGTGAAAAAGAAAGAAGTTTTTGGACCATCTCAGCGGCCTGCATGCTGGAGTCGATTATCAGGTCAATATATTTTTTTAACTTCCGGTCCCCGCCTAATTTCATGGCAAGCACATCAGCGCCACCCATTATTCCCGCCAGCATATTATTAAAATCATGCGCGACACCCCCGACGAGCTGGCCCACGGCATCCATTTTTTGTGACTGCCTGAGCTGTTCCTCCATCTTCTTTCTTTCGGTGATGTCATTAATGACACCCGTTATTTTTATCGGATTCCCCAGATCGTCTCTTTCGACTTCAGCGATAGAGTGAATTGTCTTTCGGATGCCTTCGTCGTCAGTGATAATGTCAAAGGTCAGATCATATTCGATATCGTTTTCGAGAAGATCGACCAATGCCTGATGCACCATCTCCCTTTCAGGTATACAATTTTCAACATCATTCACGGCAAAATCAACAGCATCCGGCTTAAAGCCATAGATCCGTTTTGATTCATCCGAAGCCCAGAATTTTCCTCTAACGGGATCATATTCCCAATTTCCCACATGGCCTAAGGCCTGTGCTTTTTGATACCGCTTTTCATTTATCATGAGTTTTTCTTTTGCCAGCCATTTTTCGGTTATTTCTTCAATTATTGAAATAAAATACTTCGGATTATCATTTTCATCGCGGACAAGACTTACAGTGAGGTTTATCCAGACAATATCACCTTGCTTTTTAAAATAACGTTTTTCCATGGAGTACGTTTTAATATCACCTGCAATAAGCTGTTGAATATAATCGAGATCAATTTGCAAATCATCGGGATGGGTGATGTCCTGAAATGTCTTTGCCAACAGTTCGTTGCGTGAATATCCTACAATATCACAAAGTTTTTGATTGACTTCCAGCCATGTCCCATCCGGCGCCACTCTCGCCATGCCGACAGCCGCCTGGCTAAAAATGCCTCTGAATTTTCCTTCACTTTCCCTTAACTTTTTTTCGGCCTCCCTGCTTTCCGTTATATCCTCAAAAATAACACAAAACCGCTCAGGCGTATCCCATGGCCGATAAACACTGCAGTGATAGCATTTCTTTGTCGGATCATGATACAGCTCGAAATCCTGAGCAATACCCGTGACAGCGACTTCCCCGTACCTTTTGACCCACTCCGGCTCGGTACCCGGCCACACTTCGTGAACCGTTTTGCCTTTTACCTCATTGTTTTTCAAACCTGTGATTTTCTCATAAGCTCTGTTAATATAGACAAAACGGTAACTGACAAAGTCGCCCTTTTCATCAAAAACCGACTCGAACAGAACGAATGCATTGATCATGCGGTGCAGCATAAGAGTGGTTTCGCGCTCATTTTCCCGCAACCTTTCGGCCACTTTTTCACGCTCTGTGATATCGCGGTCAATACCCCGATATCCTTTTATTTTTCCGGCGCCGTCAAAGATCGGAACGCCGTTTGTCTCAAGCACCACACGCCGCCCATCTTTACGCAGAGCCACATTCACCAGGGCTGCAAGCGGCTGGCCCTTCTTTATCAGATTGTTAAAGGCATCCTTTGTCTTCCCGCACTCTTCCCGCGGCATCAGATCGAACGGGGTTTTGCCGACGACCTCTTCCGGTCTATACCCCAATATCGCTTCAACCTGCGGACTCGAATATATGTACGTCCCATCGACATCCACTTCCCATATCCAATCGCTGGAAAACTCGACAAGCGCGCGGAATTTTTTTTCATTCTCTTTTAATGTTCTTATACGTACTGCGACCTGTTTTCTCAAAATCCTCTTCAAGATGACAAATAAAGACGTAAATAGCAAGGCCGGGGCGATCACGATAAGAACCAGATTCATCGCCGTCTCCGTATCCGCGTTCTCATGGCACCGTAAAACATGTCGATCACGGATCTCCGATCGCTCCTATCACATGCCCGCCTGTTTATGGCCGGAAAAAATACCGCAACAACCAAAACCCTTTTCATAGCTTCCCGCTTTCAAAGGCCGGACAACAAAACAGACGGCCTAACTTACATTATAACATAAAGTTTTCCGAAAGCAAATGCATTGGAGTTCTTCTCCGCAACCGGCGCAGATCTTATGTGACTGAAGCCATGGACGCCGGAGGATACAGCCATTGGATAGATCAAAGGAAATTTATATATTCAAAAAAATAATCATACGGCTATCTCATCCATATCTCACATAAATAGAACAGCTTGTCCCTGCGGGAGATCGGGAAACACTTCAGTATAAACGAATACGGGGTCTCACGGGCGCTCAGGAGGATGTGAAAAAGAATGACCACCCGCACGGCCGAACAGAGGCGTTAAGTGTACAATATAGCGAAAGCCTTTCCTGTGACTGTTATTTCAAAAATTTTGATACAAAGGGGGACGTATCGCCCCTACGCAGGAAATGACCCGACGGCCCTTCGCCGATAAACTCAGCGAACCATGACTCGTGCTCAATTTCTTCATTGAGTATTGCAAGAGCCAGATCATAAGTCCTGTGGTCTTTCCCGGCCGTCATATCACATATTGCGGTGTATCCCCTTACCGCGCATCTCTCAGCTTCGACCAGTACCTTAAGTATGTCTTTGGCGTTTTCAGGGTTTGCAGGCAAACTCGCCGGCGGACATGCGGACATATCGTGGAATTTTTTCATGGAATCCGGCAATTTTCCGCCCAATTCATATATGCGGGGAACCAATGCCTCAAAATGATTTAGGTCTTCAATCCTTGCCGTTTCCGCGATCTCTTTGACACCTTCTCCTTCCAATCCAATAAGGTTAGCCCGCAGAATGGTATAATAATAAAACGTCGTCAATTCCGCTGCGGCATTTTTCACCAGCAAATCCAGCAATTTGTCCAGATCTACCCCGGACTTCCGTACCATCTCGATTGAAACTTTAGCCATGACTCCTCCTTTTTTAAAAATTGCATGCTTCTATGCAATGGAATTGCTGCAAAAAAAGCAAGCAGTAAGACCGATACCATATTGTCTTATAATGCCAAGAATAAAAAAGTCAAGTCACGCTTATTTTCTGTTTTCCCATGCAGCGGCTATCTCCCGGCTTCATCTGGGCACTTTATCATGCCGCCTGTCCGTCAAATAGAGCGTACGCCAAACAGCTTGATCCTCATAAGAACATTCAACATGTTCCCAGATCATCTGTCACTACGGCAGTTTTTTAAAGCGCTTGATGTGATCTCACTTTATGCCGCGCATACTATTTGATCTTATAAGCCACGACTTTATTGTTGTTAAAAGTCGGGATATAGACCATATCGGTCTCTTTTATAAACTCGAAATCAGCGGCGTTTATTTTGTCTTCGGATGTGTCGCTGAGTATGATCGGTTGTTTGTCCTTACTGACGATCTGGACTTTTCCCCTCCAGTCGCTGACGATAAACGAATCGCGTCCCACTGCTTTTATCCCGTCGATGCCGCCGGTATTTTCAATGAACAGTACTATTGATCCGTCTGCGGTATTGCACTTCAATATGCCTTCGGCAGTACCTATATAAAGCTCCGCTCCACTCATAAACAATCCGTTGGGACGGGAATAATCTTTCAAGGCCAGCCAATTTTCTGTTTTGACGCTGTCAAAACGGTGTATGATCTTTGTGTTCATATCAGTTATATACACATACCCGTCATCGCCAACGGCAATGTCATTTAAAAACTCAGCCCCGTCGATCGTCACTGTCTTTTTTATATTCCCGTTTGGGATATTTATTACATGGAAACGGTCGATGTCTGTGACATACAGGTCATCTCCCATTATCCCCATGCCTTTAGGGGCGTTAAGACCGGCAACCCATTCAAGGTCTGTCACTTTCCCGTCTGTTGAGATCTTTGAAATAAAACCCTTTCCGTTTTTCTCCGCGGAACCTCCGTTGATGCTGGACACATACAGAACATCGTTCTTCTTATCGTACATCACAGATTCGGGTATCTTCAACCCGTCTGCTGTCGACCACACTTTTTCCGCCGAGGAATAGTCGATCTGTTTCCCATCTTCAGCGTATGCCATTTTCGAGTTTTTCGTGCAGCCGAAAATAAATA
>CAZJQC010000054.1:0-6158 GCA_964548195.1 uncultured bacterium | reverse complement strand
AGATTCCCTGAAACTGTAGGTAAGATTGACGCATGACTCCGCGTCCATCATATTGTTATATGAAAGCGGCTTCCCCCATAGTATTTCAGCGCTCATAAGAGTCGACGGGTCTGTGCCGGGGAGTGAATACACCGCCGCCTTCTGATGCGGATTCTCCCCGTATCTCAGATCCAGTGTTTTTTCACAACTGACGGTCAAACGCTCCGGAAAGGCCTCCCCGCCGAGGTAGTCTGCTATGGCCGAATCATATGAAGCGGTCGCGGAAAAGACAGCCGCGGCCAAATTTTTACGAAAGTCCTCATCCAGGTCGCCATCCCGCTCAAGCGCGTTGACTACATCCGCGTATTGCCGCGGGTCCGTCAGGACGATGACGTCTTTAAAGTTCTTGGCCGCCGAACGTATCATCGACGGACCGCCGATGTCTATCATCTCCACTGCGTCTTCAAACGCAGTGCCGGGGGTGGAAACGGTGTTAAAAAAGGGATACAGATTGACCACTACCATCTCTATGGGAAGGATGCCGTTATCTTTCATCTCTTTTACATGTTCCGCGGAATCCCGTCTGCCCAAAAGCCCCCCGTGTATCAGCGGATGCAGAGTCTTCACCCTTCCGCCGAGTATTTCGGGAAAACCTGTCACATCGGAAACCCGCAGACATTCTATGCCGCTGCCGGTCAATTTGGCGTACGTCCCGCCGGTGGAAATGATCTCCCAGCCCATTGACACAAGCTTTTTGGCAAAATCCACGATCCCTTCTTTATCCCACACACTGATCAACGCTCTTTTCATTCAATACCCCCTCGTTATTATATGCAATTATAAATCTTTTCACCAATATGTCAATTGTAAGGGCGCAATGAAAATCCCGAACATGCCCGAAAACAGACCGGGAAAAGCCCGCATGACCGCGGACGCGCGGTTCCGCGGAAAGAATCTAAAAACACACAAAATATCAGTATATTGAAACCCTTAAATACGCGTCCCATTCATACGGCTCAGACTCATTTTCCGAATAATAATAGCCGCCCCTTAAATACAAACGCCTGCTCGGTTCCCAGCAGGCGGAGAAACGTATGCGTGCCCCCCAGTCATAAGCCCCTCCGTATGATGAATACAGGCCAAGCCGCAGCTTTCCCAGCTCCCGCTCCGCCCCGACGGTATATTTTTCATAGCCGCTTCTGTATATTGTGTAATCAGCGCTGAACACATCCGCGCCCGCAGCCGAATGATATCCGAATCTCCAATAGTCATTGTCCGTCTCATATTTATTGTATTTGATGTCGACCCTGCCGTATCTCCCGAAATCATTGCGGACAAATGCGTATGTCAGCGTCTTGGACTCATCCTCACCGTGATAGGACCGCAGCGTGGCCCCGCCGGAGAAACTGCCTTTGCTGCGCGAATAACCAGTCTCAAAATATCCAAGCCAGTTGTTTCTGACACTGTCAGAGAGCGGAAGAGCAAGCCCTCTGGTGTTTGAAAAAAACTTAGACCTTATCATGCCGCCTTTTCCCCCGACATCCAACCCGGCCTGAAACGCGCAATCCGCGCCGTCCGTTGCCAACTCCGCAGAAAAATTGCCCCTGCCGAGCGTCGCCCTGCAGGCAAAAGCATACCGTATATCCTGCAGACTGTGCCTGGATCCCGAACCGTAAAGCCCCGCGTACAATGAGACACCTCCGAATCGGGCCGTTACTCTGCCGCCCGATGCCGCGACTCTCTCATAATCATACAACCGCCGGTATTCATAAATGTCCCCGTTAAGCACATAACGATACTCATCCTTGTTTATGTCAGAATAGAACACATCCAGCCCTATGGATCCGAAATCTCCGGAAACGGCGGCCCCGTAAAAGTGATCGGCTCCGGACAGTTCGGGCCGCACGCCTTCCGCAGAGCGTATGCTGCCTCCGCTGACGCCCAGCCCTTCGTTAAAATGCATCCTGTATTTGCCCAATACGGCAGACCATTTTCCGGCGTGGCGCACAAAATACCAGTCCTCCAACCTCACACGAAAGGCTTCCCCTGTCATCACATCGTCCGCGCCGTCATTCACCGTTTCGACTCGGTCTCGCCCTTCGGCCCTTACACCCACTTTCAAACCGGGAACGGCGGCCGTCTGCCTCAACACACCCGACGAGCCGTCCGCGTCCGTGATCGTGACGCCGCGCACAACCGCGGTCCAGCGCGCTTCAATAAAAGGGCTTATCAGAGAAAAATCATGCCTGCTCATCCCCGTGATAGCGATGATATCTTCGCTGCGCGTCAGGGGAAAATCCTTTCTGCGCTCCGCCACCGCGGCGGCCCAGGCCCTTGTCATGTAAGGCACCTCTCTGAGTTCCGAAACAGAAGCGGTATTAAGCTCCGTTTTGTTTCTGAACATGTCTATAAGCGCATCCGTGTCATACCCTTCAAAAAAACCCTCTTCGGCATACTGCAATATGTCGTCTTCATTGTTTATAATGATCTCATACGGCAGCGGAAATCCGAAAGAGGCGGCCGCAGCGAACAGAAGCGTAAACAAAGCAGCAGCCTTTTTCAAAACCTGACACCCGCTTCAGCCACGGCATAATGAGCCAGGACGGGAGGGATAACATAACCCAGGCCCAGAGTGAACATCCCGCGCGACAACCCTATGGCAAAACGGTGCTCGTCATTGCCGGTGTTCACGGCGTATGAAAAGCGCAGATTCTCGCTGTAAAAATAATGCATTGCCGGCACATTGTATGAATAGCCCCGATAGAGGTCCACATGCTTTAGAGAAAGGCCTATATCGCCGGTAAAGTATGAGAGGCCGCATATCAGCGTGTGGGCAACCTCATCGGTAAGCACCGGATGATTAGCATCCTTCACCGCCGCATGCAGCGCAAAGGGGCCCGCTTTGCATGAGATGCCGAAATCATATGACGGGGCTGTCTTATGATCCGTCTCCGTCTCCGTAGTGTATAGTTTCAATGCCATGCCCCAGTTCACGGGGCCCGCGGCCCTGCCGGAAAAGTAAACACCGTAGTCCCGCTCGCGCCACGCCCCCGTTCCCCTGAAATCAGCGAAAAAACCGGCTACAATGCCTCCTGTCTTTATCTGCACATAGGCCACCGATACCGGCAAAGCCGCGAAGCCGTACTTTTCACAATAAAGCGCCCCCGCTGCCCCGCAACGGCAGACGGTCGCGGGATTGTCGAGAAAAAGGGCTCCGCCGCCATCCCCGGCCCAGTACCCGGTCAGGGCGGAACATCCCGTATCCGTATACAGATGGTCACAGCGGGCCGCATGAGTCAAAGAGGCCAGGAATAATGCAACGAAGACAAGCGTGCGCCCGCTCTTCATTCAGCCTCGGCGTCCTTGTCGATCTTGTTCCGCAACCCGGACAACATCTTGCTTACAGTGACGATATCCTCCTCGGGGATGCCGTCGCCCGCGCCCAGTTCCTTCAGCAGTATGGCGTAATATTTCAGCCTGCCCGTAAGCGCGTACGCGTCATCCAGTTTTTCGCGAAACAGCTTCTTGCCTCCGTATCCGCCTTCAAGAAGCGAAGCGTTTACGGACGCCCCGCATTTAACGGCTTCATCAAACAGCATACGGAGAGTATCATCCCCGTTTTTTCTTCCGGCTTTCACAAATGCGACGTTCACGTTGTGAGAGATCTTGAACAGATCGTATTCTTCCACGTTTTTCATAACACGCTCCTTTCATATGACCGTAAACAGGCCGTCATATCTGAATTTACTCCCTCCGCATACCGCTTTTATCACGTATATGTACATGCCCCTCGATAGATTCAGCGGCACCTCGAACCCGGTGTCGCCGTAGACCATCAGTTTGAATACGCTGACCTCAAAACCGCCCTCGTCATAGACCGAAAAGACGATGTCCGTGCCGGCGGGACAGACACATCCCACGGTGAGCCGGCCCATTGCTTTTTCGCATTGCCCGCTTACGGTAAAGGCCGGGACAGGCGATGAGAAATCACCCTCCTGGTCGGTCACGCCCCCAAGCGCCCAGGTCCCGTCTGCCTGCCTGTTGAAAGAAAGCGTCTCATCGCGTTCGTCAAAAATCACCAGGGGCAGCCCCAACTCCGCGTATGCGGCCATATCGGCGCGTTCCTCCTCTGTCAGATTCGCATATCTCTCCCTGTAGGCCATGCCGTCGACAACCGTCTCCCCCTGTTTCAGCAGGAGCTGATCCCCATAATCGTAAAGGCTCACGCCGCGTATGGAGATAAGATCCCCTGTGTTCACTATCCCTTCGGAAAGGGGCAGTTCATCATCCATGTCAGTTATGATAAAATCATCGAACAGCGCGCCCCGGCCGCCGTTACCGTCGTCCGCCACACAGAGCTCCGCGTATTCATTCACGCTGAAAGGGTACACTTCCGTTATTATGATCGACCGCCCGCTGTTCAGGTAATCCTCCGCGGCATTCCGGGCGCCGGGTGAGGCCCGAAAAGCGGGGTAAAAATTCTCTCTGCACGGCGGATCCGGCAGTTTTATCTTCTCAAGGCTCTCAAACGCCTCATCCCTGCTCCAGCTGTCGTCATAAAGAAAGGATTCAACCACCTCGCCCTTATAATAGAGGTTAAGGGTGTCGCCTCCGTCATTCAGCACGGGCATTCCCGGAATCTCGGCCCCGTTTACGGCGCCGTATTTCTCCTGAAGCGCCGTCAATGAAGCGGTAAGCACCACGCGCCCTGAGATCGCGACGCCCGCGGGCACATCGGCGGCAGTCAGAGAATCGCCAAGGGATATGCCGTCAAGAAGGGCCGTCCCGCTTCCCAGGAATGCGAGTTCCACCCACTCCGGGGCGCCTTCATACGCGAACTCCGATATGGTGATGCTTCCGGGCGGAAACAGTGTCACCGAGAGGGGCTCGCCGGAGGCTTCGAATACCGCCCCGGCAGCCAGAAACCCCGAAGCATAACACGTCAGCCCGTATGTCCCGGGATATATGTCGGGCGGAGATTCCGGGTAATATATTCCCTCAAAAACCGTATAATCCCCGGTTTTCAGCAATATCATGACATCCTTCACGGCAAGGCCCGCCTCATCACACAGGTCAATTATGAGCGGGACCGTATCTACCACCGGCGTATCCACGGCGATCTCGGCATCGCCGCCCGATAAAAACAGATCCTCTTCAAACACAGTCTGGCTGAAATTGTCGACCCGTATATGCCATGTTCCGTCACCATATCCGTATCCGCGCCACTCCAAGGCGCAATGCCCCTCATACGGCTCATACCCCTCTCTCGTCACGAATACGGTCTTAGGCGATCCTTCGCTGAACTGAAGCGTTATCATATGTTCCGCGCGTCCGGGCGTCCCGTAAAGCGCGTCGCTTTCGGCCACTGTGCCGTCTGAAAAAAAGCGTAGCGTATGGTCGTTGCCGGCCCCGCCGTCATCCGGCGCGTAGATGATGCTGTGAACGGCATTGCCCCCGAAATCGGCCAGTATGACGGTATCGCCTCCGTTCAAAAGGGACACCGGCGTCTCGTAAAGAGCATAATCTTCGGATTCGGCGTCTCCCCAAACACCGCTTCCGTCGCCGTACAGGGACTCAAAACATTCATCCCCCTCCGCGATATTTCTCGCGAACACGGCAGCTTCAGCGGGGGCAAGCGTCGCATTTATCTCTTTTCCGCATAACGTCCACCCGCTCATGTCGACGGATACATCCGTATCATTGAGCAGCTCCAGCCACTCAAGCTCATAATCCGGATATAGTCCGGGGTCATACATGATCTCGGTAATGCGCTGAGATTCGGCACGGCCCGCCGCGAAAGCCAGAAATACGGCAATCAGGAGACATGACTTTGAAAAAAATCCATAAAACATATATTGATACTATGGACGATCCGGCCCGATATCAACACCGTGGCGGGAACTTTCCGACGAAACGTCGAAATCAGCCGACAAGACGCATTATTTCGATGTTTTTTTTTGATGCTTTCAGGAAACACCACATGAAATACCGGGTTTCCTGACACTCTTTACTTTTTTCCCTTAACGAGTCAAGCGCGATTCACTTATAAGATTCAGGCGCGGGCGCTGTGAAGATCATTTGCCGCCACCTTTAAAAATCGGGTTTCTGAACACTCCTTACTTTTTCCCCTTAAGGCAAATGGTCTTTAAGCGCATTAGCGCGGATCTTATTAAAGTGGA
>CAZJQC010000053.1:0-6337 GCA_964548195.1 uncultured bacterium | reverse complement strand
AATTAACATGCCATAGTTCATTAAGTTCTGCTTCAAACGCGATTAAATTCATTTCTTTCTTTTCATTTAACTCCGCAATGTATTTCTCCAATATGGGAACAGCATCCTTCAATCTTTCTTCAGTCACCTTAGTCATTGGCACCTCCTTTTCAAATGATTAAATTACAATATCTTTTCTCTATCTCCCTCAAATATTTTGTAACATAAGGAATAATCGTGTCAAATTTAGGATATCTCTCATTCTCATTTATAAATAAATCAAATTCTTCTTTTGCAAGGGCCATATCTCCACGTTCAAAATAGTGAATTAATCCTAAACAATAATGCAACTGATACTTATGTGGCTCTTTTTTTAATATATTTTCTATAAACTCACAAACTTGAGTAATTGTTCTACTTGGCTTAAGATTTTTAAAAACAATATTATAACAATGATATGCTTCATCTAATTTCCCCTCATAGGCTTTAAGAAATGCCTTATTATAAGCCCATGTATAATCATTTTTATTCATTTTTCGACCTTTTCCAAGATATCTTAATGCCTCGACTGTATTTCTATCATACAAAAAAGTAAATAAAGCTTTTAAATAATAAAATGATTTAGATTCACCATACTTCTCCGCTTTAGATAATGTACGACCCATTTGAGGTATATTTTCTCTGTTATAATAGTCTTGAGCAATTAAACAAAGCTCAATATGCAACAATTTTTTAAGATTCGTTTCAAAAACTTTTAATTCTTTCTTGTCTCTAATATTATTTAAATATTCCAGATAGGTTTGATGATGAAATGCATATGCATAGGGAGGATTGTGTGAAAACAACCACATTTGTCCAATTAAATACAATGAAAACATTTTAAAATACTCTGTAGTAATTTTGAATTCAGAGATCTCATTATCAATACAAATTAAAGTTTCTTTTGGATAACCAATATTCATTTGATTGACAATAGTTGACTTTGTAACATTATCGAACACAGGATGATGTCTAATACTAGACTCCATCTTAATCCAATAAAAGTCTTGCCCTTTATCTTTAGCAATTTCAGCAGTTCCAATAAATATTAAAGAGGCTTTAGTTCTTCTATGAATTATGTCAATGGCTTTTCTTCGATTATTCATATAATGAAAATAATTAGTATAATATTCGTTTAAAACGATAACTTGAATATTCTCATACCTTTGTATTTTCTTAATGATTTCATCGATGAAAGCCATTTTGATTTTTTGCTTATCTTTTTCACCACATGTTTTTAGGACAAAGACGATTCCAATATTTGGTTTCTTTATTTTTGGTATTCGTCTGCAGAAATACCATATGAAAACATTCAATATACTTAGAAATCCAACCACAATCAGTTCTTTAAAAATCACACTAAAAACCAGTGGAATAATCAACGGATATAATTTCGAATAAAAAAAATACTCCCATTGATTTCTTGATTTTACTATTGAGTTTAGAGTTTCAACCATAAATTATTCAACTTTTACAAAAGTACCATTAACGATTAATCCAACACGATTACTTGAAAACTCAGTATAATCCAAATCAATACCTACTACTGCATTTGCGCCCATTTCTATGGCTCTTTTTGTCATCATCTGAAATGCAACTTTTTTTGCTCTTCCAAGTTTTTGTTCAAATGCGGATGATCTTGAACCAAAAAAATCATCGATACTTGAAGAAAATTCGGAAAATAACCCAGTGCCAAGAACTACTTCAAAACTTTCAACACCTAAATATTTTTCGATTTTATGCCCTTCCACAGTGTGTGTCGTAGTGAAAATCAATTTCTCTTGTTCTTTGTCCAGTATATCTTTTGCACATTCAGAACAATATTCTTTCCCTGCAATTACAAATAACTTTTTTGAATTTATAAATGTTGCTTTTTGCCCACACTTTACACATTGTCCAGCCATACCATCCCCCTTCGTGATACCAAACGTACTATCATGATAGTACTCCTCATTAATTTGTTCTGTCAAGCTAATATCCATCCTATTTCAATAAAATCCTTACCACTTACCCCCGATTTTTGACGTCTTGTCGGAAATATCGGGTGATTATATTGCATTGCCGGTATCAGGCATCTATATTAAACAATAAAGGAAAGGACGTATCGTTATGAAGCTGTCTTACACAAAGGCCATATTCATAATACTATTGTCATTTACACTTTTTTACTGCAGGAAGACAACACAGTACGAAGTCACCGGCTCATTCACAAAATCGGAGGAGTCGATCACCATCGATTCACTTGTCGAACTCATCCCGTTCAAGGACGCTCTTCTTGGACTCAGAAAAGAGCAGCCGTTTATACTGGTCCTGGACAAAGACTTCCATGTGACACATAAGTTCCTCAACCAGGGCAAAGGGCCTGGCGAGATAAGCATACCCATGTTATCTGCTGCAGCTTACAAAGACAAGCTGTATGTCATTGACATGGAGCAAAGAAGAGTTCATGTATATGATGATGCTTTTGAACTTATGGATACGATCAACCTCAACACCATAAAACACCTTAACGATATAGACATGATCGATGAAAACAATCTGATTGCCCATGAGATATCCGGCAGTGTTACTATACCCTTTTCAATGTATAACATAAAAGACATCACAGAGAAAAACCTGGCATTTCCATTGCTGGAAACAGAAAACAAAGCTAAGACTATGCAGCTGAACATACTCGATTTTGATTATGACGACGGCTTCATATATGCCGGATATAATTATAAGAATCAGCTGGTCAAGTTCTCTATGGATAATGACACGGTAGTCAACACAAAACAGATCCCGTTTCTGCCCGACGAGACGGTCATCGTAAAGGGCGAGATCGCCTACGGCTATCAGTTCTGGGATTCGGAGCGCAAGTATATTTATGATCTGAAAGTCATAGACGACGCCGTCTATATCGTGGCCGGCGACGGTAAAGGGAAGAAACGGGAATACACTGCGACAGGCATATGGCTTGTGAGATTTGATACGGACCTGAACTATATTGAGCATCATTATATTGACAATGCCGACCAGCTTTATTACATCATCGATCCCGACACGATATACGGCGTTGACAAGGCCGGAACGATCAGCGCATACACAAAAAGTCTTTAAAAATGAAAGGGGCCTATTATTCATAGGCTGCGGACAATACCCCCGGCGAAAGCAGTATGAGATCATACAGATAAGCGGGAGCAGAATAAGGCCGGAGCTCGGATCAATAGGGCATGACTCGTAGTGACTTATGTCACCTTAACTTTTCTATGATATACAAAAAGTTTATTTTTGCCGTCGCGCCCATAAGTTGAAACGTGGGTTTAACATTTGGGACGATTGACACGACTTCACCGTTCAGGGTATTCAGAAACTCCTCTAATCTCATCTGATCCGTATTCATCCTAAGCTCAAAATGATGTACTTTATATCTTCCCATTTTGACCTCCCATGCATTATTCAGACACGTTTTTTGGAATATCACCCTTCAATATATAGTTTATCGCTTCGGGTTAAAAGATTCAAATGTATATAATGACTGACTTTAATCACTACAGACAGTTCTTGTGTCTGCCGCCAGGGCCTCAAACCATCTTTTTTTTCATATAAAAACCATGTTTTTTGCGTCTTATCCTTCAAATCATGCGTCTTGTCGGCTTATAATGCGGTTGGTCGGAAAGGGGGCCTTTTTATCTTGATAAATGGCGGTATGCGGTCAATGCTTAAAGAGGCATTGTCCTTAAAGGAGTGTTTATGGAAAACGGACTCTTAAATATCCGAAGGAAGAGCCAGGCCGCGGGCAGGTTCCGCAAATACAGGATATTCATAGACGGGAAGCTCGGCGCCTCCGTAAAAAACGGCGAGACTGTATCACTTCTGCTGCATGAAGGCCGGCATGAGATACAGGCCCGTCTTGACTGGTACAGAAGCAGGAAGCTGCCGGTGGAGATAGGGACGAACGAGACTGTGGACCTTGAATGCGGCGACCACTGCAAAGGGCTGGGTTTTATGCTTGCCGCTTTTTACAGCATCGTACCCGTTCACGGGATGTCGATCTATGTAAAGAAGACCGATTAGGGCAGCGGGCCTCTCTTTTTTTGCGGCTTTCAGATTTACAGCCCGTATCCGCTCTCGATATTTTCAGTAAGGTCATTGAGGAAGCGCACCATCGGGGCGCCGTCCGTCACGTCATGGTCTATTAATATTGTCATGTTCAGTATCTCTCTTATCTTTATCTCATTGCCGGCCACAGCGGGTTTTTTCACGATGGAGCCGATCCCGAAGGAGATCGGATGCACTGATCTGTGAATAAACCAGCCTTTGATCTTTCCCACCATGCCCAATGAAGTGATTGAGACATTGCCCATATTTTTATGCGCCATTTCCGGATGCCGAAGCATAAACCGCCAGAAAGCTCTTCTGAGCGGCCCGGGCAGGAGATAATACAGTCTTTCATAGCGCTTTGTCTTTTTGTTCAAGACAATATCATCGGGTGAGAGTGGCTGGTTTTTGGCGTTTTCGATCTCGAGGGTGATATCTGATATGCTTTTGGCAAGTACGTCTCGAATCACCATGGGCATGGGCACTTTTTCCCCGTCTATCTCTTTTTCGACCACGACGGACACGCTGATATCATCCGACACGGCCAATGTCCTGTCATTGACCTTATATGCCGATACGGCCGGATGCCGGGATATGGCGTTGCAGACAGCGCTGATCATCCATGCGGTGAAGGAGGCTTTAACGCCTTCTTTTCTGAAGGCCCTTAATTTCTTGCGGGCGAGCGTGACATCGAACTCGAGCAGCGCGCTGACATGATGTCTAAGCAAACCGACGGAAAACACATCAAACGTTGCGATCCTTGATTTGGGTATTTTTTGATGATCATAGCTTTTTTTCATAAATACACCGCCTTATGACTGCCGCTTTCATGAACTCCGTTAAACCGGACGCGGGAGTCTATTATTATATATCATACAAAGGATTATTCCATAGATCGGATCGAAGTCATCACGCCCTGCCGGTGCGCAGCCATCTTGCCCAGTCGGAACGGCCGTTCTGTTCCGCAAGTCTGGCTGCGGATTCGTAATCGTAAGGCACAGTGACATGTTCGACCTTAACATCTTTATCTATTGATACTACCACATATTCCGCAAACGGGTTCCCGGACTCCATCTTATGGTATGCGGGATCATCGTCGTCGTAGGCGGGGCAACCCACGCTGCCGGGGTTGATTATGAGTTTATTGCCGGTTTTGAGAAATCTCGGCATATGGCTGTGGCCGCATAGTATGATCTTTTGCCTTACGTCTTTCAGAATATGCGAGAGCTCATCTTCTCCGCGCAGGATGACTTTATTGTCTTCTATGGACTCCGCCATGTATGTGGTGTCTTTTAAGGGAGTGCCGTGGCAGCAATAGAGGGTATCGTCCACGACTGTCTCAAATGGCAGGTCTTCAAGCCATGAGACCGCGTCGGCCGGGATCTGTGAGAGTGTGTATGTGATGGTGTGATTGGCGGATCCGTCTATGAGTTCGCGGTCCTCGTTGCCGGAGACTGATATCATTCTATTTTTAATAATGAGCTCATATGTCTCTTTCGGATCCAGCGGCCCGTAGAGTGAGTCGCCCAGGTTTATGATACGTTTTATTGAACGTGAGTTTATATCCTCAAGCACCGCTTTCAGGGCGAGTGCGTTTCCGTGTATGTCGGACAAGACCGCGTAAGTCATAGCCACCTCCGGTACAGTATTATATTAGCAGTAAAATGCGGTCTTTCAATGGTGTGACTGGAGGGTGATATGTCCTTTTTGCGGCTATTTGTTGATGTCATTAAGGGGGAGGGCGGATATTTTTTTCTCTATAACGCAAAAAAGCCGGCATAAAGCCGGCTTTTAAGCTGAAAGGGTGGGAATCTTCCCGGGTCGGGCATAAAAAAGGAAGATTCCCCTTGGTATAAAAAATCTTAACTTTTTTTGTTTTGACACGTTTTTCATCTGATAAAAGGCAAATTACTTTGTATATATACTGTTTTGATTGCGATAATATAAAGTGTTTTGTTAATTTATCATTGCCTGCTTTAATAAATAAGCCTGCATTCCCATGTATCCCTTTTGAACGCATGACGTGCGCGGACAAGAATCCGTGCTGTCACACATTGTCCTCATGCGCGCACATCCCTGAGGGCATGTTATTCGCGCATATTTGAACATCCTGATGCAACGGCGTAAAAATGCCATTGCTATCCGATCCATATTTTTTATTTTTTACTTCAAGTGATAAAAAATAAAAAGTGCCCGGCGGCGACCTACTCTCCCACACAGCTTCCCATGCAGTACCATC
>CAZJQC010000052.1:0-6534 GCA_964548195.1 uncultured bacterium | reverse complement strand
GAGGGGGAGCCGCAGGCTCCCCTTAGATCCCCGATATTGATGTTGCGGAGGAGACTTCTTCATGAGGCGGCCGGCGCAGACCCGCGGGAGTATTTTTTCCAGTACAGCGTCATGCAGGCAAGATACAGTATGTAGGTCATGACTTCCAGGAAGTTGGGGTTGCCGTTATAGCCGAACAGTCCTTTCAGGATGCTTCCGATAGCTCCGTTCTCATGCATGACGGGCAGTGCCCCGCTTTCCGTCGTGGCCGGGTTAATATCCCATATATGTTCAGCAAGTACGGGTATGAGTCCGGCTTCCTGAAGCTCATGCACACCGTATGCTGCAAGGCCGGCCGCAAAAAAGACCAGCAATATGGTTGTAAAAGCAAAGAACTTCCTCAGATCAAAAAGTGCGGAGCCTTTGTAAAAAAAGTATCCCGCAGCTGCCGCCGCCGCTATCCCGGCCAGCGGAAGGACAAGCCCCGCGCTTCCGCCCATGGCCGAGGAGGCTGTGAGGAAGACGATCGTCTCTATACCCTCGCGGAGCACGGCAAAGAATATAAGGAAAAAAATGCCCCGTCCCTGAGCCGTGGTAAATGCCGATACCGTGCTCTTCTTGACATAGGCGCCTGTGTTTTTCTGACGCATCATCCATATTATCATAACGCTTAAAAGTGCCGAGCCGATTATCATGACCACTCCCTCGAAAATCGCCTCGGCCCTTCCGGTAAACCCGCCCGCAAAAAGGCGGAACAGTACGGCTCCCGCCGCGCTTGCGGCCAACCCGGACAGAGCACCCCAAAACACATGCCTCAGATACCTTCGGCTGCCTGTCTTGATCAGATATCCGCATACTATGCCAATGACCAAAGCGGCTTCAAGGGTCTCTCTGAATGTAATCAGAAAATTTAACATACACACCTCTTTTCATAATATTAGTATTTTCCTAACAAAATAGTATCGCAGAAGCGGCTATTTGTCAAGTTTTTTAGCCATGACTAACAATGCCTCTGAATATGGACTTTTCCTTCATAGGCACAGGACAGGAGACACGTTCTTTTCCGTGCTTTTTCAGGCAATATGCAGATGGTTAGACATATTCATTTGATATTCATGGTATTTAGGATAAAATAGGGGCATGAAAAAATATCTCACGATCGTCATAATCATAATTATACTGCTTACGGCAGTTTATTTTTTAAACCAGGAGCGTTATACGCCCAAGCTGATATCCTCGTTCAACACCCTTCACCTCGGATGGGACAATCAGAAGGATTACGCCCGCATGGCGGCAATACTGAAGGATTTTACCGTGATCGGGCTGCTTGAGGTCATGAACGAGGACGGGCTTAAAGAGCTTGAGCTCGCCATGGAGAAGGCCACGGGGCGCGACTGGAGCACGGCGATCTCCGAGTCAAAGGTGGGAAACTCATCATACAAGGAATACTATGCCTTTCTATGGGACACAAAACATGCAAAGTACAGGGGCAGCAGGGGCTTTTACACGGAACGATGCAATGAGTTTGAGCGGGAGCCCTGGGGCGCTGATTTTAAAATAGGCCGTTTTGATTTTACTTTTGTCCTTCTCCACAGTGTATTTGGCAAGTCCGTTAAGGAGAGAAAAAAAGAAGCGATGTATCTCGACGATGTCTACAACTATTTTCAGGAGATCAACGGCGCTGAACAGGATGTCATCATAGCGGGCGATTTCAATCTTCCCGCTGACGACCCCGCGTTTGATATCACCGATTCCGCAGGGCAGTTTTATGCCGTGCCGGTACAGCCCACTACGATAGGCAAAGACGCCCTGGTCTCGGCGTATGACAACATTTTTATAAATAGTTCTTACACCACCGAATTTTCCGGTATTTCCGGCATACTGGATTTCACGGACAATGATTTTGCAGCTGTCCGCAAAGTGGTCTCGGACCATCTTCCTGTCTACATAGAGGTGCTGACGTCGGTGGAAGATGACTGAGCGCCGGGCTGTTTTATCAAAACGGGCATATGCGGGTCTGATATTTGTTCCGGCCTTATTGGTTTTTCAGGATTAAGCGATATATTAAAACCGGGGCGAAGTTATCGATCAATGAAAATCGATACCGAGTTTTAATATTTCAAGAGTTCGCTGATTAGTGAATAGCGAGGAGGCTATCAATGAATAAAATTAAAACTGTGATGATGAGTGTGTTGTTTGTGCTGCTTTTCGCAGGCGTGTCCTACGGGATGGAATTTCATGACGTGCATGCGGTCTGTGTCTCGCCTGCTGGCGCGATCATAACAATCGAAAGCGAGGGAGACGGCCTGGCCTTTAAATCGGCCTTGTTTGCGAGTCCGGCTCAAAAGACTATACTGGATATAGAGGTGCCTGATACGGCAGAGTATCAGCATGAGGTATACATGACCGGGGACGGGGAAAATGGGATGAGGACTTTCACATCATACAAGTTTGACCTTTTTGTCTCACCGGAAGGCGATTTTTTCGCGTTGCGGACTTTCGCTCAGAATGATAACGGCATGGCCCCGGCTTTTCTTTATGTGTATGGCCTTAAGACCCCGTATCGCAAGATCGTCGATCTAAAGGACACCGGCATGGATTTTGACGGCATGTGGTTTGTTGAAAACGGCAGGCTGCTGTTCAGCGGTAAAGGGCGCAGTCATGTCTACGATATCGATTCCGGAAAGTCCGAGGATATTCCGGGCGAGAGCTTTACAATGGTATTGCAATACCTGAAGGCAAAGGATATGCTCATATATCTGGCAAAAAAAGAAGATTCGGAAGAGCCGGGCATCTTTGTAAAGAGTCCCCTTATGTCGCCTGACAGGAAATACATAGGTGAGCTTAAACAAGTCACTGAAAAAACCGAAACCGAGAATTTTTCAGGTTCCTTTTCATATGATGTGCCGGTGTTTACCGATGCCGAGTATAACTGGATACTGGAAGGCGGCATGGAGTACATCCCTCTTTTCGGATTTATGGAGTTTTATTCGTTTTATCCGGAAGTGTACAAAAAAATAGCCGAATCTTTCCCGATGTGCGGCAGGTTTACTTTCATCCTATTCGGAGAAGGCAGACATGTCGTGCTTTTTGACTCGTTTACGAATACAGTGCATGTCGTCGACAGATAAGGGATCTTAACAGGATGGTGAAAAGATGGTGAAAAAAAAGGCAGTTTATCTTTTTCTGATATCGGTGTTTTTGTTGTCTTTCCCGGGCGCGGCCTTTGCGGGTGATACCCCCAACCGGTCCGTCTTTGGTTTTTCGGAGGATGGCAGGTATGCGGCGTTTGAGATGTCGGGCGTTGCCGACGGATCGGGATTTCCGTATCTTTATTTCGGCGTATATGACTGTGAAAAACATGAATGGGCAGAGACTCCGTTTTATACGATCATAGAGATCATGGAGGATCGGGAATACGAAATGGGCGTCGACCTTGTGTATGAACGGACGACGGAAGAACGGGAGTCCATCATGTCCCGTTACAATATCGCTCCGTTTCAAAAAGGTATGCCTGTCATGGAAAGAGGGCCCTATTCGCCTGCAATAACTGCGTTGGGCGTGGCGGTGAACGGCGAGGATGTGCTCTTCCGGATAGCGGAGACAGTCGGGACAAAGACTTTTTACGACATGTATACGCCTTCCGGCGTACTGATCACCCTTGATAAGGGGAACGGGCCTCTGTCCCTTTTGGAACGAAAACCCGCTGAGGAGATAGGCGCTTTCGCTTGGGATTATTCCATCGAGTCGGCCGTGGTGTTCCAGAACACCATAGTCATCACGGTGTCCAACAAATCCCCCGGTTTTGAGGGGCCGAACACTGATTTCATGATACTGGGCGACAGGGTGGCCATGCCTGAAAAAACAGAAAACTGAAAATGGGAGAGATGTCGTGCGTTTAAAAGACACATTCTTGTTGAGAGCGGTAAGGATAGTCCTGCTTTTATATGCGTCTGCGGTGTTTCTGCTCGCACTTTTTTCCGGGGCCGGCCCGGGAGTCGCGGGAGTGCTGTACAATATTACGAATACATTGCCCTGGATAATATTGTTGGTCATAACCTGGCTTTCATGGAAGGATCCGGTAAAAGGCGGGGTTATGTCGGTGCTTTATGCCGTATTGCTTGTCTATTTTTTTGAGATGCGCATAGCTTTGACAAGCGAATTCCTGGTCTTTATCTCTCCCATGATAGTGCTGGGGCTTTTGCTGATAATAGTCGGGTCTTTATCGAAAAAGAGCTCCTAAAGGAGCTCTTTTTCAATCATCTTCAACGCGCAGAAATCCCCGCACATCGAACATTCCTCGGTATCGAAATTTGTGCTTTCCTTTCTGTATTTGAGCGGTTTAAGCGGGTCGATGGCATTTCTGAACATGCCTTCCCAATCAAAAGCATGCCGCATCTTTGAATATTCGAGGTCCTTTTTAACGGCTGCCGGATTGCCTTTTGCGATGTCCGCGCTGTGAGCGGCGATCTTTGAGGCGACGACGCCTTCATAGACGTCCCCGGGCGAGGGCAGCCTCAGATGTTCCGCCGGTGTGACATAACAAAGGAAGGACGCGCCGTGATAGGCGGCCATCGTGCCGCCGATGGCGCCCACTATGTGGTCGTACCCCGGAGCGGAATCCGTTGTAAGGGGCCCCAGCACGTAGAAGGGAGCGTCGTCGCAGATCTCACGCTGCAGCCGCATGTTCTCCTCTATTTGGTCAAAGGGTACGTGTCCGGGGCCTTCGACCATCACCTGCACACCCGCGGCGCGCGCGCGTTTTGTGAGCTCGCCAAGCACATTCAGTTCATGAAGCTGCGCCTTGTCTGTGGCATCCGCGCCTGCGCCGGGCCGCAGTCCGTCGCCGAGGCTCAGTGTCATGTCATGCTTTTTGGCGATCTCAAGTATCCTGTCATAATGCTCGTAAAGCGGATTTTCCCGGCCGTGTTCCTTCATCCACCTTGCGATAAATGATCCCCCCCGGGAGACTATGCCCATGACCCTGTTTTCCACAAAGGGAAGGGCCGCTTTTGTAAGGCCGCAGTGGACGGTGATGAAATCGACACCCTGTCGCCCGTGTTTGTCGATGGTCTTCAGTATTTCCCCGATATCTATGGAGTCTATGTCGTTGTATTTTTCAGTGAGCACCTGATATATGGGTACTGTGCCCACCATCATGGAGGACGCCGATATGATAGTCTCTCGTATATGGTCCATGTCTCCGGCGATGCTGAGGTCCATCACCGATTCCGCATTCAGTTTTTCTATCATACTCAGTTTTTCAAGTTCCGCGTCAATGTCGGTGTTTTTGGGCGATGTGCCTATATTTGCATTTACCTTTACCCTGAGCGCGCGTCCGATGCCGCGGGGATGCAGTGTTTTGTGGTTGCGGTTTGCGGGTATCACCACTCTCCCCCGGGAGATCAGATCCATAAGGATCTCAACGGAAATGCCTTCCTCTTCCGCTACAATAGTCATTTCAGGTGTCACTATGCCTTTGAGAGCTGCTTCCAACTGAGTCATTTGAAACCCCTTTCTTATTTGTTGTGAAAACAAGTAAATATGCGAAAGGGGCCGGGATTATCGTTCCCTACGGCGGGATTATCCGCTTCAGGTTCAAAGGGTATTATCTCAGGCTTTAAAAGCCACCCCTACGCATCCGAAGTATAACGCCGCGGACAAACATGTCAAGAGAGGCATCGGGCGGTTTGCGGGTTTTTGACGAGCAGGGGTTGGGAAAATAGTTCGTAAAGTGAAACAATATTTTACGGTACGATGTCTATAAGGAAAAGGAGGATGAGATGAAACATGACTTTAACGGGAAAGCGGTCCTGGTGACGGGCGGGACTACGGGTATCGGGCGCGCCGCCGCATTGGCTTTCGCACAGGCGGGAGCAAGGGTATATATCACGGGGCGCACACTCTCAAAGTGGGAGGATATGAAAAAGGCGGCAGAGGCTCTTAAACTTAATATAGAATTCCTGAACGCGGACGCTTCTTCAAGTGAACGCATGAAAGAGGTCGTGGATACGATACTTGAAAAGAGCGGCAGGCTGGATATCGCTTTCAATAACGCGGGCATAGACGGGGAGGCGGGACGTACCGCCGACTGTACGGATGAAAACTGGAATAACGTGATGAACATCAATCTTAACGGCGTCTTTTATTGCATGAAACATGAGATCCGGGCGATGCTGAAAGCGGGTTCGGGCAATATTATAAATAATATCTCAGTATCCGGACATAAGGGTTATCCGGGCGGGATCGCATATGTGACGAGCAAGCACGCCGTGGCGGGATTGACAAAGGCCGCGGCCATGGAATATGCGAAACAGGGCATACGCGTAAACGGGATATCGCCGGGCCTGATACGCACGCCCATGACGGATAAGGACCGGGCCGCCAAAGAAGGTTATGACGAATGGGTAAGACGTGTGGAGCCGATGGGGCGCATAGGCGAGGCCGAAGAAGTGGCCGATGTCGTATTATGGCTCGCATCCGGAAGCTCCTCTTTTGTCACCGGCCATATAGTCGCGGTTGACGGCGGCATCCTTGCCTGCTGATACTGCGGGG
>CAZJQC010000051.1:1221-6581 GCA_964548195.1 uncultured bacterium | reverse complement strand
ATCCTTATCATACTGTCCTTTCTATTTTTATCGCCGTTAAACAGATATGTGAAACATATGTTTCATGATATCTCCCGGCATAATGCTTTTCTGAAAATAACGTCTTTCAAGGGAAATGACAATATTTTTTTGGATGCTTACGCAGCGTATGAAACAAAAGCGACAGAGATAAAAACGGGTTTTTATTTGCGGCAGAGGGAACAGGCCGGGCCTTTAAGGCCCGGCCGTATTGATTGTATTATTTTTCCAGCGGTTTGTGACAGAACCACCAGTCGAAGCACTCGTATTCCTTAAGCCGTTTTTCCGCGGCGGCCACGTCTTTTGCCGGCGGCACTATGATCCTGTCTCCGATCAGTTCGTTATTCGGCCAATTGGCTGCAACCGCGCCCTGCTTGTCCGAGACCTGCAGAGCTTTTACGGCCCTGACTATCTCGTCCATGTTTCTTCCCACTTCCTGGGGGTAATACATGATCAGACGCACTTTTCCCTTGGGGTCCACAATAAAGACCGCGCGTACCGTATTGGTGCCTTTGCCCGGATGCAGCATGCCCAGTTTGTTTGCGATGGTGTCATTCGCCGCCACGACCGGGAACTTGATGTCAACATCAAGGGCTTCCTTTATCCACTGTATCCATTTTATGTGCGAGAACACCTGGTCTACAGACATGCCGACAAGCTTGCAGCCTAACGCTTCAAACTGGTCATATCGTTTTTGAAAACCCACGAATTCCGTGGTGCATACCGGCGTAAAATCAGCGGGATGGCTGAAGAGTACAAACCATTGTCCCTTCAGATCCGCCGGCAGATTCATCGGCCCCTGTGTCGTTTGAACCTGCATCTCCGGAAAATCATCACCCAATAACGGCATATTGTTTTTCATCTCTTCCATATCAGTCCTCCTTTAATATATTGTAATTATATCATAATTGTATTCATTACACAAGCGAAAAAGACCATAAAGTGTTATTTTATTCCCTTATAATATACTTTCATTTCAGGGTTCCGTTCAGGTAAAAAGCATGTATTTTCGGATTTTTTGTATCATTTCACAGTAGAAGAAGTCCAATGTTTTTATTTCCTGCGAGCCCATATTTTTCGGGTTTTAGCGAGGACTATGGGCTATTTCTGTTGATTTATGCTGTAAATAAGTTAATATGATATAAGAGGTAGTTATGAAAAATATCAACGGGCGATATGTGATTATTGAAGAGCTTGGCAAGGGCGGCTTTGGAATTGTCTACAAGGTCCGGGACCTGCAGGATTCGACCATACCCTATAAAGCGCTGAAGCTCTTTAACTCGGATAAAAACCCCGGAAAGTTTGATGATTTTTTTGCCGAGTACGATTACATAAGCTCGATTTATCTTCCATGCGTGGTCATAACGTATGATTTTGCCAGAATACATCACATAGACGGGGAAGTGTTCAACGGCAATTATTACTTTTATGTCATGGAATATGTCGACGGCATATCCCTGAGGGATTATTTGTTCATCGACAAAAAAGAGCAGTCGCAAGTGCTGGATAAGATAGTATTCAATCTCAAATGGCTGCATGGCAATGGTTACAGCCATGGCGATCTCAGGCCGGAGAACATCATTATAAAGATGGATCGGGAGATAGTGTTTCTGGACCTTATGCAAAACGGAAACATAGAGAAAGAATATGAAGGGTTCTCATCAATGCTGGCGGATGAGTTTTCATATGATGCCGATAAATACTGGGATGAGGCGGACAGGGAAATGCTGCTCAACAATGTCTTTTCCGCGCTTCAGGGCAGAAAAAAAACGGGCAGCGGACTCATTGAAGAGCCGGCGAATGCTGTCTTAAACGGTATTGCGGCAGACCGGGAGATCAGACACGGACTAAACGTAAACCTTGCAAATTTCCCTGACGAATATTTCATCCTGTTTTTGTCCCGTTTAAGGACATTGCTGGTGCGCGAGGGGTACGAGATAATCGAGGTGGTCCCGAACCTCGACATGTATGCTCTGATCCGCGACCTGTATTTGAAACTTAGAGAGAATCCCGTATATTCGGACAACATTGATGCGGAGAGCCCGTTGTTGCATTCACTGCCGTCGGACTATAATTTTAACGATTCGTTTGATATCAACACCGCTTATGAGATCGTATGCTCTCTTATCAGATCGGCGGCATCGGCGAAAAAGGTGGCTTTGTTCATAATGAACACGGGGCATTGTGATAAAAACAGCCTTGAGGTACTCAAACGGGCCATGGAAAAGCCTTTCAGAGATGCCTTTATAATCTTTAATAATAAGACGCTTACGGATGTCTCATCGCCGGAAAAACCGCTTATCATCGATTATACAAACCCCATCGGCATTGAATATTCGGATGGGTATAAAAAAGTCATCGACAACATATTTTTTCACGAAAAGACCGGTTTTCCGGGTAAAATATTTCGCAAAAACGATTCCCCGGATCTGCTCTCCGTCTTGAAATATATTCAGTCCCTGAGAGCCGGTGACACGGCAAAAGTCATAAAGGGCGGCATAAGCGGGTATGACGCGGCGGGTTATCAGCAGCGTATATTCGAATCCCTGGCAAGCGACAAAAAGTATTTTGACGTGCTTCTTTACATGTACTACATGGACACCCCCGTGAAGAATATCTTTTTGTCTGAACTGACAGGCAGGTCGTATCCGGCTGTAAAAAATGAATTGCTGTCAACAGGGATCGCATTGCCCTGCGCCGAGGACAAGATACTTTTCTCCAATGAGTTATTCATAAACATGACTAAGTCCATGGCAGATGCTTTGTCCCGAGAAGATATACTGAGATTGAACGCCAATATCATAAGAGTCTACGAGTCGCACATCGATGCGCTCTCCACAAATGAACTCTTTTCGCTGGCTTATTCGCATTATATTTGCGGGAATACGGGCCCCGTCAGGGAATTTTTCGAAAAACATATTGTGTTCAACAGGCAGATGTCCCCGGAATTATCAAGACACAAATACGGCTGGCTGATAAAGATACTTGCCGAAAACGGGCCGACAACTGATCCCGGTTTTGACCGTCTGTTGTACATAGTCAATGCAATAGTCATGGACGCTGATGATAAGGACAAGTGGCTCGGCAAACTGATAAAGGCGGAAGATGATCCGGATCTTGAAGACGATTACAAAGCTGTCATCATAAGCAAGCTCTTCAGGTATTATTATGTCGCGGGCGAATCCGATAAGATGCTCATACAGATTAAAAAACTGGAATCACTGCCTGCCGCCGCGGAGCGTGCGGATCTGAGGTTTGAGGTCATATTCAGCAGGATCAGGTATTATTTCAGAACGGGAGATATCGAAAAATGCATAGGGCTTTGCCGCCAGGCGATGAAGGATGATTATGACGATGACCCCGACGTGAATATCCGAAAACTGCAGCTTTATTATTTTTACGTACAGTATTATCAGGGGAAGTCACAGACCCGTCAGGTGGCGGCAGTCCTTTCCCATCTTTACAGAAGGGCCGTGAAGACCGGGCAATCAAGACTCATACACAGAGCCCACGAGCTTTACGGATTGTATTATGAAAAACTGGGTCTTTTCGAAAAAAGCAAGATGCACCACAAGCTTGCGGTCGAGGAAGCTGAAAAGTTCAGGGACTATTACATACTTACCTTTTCCTACAACAATCTGGCGACGAGAGAGTCAGATGTAAATAAAAAAATCGAGTATTTGTATAAGGCCCTGCAATATGCGGAACACAGCCATGAACTGCGCGGAGAACTCATCATACTTTCAAATCTGCTGGCGGCGGTTGAGACGGACACTTTTCTTAAGATCATCAGAGAATACGAAGACATTATTTTCAGCAAGGATTTTTCGGATCACATGATACTGGAAGTCCGGCTGAGGCTTTATTTCAACATCTCCACTCTGCTTAATGAATCAAGTGAGACTGCCTTGCTGCTGCGCATAAAGGAGATCACGGACAGTATTAAACTGCAAAAAAAATATCAGCAGACAAAGTACCTTCTTGACCTTTTGAAGGTCAGGCTCAGGCTGATGATAGACGGTTGGGACAAAAAGGTCTTTGGCATGGTATTCGGCCTCCTGAAATATCCGTCCTTTGAATACATAGACCTGGTGCTGGACCTGCTTTTCAACCAGATTATAAAACATGTCTCATTCGAGGAGTTCAGGTCTTTGGCGGATAAGATATTCAGCTTTTATAAGGACAACCAGGGGCTTTTCAATGATGACGGTTTCTTTGCGTTCTATAACCTTGCCTATGATGGACGTATAGACGAGCCGAGAAAGGTGATCAGATATGTCGACATGTATTACCGGAACCAGTCGAACACCCCCTTTATCAGGGATTATATACTGCTCAGATATGCCGCCGCGTTAAAAAAGTCCGGCGATGAGACATACGTCAACTATTTGAGCTGCTTTTGCAATCTGCAGAAAAAAGACAGAAGGGATGTTTCGAGAATAGAGATAGGTTTTAACATACTTGACGAGATAATACATGCCGAGTTTCCCGAACATTATGATACGATATTGTCAGGCGTCACGGAATGTTCCGTAAACCCCGGCGGATTCGAAGAGCTGATAACGAATTTCAGGCAGCTGTATTCCTCTGATATGCAGCACTATTTTGACAAGTTGCTTAAGCATTTGATGGTCAGTTTTAACTATCAAAGGGCAGTGGTCATAAAAAACAAATTCGGAGAGTTTCACGAGGAGACAAGCAAGGTGTTGAGCCGGTTTTTATATACGGAAAAGGACACCCCCATATATGACAGGTATGTTTCAGGCATCAATGATGAATGTCTGTGCATTGACGTCGATGATGAGGATACCGACCTGACCGGGGTGATGATATTTCCGATAGTCAACCGGGATTACTGGGTAAGGGCTCATAATGAAAAAAAATACAGCCGGGCCAAAAAGTCGACGCCCAAGGACTATCTGTACGGATTTATATACATGGACAAAAAGCATGGTATTTCTCAAAAAGGCGAGCAGACGCATGTCATCGCCAATCTTGTCGACCTTTACCTTTCCGAGTTCTGGCAGAACAGGCTGGCCGAAGAGCGTTTCATGAAAGACAGATTGACAGGTTTGCTGTTCCGCGATGTGTTCTTCAATAAGGTCGCTGAATATCTTTACGAGGACAATGAGACGATCAGAAAAAAAACGGTCTCGCTTCTGATGATAGACATAGACGATTTTAAATCGGTAAACGACATATACGGGCATCAGCGTGGCGATACTGTTTTAAAAGAGATCTCCGCCATAATATTGAAAAGCATACGTACGTACGATATCGCGGGGCGATACGGCGGTGAAGAGTTTATCATAGCATTGCCCAATACTATGCCGGAGGACGCC
>CAZJQC010000051.1:0-1121 GCA_964548195.1 uncultured bacterium | reverse complement strand
ACGCTTGCCGCTGCGGCGGGTTTCGAACCGTTTCGAGACATGCGCTGAAGGAAGGAGAAAAAGATGATGAATTTTGATTTTCAGAACCCCACACATATTGTTTTCGGCCACGACAGGCTTGATGAACTGGACGGCTTGGTCCCCAAAGATGCCCGGCTGCTTATACTATACGGAGGCGGAAGTGTAAAAAGGTTTGGCACTCTCGACAAAGTCATAAGGGCGCTTGAGGGCAGGGACCTGTTCGAATTCGGAGGGGTGGAGCCCAATCCGCGTTTTTCCACGCTTATTAAGGCGGTTGCAGCCGTTAAAGAGAATAACATAGATTTTCTTCTTGCTGTAGGCGGGGGGTCCGTCATGGACGGCACAAAGTTTGTGGCTCTTGCGGCGGCCTATGAGGGCGCGCCCGAGGACCTCCTTTACCGCCGTGTCAAAGCCGGTGAATACGGCAATGTGCTGCCCATAGGCAATGTCGTGACATTGCCGGCAACAGGATCTGAGATGAACTCAGGGGGCGTGATCACGCATGGAAAAGGCAAGTATGTGGTGGGCAGCCCGCTTGTCTTTCCCCGTTTTTCCATTCTGGACCCTGCGCTGACATATACTTTGCCGCCGGCCCAGGTCGCAAACGGCGTCATAGACACTTTTGTGCACGTATGCGAACAGTATCTGACATACCCGGTCGATGCGAGGTTGCAGGACCGCATGGCGGAAGCTATTTTGCGCACCATGATCGAGATCGGCAGAAAGACGATGGATGAACCCGCAGACTATGATTTGAGGGCAAATCTCATGTGGAGCGCCACTATGGCTCTTAACGGCCTGCTCAGATGCGGCGTGCCCCAGGACTGGTCCACACATATGATAGGACATGAACTTACCGCTTTGTTCGGCATAGACCATGCCAGGACACTGGCTGTCATATTGCCTGTCATGCTTGAGACGAGAAAAGAACAGAAAAGGGAAAAACTCCTGCAATATGCGTCGCGCGTATGGGATATTGATGAAGGCGATGAAGAGAGCCGCATCAATGAAGCCATAAAAAAGACACGCGATTTTTTTGAAAGCCTTGATGTGAAGACAAGGCTTGGCGAGTATGGTGTGAAACGGGCGGAACTGACAGA
>CAZJQC010000050.1:0-6891 GCA_964548195.1 uncultured bacterium | reverse complement strand
TGGCAGATAAAAGGATAGATGAACATTATGTGGAGACGCTTCTGTTTTCAAGAGACAGGATCCGTGTTTCCGAGGAGTTGAAGGAAAATACACTGTTCACCCTCTCCAAGCTTCGGGAGCAGCAGCTTATGGAAGAATCCGCACAGAGAAAGGTGTTTAAGAACATCATGGCTGTCTTTTCCATACTGATATTCCTCTTCGGCGTGCTTATCGCACAGAACATCCATTTTTTTGAGACACTTTATCTCGTTGTGAAATCCTTTTCCGGCGGGTTGTCCATGGCAAAATTCCTGCAATATGGCAAATACGTGATATTGTCCCTGGCAGCTGTGCCCGCTATTACGTTCTTTATTATTGAGACCCGAAAAAGACACACTGACCGCCATATGGGCTGAGCCGCCCGTCCGCGGCGGGTCCTCCGCCGTTTTTACGATTCCAAGGATTAATTACTTTTTATGGGGCTTCCGTTAGGCTATAATGGGGGCAGGAGGGTTGTAATGGATTCTATTATGGTGATACTGTTGTGTGTTGTGGTGGCTCTTGAGCTTTTCATGTTGTCGAAGAGGGGCGTGGACAACGGGGGGGCGGAGAAGAGGATAAAGGACGATATATCACGCATAAGGATGGAAAGCGGCGAAGCCGCCCGTCTTTCGAGGGAAGAGATGTCCAAGAACATAAAGATATTCGAAGAGTCCATGGTCAATCAGTTCAAAACGGTGTCGGAACTCCAGAGACAGCAGCTGGAGAGCTTTGCGAAACAACTGGAAAACATGTCATCAGGCAATGAGAGACGGCTGGAATCCATGAGGGAGACTGTGGGGCGCAGCCTTACCGATCTGAGAAAGGAAAACTCGGAACGGCTTGAACAGATGAGGGAGACGGTGGATGAAAAACTTCATTCCACGTTGGAGAAGAGACTTTCACAGTCCTTCGGATTGATCAGCGAACAGCTTGAGTCCGTTTATAAGGGGTTGGGCGAGATGAAAAAACTGGCTTCGGGCGTGGACGATCTGAAGCGCGTCTTCACAAATGTCAAGACCCGCGGCACGTGGGGTGAGGTCCAGCTGGGCGCACTTTTGTCACAGGTGCTCGCCTCGGAGCAGTTTGCTGAAAACGTGGCCACAAAACAGGGCAGCGCCGACAGGGTGGAATTTGCCATAAAACTGCCGGGCAGGGATGGCGAGGACTCGGGGGTGTGGCTGCCCATAGACGCGAAATTCCCGCAGGAAGATTATTTAAGGCTTCTGGACGCATTTGACAATGCGGATGCCGTTGCGGCGGAGGAGGCAAAAAAGAGCCTTGAGCGGCGGATAAAGGCCGAAGCGCGAAATATACATGACAAGTATGTGGATCCGCCCAACACCACGGATTTCGGGATCATGTTTTTGCCCATTGAGGGCCTGTACGCCGAAGTGCTGCGCATGCCGGGCCTGGCCGACAATATACAAAGGGAGTACAGAGTGGTCATAACAGGCCCCACCACGCTCAGCGCATTGTTGAACAGCCTTCAGATGGGTTTCAGGACATTGGCGATAGAAAAAAGGTCCAGCGAAGTCTGGAAATTGCTCGGCGCGGTAAAGACCCAGTTCTCGCAATTCGGCACGCTGCTTGACAAGACGCATAAAAAACTGCAGGAAGCGAGCAACACCATCGAGGACGCCTCGCGCAAGACGCGGACGATCGAACGCAAGTTGAAAGACGTGTCGTCGCTCAGCCCGGGAGAATCAGCCGGCATGTTGGGAGATTCAGTCGATACAGAGGATTAAAGCGTTATGATATCAATTTGAGTGTATTAGAACAAAATTTTACGTGAAAAGTGAGATTTGGCCTGTATATTATTGATATGTTTTAATTAGCATATCGAATTTTACCCTTTTAATTTGACAATATGTCTATAATGAATTATTTTTATAACGGTAAAAGAATAGTGTGTGATTATTATATATTTTTGAAGGGAGTGACTTTATGAAATATCTCAAGACTTATCCTGACAAATGCGTCGGGTGCGGTGTATGCATGGATGTCTGCTCGGAGACCTTTTTCAAGGTCAAGGACCATTCCAGGTCGGCTATAAGGGTTGCCGATAAAGCCGGGAACATGATGATCACGGTGTGTAATCAGAAATGCAGGCTTTGCGTGGAGGAGTGTCCGGTACAGGCTTTGACTGTCAGCGCTTCCGGTGTGGTGCTTTTGAACAAAAACAAATGTGTCGGTTGTCTTGCATGTGTGTCGGTGTGTCCGATAGACGCGATGATGTGGATGGAAGGCGATACCAACCCCTTTAAATGCATAGCCTGCGGAAAATGCGCGACGGCGTGTCCGGCGGGCGCGCTGGAAATAGTGGAGGAGTGATATTATGGCTAAGACAGATATTGAAAGGCTGATGTCGGGGCATAAGACTATAGCCGCCTTCGATTATGAGACAAGGCCCGTTCAAAAGGGTTATAATATGAGGACATTGTATGTCAACGTGGGCGAGGGCGTCATCCGTGAAAAGCCGGTCAGCGAAGAGATGAAGATGAAATTCACCGGCGGCAAGGGTTTCGGGCTCAGGCTGTTATGGGATGCGGTAAATGAAGACACAAAATGGGACAGCCCTGAAAATGAGGTAAACATAGCCACAGGCCCCATAGGCGGAAATACAAGCTATCCCGGATCGGGAAAATCGCTTGTCACTTCCATATCGCCTTTGACAGGCATACCCATTGATTCAAATGTAGGGGGTTATTTCGGCCCCTATCTGAAGTTTTCCGGTTTTGACGCGCTGGAGCTTCAGGGTATTGCCGATAAAGAGGTGATCGTCTATATAGACGGCGACAACGGCCATGTGGAGATAATCGAAGCTCCCTACGAGGCCGTGGACAGCCATATAGTCGGGGAACAGCTTATAGAGATGTTTTCAAAGGATGAAGAGGACAAGATAAATATCTCCACTGTCAGCGCGGGAAGCGGTTCGGATCACGGCTGGATAGGCTGTCTGAATTTCTCGCTCTGGGATAAGAGGAGGAAGGGCGTGCGGTTCAAACAGGCCGGACGGGGCGGCATAGGTACTGTTTTCAGACATAAGAACATCAAAGCGGTGGTCGTCAGGTATTCATACACGGATGCCGATGCGAACCATCCGGAAGACCTGAAGACATTGCAGAAGACAGGGTTGAAGCTGCATAAGGAGATCATCAAGCTGGATGACGAGCAGTGCAGGATGCGCAAGGTCGGCACGGCTCATCTGTCAGAGATCATGGACGAATACGATCTGTTGCCCACATTGAACTACAAATACGGAAGTCACAAGGATGCGCCGAAGATCTCATCGGGCGTCTTTTACGATCAATTCCTTTCCAAGGGCAAGCCCGACGGATGCTGGTATGGCTGTACCATGGCTTGCGCCAAGGTGGCCGAGGATTTTGTCCTTCAGACAGGCCCCTACAAGGGCCGCAAGGTGATCGTCGACGGACCCGAATATGAGACTATCGGGGGTTGCGGTTCCAATATGGGCGTGTTCGATCCCCATGCCGTGCTGGAGATCAATTTTTATTGCGACACCTACGGACTTGATACGATATCGTTTGGCACCATGACTGCTTTCATCATGGAATGCTGGGAGAACGGCATACTTGACAAGGAAAAGACCGGGGGACTGGATTTTTCCTGGGGCAATTGGAAGGATGCCATGGAGATGATGCATCAGATCTCACGAGGCGAGGGTTTCGGCCTGATTGCCGGCAAGGGCATCAGATACATGAAAAAATATTTTGCCGAACATTTCGGGGGCGACCTCGGATTTATGAACGACATAGGCATGGAGGCCAAGGGTCTTGAGTATTCGGAATACGTGACCAAGGAATCATTGGCCATGCAGGGCGGATACGGGCTGGCTCTCAAAGGCCCACAGCATGACGAGGCCTGGCTTATATTCATGGACATGGTGCAGAACCTTATCCCCACATTTGAGGACAAGGCGGAAGCGCTTCATTACTTCCCCATGTTCAGGACATGGTTCGGACTGCAGGGATTGTGCAAACTTCCCTGGAACGATGTCGAGCCTGCGGATAACGCCCAGACTGACGAACCCGCGAAAGTCCCCGAGCATGTCGCGAACTATGTCGACATATTCAACGCCATAACCGGACAGAACATCGATAAAAAGGAACTGATACTGCAGTCTGAGCGTGTCTATAACTTCCAGCGCGTGTTCAATATCAGGATGGGACACGGCCTTCGTGACAACGACGCCATACCTTACAGGTCTGCGGGGCCCGTTACCGTCGAGGAATACGAGTCAAGGCAGGAGCGTTATGACAAGCAGATGTCTGAGAAGATCGGCATAGACCCCGCCGGCAAGACATCGGAGGAAAAGGTCGCGATCACCAGAAAGTTCCGCGAAGAGCAGTACGAGAAGCTCATTGACGCGGTGTACAAGAGAAGGGGCTGGACAAACAACGGAGTGCCTACGCCGGAACATCTGCGTAAAATAGGCATGGACCTGCCCGAAGTGCTTGAAGTGGTTAAAAAATATATCTGACCGGCTCTCATTGTCCGGAACGACGCGGGAGGAAGCCCTCCCGCGTCGATACAGTCCCTGATATTTTTACTTGACGAAAGCCCCGAATGCGGTAGAATCAAGTCCCACTAAGTCCCATTTGGAGAGAAATGAAAGTCAGGATATTCGCCGGAATGAAAAGGTATTTCGACGGCAAAGAGGAGTTTGACATCCCGGTCGACGGATCCATCCCGTTGTCCGAGGCTCTTGCCGCCATCGGTTCGCCCGAAGGGGTGCACTTCGTGGTGGTGCGGGACGGTCAGGCTTTGAAGGCGGATGACAGCGTGAGTGACGATGACACGCTGAGTCTGGTCCGGTTTGTTTCCGGAGGATGATCCGTCTGTCTGCAATGCCGTTGTACGGGCGCTTCCCAAGCGGGAGGGCTGCCTTTAAAGCCCGGTTTTTTCTTGACTTGAGAGGTTATTGACTTTAATATTTGTGAACGAATCAGGCGTAGTATATAAGGAGGGCAAAATGAAATCATATTTACCCAAGGCCGACGAGATAGAGCGTAAATGGTATCTCGTTGACGCCGAAGGAGAGACGCTGGGAAGAATGGCTTCAAGAATAGCCATGATACTCAGGGGCAAAAACAAACCCATATATTCTCCCGCGGTGGATACCGGTGACTTTGTGATCGTTATCAATGCCGGTAAGGTCAGGTTGACGGGAAATAAACTGAAACAGAAATTTTTGTACAGGCATTCCGGCTATCCCGGAGGGATCAAAGCTGTCAGATATGACCTGCTGATGGAGAAAAAACCCGAACAGGTCATATTCAAGGCCGTCAAGGGCATGCTGCCCAAGAACAAGCTCCAGGACAAGATGCTTAAAAGGCTCAAGGTTTTCGCGGGGACAAACCATCCCCATGAGGCTCAGAAACCCGAAACCGTCAAAGTGACGAAATAATCAGGAGAGGAGGGATTATTTTGAGCAATATATATTGGGGAACCGGTCGTAGGAAGACCGCGGTAGCCAGGGTGCGTGTTATGGCGGGAAAAGGCAATGTGACCGTCAACGGCATGAACATAGACGAGTATTTCACCGTTTCGGCATTCAGGGACGTTGTCCTGCAGCCTTTGGTGCTGTTGAACATGGTCAGCCGATACGATGTGCACGTTAACGTGAACGGCGGCGGGATGAGCGGCCAGGCGGGCGCCATCAGACACGGCATCGCCAGATCACTGGTAAAAATGGATGAGACGTTGAGACCTTCGCTGAAGAAGGCCGGCTTCTTGAAGAGAGACCCCAGAATGAAGGAAAGAAAGAAATACGGACAGAAGGGCGCGAGGGCCCGTTTCCAGTTCTCGAAACGATAAATCGCGGCTGTCTGAAATCGCACATCCCCGGCTCATGGTGCCCCGCTTTTGCGGGATAATAGGGGATGGAGGAAGTACCAAGGAGGAATTATGGCAGTGGTAACCATGAAGAGATTATTGGAGTCCGGTGTTCATTTCGGTCATCAGACCAAGCGCTGGAACCCCAAGATGAGCCCCTATATTTTCGGCTCGAAAAACGGCATTCACATCATAGACCTGCAGAAGTCATCGGCTTACATACATGAAGCCTATGGCGTTTTAAAGGAGATCACCGCCAGCGGCGGAATGGTCCTCTTTGTAGGCACGAAAAAACAGGCGCAGGATGCCATAGAGACCGAAGCTACAAGATGCGGCATGCCTTATGTCAATCACAGATGGTTGGGCGGGATGCTGACTAATTATAAGACCATTAAACAGAGAGTGAAATATTACAGGCAGCTTGAAGAGATGGAAGCAAACGGCGAATTCGAAAACATGAGTAAAAAAGACGCCATCATACTCCGCAAGCAAAAAGAAAAGATGTCTTCAATATTTCATGGCATAAGGGACATGGAAAAAGCTCCCGAGGCCCTGTTTGTAATAGATATCAAAAAAGAAAAGAACGCCGTGGCCGAAGCACATAAGCTCGGCATACCGGTGTTTGCTCTTATAGACACCAACTGTGACCCCGATGAAGTCGATTATATTATTCCGGGCAATGATGACGCCATCAGATCGCTTAACCTTATTTCGGAAGTGGTGGCCAATGCCGTGCTTGACGGGCTTCAGAGCTCTCTTGAGGGCAGGGATGTGAGCGAGGCGGCGGTAAAGGCGGAAGAGAAAAAGATCGAAGCCGCTGCAGATGTCGTCAAGGATGAGGCAAAGGCGGAGGTTCCTGTCAAAGCCGCTGCAGATGCCGTCAAGGACGAGGCAAAGGCGGAGGTTCCTGCCAAAGCCGCTGCAGATGTCGTCAAGGACGAGGCAAAGGCGGAGGTTCCTGCCAAAGCCGCTGCAGATGTCGTCAAGGACGAGGCAAAGGCGAAGGCGAAGGTT
>CAZJQC010000049.1:0-7146 GCA_964548195.1 uncultured bacterium | reverse complement strand
CGAAGCGTTTTGCCGTTCTGAATGCCTTGTCGTACACCAAAGGGTCTTTCAGGCTGACCGAGTTTATGAGCGGCCTGCCGCCGATGGTCTTTAAAGCCGCTTCAACGGCATCGGGGTCCACTGAATCTATGCATATCGGTGTCTTCAAAACGCCGTTCAATATACCGGTAAAGCGTGAAAGGTCGGCCGCTTCGTCTCTTCCGGGGAATACACAGCATACGTCCACCGCGGCCGCTCCAGCCGCTTCCTGAGCGGCCGCTATTCCCGTCATCGCGTCAAAATCCTCCAGGGCAAGCAGTTCCCTGAATCGTTTGCTGCCCTGCGTGTTCGCTCTTTCCGCTATGATAAAAGGGGGCCGGTCCGTCTTTATGTCGGTCGAACGGAACAGCGACGACAAACGTGATCTTTCGGTTACATCACGCCGAACGGGACTGAGTCCCGACGTGGCTTTTTTTAAGGCGTTTATATGATCAGGCGTCGTCCCGCAGCATCCCCCGGCAATCGATATGCCGTATCGGGAGACAAGGGCGGCTGTCTTTTCAGCGAACTCTTCGGGACTCATGCCGTATATGAGCCGTCCGTCGCGCATTTCGGGTATGCCCGCATTGGGCAAGAGGCTTATGTCGAAGGGAGACTGTGTGTTCAGGGCCGACAGCGCTTCCTCCAGGCCATTGAACCCGTTTCCGCAGTTCAGCCCCAGGGAGAAAAGAGGGAATGGCGATAATGCGGTTATAACGGACTCCATGTCAGACCCGGTCACCAGGCGTCCCTTTTCAACCGTGACCGAGACGGAGACGGGTATGTCGCGTTCCCCCGCGGCGTCATATGCGGCTATCACCGCGCATTTGGCTTGCAGAAGGTCCTGACAGGTCTCAATAAAGAGCAGGTCCGCACCTCCGTCAATAAGTGCCTCGCACTGTGTCCTGAATGAGGCGTACATGGTGTCAAAGTCCGTGTGACCCAGGGATGGAAGCAGTCCCGTGGGCCCCACCGAACCGGCTATGTATGTCTTTTTGCCGGGCGCGCCGTATCTGGCAGCCGCTTCCCGCGCGAGGGAGGCGCCTTTGAAATTGATCTCATAGGCTTGTCCCTCAAGTCCGTATTCACCGAGCGACAACGGTGACGCCCCGAATGTGTTCGTCTCTATTATGTCGCAACCGGATTCTATAAAGCCTTTGTGTATGGCCCTGACCGATTCCGCTTCGTCCAGATTAAGCAGCTCATTGCATGGATGAGTTTTTTTCGTTTTTTGAGCATGCTTTTGTATCGAAGTGCCCATGCCGCCGTCAAATATGAGTATTCCTTTTTTCTTAAGTGATATCAGTGTGTCCATGTCAATTCCTTTCTCCCGAATAGAGGCGTTCGAGAAGCCTTGCCGTATTGCGGCCTTCGCCCATAGTGAATATATGAACGCAAGGCGCTCCGCTTTCATACAGGCGTTCTATCATCTCCGCGGTGTAATTCAGCCCGGCGTCCCTTTCCTCTTCGGCTGTACGGGCGCCGGAGAGCAGGCTGACCAGCTTGGCCGGCACATCAAGGTGGAATGCGCCCGGAAGCCTCATCAGGGCCCTCAGGCTTGTGACCGGTTTGACGCCTGGTATTACGGGCACGGTTATGCCCGCCTCGCGCAGGCGCTGCAGGAAGGAGTGGTATATGTCCGGATCAAAGAGCATCTGTGTGATGATGAACTCGGCGCCGGCGTCTATTTTCTCCTTAAGGTGTATCAGGTCTTCTTCCATATTAAGCGACTCATAATGTTTTTCCGGATAGCCCGCCACGCCGATGCAGAAATCCGATGTCTCGCCCGAGGTGTTTCCGGCGGCGTAGACGCCTTTTTTCAGCGCATCGATCTGTCTTACCAGGCCGGCCGCATAACGGTGCCCGTCTTTGACGGGGCTGAATCGTCTTTCGCCTCCGGCGGGGTCGCCGCGCACTGCGAATATATTGTCAAACCCAAGATATTTGAGTTCGATGAGCCTGTCTTCCGTGTCGAAGCGGTTGGTACCGCCGCATATAAGGTGGGGGATGGTCTCCACTCCGAATTTTTCCCTTATTGCCGCGCATACGGCCACCGTGCCGGGCCTCTTGTTCTGCTGCACTTTGATGATGCCGCCCTCATGCTCCTCGTATGCGGTAAAGGGTTGATGTGTCGTCACGTTTATGAAATCAGGTTCAAAGCGCATCAGCCGTTCCACATGCCTGAACAGGTAGTCTATTGAAGTGCCTCTGTCAGGGGGCACTATCTCAATGGATATCGTCCTTGCGTTTTCCCTTTTCAGGGAATCATCTATCCTCATACAGCCTCCTTTTCGGGCGCCAGTCTCAGTGCGCCTGCCGCCGCCAGCGAGTCCCGGAAGACGAGCAGCGCTCCCCTTATATCGGGCTTTCGGTTTATTTCATTTATGAGCGTATTAAGGTCTTCTTCTGACATCAGTCTGTTGCAGTATTGTGTCGCATAAGCGTCAGCCAGGGCTGCCGTATCGCAGATGATGGTGACCGAATCCGCCTTGCCGAAGCTGAGCGAATGGCCAACGGTAGCCGAAGATGTGCATATGCCTTTCATTTCGCCGTTGAAGGGTATTATTATGTTCAGTCTGCCTGAGAGTGCGGACTCTCCGGCGAATATGCCCGCGCGTATGTCTTTTTTTGACCAGGCGCTGATGTCTCCTCCGTTTTCCACGATCAGCGTGTCCGGATTGAACCGTTCCCGTATTGCCCTGTTGATGCAGTCTGCGAAATAACCTGCCACAGCCGACATGGGCCCGGTCCCCGCACTGCGGGAGGCGAAGTCCATATCGGCGGGCCCTGATCCCGCTGCCTCTATGGGCGAGAGGGCGGAGATATATTCCGGGTTGGACTGTCGTATGTGGTCAAGATCCGAATATAAACGCGTTAACGTATCCAGGGCGATCACGGGTATATGACTTGATTCTATATCCGTGGCGATGAAAATATCACTGTATGCGTAGTCCACCCTGTACTGCCGCAGCCCTGAGGCGTTAATGAGGTCCCTGTAGAATTTATGCGTGTATTCCACCATGGCCGCCTCCCTTTATGAGCCCGCACGGGCAGATCTCCCCGCATATGCCGCAGTCGCTGCAAAGCAGGGGGTCGTGATACAAGCGGGTGCCGTTTATGAACAGGGCCTTTGAAGGGCAGAATGCCGCGCAGGCTCCGCATAGGGCGCATGTCAAAGCGGCGTCGGGTGATGGCCCCGTATTCTCAGGCGATCCGCCGTATTTTTCGACGGCTTCAGTGAGATGGAACGAGTTTTCCATGATCAGCCTCTTCAGCAGCATCGCGGACTTTCTCGCTATGGCCAGGCTTGATAACGGTATTGTACGGGCCCGGACGCCGTTGTGTGTCACGGCGCCCGAAGCAAGCTCCTCGTAGGTATATCTCCCGGAGACAGGGTGTCCGGATATCCCGAAATCGCGCACGTTCACGTCGATCTCTTTGTTTGTTATCAACACCCTTGCCGCCATATCCGTATCCAATACGGATATGGGTATGCTGACCGCCACAAAAAGGGTCACCCCGTATGACGGCATGTATGCGGCTTTGATGAACGCGGGCGACATATCCCGCAGGCCGCCCCGCAGTGCGAGTGTGGCCGCCCCTTCGAAGGGTATGCCCTTGCGGTTTTTGTCGGCGGCAGTATTGAATTGTGTGCCTTTAGCCGCGACATAGCCTGTCCCGCCGCAAAGCAGTATGCGGGTGCCTGTGCCTATGGTCCTGAGCTCCGGATCGTTTATCAGCGGGGAGAGTTCTCCTGAGGTGCAGTAGTTGATGTTATTGCCGTTCGGCAGCAGCGTGCCCATATATGTCTTAAGCTTTTTGCCGGAACTGTTCACGGCCGCGGCGTAATTCTGGTAGCAGTTGCGCGGATTGAACATGTATGCTTCATTGATGTCGTCCAGGCTTATGGCTCGTTCATTGCGGGGGTTGGTGTAACAGTCCGTAACGTCGCCCTGCGCGTCAAGTATGACCTTGTTCCCGCGTATGAGCGCTTCTATCACGTGTGCTCCGCCATATTTCGGATCCTTGCAGGAGGCTGTGGTTGCGCCTATGTACGCGTCGACGGCTGCGAGGCCGGACATCGTACCGACATCGTTTAAGGTGGCCTTTTTTATCTTAATATGCTCTTCCGTCTGCCCGAGATTGAGAAACGCCCCGCTTGAGCACATCGGGGAAAAAGTACCGGTTGTCACCACGTCGACGGCGTCGAATATGTCAGCAGGGGAGGCCTTGCCTTTTAAAGAGCTGATTTCCCCGGCCGTCATGACCACGGCGGTACCTGCCGCTATTTTCGCATTGATCTCCTCTATGGTCCTTTTGCGTTTCATACGCGCACCTCCTGTCTGAAAAATTCATCATGCACGATCTCCGCCGATTCATGGCATTTGTCTCTGGGTACGAGGAAATATACGGAAACGGGCGACGCCCCGGCGCAGATCACGGACGCATTTATACCTTTGCCGGCAAGGGCGGTAAAGGCCCGGGCCGCTATGCCGGGATGGGTGTTGATGCCACGGCCTACTATGGAGACAAGGCTTAACGCGTCGGAAAACGTTATCTGCCTCACGGGGGAGCTGAAGCGCTCAAACAGAGCGGCCCTGCAGAGTCCCAGGTCCTTGCCGTCCACAAGGATATTGATATTAGTCTGCGATGTGAGCACTGATTTGATGTTGATTCCCTTTAAATTGAGACTTGCTGTCAATCCCGCGAGTATTCCTGGTTCATTTCCCACATCGCTTCCTGATATTCTGATCACGCCCAGGTCTTCGATGCATGTTACCCCCTTCACAGACGGCTCTCCGTTTTTAACAACACCGGAGATAGATGTCAGTATGTCTGAGCCTGAATGTGCGTGGGCGAATGACAGTATACGCAGAGGGATGCCTTTGGCTTTGAGCGGCGGGATAGTCTCGGGATGAATGATCGCCGCGCCGTTGTAAGCCAGTTCCGCCGCTTCTTCATAGTAGAGTTGTTCATGTGAGTGTACCGAACTGATTTTTTCTGGATCCCCGCTGAGAAAACCATGAGTGTCTTTCCAGAGGTCGACTGAGACGCTGTCTGTGAGATAACCCAGGCATGCGGCCGTATAGTCGCTTCCGCTCTCTCCAAGTGTCACAGGCCTGCCGTGAAAGTCCACAGCGTAGAAGCCCGGTACTATAAAAGTATCTCTACTGTCGAGAAGCTGATGAAGGCGTTCCCCTGATCTGCGGAGGTCTATCCTCCGTTTTCCGGGTTCGGTCACCAGGGGTATCTGGCCGGGGAACACGATGGCCGGATCCAGGCCCATCGATCTCAATACGCCGTCAAGTATATACGCTGTCAGATTTTCGCCTGCGGATATGATTGATTCCGACGCTATTCCTATGGAGGATTTATCCTGCTTACGGCTGAGTTGTTTGCCCAAGAGATCGATGGATTCTATCACCTTTGTGAGATATTCGGCAGAGACGGCCCGGGAAGCGGTCTCCATGTAGAACGTGAGCACGTCTTCCAGGATTTTTCTTGCCGAGCGAGGGTCGTTATGATTGGCGGCCTCTCTTAATTTGGATGTGACGCCCTTCATGGCGGAACAGACCACAACCGCCTGCTCTTCACAGGCCGATATTATCCGCGCCGCTTTATGAAGCGACACGCTGTCCCTGAGCACGGAACCTCCGAATTTTATTATTCTGTACATATGACTCCTTTCGTTATGGAGACATATAACCGGAAATCATATGTGAACGGATCTCACAAAATAATGAAACACTTTCCCGGATTTCCGGGATATGTCTTTAGTAAAATAAATTTAGGAAAAATTTGAAGATGTCAGCCGATGCTGCACATCACCATGTTAAGATTGAAGATCTTGAAAGTGAGAAAAAAATCTTTTAAAAGGGCTTCGTCCTGTCTGCCGTTTAGTGTGTGCGGTGAAATATTTTGATGAACCAATGTCATCACCTCCTTAATGCTTCTTAAGCCGAAGTATATGCATGGAGAAATAAAAATGCAAGCGTAAAGTTATTTTTTTTTAAGATCGTATTGATTTCGCGCTTCAAAGTGGAAAAGGCGGCCATGAAGCCGCCACTTTTAACAGTTATTGATATTCATACCGCCGCGGCATTTTGCCGGGCGCCGATACAGTACGGGTCAAAAAGCTCGCTGTTCATGTATCTGTATCCCGTGTCTGCGAAGATCATGGCCACTGTCTTGCCGTGGGCTTCGCCTTTGATCTTCTGGAAAGCCGCGTAGATAGCGCCGCTTGATATGCCGGCTATGATGCCTTCCTCGCGCATAAGCCTGCGGGCGGCGTTTATAGCGTCATCGCGTTTCAGTTCTATGATGCGGTTGACTTTTTTTTCATCGTATATGGCGGGGACCAGGGTGACGTTTGTGTTTTTTATGCCGTCTATTTTTTCACCCGGCGCGGGGCGTACGCCTATGATCTCTATATCTTCCTTCAGGTTTTTGAAGAAATGGGAGAGTCCCATGATCGTGCCCGTGGTGCCCATGGACGCCATGATGATGTCTGCCTTTCCGCCAAGGTCGTGCAGTATCTCGTGGGCCGTGGTCATGATATGAGTAGCCGGATTGGAAGGGTTGGAAAACTGATCGGGCATAAAGTATTTATCAGGATCCGACCTGCGTATTTTTTCCGCTAGGACTATGGCGCCGTCTGTTGCATCTTCGGAGTTGGAGAAGATGATACTTGCTCCGAGGCCCCGGAGTATTTTTTTTCTTTCAGGGGAGACGCCTTCACTCATGACTATCGTCACCGGGTATCCCTTGACAGCTCCGGCCAGGGCCAGTCCGATGCCGGTATTTCCCGATGTGGCTTCCAGTATTGTCATGCCTGGCCTAAGCATACCCGTTTTTTCGGCTTCTTCTATCATATTGAGCGCTATGCGGTCTTTGATGCTGCCGCCCGGATTAAAATTTTCGAGTTTTGCATACAGTCTGCCGTTAAATCCGGCGTGATTTATTCTGACCATCGGTGTGTTTCCTATGGTCTGCAGTATATTATCGTATAACATATCGTACCTCCTGTGTTAATGGTGAATGAACAAAATTGCATCAACAGGAGCGGCGACATCGTGTCTTGCCGTATTGTATTAAAAATCTGTATATTGAAAGCGGCCTGAACGCCGC
>CAZJQC010000048.1:4109-7183 GCA_964548195.1 uncultured bacterium | reverse complement strand
GAGATGGCCGTACAGCCGGATCTCTCCTCTGACCGCATGGGCGGCGGACACCCAGTGCAGCGTCCCCTTGACTTTTCGTTCATCGGCCGTCCAGCCGCCTTTCGACTCAGGGTCATAACGGCATATCAGTTCCGTGACATTGCCGCTGTCGTCCTTCCGTACGTCTGTGCAGGTGATGTAATAGCCATGTTTAAGGCGCACTTCCCTGCCCGGCGCAAGCCTGAAGAATTTTTTGGATGGCGTTTCCATAAAATCCTCCCGCTCTATGTATATTTCACGAGAAAATGGTATTTCACGCTCACCCGCATCCGGGTCATTCGGGTTGTTTTCCGCTTTAAGCCATTCGATTTTCGCTGCCGGATAATTTTCTATGGTCACCTTAAGAGGTTCAAGCACGACCATTACCCTGGGCGCTGTCAGATTGAGGTCATCCCTCACAAAGTATTCAAGCATGGCAAAATCCACCATACTGTTCGATTTTGCAACGCCGACAGCCTTTGCAAACTCCCTCACGGACGCTGGCGTATAACCCCGCCGCCTTATTCCCGCAAGCGTGGGCATCCTTGGGTCGTCCCAGCCGGATACATGCCCCTCGTTCACAAGCCTGAGCAGTTTGCGTTTGCTCATCACCGTATGGGTGAGATTAAGCCTGGCGAACTCTATCTGCCTGGGATGGCAGGGCACGCTCACATTGTCAAGCACCCAATCATAAAGGGGGCGATGGTCCTCGAATTCAAGCGTGCAAATGGAGTGGGTTATACCCTCCAGGGCATCCGAGATGCAATGGGTAAAATCATACATGGGGTATATGCACCATTTGTCGCCGGTGCGATGATGTTCGGCAAATTTTATCCTGTATATAACGGGATCCCTCATGTTCATGTTTGAAGAACCCATGTCTATCTTGGCTCTGAGTACTTTCTCGCCTTCGCGGAAATCCCCGTTTTTCATGCGCCCGAAAAGCTCCAGGTTTTCTTTTACGCCGCGGTCCCGCCAGGGGCTGTTTTTTCCCCTTTCCGTCAATGTGCCTCTGTACTCCCGGATCTCATCGGCGCTGAGGTCATCCACGTATGCAAGCCCTTTTTCAATGAGTTCCACGGCATATCCGTAGAGTTTGTCGTAATAATCGGATGCGTAGTACAGGTGTTCTCCCCAGTCGAAACCGAGCCACCTGACATTATCCTTTATGGAATCTATATACTCCTGCTCTTCCTTCTCGGGATTTGTGTCGTCAAATCTCAGATGGCATCTGCCGCCGTATTGACGGGCCAGTCCGAAGTTAAGGCATATGGATTTGGCATGGCCTATATGCAGATATCCGTTCGGTTCGGGCGGAAACCTTGTCACGATCTCGGAGACTTTGCCTGAATCCCGATCGGCATCGATCTCGTTTTCAATAAAATTTTTGATATCATCCTTAAAGCTGTCCATATCCGCTCCTTTCAGAAGGCACAAAAGCAAAGTATAGCAAATAATCGAAGTTTGTTAATAAAAAAATAAACCCCCTTAGCGGGGGCGTTTTCAGATAGTCAGCAAAGGACTGGTGAGAACGATCGTTTCAGTCATCCCCTCCCGGTAAAAACGCAGCTCCGTGGAATATGCCGCGGGCGATGCGGGAGGATCGATGACTGTTATGCATATACGCTCTTCAAAACGTCCCGTATCAAGCTCAAGAAAATGTTCGATCTCGTCTCCCCCGTGATATGTCATAAGGGATACACGAAGGGCGTCCGTAGTCCCCGAGAGCGACACCATCACATGTCCTTGCCCCTCCGCGTCCGCTTCAATATACCAGTATGCCAGATAATCGGGAGATCCCGGGTCTGTTATCATATCGCAGGAGACAAATAAAAAAGATATAAGTACAAAGAAAAAAAGGGTTGCGTATTTCATATGGACTCCTCCCGCGACAGGTAAATAATAACAGATTTCCCCCGTTTTTCAATAGCGTGCGGTATTTTGCCAAGGCCCATCAGTGTGCGGTCAAAAAACAGGCCGTCGTCACATAACACCTTCGCCGTAAAGCCCTTTTGTGTAAGGGGCCATGGCTTTCAGCTCTTCTTTCACAGCCTCTGTGTTTTTTCCTTTTTTCAGGCCGCTCAGCAGTTCAGAATATAGATTGACACGTTTTATAAACTCTGCGTCCCCGTCGCCCGTACCGTCATAACAGATACCGCATACGCGCCCGAAAACCCTGTATACGAGGTCGACTGCCAGCAGCCTGCGTCCGTTGTACAATATACGGGCTTTGCCCTCTCCGGCGGCGGAAAAGAGATTCCCTCGCTCATCCCTGTATGTGCCGGTTTCCATCGGATAAAATGTATGCATGAGCGGCAAAGGGCCGTCCAAATACAGTATGCCCCGATCTCTGGTGCCTGCTTTGAGTATCTGATCCAGGCTCATCTCCATGGAAAAAAAATATCGTTCGAAGTCCAGCGATGACGGAGTGTTGAATATGTTCATTGTCACCCATGGGATGGCGGTCTTTCCCGCATCGCTCACGGCTGCGGCCTGATCCAGATCGCTTACCAGATAGTGAGTGCCGTTAAACGGAGCTTCCGGTTCCGCCCCGTAAGGAAATCTGAAGATGCCTTCGCCCTCATATATGCCGGGCGGTTCAATGATAACGGCGCCGGCGTTTACAGCCGCTTCCCGCTGCGCATCACCGGCGACACATGCATACAGCCTTGTCTCGGCCGTCTTACGCCTTACCGGGTATTTTACACTGATACCGGCGTATTTGATCTCAGCAGGCGCTATTTTTTCATCGGAAGGGACAAATCTTCGTTTTAAAGCGCTGTCGGAGTTTTTAAACACATCCATGTCCCTTCGAACACCGTGCAGCGGGGGCACGGCCAGTCTCTCCCCGGGCGCCGCGCTTTTTTCAGCCGTGAAACCGGCACCGGCGGCGGGTATGCTCATACCGTCGTCGCGTCCGACGGGTATTCCGGCTTTGAGAAACAGCTCCCCTTTCGGGGATTCAGAGACCTTGCCGGCCTTTATACCGCGATGGCCGATAAAACTGTCGTTTATCACCATACCATCGTCGAAAATAAGCCCTCCGGTGAAACCCC
>CAZJQC010000048.1:0-4009 GCA_964548195.1 uncultured bacterium | reverse complement strand
GAAAAGCAAAGAGCCCCGTGGACGAACATCTCCAGATGGCTGTCCGGATACTCCTCACGTATTTTTTTTATCTCTTCGAAAGAGGTTTCCCGCGGAAAGATCACCCCGGCAACGCCCTTTTTGAACATATGGCCCGTGCCGGACATACCCGTCACCGCGGATTGGGTCGAGGCGTGTATTACAATCCCGGGAAACTCCTTCAAAGCAAGGTCTATAAGACCCATGTCCTGCATGATAATGACATCTGCTCCGTTTTCATACAGCACGGACACCGCGCGCATGGCTTTTGTAAGCTCGTCATCCTTTATGAGTATGTTTAACGCGCAATGCACCTCGGCGCCCATCTCATGCATCCGCCCTATCATCCCGACCAGCACTTCGAGACTGTGTATTGAATCCGGAGCCGAAAGCATTCTGCGCGCATTGAACCCCGGCACGCCCGCATAGACGGCGTCAGCGCCGTATTTGACCGCGGTAAAGCCCTGTGTGACAGTGCCCGCGGGAGCCAGCAGTTTGGTCTTCATAGCGCATCCCCTGACATATCCCTGTAGGTCAGAGATTCGTTCAAATCCAATTTGCCGGAAGTCTCATTCAATCTCATCCTGTCGCCGTATCTGAAGATGATGCCCAGCTCCTCAAACACATTCAGCGCCCTGCCGGGGCAGCTGACGATCCGGCTCAACCCGTTAAGCGCGGCCTCATAAGAGGCCGTTCCGCGTCTCTTCAAAAAAAGATACGCTTTCTTGAGCTCTTCGCGGCATAAAGCCTTGTCTTTGTAATATGCGTTGACAATATCGCTGAAGACGATCTCTTCATAATCCGTGCCTTTGTATTTCTTCTGCCCTATATGCCCTATTATATCCACCCTGGCGCCCATGACCGCCGCGGCTCCGGATTGTCCGAACCCGATCGCCCTCACGTCGCGACCCGGCATATTCAGTGAAAATGAGAGATGTTTCCCCCCGACCACTTTCGGGGCGCGTCCCACTTCAACGCCGTTTATCCTCAACATGGGGCGTGGATTATGAAATCCGAAGGGTTCCATAAGACTAAGCCCTCTATAAAACTCAGCGTCTATCTCGCCGGCTTCCACCTCGGCGTCGTAATCCCTCCATGGAATAAATTTCCCGTCTCCCGACGAGGCGAGCAGTTTGTTCAGCCTTGACCTTAATTCGGGAATATTCGCTGTCTCGATTGTAAAGCCGGCCGCCTGCCGATGCCCGCCGAGCCTTTGAAAAAGATCTCCTGACGATCTGAGCAGCTCCAGCAGGTCAAGGGAGGGAATGCTTCTCGCCGACCCCCGTCCGACCCCGTTTTCAGTCCCAATAAGCATGACGGGCCTGTTGAACCTTTCGGCAATGCGCGACGCCACTATTCCAAGTACGCCATGATGCCATCCGGGATTATCAAAAACAAGCGCGTAGGACTCCTCCCACGGCGTGTTCAAAGCCATACCGACGGCCTCATCGGTCATGACATTCGCGATTTTTTTCCGCTCGTCGTTCATCCGCTCAAGGTCATCCAAAAAGGTGTCCATGAAGGCATCATCCTCATCGACCAGCAATCTGACCATGCCGGTCGCGTCATCAAGGCGCCCCTGCGAGTTTATTCTGGGCGCGAGCCTGAAACTTACCGAACCCGGGTCTATCTTGTTCCAGTCCATGCCGGCTTTTTCCGCAAGTTTTTTTATCCCTTTGTTTCTGATATGGGAAAGCCCGTGGCTGACAAGTATCCTGTTCTCTCCCGTCAACGGCACTATGTCAGCCACCGTGCCGAGAGCTGCAAGGTCAGTCATATCCTCGCAAGGCCCGCCGGACAAAGCGGACATAAGTTTAAAAGCGACGCCCACCCCGGCAAGATCCCCGAAAGGATAGCTGCCGAGTTTCGGATTTATCAGTGCATCCGCGTCCGGCAAAACAGGCGGGGGCACGTGATGATCCGTTACAATGACCTTCATGCCTCTTTTTTTCGCCAATTCGATCTCATGTACAGCCGAAATACCGCAATCCACAGTGATCATGAGATCGTATCCTCTTGATGCCAGCAGCTCAACGGATTCGACATTAAGGCCGTAACCGTCGTCCATCCTGTTGGGGATGAACCAGTCTGCGGCCGCTCCCATGCGGCGCAATGTCTTTACGGCAAGAGCCGATGACGTGATACCGTCAACATCGTAATCGCCGTATACGATGATCTTCCCTTTTTCCGCGATCGTGGTCCGGATGATTCCCACTGCCGCTTCCATGCCGTCAAGCAAAAAAGGGTCATGAAGCCCGGAAAGTCCGGGGTTCAAATATTCACTGATCTCCCTCTCACCGCAAGACGGGCCCAGGCGCAGGGAGACGCATCGCGCTATAACCGGAGAGAGTCCGAACTTTTCTCTGATAAGGGCCTCCGTCTCGGACACGGCCTCTTTTTTCCGCCACAGATACATCATAGCCAGAACCCTTTCGCCATAAAGGCGATTATGATCAACCCCGCAAAAGACTTGATATTGATGGAAATGACCCTGCCAAGCAAGGCGCCAAAACCGGCGCGCGCTCCCTTTCCTATGTCTTTTTTCACAAAAAAAGCTTCCACCACAAATGTCGCAAGAAAGCCGCCGGCCAATACTCCGGGCAACACGCCGATGATCGGCAAGGCCGCATTCCCAAGCACAGCTCCGAATATTCCGCCTATAAACGAAGCGGCCATGCCGGCCTTGCCGGCACCGTAATGTCTTGCTCCGAATATTCCTAAAAAAGATTCGATGATCTCACAGAGCACGGACATCAAAAAACACAACAATACGATCCACCATGATACGCGTGAAGCGGGAAAGATAAAGCCGTGTATGAGAAGAAGCGACGAACCTATGAAATTGCCGGGGATGCCCGCAGCCATCAGAAACACCGTAACACATGTAATGATAAAAAAAACGATCTCCGTTATCAGCTGCCACATAATAAAAAACGCAGGCGGCGTTTAAAGCCGCCTGCGCAAAAAACTACCTCTTTTTCCCGACTCTTAGATGAGCCTCGATCAGAACGGGAGAAGCGATGAAAACGGAAGAATAAGTACCCACCACAACACCGAACAACAATGCGAAAGAGAAGCTCTTAAGCACTTCGCCTCCGAAGAAGAAGAGTATCACGACAACGAACAAAGTGGTCAGTGATGTGATCACAGTCCTTGACAGTGAGTGGTTTATGGCTTTATTGACAACCGATTCGTAATGCTTGTCCGTCCTGGGACGTTCAATGTTCATGTATTCCCTTATCCTGTCAAACACGACAATGGTATCGTTCAGCGAATACCCGATGATCGTCAGAATAGCCGCCAACGCGGGTATCGTGAACTCATAGCCGAACAGGACAAAAGCCGCCAGCGTAAGCAGCACATCATGGGTAAGGGCTATGATGGCGCCAATCGAATACTTGAACTCGAAGCGCCATGAGACATATATCAGTATGCCGATAAGCGACCACAATACAGCCCAGAACGCCTGGCGTTTAAGGTCTTTGCCTATTGAGGGGCCGACCACCTCGTCGCGCTGATAATGCATCTCGTCGCCGTAAAGGGCTTCGAAATTTTCCTTAAGCTCGTCGAGTTTTTTCTCGTCTACGATCTTTATGAGGATCTCGTTCTTGCTTCCGTAGTTTTGTATTATGCTGTTTCCGAAGCCGATGTCCTTTAGTTCTCCTCTGATACGGTCAAGATCGGGGCGCGCATCGAATTTATACTGCACGATGGCTCCGCCGGCGAAGTCAATGCCGAGCTTCAGCCCGCCACTGATAAAAAAGGCGATGATTCCGATAATCAGCAGAGTACCTGAAATGATAAAAGCGCCTCTCCGCATTTTCTTAGAAACAAAATTAATGTTTGAGTCTTTAATCAATTGCATTCAAATCACCCGCCTTATATGCTTAATCTGGTTACGTTGCGTTTCGAAAGCAATGTCTGGAATATGACTTTCGAGACGAACAATGCGGTGAACATACTGGCCAAAATACCTATCATCAACGTGATG
>CAZJQC010000047.1:0-7354 GCA_964548195.1 uncultured bacterium | reverse complement strand
GGATAACTATCTGACGGCGAGAAAGGCCAGGATAGAGAAAGCGGCGGTCACGAAAAAGGAGAATGCGCTGTTCAGGGCGTATTACGCTGGAGTGAAAAAGTTTCTGGCCGAAGAGGGTATATCACTGATACTGATGCAGAACGACACGCGCTGGCAGCATGCTTACGCCATAGAGGCGGCGGAAGACGCGGGCGTGCCGTGTTTTGTCTTTGAACTGGGGCTGTTCAGGCCCAACACCATAACCATGGACCCCCGCGGCGTCAATTTTAATAATTCGGTGCCCAGGGATCTTAAAGCATGCACGTTGACGGAGGCCAAAAAGATCGTCTACTCTGAGCACACGGATTCGCGCATCAGCGAGGCCGGAAGAAATCTCATACTCGCCTTTTATCTGCTGTGTCATTTTCTCGGGAGCATCGCAGGCGTGAATGCCCCGGAGAATAAAAAGATACGGGTCCGCGATTACATAAAGAGGTTCGCGGTGTCCTATCTGGGAGGGCGGAAAAAGCCCGACACGGCCGCCGTGCGGGGGAATTATCTGTTTGCGCCGTTTCAGGTCATGAATGATTCGCAGAGCCTGTTGTATTCGCCGTATGAAGATATGACGGAGTTCGCGGAGGACGTGATACGAGGCGTGCGTGAATATAACGCCATAGATCCTGACGCGGCGCTTAAGGCGGTGTTTAAGGAACATCCCATGGACAGAGGGGTGACCGATTTCAGCGCATTGCGTGAAAAGTACCGCGGCGATGAAGGGGTGCTGATTCTGGGAAACGGCAATATTGACGATTTGATCCGGGATAGTGCCGCGGTTATAACTATCAATTCCACCGTGGGCCTTGACGCGTTGAAGCAGGGGAAACGGGTCATCTGCATGGGGAAGGCCTTTTATGCCGTGGAAGGCATAGCTTTCAGCGGGCAAAAGGGCAGTGTGTGTGATGCCCTGCGGGCATCCATGCGTTCGGAGCCGGATGCGGAACTGATCGGCCGTTATATGTCATACCTGAAAAACGTCTATCAGGTCGAGGGCAACGAATACTTTTATAATGAAAAGCAGCTGGGTGAGATCGCCGGCAGGATCATTAGAAGATTGAGGGAGAAGGCATGAATATAATGATATGCAACAGCCTTTATTGGCCGCAGGCGCTTGGCGGAGCGGAGATATCGGTGAGGAAACTGGCCGAAGGCTTTGCCGCGAGGGGGCATGCGGTGACCGTGATAAACATCGGCGAAGAGCCCGCGGAATATGAAAAAAACGGCGTGGACATAGTGACTCTCGGCCATAACAACCGTTTCTGGGTCAATGATTGCCGCCGGCATAATGTTGCGGAAAAAGTATTGTGGCGCTTGGGCGATATGTATAACAGGGCCCAGGAGAAAGCGCTGCGGGCGATTATCGGCAGCCGTAAGCCCGACGTCATCCACACCAACTGCATATCCGGATTTTCGGTGTCGGTATGGAACGCCGCCCATCGGGAAGATGTGCCGCTTGTACACACTCTGCGGGAATACTATCTCATGTGCAGAAGGTCCACCATGTACTCAAAAAACAGAGGGAGGCATGAGAGACAGGATCTTTTATGCCGGCTTTATACGATGAACAGGAAACGTCATTCGCATAAAGTGCATCATGTGGCGGGGGTAAGCGACTTCATACTCCGCAGACACATACAGGCGGGGTATTTTAAGAATTCTGCGCAGTCGGTGGTGTTTAATCCGCTGCCTGTCTTTAAAAGCGCGGATGTTCCGGCGCGCGGTGCGATGAGATTTGCGTTTGTCGGCCGTCTTGTGCACAGCAAAGGCATAGAGACTCTGATAGACGCGTTTAACGGGCGCGAGGAGACGTTGTATGTTTTCGGCCGCGGCGAGGAGAGTTATGTGGACTCTCTGAAAAAAAGAGCCGTGTCGGATAATATCCGTTTTATGGGTTATACGGACAAGAACGTGATATACTCGGAATACTGTGATGTTCTGGCGATGCCGGTACTTTGGGATGAACCTTACGGCGGGATATTCCTGGATGCCCGTTCCGCGGGAAAATATGTGATAGCGACCGAAAACGGAGGCAATACGGAAGTCCTTTGCGGATATGACAAATGCGAATATACGGACGGGACAGCCCGGGATATGGTGCGGATCCTGGATGGTATCGCGGCGTCGCCCGGAAAGGTCTTCGCGGAGTCGGATCTTCGTACCGCGGGGTTAAGGGATGAAAACAGTGTTTTGGATGCTTATGAGGAGATATATGAAACGGTCGCAAACAAACGGTAAAGGCGTTCATGACCCGGCTTTGAGGGAAAAGTTGTCCTTTTTTGTAGCCGCGTGCACGCTGTTGTCTTTGATAATATTCAGATACATTTTTTCCGGGCAATTGTATTGGCCGAAACTGCCCCTGTATTACGGCGTATATACGCTTCTGTGGTTTATTTTGCTTAACCTGCACGATTTTTTCTCGATAGGAACGCTGCAAAGACGGTCTTTCGGCATCATAACCTCCTTTAAATGCGGGTTTTATGCGTTATTGTTCATGCTGCTCGCCAGGTTTTTTCCCAAAGTGACTTCAGATTATATGTATGTGAACCTTCTTAAAAACGGAGTGGTCTTTTTGCTTTTTTCTTTTTTTACCGCCGCGGCTGCCGTTGCGGCGCGCATGGAAAAAAACAAAAAAGCGGTCATACTCGGTTCTTATGAGACTGCCGCAAAGCTGATAAGCGAACTGGACGCGATCGGGTCAAAGGAATTGGAGATAGAGGGCATATACACGGACGATTTGCCCGCGCTGCCGGAACATCCGGTGCTGGGCGATGAGTCAGACTGTATTGCAGGACTGAAAAAGCATGCCCCCGCTTATGTAATTTTGACCAGAGAGCGGCGGGAGGAGGAGAAATCCGCCGTGCTGCTTGATTATGCGGAGAGGCACGGCATATATCTGTATTATTCCGATGAGGTCTTTGAAAGGCTTGCGGGAAAGCTTCCGGTAAGAGACATGGAGAAAGGCTATTATTTTTTCCTCTTCCGTTTCATCTGGGAAAATGAAAGCGCGTTATACAGGTTTGTCAACCGGCTTTTTAATATTGCAGCCGCGCTTGCGGGTCTGGCGGTATCCGTTCCGGTCATAATGATCTCGGCCGTGATACAGCAAATAGATGACCGGGGCCCGGTCTTCTATACGCAGAAAAGGGTGGGCGAAAACGGCAGGGAGTTCGGCATATTCAAGATGAGGACCATGCGTCTGCATGATGTCTCGGAACATCCGTTGAACCCGATGTCCGCGGACGACCCCAGGATCACGAAGTTCGGCCGATTCATGAGAAGGACCAGGATAGACGAGTTGCCTCAGTTTTTGAACATACTTGCCGGCGACATGAATCTTGTGGGCCCCAGGCCCGAGCAGCCTTCTCTTGTGGAGCAATATGCCGGTGTCATACCCTTTTACACGCAGCGTCATATAGTCCCTCCCGGCATCACCGGATGGGCGCAGGTCAATTATGATTACGGGGCGACGGTGGAAGACGCTGAGAAGAAGCTTCAATATGACCTCTATTATGTCAAGAACAAGTCCTTTTGGCTTGATTTCGAGATAGCAATTAAGACATTTTATACAATGATACGCGGCAAGGGCCGTTAACGGAGGGATGATATGATCTTGAAAAGCGCGGCGTTTTTTTCCCTGACTGTCTTTTTCATATTCGGCATGATAAAACTGCCTTTTGAGTATACGGGTATTTTTATGCTGCTGCTTGTGTATGTGACACATGCCGTAAAAAACCGCAAGAGCGGTTGGGACGGCAACGTCGGGAAATATGCGTTGATGTTTGTGGTGATGGCGGGAAGCCTTCTCGCGGGGCTTACGGCCGTCCTCGACAGACACCGGTATTTCAAGGAGGCTCAAAAATACTGGGGAAGTTTTATAATATTCCTGCTGGCATATATTATAATAAAAAACAGGGTGATACTTACGGGAAACATCGTCAAGTTTTTCATCGGAGGCCTTTTTGTCACAAGCGTGCTGGGCTGGCTTCGCATGGTGCCTTATTTAAGGTATCTCGGATTCGCAGACAGGCTGTCGCGTCTGGATACGCCGTTGGGCATATGCAATAATTACGCGTCGGTGCTGATAATAGGACTTCTTATAATGATAGACATCAAACGGAAAAAGACGCGGCTTTTTTTGCCCTGGATGGACTGGTGCCTGATCCTGTTTTTCGCGTTGTCCGTCTTCTTTTCACAGAGCGACGCGGCGATTCTCGGCATGGTGTTCGGCGGGATTGTCATGATCAGCGGCAGTGCGCGTGGTTTTTCGATAAAACGCATGGCTGCATTGCTGACTGTGCTGATAACGCTTTTTTTCGTCCTGGTCTTTGCGGCCAGGCCCTATTTTCTCAGACGCGGCAATGCGGTGCGGATCGGACTCTGGCAGGCGTATACGGAGACGGCGTTAAAGCATCCTTTGACCGGAGTCGGGCTGCGTCAGATGCGCAATCATTATGATGAGTGGAAAAGGCCTATACCCTTTGGATATGAAGACGAGCTGCCTGCCATGGATGCCCATAACTTTGTCCTTCAATACGCGGCAGAAAACGGATTGCCCGCGGTCCTGATAATGATGGCCTTTTTAGGCTATTACTTTTTGCGGAACTCACGATACAGAGGCCGGTGGTTCGGCATATATTGCGGCCTTGCCGCGTTTCTTGTGCAGGCCCTGTTTTCCAACAATTTTCTTATCATCAGGCAGATGATGTATTTCTGGTTTTTCATGGGCGTATGGGCCGCGGAGAACAGGCTGCACGCGGAACGCAAGGCGGAGCTTTCCGAAAAGACGAACTAAGCGTAATATTATAGCAATGACATGGTGACGCAATGCGTGGACGCATATCGCATATATGGAACGGGCCTGTTTAAAACAGGCCCGTCTTGTGTGTTGCGCCGGAAGGGATCTCCATGGAGGGATGGAGCCGGCGCACCGGTTGTTGTTGTCACAGTTCATTCCACGCGGCGCGGATATTATTGGGTATGTATTCTCTCCACTCAAGTCCGGGATAATCGAATTTTTCCGCGGCTTCTTTTTCCGTCATGCCGGCAGCCTTCATCTTTTCGGTTTCCCGCAGCAGATATTTAAGATATTCGGCAAAAGATGTCAGCGCGCCGCCGCCGTTTGTCACGTCGCCGTGGCCGGGGATGACAATTCGAGGTTTTGCGGACGCGGCTGTTTCGAGTATATTGATCCAACCCGCGATTGAGGCGCCGGCGTTTAAATCTATATAGGGATAATATCCGTGAAAGAGATTATCTCCCGTAATAAGGACGCCCTTGTTTTTTATCATCACCATTGAATTGCCGTCCGTATGGCCGCTGCCCGGGCAAAAGACACGCAGGTCCGCGGAACCCGAGGAAAATTCGTATTCCCGTTCAAACGTGACAGTCGGCGTTATTGTCCGACGTTGTGACAATGCCTTTAGCTTTGCTTTTGCCGCCGTCAGTTTTTCGCCCGCCTCTTTTGGGCTTTTTCATCCGTTGATTCGGCGATAAAATCCTCAAGGCTTTTTATATATTCGGGATAGGCCTTTTCCACAAGGTTTTTGAGCTGGGCGGCCGCGTCATTTCGTATATGCCAGGCTGTCTTTTCGCTTGAGATGATCTCCACGTCTCCGTAAGCTTCAAGCCCTCCGATATGGTCGGAATGGTAATGTGTGACTATTACACGGGTGATGGCGCCATCTGTGAGCGTACGAAGATATTCCTTCACCTGCATGACGTCTTCCGGTGTGTTTCCGCCGTCCACCGCTATGATGCCGTCTTCTGTTATGAGGGCGGATATATTGCCGCCGTGTCCCCGGAACACATAAAGCCCCTCGGCCGCTTTAACGGGATCAGCATCCGAAGCCCAGACTGAGAAAGAGAGGGCGATAAGGGCCGCCAAGAACGTGAATATTTTCATATTGCCTCCTTGCATATGAAATCATACGGACCTGTGCGCATAAGACAATGGCGATTTAGTGTTAAAAATCATTCTTTCAAAGTTGCAAAACGTCTTTCTATACAATATAATCAGGTCGTAACGGAAAAGGGAGGGTATTGTTATGATTTCCAGATATACAAGAGATATAATGGGAAACGTCTGGACCGAGGAGAACAAATTACGCAAATGGCTTGACGTTGAACTGGCTGTATGCGAAGCCTGGAACAGTAAGGGCGTGATCCCGGACAAAAGCCTGAAAGTCATTCTGGAGAAAGCTGATTTTGACATAAAGAGAGTCAAGGAGATCGAGCGGGTCACGGATCATGATGTGATCGCGTTTCTCACCAATGTCGCGGAATATGTCGGCGATGACAGCCGTTTCATACACTGGGGCATGACGTCTTCCGACATGCTGGACACCGCGAACGCATTGCTGATGAAAGAAGCCGCGGGCATATTGATGGACGATGTGCGGCGCCTTATAGACGCTTTGGGCAAACGGGCCTCGGAACATAAATTCACATTGATGATAGGGCGTTCACACGGCATACATGCCGAGCCGATCACCTTCGGGCTGAAGCTGGCTATCTGGTATGAAGAGATGAAGCGCAACCTTGTCCGCCTTGAAAGGGCGGCCGAGGAAGTCTCAGTCGGCAAGATCTCGGGCGCGGTGGGGACGTTTGCCAATATAGACCCGGAAATAGAGGAAGCCGTGTGCGCGAGACTGGGACTGGGCCATGCGCCGGTATCCAATCAGATCGTGCAAAGGGACAGGTATGCCTATTTCATGGCGACACTCGCCGTTATTGCATCCTCTCTTGAGAAGATGGCCACCGAACTCAGGGCGCTGCAGAAGACTGAAGTACTTGAAGTGGAGGAACCGTTTAAAAAAGGGCAGAAGGGGTCATCGGCCATGCCGCATAAGAGAAACCCCATACTGGGTGAACGCATTTGCGGGCTTGCGCGGCTGATACGCTCCAACTCACTGCCCGCCATGGAGAATGTGGCGCTTTGGCATGAGCGGGACATATCGCATTCATCCGTGGAGCGGGTCATACTGCCGGACAGCACCATAGCGTTGGATTATATACTTGAAAAGATGATCTATGTGATAAGCGGGATGTCCGTCTATCCCGAGAACATGATGAAAAATCTTGAGAAGATGCAGGGGCTTGTCTTTTCCCAGTATTTTCTGCTTCAGCTGACACAGAAGGGCATCACGCGCGAGCGGGCATACGCGCTGGTGCAGAGAAACGCCATGCGTGTCTGGGCCGAAGGCAGGGCATTCAAGGATATTCTGCTCGAGGACGAAGAATTCCGCGAATATTTTACCGATGAAGAGATCGAGAAAGCGTTTGATTATAACTATCACGTGAGGAATGTGGATAAGATATT
>CAZJQC010000046.1:0-7433 GCA_964548195.1 uncultured bacterium | reverse complement strand
TGGTGGATCAGACAGGCCATCACCCGCGCCATAGCCGATCAGGCGCGCACCATCAGAATACCGGTGCATATGATAGAGAATATAAATAAGATAAACAAGACCATGCGCATATTCAAACAGGAAAACGGGCGCGAACCCACAAACAAGGAATTGTCGGCCATAATCGATATGCCGGAATCAAAGATCAACCAGATCAAAAAGATCGCCATAGACCCCGTCTCTCTGGAAACGCCGGTCGGCGACCAGGGCGACAGCCAGCTGGGGGACTTCCTCGAAGACACAAGGATAGAATCGCCCGAAAGGATAGTGCAGCTGAAGCTGCTGAGGGAAAAGCTCAATGACCTCCTGCTTACGCTGGAGGACAGGGAACAGAAAATACTCAGACTCAGATATTCCTGGATAGAGGGCAAATCCTACACCCTTGAAGAAGTCGGCGAAAAGTTCGGCATCACAAGGGAAAGGGTGCGCCAGATCGAACAGAAGGCCCTGAAAAAACTGAAGCACCCCAGCAGGAAAAGACTGCTTGAGGAATATGTCAAGATCATGGACGAGCTCTCTTCGAGGTACTGATGTATACGCTTGAAGACAAGGACGAGATACTCCTGGGCAGGAGCGTCGCGGTCGTGGGATACGGCAATCAGGGCCGCCCGCAGGCTTTGAACCTGCGCGATTCCGGGATGCGCCCAGTGATCGCGCTGCGCGCGGGCAGCCGGTCAAGGCCTGCCGCCGAGGCCGACGGCTTTGACGTGATGACGCCGGAAGAGGCGCTGCGCGCATGCGATGTGTTCGTGATACTTATCCCGGATGAGGAACACCCGGCTTTTTTCAGCGAATATGTGTACAGCTCTTTGAAAAAAGGGCAGACATTCATATTCGCGCATGGTTTTTCCATGGTCTTCGGCGGGCTGAGCCTGAAAGAATATCCCGTAAATATCGGCCTGCTCTCCCCGAAAGGGCCCGGCACCGCCCTCAGACAGCGCTTTTTGTCCGGCGAGGGACTGCCCGGCGTGATGGCGGCCGAACAGGACGTGACAGGCGACTTGAAACGCATACTGATCAGCTATGCCTATTTTACGGGCATGCTCGCCAGGGGGGTGCACGAGACCACGTTCCGCGAAGAGACCGTATGCGATCTCTTCGGAGAACAGGCGGCGCTTTGCGGCGGGACCATAGAGCTGATGAAAAAGACATACGGCACGCTGGCCTCCGCGGGATATTCTCCCGAGATGGCCTACTTTGAGACCATATTCGAGATGAAGGCCATCATAGACATGATATACGACAAGGGCATTGAATATATGAGAGAAAAAATATCGGATACCGCGGAGTTCGGGGCCTATGAGGCGGCCGAAAGGCTCTTTGACGGGGAGTTCGACAAACGTATGGAGCGGATGCTGAAGGATATAGAAAACGGCGGTTTCGCCGAAAGATGGATAGCCGATCATAAAGACGGGCGCAGGCTGCTCAAAAAAAAGAGAGACGATGAAAAAAAATCGGATGTTATCATGACGGAAAGAGCCATGAGAAAAAAAGGATTGATCTGAACGGGGGGGATATGTACAGGATCGTTTACTACGGAGACAAAAGACTGCAGGCGGAAAACACGGCCGTTGAGAAAATAGACGGAAAAATAAAGTCTATTGTGAAGAAGATGACGAAATGCATGTTCAGCACGAACGGCATAGGATTGGCCGCCCCGCAGGTGGGCATAAACAGCAGGATAGTGGTGATCGATACGTCTTTCGGCGAGAGCCGGGACAAGGTGGTGGCTTTGTTTAACCCCGAGATCATAGAATACAGCCCCGAGACAATCGTCATGGAAGAGGGCTGCCTGAGTTTTCCGGGCCTCTATATTGAGGTGGAACGCTCGGCTAAGGTGAAAGTAAGGGCCATGACGCTTGACGGCAGGGAAATAGAGTTCGAAGGCACGGATTATTTCGCGAGGGTGCTTCAGCATGAGATAGACCATATCAACGGCACCGTGATGGTGGACAGGATGGACCCGTTAAAACGCATGGAGATCTCAAAACAGCTTGCCGAGATCAGGGCGAAAGCGGAGATCGTCTGATATGCGTCTTGTGTTCATGGGCACGTCACTGTTCGCCGAACCCTCACTGAGGGCTTTGGATGAAAACCACGAAGTGCTCGCGGTCTATACCGCGCCCGAAAAACCCGCCGGCAGAGGCATGAAGATAAAGCCCGGTGAGGTGAAGGACTATGCCGATAACGCCGGCATCGAAGTGAGGATGCCCCTGCGTCTGGATAATACGGAAACCGAATACATAAAAGGATTGACACCCGACGTCATCGTGGTGGTCTCTTACGGGCTGAAAATACCAGCCGGGATACTCGCCATACCGCCGTCCGGCGTGATAAACGCCCACGCGTCGCTGCTGCCGAGACACAGAGGCGCCTCTCCCGTCAACGCGGCCGTGATCGCCGGGGACAGGGAAAGCGGCGTGTCCGTCTTCCTTTTAAACGAGGAATGGGACGCGGGCGATGTGATATTAAGGGAAAAGATGACATTGGACGCGGATGAGACGGCTTCCTCGCTATGGGAAAAGCTGAGACATCTCTCCGCCGCCGCCTTGCTGAAGGCCCTTGAATCGCTTGAAATGGCCGACGGCGGGACGCCGTTTGAAAAACAGGATGAGTCAAAAGTCACATACGCCTGGAAAATAAAACGTGAAGACGCGCTTATAGACTGGTCCGAAGACGCGCAGTCCATAGAGCGGAAGATACGCGGCTATTATGGCTGGCCCGTGGCTTATACCTATTTTGAGGGGCGTACGCTGAAAATACAGCAGGCCGCGTGCGAGACAAAAGACTCCGGAGCCGCGCCGGGCACCGTAGTATCGGCGGATGAAAACGGCATCCATGTCGCCTGCGGCAAAGGCGTGCTCAGGATCACCCGGCTTCAGCTGCAGTGCAAAAGAGCAATGGACTGCCGTGATTTCCTTAACGGCAACCGCATCAAAAAAGGCGCCGTACTGGGAAATTGACAGCCGTTCCCGATGAACGGCCGCTTTTATCCAGATCCTGATAAGATCACGTCAAGACGTTTTTCCAACGCCTCGGGTTGAATGCCCGTACTTCCTTTATCACATTATTTAAATTTGACATTCCGTACCGGACAGGGTAACATATAGTATAATTCCGGCTCTGTCGAACAAGGGCCGAGAGGGGGATGTTTGGATGGAAAATAAAAAGACGGCCCTTATACAATGGCAGAAGCCGATGAAAACGGTATTGCTGGGGCTTGCCCCGCCCGCCGCCGCTTCGATATATTTTTTCGGATGGAGAAGCCTTTTTCTCCTCCTGGTGGTGAACCTTGCGGCTTTTTTTACGGAATTTCTTTTTAACCGCGTTTACAGACAGCCGGTGTCTTCCGCTGTGTTTGTGACCGGCGTCCTTTTCGCGCTTACCCTGCCGCCGACCATCCCCTACTGGATGGCCGCGCTGGGCGTGATATTCGGCGTGCTGTTCGGGAAGATGGTGTTCGGCGGTTTCGGGCGCAACATCTTTAACCCGGCAATAGTGGGACGTGTCTTTTTGTACATAAACTTCGGAGGATATATGACGGGTTCGGCCGTGTGGACGCGTCCGTGGTCGGGATTTCCCGGCGGCTTCGCCGAATCCGGCTTTGACACCGTGACACAGGCCACACCCATGAACGCCGCCGCTTCGGCCTTTCCGGCATCGCTGCACGACCTGTTTATCGGCGGAGTGTCGGGCTCTATCGGGGAGACATCCGCGCTGCTTATACTGGCCGGCGGACTCTTTATACTCTGGAAGAAAGCCGCAGACAGAAGGATAGTGCTTTCGGCCCTGACGGCATTTCTCGCCGCACAGTATGTGTTTTATCTCTTCGGCATAGCCGGAGACCCGCTGACGGCCTTGCTTTCGGGCGGAGCCATGCTGGGCATATTCTTCATGGCCACCGACCCCGTGTCCGCATGCTCCACATCCGCCGGCAAGTGGATATACGGCGGGCTTATAGGCCTGCTTTCGGTGCTTATAAGGCTGTTCGCTTCATGGCCTGAAGGGATCATGTTCGCAATATTGCTTGCCAATATGTTCGGACCCATAATAGATCACGCCGTGAAACAGTATGCGGGGAAAGCGGGGAAGGTGTGAAATGAAAAAAGAGATGGTGAAAAAAAGCCTCTATACTGTTTTTTTCACACTCGCGGTCACCGCGGTATTCATGTCCGCATTGTCGCTGGCATATGCGGGTACAAAGGAGCGCATATTGCTCAACGAGGGCCTTTTTCTCATGAGAGGGGTCATGGATGCCGCAGATATGGAGGTGCCGGATGACCCCGTGAAGGCCGCGGCGCTGTATGAAAAAAGCGTTGTCGAGAAAAAATTGCCGGCGGGAAAAGGCCATTATTACGTGGTCGGCGAAGGCCCGGCCAAAGCATATGTCTTTGACGCATCCGGGGCCGGACTCTGGGGCAGGATCACGGCATTAATAGGTTTTGACGCGGAACTCCGGAAGATCACGGGCTTTGAGATACTGGACCAGAACGAGACCCCGGGACTCGGCGGACGCATATCCGAAGATTGGTTCCGGCATCAGTTCAGAGGCAAGACAGGCCCGTTTGCAAAGCTTGTGTCTGAAAAGGAGGACTCCGGCCCCATATCATTTTCGGCCGTTACAGGCGCCACCGCCACCTCAAATGCGGTGAAGGAATTGCTCAACGACGCCATACGCAGTGATGTGGACGCGGTCAGGGCATTGACCGGGGAGGGATTATGAAAGGGACCGCAAAAAAGATATTCAGAGAGGGGCTTTTTACAAACAATCCGGTGTTTGTACAAATACTGGGCATCTGCTCCACGCTTGCCGTCACAAATAAACTGAAAAACACGGCGGTCATGGTGGCCGGGCTTATCTTTGTCACGGCATTCTCAAATTTTACCATATCGCTGCTAAGAAAAGCCATACCTTCGCGGGTGCGCATGATGACACAGGTGCTTATCATCGCATCCTACGTGATAATGGTGGATATCATATTAAAGGCGTATCTGCCGGACATATCAAAACAGCTGGGCCCTTATGTCGGCCTGATCATCACAAACTGCATCATCATGGGAAGGGCCGAAGCCTTTGCCATGTCAAATAAGCCGGGCCCGTCGTTTCTTGACGGCATAGCCTCGGGGCTGGGTTACGCATATGTGCTCCTTGTCATAGCCTTTTTCAGGGAACTGCTGGGTTCGGGCAAGATATGGGAGATAACCGTCCTGGGAGGCTGGTGGGTGAACTGGTCCATGATGGTCATGGCCTCGGGCGCCTTTTTCATGCTCGCGCTGTTCATCTGGGTCATGAAAGGCGTTGTGCTTAAGGAAAGGAGCGCGACATGAGTTTTATAGGAGCCTTTGCCATCTTTTTTGCCGCCATATTCACGAACAACATACTCCTTACAAATTATCTCGGCATGTGTTCCTTTCTCTCTGTTTCCAGAGAGGTGAAGACATCGCTCGGGCTCGGCGCCGCGGTGACGTTCGTCATGACCTTTACAAGTGTGATAAACTGGGCGGTGTACCGGTATCTGCTTGTGCCGCATGACCTGGTATACCTCAGATACATAGTGTTCATAGTGATCATTGCAGCGTTTGTGCAGCTTGTCGAGATGGCTATCGAACGCCTCTCCGACGCCCTTTACGCCGCATTGGGCATCTTTCTCCCGCTTATCACCGTGAACTGCGCCATACTTGGTGTCAGCCTGTTCATGGTCATCAGGGCGTATGGCTTCTGGCAGTCCTTCGCCTACGGACTGGGCAGCGGTTTGGGCTGGCTGCTCGCGATACTTGCCATGGCGGGCATAAGACAGAAGATGAAGACAAGCCGGGTGCCGTCCGGACTGGAAGGCGCAGGCATCACATTGATCATAGCGGGTATCATGGCGATGGCCTTCACGGGCTTTTCCGGCATGATAGACATAACGTGAGGAGACGGGTATGCTGAACGGATTGCTGACTGCGGTCATAGTGGTGGGCGGCATATCGGGGCTGCTTGCGGTCCTGATGGTCATAGCCGACAATACCATCGGTAATTACGGTGACGTCACGATCACGGTGAACAATAAAAAGGAATATACGGTCAGAGGCGGTTCCACACTGCTCGGCGCGCTCATGGAACAGGAGATATTCATACCATCCGCCTGCGGGGGGCGCGGGTCCTGCGGATTCTGCAAGGTGAGGGTGGCCGAAGGAGCCGGAGAACTCCTGCCTACCGAACTGCCCCATCTCACTCAGGAGGAGATTGCTGACAATATCAGGCTCTCCTGCCAGATCAAGGTGAAAAAGGATATAAAAATAGAGATCCCCGAGGAGCTCTTCAGCGTTAAACAGTTCAGCGCCGTGGTCGCTTCCATCAGGGACCTCACATACGATATAAAGGAAGTGACGTTCAGGCTGGAAGAACCGGCGGCAATAGATTTCAAGGCCGGCCAGTACGTGCAGATACTTACGCCTGAATATGAAAAATGCGACGAGCCCGTCTACCGGGCCTATTCGGTGTCATCGGCCCCGTCGCTTAAGGACACAGTGGAGCTTGAGATCAGACGGGTGCCGAACGGGATCTGCACCACATACGTGCATGATTATCTGAAAGAGGGAGACCGCGTCACATTCAACGGCCCTTACGGCGAGTTTTATCTGAGGGACAGCGACAACGACATCATCTTCCTGGCCGGCGGGTCCGGAAACGCGCCCATAAAATCCATACTCAGTGATATGGCCGAAAAGGGCATAGGGCGAAAAGCCCTTTATCTCTTCGGCGCCAGGTCTGAAAAGGACCTCTTCCTGACGGAGGAGATGAAAGGTTTTGAAAAGAAATTGAAGGATTTCAGGTATCTGCCCGCCTTGTCCGAACCGGAAGAAGGGTCGGGATGGGACGGCGAGACCGGCCTGATCACGGAAGTCCTGGACAGGAACCTCGCCGACGGCTCGAAGACCGAGGCATATTTGTGCGGAAGCCCCGGTATGATAGGCGCCTGCGTCGAGATACTCAAAAAAAAGGGCGTCGGCGAAGACAGGATATTCTACGATAAATTTGCGTAAGGAAGGGGACGAATAGCCATGAAACAGACTCCTCAGATGGACCGCATACAGGAATCCATGAAGCCCGGTGTTATCACATTGGAGGGGTTCCTCGGTACGGATCAAAGAAGACTGACGGACATGCTTATAGAAGACGAGGCCGCGGTCAAAAGACTGGGGCTTTCCCATGAGGACATAGCGGCAAAAATGGCCGAACTGAGGGACGCGGGCATGGCCGGCCTTGGCGAGTTCGTTACCGTAAGCGAGACGCTTAGCGTGCGCGTCGACGCCGTGCGCGGAAAACTGCCCTGCCCCTTCGGAGACCCCGGCATCTTTCCAAAGACAAACATCACCGTACGGAACATGAGCCTGGATATCGAGGTCAC
>CAZJQC010000045.1:0-7480 GCA_964548195.1 uncultured bacterium | reverse complement strand
GGCCATCTGGACAGGAAGGCGCATTCGTTGTTTTTATGATAAGAAGAGTCTGTGATATTAACGGGCGGATGGCCCGGGAACGCAAGTTCTGGGACAGGTCAGCCGGCAGATATGATTTGTTTGTGAGATTTGCCGGCCTGCCTTATGGCAGGATAAAAGAGCTTATGCGAGAGGAGTTGAAGCCGGATGATATGGTTTTTGAAGCGGCTTCGGGTACGGGTGATGTGGCTCTTTTTGCGGCCGGAATAGTGAAGCATGTCAAATGTATTGATATTTCTCCCGACATGGTTGAGTTATCCAGGGTGAAAGCCGGAGACAGGAATATAGATAACGTCGAGTTTGATGTCGGTGATGCGTATGAGTTAAACGTCGAGGACAGATCGGCTGATGTTGTCATTGCGGTTAATTTCCTGCATGTGCTTATAGAGCCCGAGCATGTTTTAGCGGAGTTTAGGCGAATTTTAAAGGACGGGGGCGTTCTCATCGTGCCCGTCTATTGCCATGGTGAAAGTCGTATATCAAGATTCATGTCAAGGTGCATGGGCATTACCGGTTTTAAAGCATATAACCGCTGGAGTGTAGAGGGTTTCAGGACATTTATTGAGGAGAACGGCTTTGAAGTACAAAGGTCGGTTGTTATAAAGGGGGCCATACCGCTGGAATATATAATGGCGGTGAAACCCCCGAAGTTATTCTAAAGGCTATCAGAATATGTCATAAGATGTTGATAATGATAATCCGTGTTCATGTAGCGTTGAATCGTCGCCCAGTATATAATTGTTTGTTTCCTTATTATATAAGTAATATAAACCTGCGTTAAATCTCAAACGGGGAGATATATAGTACTCGAATTGAATTGTGGGATTTATCGCTAATATTGAAGACTTTTCAGAAAAAATAAATTCATCGTAATCTGATTCATTGTAATAGAAATACAGTTTCCCCGTTACGTTAGTTCTTGAATGGGGATACCATGAGATTTCGAAAGAACTATTTATTTCATTGGAAGTATATTTTGGATTTGAGTCATAGTAAAAATGAGCATATCGGTTGTAAAAAAGTAATTGCCAGTATCTGTTTATTGCTTTGTGGAAATTAAATTTTAACGAAACATAATTATGGTTGTTAGTAAGTGTTGTATTATTATATCCAGAGAAAGAATGATTGTAAAAATACGAGAAAGCGCCTTGTACATCCCACCCGTTATAGCGGTTCCAGACATTGGCGTAAACAAGCATATCATTCAGGATTGTAAAATATTCTATGCTGTCGTTTTTCAGGAGATCATGGTCATTCAAGAATGTATTTATTTTTTTAAAATCCTCTATCCTTTTCAGCCTGTCGTCATAAAAACGCGTATGATCAAGAGAAGCCAGGAGTTTGCCGAATTTAACGAGTATCCTTTTATCCGGGTATTCTGTGAGTATGTTGTTTTCATAGAGTTCATCAATAATATAAAGGGCTCGACGCATAAAACTGACATTTTCAATTCTCCCATACCCCAAACCAGCTCCGGGAGTAACGCTAAAATAGTTAATATGGTATCCATCATCTCCATATACAACGTAATGAGTATAGACTGAATGAAGGGCTCCCGTGAAGAAGCAATTGCCTGAAAAATAGTATTTTGATTTCACCGATAAAACGGAGGTTAACTCGAGGTTGGATGTATCTATTTCATCATTATCAAAATTATTATAGGAACCCATACCATAAATGTTAATATCCGTTTCCCATTTTTTCCTGTGTATTTGAAGGTTATATCCTGTCGAAAAATTGGACATGATTGTTTTTGATTCCGAATCACCTGTTTCAGATGTCAATTTTGTTGAGTTGAGCGAAAACAGTGGCGATATATAAATAACGAGCAATTTATATGTGTAATCAGGTGCAGTGTAATCAGAAAAATCAAATTCGGGAAGTTCCGCATGGACGTTAAGAGAGAAAATAAAAAACATAATCAATAGGGCCAAAATCTTTTTCATAAAACCTCCTTATCTGATCGATTATAGCATTGTGAAAAGTAAAAACAACCATTTGTTTGGTTGTGTGATAAATCGAAAAAGAATAATATATCTCTTATTTCTTGTAGGCAGCATTGATTTCATGTAATTTGTAAATAGAAACCAAGGAGGGGCGTATGAAGACCATCGGGTTGATAGGCGGCATGAGTTGGGAGTCGTCTTTGCTTTATTATAAGATAATCAATGAAGAGGTGAGAAGGATGGCTGGAAAAAGCCATTCGGCTTCATGTATCATGTACTCGTTTGATTTTCAGGGAATAGAAGAGCTGCAGTATGCCGGAGAATGGGACCGGCTTGAAGATGAGATGATAAATGCGGGTAGTGCATTGAAGGACGCCGGAGCTGATTTTATTGTTCTCTGCACCAATACCATGCATAAACTCATGGACGATTTTCAGGAGAAAGTCGGACTGCCGTTTCTCCATATAGCTGATGTGGTGGCGGAGGCCATGAAGGCAGACGGTTTAAACACCATCGGGCTTTTGGGTACAAAGTTCACCATGGGCGAGGATTTCTATAAAAAAAGGATACATGAGAAATACGGCATGAACGTGCTTGTGCCAGATGAGAAGGAGCAGGAAGACGTAAACCGCATCATATATAAGGAACTTGTACGGGGTATTGTAAAAGAGGAGTCAAGAAAGAGATATGAGGAGATCATCGACCATCTCATGGAGCGAGGCGCGGAAGGAATAATACTGGGCTGCACTGAGATCGGGATACTTATAAAGGAACATAGATGCCCCTTGTATGACACCACCGGGCTGCACGCTAAAAAAGCGGCGGAGATGAGTCTCAGAGGCTTTTAAAGATCTCCAGCACTTTTTTGAATGCGGAGTGGTTTTTGTGGAGTTCTTTTGAGCCGCGGGTGATCTTGCAGAGGCTTAGTCCCAGTTCCGAGGCGATGGCGCGCTGGGGCATGCCTTCGTCCAGTTTTTTTACCAGTTCCCAGCGTGAGGAGATATCGGAGACCTCCTTGTCTGTGAGTATGGATGTGAGGAACGCCTCTATGGTATCAGGGTCTTTTATTTCAGCGAGTGTTTTTGATATCTCATTGATCTTATATGTTTTCATGCCCGTATCCTCCGTTATATAATATTGAATATAATTAAGGATACGGGCTTTGTCAATCGTAGTAAATCCGTGCCCCCTTCAGATGTGTTCGCTGTTGTAATTTTTCAGCACGTAATCCAGGTCTTTGTCGCCCCTTCCGGAAAGGTTTACAAGTATGGTGGCCGATTTATCCTGTTTTGCGGCCAGCTGTTCCGCGTATGCGAGGGCATGGGCGGATTCCAGCGCGGGGATGATCCCTTCGACTCTTGAAAGCCGGAAAAAAGAGGCTATTGCTTCTTTGTCGCCTATAGTGCGGTATTGTACCCGCCCGATGTCCTTTAAGTAACTGTGTTCGGGGCCGACACCCGGATAATCCAGGCCGCTTGCGACAGAATATACGGGCAGCGGGTCCCCGCTGTCATCCTGCAGCAGATATGAGCGGAATCCGTGAAGTATGCCGGGCCTGCCCTTTGTCAGTGTTGCCGCGTGTTCGCCGTCCTTAAAGCTTTTCCCGGCGGGTTCCACGCCGAACAGGTCGACCTCCGTGTCGTCCAGAAAAGCGGAGAATATGCCCATGGCGTTGGAGCCGCCGCCTACACATGCTATCACCGAGCCGGGGAGTGAGCCCGTCTGTCTCAAGAATTGACTTCTGGCTTCCGTGCCGACCACCGATTGAAAATCGCGCACCATCAGCGGGAAGGGGTGCGGCCCCACCACGGAGCCGATGGCGTAGAACAGGTTTTTTGTGTCCGCTAGATATGCTTCAAACGCCGCGTCGACTGCATCCTTTAATGTGCGTGTGGCCCGTCGTACGGGTATCACTTCGGCGCCAAGTATGTCCATCTTTGACACATTCGGCGCCTCCTTTTGAATATCCACCTCGCCCATGTATATGACGCAGTTCAATCCTGTCAACGCCGCCGCGGTAGCCAGAGCGACTCCGTGCTGTCCGGCTCCGGTCTCGGCTATGAGCGTTTTTTTGCCCATGCGTTTTGCGAGCAGCGCTTCGCCCAGGCAATGGTTGATCTTATGCGCGCCGGTGTGGTTCAGGTCCTCTCTTTTCAGGAAGATGCGCGCTCCGCCCGTCTTTTCGGATAGATTCCGTGCGAAATAAACCGGCGATGGGCGTCCCACATAATCCGCGTACAATGTCTTCAATTCATCTGTGAATCCGGGGTCCTTTCTTGCTTTTTCATACTCCTCCGCGATCTCCGCCATCACGCCCTTAAGCGCCTCCGGCAAATACGCCCCGCCGTACTCTCCGAAACAACCCGCATTCTCAGTCCTTGTGTCCAATCTCATCCTTTCCCTCCTTGTTACTATAAACAGAAACATGTTTCTGCTTATAGTAACACGCTTTGTGTCTTTGTCAACGGCTTTTTTATATCCATCCGTCTCTAAGTATAAGTTCGGCTATAAGTATGGCGTTGCCGGCGGCGCCGCGGACCGTGTTATGGACAAGGGCGGTGAACCTGTAGTCGTAGACGCCACATTCCCTGAGATTTCCGGTGAAAACGGTCATGCCGTTTGTATCATTGAAGAGGGACGGGCGCGGCATATGTTTTTCCGGCAGGAAGCGCACGGGCGGCTCCGGGGCTGAAAATAAAGCCGATGTATTTGCTTCGCCTTTAAAATCGCGCCAGGCTCCGATGATCTCCTCTTTAGTGGCGTGTTTATACAGCCTGACCGCGATATCGAGCATATGCCCTTCGGGCACGGGCACCCGGTTGCATGATGCGCTCACATCCGCGTCAAGCGGAGAAAAGCCCGCTTTGTTCCTTTTTCCGAGTATTTTTATAAGCTCGCTGCTGATCTTTTCCTCTTCACCGTCTATGCCGGGTATGACATTGCCGGTGATATCCCATGCGGGCACGCCCGGATAGCCCGCTCCCGATATGGCCTGCATGGTCACGACATGCGCCGCCCGCAGTCCGTACGCTTTGTGCAGCGGATAGAGAGCAAGCGCGAGTCCCGCGGTGGAGCAGTTGGGGTTTGTGATGATGGCCCCTTTTTCCGCGTCAGGCTTTATGTTTATATGTCCGGGGTTTATTTCCGGTATTATTATGGGCACGTCTTGTCTCATGCGGTGGTTCTTGGCGTTTGATATCACAATATGGCCGCGGCGTTCCAGATCAGCCTCGATCTTCCCGGCTGCGGAAGAGTCCAGCGCGGAGAGTATCAGTTTTGAAGTCGGCTTTACGGAGCAGTCGTACACGGTCATGTCCCGCACGTATGCGGGCATCCCGCCTTTCAGCTTCCAGGCGCATGCATCGGCATATTTTTTACCCGCGGAATTTTCAGACGCGCATATCATCTTGAGATCGAATAGCGGATGGTCTTCAAGTATCTGTATGAACTTTTGTCCGACGGTCCCGGTCGCGCCTAAGAGGCATATGTCAGTTTTCATGAAAAGCTCCTTTCTCGGCGATGGTGAAATACTCAGCATCGGCATTGTGTATGATGAACCCGCCCGTGCTCAATTCCGGTATGAGTTCGTATGAGTCTGTTATGGAAATGCCCAGCCTTGAAGCGTCCAGGAGTTCGAATATGACTTTCTGGTTTTTCAGTTCGGGGCATGCAGGGTATCCGAATCCGTATCGTCTGGACTCTATGCCGGTAATCTTATTTACGCGATCATTTACGTAGCGCGCCGCGCTTTCGGCTATTTCCACCCCCAATCCGTGGAGGAGGAAGTATTCCAGGTATTCATCATCGGCGACCATGCGTTTCTCTATTTCGGATATGCCGCTGCCCGCCGTGACCATGAACAATGTGACGGAGTCCGGCTTTCCCGATGATTCCGGCAGGAAATAATCCGCAATTGAAAGCCGTCTGTGATCAAGGGTCCTGGGGAACTCAAAGCAGGCGGCCTTTGATTTGTCAGGATTGTATAATGTCACCGAATTTCCCGATGCGTTGCACGAAAAGGAGCGGTATACGCCGCGTACTGTCGTGCGGCCGCAAAGCATATCCCATAGCCTCACAAAATCCTCTTCGGCCGCAGTATCGTCCTCGCCGAGCCATCGTATCTTATAGAGCATCTTCCTGTTTATGTAAGGCAGGAGGTCTGAAAAGGCGATCGTTGTCTCATCCGATGCGTTTTCCGAACACAATGCGCCGGAGTCAGTGGAAGCCGGGCTTGCATCCGCTAAGATCGTATTTTCGCCGGGCAGCCTTTTTCCCGGGTATCCGTTTTGTTTTCCCCTCTCTTTGAAAAAACCGATGGCGTGAAACGCGTCTTTTGCCTTGAAGACCTCGCCGCCATAGAGTCTTGCCAAATGGTTGTATGTGTAGTCTTCTGTAAGGGCGGCTCCTCCGCATATGACGGGTATGTCAAGGCCCGCGGCATCCAATGCGCGGAGCACGTCTCCGAAATATACGGCGGAACTTGCGAGCAGTCCGCTCAGGCCGATATAGTCGGGCTTGTGTTCAAGCGCGGCGGCGAGTATTTCAGCGCAATCCTTGTCCACCCCGATATCCGTGACACGGTAGCCGTGGTTTTTGAAGATGATGGCGGAAAGGTTTTTTCCTATGTCGTGCACGTCGCCTTTGACCGTGGCAAGAAGTATGGATCCTTTGCCGCTGTTTTCAGCCCCGTTGAGGTCTTCCAGATAGTCCATGGCCTTTTTGGCCGTTTCGGATGCTCTCAATACAAAAGGAAGCTGCATGCTGTTTTCTTCAAACAAACGGCCCACCTCTTCCATGGCGGGTATGATCATCTTTTCTATGATATGCGAAGGCGTGTTGATGGCTGTCTCTTTTTCAAGCAATGGGAGTATTTCCGATTTTCTTCCGCGTATCACGCATTCGGCAACGGTGTTTTCGTACCCCGAGCCGCCTTGCGGGGCGCTTTTACCCCCGTCTGTGAATGGCGCGCATCCGTTTATAAATTCAGTCATGGCGGTATCGTCCCCATCCGGGTTTTCCGTAAGCAGCCGTTCTCCGGCTTTCAGGAGAGCGGCGGGAAAATCGGAGAGAGGCACAAGTTTTTCGGCATGTATTATCGCAGCGTCAAGCCCCCGTTCGACAGCCAGTTTCAGGAAGAGTGAGTTGAGGATCTTTCTCGGGTAGGGCGCCAGTCCGTGGGAGACGTTGCTTATGCCGAGTATGGTGTTTATCTCGGGATGTTCTTTTTTAAATGCGGACAAAGCGAGCAGTGTCTCCCGTGACGACCGTATGCCGGTATCAGCGGCGACGGAAAATGTGAGGAAATCAAAAAACAGGTCATGCGGCTTCAATCCGTATATGCCGGTCGCAGCGGCGAGTATCTTTCCGGCGACGCGCAGTTTTTCGTCCGCGGTGGCCGCCATTCCCTTTTCATCCATGGCAAGGCAGATGATGGCGGCGCCGAAGCGTTTTGCCGTTCTGAATGCCTTGTCGTACACCAAAGGGTCTTTCAGGCT
>CAZJQC010000044.1:0-7594 GCA_964548195.1 uncultured bacterium | reverse complement strand
GATAACGCCTTCAGGCCGGTGCCGTCTTCAAGAAAGGCGCCCTGCAGGCTTATATCAAAATACTCATAGGGTATTGAACTGCTGTTTTGCGCCGTGTTGTCATACTCCGCGGAAAAGCTCACCGTAGTGGCGGACTGTGGGCCGGATCCGCCGGAGACCCATGAAAAGGTCCGGCCGGCGCTGACGCTGCCCTTCAGTATAGGCCTTTCAGATACCTTCAGGCTCATTTCGGGGCCGTACAGCCATCTGTTCAATGACAAAGGCGGCGATATCAAAAAAGCGGCCGTCTCACGCAAAAACGAACCGTTTCCGCCGGCTGCCACTCCCGCGGAGATACGGAACAGCATCTCGCCGAAAAAGTTGCCGGCAAACGTGGTCATGATCATATCGTTTGTCGAGGGGCGCTCCGTCTCCATGAAAAACTCCCATTGAAAACTCCCCACGGCCGAATAAAGGGCGGAAAGGAGGAAATCGTGGCCGGAGGACCGTCCGTACATCTGAAACATCGCGCCGTGATAGGGGTGGTCCAGCATATTGCAGGGGAATCCGTCGGGGTCCCAGTCGAAACCCTGTTCGAAATTGTCTATTATGGTGGCCGTGCCTATCTGAGCCCAGGTCCTGTCCCCTATATAATAATTGGCCGCTCCCAGCATGCCGTTGGATATCACGATCTCCCATACGGGTATGATGTCATGCCTTTTTTCAAGCAATATCACATCATCCTCAAAAGGGCGGTAAGGCGCGGATTGAGCGCCGTAAAGATCGGCACATACTGAAAGTATGAATAATAAGGCTAAAAAACGTCTCATAACAGAACCATATTGTATATTGAGAAAAATTCAAGATTTATTTTCGTCATCAGCCGCATCGATCGACACGACCCGGTCGCGTCCGCCCTCTTTCCCCCGGTAAAGGGCGGAATCCGCCCGGTTTATCGTCGTCTCGATGTCTTTTTGAAACTCAGCCACACCCAGCGTAAGCGTCAGCGGCGTATCCCCGAACTCGCTTCCGCCGTTAAGCCCTTTCACGCGCTCTCTGATCTTTTCGCAGGCCTTGCAGGCGCCGGCGGCGGATGTCTCGGGAAAGAGTATCAGAAACTCCTCGCCGCCCCATCTTGACACGAGATCCTGGCCGCGCAGCGCGGATACCATGAGATCCGAGACGGCTTTCAGGGCCTTATCTCCGACCTCGTGGCCTAAACTGTCATTCACCGCTTTGAAATGGTCGATATCCGCCATCGCCACGGAGAAGCGCTTGCCGGAGCGGCGAAACCTTCTCATCTCCCAATCCAGCATGGCCATCATGCCCCGCCTGTTGATAAGGCCGGTAAGTTCGTCCGTCTTCGCCAGTTCCTCCATCGCTTTGGACGCCTTAAGCAGCCTGTCCTGAAAATCCTTTCTTTCGGTGATATCCCGGTACACCCCGAATACCACGGTGTCATCGTCGCCTACGGCGACGGGCACTCCAAGTATGGATACATTGACCGGCGTGCCGTCTTTTTTCACGCGCACGGTCTCAAACTCGTTATCAAGGCTCTTTTTTTTATTTTTAAGGTCGCTTGTTATCTTCCGGGCCTCGTCCCGTCTTTTTTCATCGGTAAGCAGTTCATCTATATTACGTCCGCGTGCCTCTTCCTCCGTCCAGCCGAAAAGCCTTTCAAAAGCGGCGTTGAACCTCCTTATATTGCTGTCAGCATCCACCAGTATTATGCCCTCGGGCACGCCGTTGAACAAGGCTTCAAAGAGCGCCTTTTCCATCCTGTGCGCCTTTTCGTACGCCATCCTCTCGCTGATATCCCTTATCACCATAAGCTGTACGTTTTCACCTTCAAAATATCGCTCCGCGCGGCTCAACTCGACTGGTATATTAACGCCTGTGGAAGTGGCCAGATGGCCCTCGAAAATAAACTGGGGATCCCCGGGGCCGCCATCGGCGCGCGGCCCTTCCCAGGCACGATCCTCCGCGAAAAAACGGCTGTAATCCTCTTCCGCGTAAATTTGATCAAGCCCGTAGCCTGTCATCTCGGCGAAACGGCTGTTGGCGTAAAATATCTTTCCGTTTTTAAGAAGCAGTATCGCATCGTTTGAACTTTCCGCTATAAAACGGTATTTTTCCTCGCTTGCAGAAAGCCTCATCTCCGCTATTTTCTGTTCCGTGATATCCATGACCGAGACAAAGACCCGTCTCATATCGGCCTCATGGCCGGGGGCGGCGACCCATTTCACGCGGACAAAGATAGTCCCTCCGTCCATGGTCCTGTGAAGGCTTTCCCCCTCGTAGCTGAGCCTGCCGTCTCTTATGGCCTTAAGCTCTTCTATGAAAACCCGTTCCGATTCATCGGTGAATATGGAGTCAAGACCGGACAACAGTTCCTTCTTGCTCTTGGCATGATGCAGACTTACGGTCGCGGAATTGACATCCAGTATGCGGATCATCCCTATGGCTTTTCGCAATTCAAGAGGGTTCTCTCTGAAATAGGCGCTGAGATCCGTCACGTCCCGGGCTATCAGGCTTTCCAGATAGGACTTGACCGCCGAATAGTCCTCCTCCCATATTGATATGGGTGAGTTTTCAAACAGGCCGTAGAAATGCTGCTGCTTTTCGATGATGTCGGACTCCAGCTCTTTCCGCGCCTGCACATCCCGTACAAAGGAGAGAAGATAGGGCCTGCCCTCAAAAAATATCCGTCTCAAATACACTTCGGAATAAAACTCAGTGCCGTCGGAACGGCGATGCACCCACTCAAAGCGCTGATGATGGCCCTGCAGCGCCAGATCCATATGGCGTTTTGATGCAAGTACAGACGAAACGCCGTCGGGCTGAGATCCGGGTGAGACATCCGCCGGACTGAGCCCGAGCATCTGTCTTCTGTTCATGCCGAAAAGGGATACGGCCGCCGCGTTCACATCGATAAAACGTCCGCCTTCCATCAGCAGTATTGCATCGGCCGCGGCCTTGAATATAGCCGCATAGAAGGCGCCGTTTAACCCGTTTCTTCGTCTTGACCTGACATGAAAGCAACATAAAAATACAGTGACGACAAGCACTGCGGAAAATATTAAAAAGAGATACACACTTCCTTTCCGCCTTCCTGCCGGTCACGGGGGATAGTATTAAGAAGCGGCTTCGACCATGTCCCCGATGATATTCACGGCTTCCTCAAGGTATACGTCTTCATCCATGTCTTCGTACCAGCGCGTGAGCGACTCTTCATCCTTTGGTTCTTCGCCGGGGATACGGAGAGCGTCAAACACGGCATTCTCGTAGGTCTCATTGAGTTTTTCAAACGCCTCGGTCTGTTTGAAAATCTCATCTCTAAGCAGGTTTTCCACGGATATATTAAGGTCGACCACGGAATCCTCTCTGTTCTTTTCAATGATCACAGCCTGTTTCTCAATGAGATTGAAATATCTGTTCGAGGCGACCCTCGCGGCGCTTGCCGCCAGGACCTTTTTTGTGTATGGCGGCGCTGCCGCCTTCACAAAATCCGTCGGCGCTATATGGTCCCATGCCAGGGCGTTGTCGTAATTGCGCTCCCCCACATCTATGTATTCATAAAATCCGGGCAGCAGTATATCGGGCTGGATGCCCTTATACTGGCTGCTTTCACCGGTGACCCGGTAATATTTCTGGGTGGTGATCTTCAACGCGCCCATGGGCCGGAGCTCCGCGGCCTCGGGCCCCACCAGCCTGTCGAGGTCGATTATGTTCTGGACAGTGCCCTTTCCAAATGTATGGCCATCGCCCACGATGACGGCCCTGCCGTAATCCTGCAGGGCGCCCGCCACGATCTCCGATGCGGAAGCGCTGAAATTGTTCACCATCACGACAAGCGGCCCTTCGTAGTAAACCGCGGGGTCGTCGTCATAAGCGACATGCGGCGCTCCCCTGCGCTGCCTCACCTGGACCACGGGACCTTCCTTGATAAACAATCCCGAAACACGTATCGCATCGTCAAGGGCGCCGCCTCCGTTGTTGCGGAGGTCAAGTATAAGGCCGGATATGTCATTGGCCCTGAGTGCCGCAATGGCGCTCTTCATGTCATCTGTGGTGTTTCTCCCGTAGGGGTCTTGAAAATCCCTGTAGAACTTGGGAATATATATGTATCCGAAGAGTTTTCCGGAATCCTTGCTTTTAAGCAGCGCGTATTTCAAATAAGATTCTTCCATGACGACAGTGTCGCGGATGATGTTGATAAAGACGATCCTGCCGTCGGGTTTTTTAACGGTAAGCTTTATCTCCGTACCGCGGTCTCCGCGTATGAGTTTAACTGCGTCCCGCACATTCATATTGATCAGTTCCACGGCTTCGCTGCCTCTTTCGGAGACCTTGAGTATGATGTCCTCGGCCTCGAGCCTTTTATCCTTCCAGGACGGCCCGCCCGGTATGATGGAAGATACCTTGATAAATCCCTCTGATTCGTTAAGCACGGCGCCTATGCCCTGAAACTTCCCGGTCATCTCAAGGTCGAAATCCTCTTTTTCCATCGGCGGGAAATACATAGAATGAGGGTCGAGCATGCCTATGACCGAATTCAGGAACATGTCTATCCTTTCGGCCCTGTCAAAATCGTCATATCGCGTGAAAAGCCAGTTGAACGTCTCCCTGACACGCAGCCTCGCCGCGGATTCCACTTCCGGCTCGAATTCAAAAGGCCCGTCCGGCAGGGCCGTACCCTCAGCCCGTCTTTCCCCGATTATGTCAAAATAGCTGTTCATGGTATAAAGTTTCACGATCTTTTTCCAATACTCCCTTAGCGCGACGTTGTTTTCGGCATACTCACGGTTTTTCGGGTCCAATTCTATATATTCGTCAATTGTGAAATCAAAGGGCGCGGCAAGATACTCTTCGGCCCATTTTCTCGTCAGGTCAAGCTTCATGTAAAACCTGTCGAAGACCGCCAGCGGTATGTCAAAGTTTCCGGCAAGCAGGTCGTCGTCAAGCTGCTTCTCATATCGCTTGAAATCGGCAATGTCTTCCTCCGTGAAATACCATTTCAGGCCGTCAAGCCTGCCTATGAAGGCATCGAGCAAGTCAGCCGAGAACCTGTTGTCTATCTTTCGCGGCGTATAATGGAGGTTGTGCGCCGAATATAATATCATGTCGCTGACGATGCCCTGTTTCGTGTCGTTGACGGGCATCTGGTCTTTCCCGTCTGCAGTAAGGGAAAAAAACAGCAGAAAAACAATCGTCATGATTTTAAGTCTCATCGTTCACGTCCTTTTCAGTAATTGACATCTGTATATCGGGGCAAGTTTCACCTTAAAGGCAGATGCCCCTGTCGCGGAGGTCACGAAGGCTTTTTTCAAGCTCAGCCCTGTCCCTCACCTCTATGACAAGTATAATGCCGCCAGCCTCAAAATCAATCGCCCTGAAAAGGCCGTCATAATCCTGAGAACCGCATGTATGGGAAAGATGGCTGTCGGCATCGCCAAAGTTCGAGTTCAGATGTATCATGCCGAGCCTCTTTCCAAGGGCTCTTGCCCAGGGCAAGGGCTCCCGTTCCTTCCCGAAAATATTTATATGGCCGGTATCAAGACATATTTTCACCTTGTCAAGGCCGGGGGCGGAAAGCAGTTTTTTCATCAGATCCGGTTCCGGTTCCCTGACATTCTCCACGTACAAGTCAAGGCCGCCGCTTTGACTGACGATCTCCTCCAGATGGGCTGAAGCCCTTGACGCCCAGCCGTCGGCCATGGCGTCGTCGTAATAAGGCAGATCGAACGCGGCGTGTATGACCATGCCGCACGCCCCCGCAAGTGACACGGCCTTTGCGCACTGCAGCAGCCTCGCGCTGACAGCCTCTTTTACAAGAGGATCCCTTGCGCCGAGCCTCATGCTCATATACGGGCCGTGGACGATAGGAGGCTGGGGTAAGATGTCAGAAGCGTACTTCAGGATATTCAAGCCTTGTTCATACTTTTCGCCGGTAAAATTTGCGGGGGCCGTAAAATATGAGAGTTCCAGTCCCATGCCCAGCTCCTTAAGCATATGAATCATTTTTTTGTCAGGATTCAGGATGTCCGTATATACTCTCATAGTAATCCCGGTTATTATACAGTACCATAGCCGGCGGTCAACAGGGATTGATCTGAGACATTATTGTTATATGGTAATATAAATCATCTCATTTTCATAAAAAGTATTTAAAATATTCAGAAATTTAAGATAATCCTCACTTCCGGGTAAAAAATCCACTTCGTTACCCGAAATAATCCTTTCCTTGTCAATAAACTTATTAAAAAGCATATCATCCCGGCCAATGACAATAGATGATCTTCCAGGTCGTGATATTTCTAAGCATCCGATTTCGTCATTTTTCCTGAAGATAACATCATCAAAGAAGAAAAGATTGATCTTATCCAAAGGCAACAGTTTTAAATATTTTGGTAAATCAGATACTAAATCACGTTCCAGCCAGTCAACAAGTATATCCCAGTATTCATATACAACATCATCCTCTAAAGTGTTTTCTTCAAAAGATATATCCAAAAACTTTTCAGGTTCATCCATAAATCTGTCCCAGAAATAACTGGTCAGAGAGCGCCTCCCGACTATATCGGAGAATTTATGGCTTCTCAGATCACCGACGACAGAAGTCTTAATAGGATTTGTGGAGTCATAAAGTATGGAATCATATTCCATGATCATTTCGCCATCATCATCACCGGAAACTATATAATCCTTCAACTGCCCCTTTCTGATGGCATCTACCCACTCTGCCTGTGTCTTAAAATTTACGCCGGATACATCTGCCTCCGCCAGACTCTCTTTTGTCGCCCTGACATCATGAAAAACACTTAATCTTTCGGAACTTGAAGGCAGGTGTATAAAAGCCCTGTCTCCGAATTTTCCTTTCATTTTGTTTATAGATCCCGCGTTTTCCTTTGTTAGAAACAACTGCACAATATAATTTAAACCTGCGGCTTCAACAGCTTCCATGGCATTCATCACCGTTTTGTAGCTACCAATAACTCCTGTAAACGCATCATGCTGCAATTCATCGCCATACAGAGAAAAACTGACGCATTTCACACCGGCTTTCTTCGCGGCGGATATGATCTTTTCTTTACCGCTGCGAGCCAGTCCGAAACCATTTGTGGGAAATCCATAATATGTAAGGCCCAGGGAAGCAAGTTTTTCAAGAAGTTCCGGGAACTGTTTGTGCAGCGTGGGCTCATGATGAAATTTTACTTCTATGTATGAAAAAGCAGTTTTCGCCAATACAATATCTTCCAGAAGAGCAATAACTTCGTCATATGTCTTATATTTGTGCTCTTCAACATCAACATTGGCATAACAATGTTTGCATTTTAAGTTGCAGCCGCATATGCTGATAAACACTGTCAAATCTCTGATCTCCATAAAGGGCCTTTCTTTTTACCAAATCACCTTACGGTATTTTATCAGAGAATTTAATGATGTCCAAAGAATTTAAAGATGTGACTGTAATAAGGGGGCTCACCCCCCTTTCAGAGTATCTACCGTATTTTGCCGTCGGTAGCGATCACATATTCACGCAGAGGGATCACCTTGCCTGCGCGCTTGAGGGCTTCCTGGACGATCATGGTGGTGCCGCCGCAGCAGGGCACTT
>CAZJQC010000043.1:0-7677 GCA_964548195.1 uncultured bacterium | reverse complement strand
TGATATTCTGCCGTTGAATCTTTTTTTTATCCATATGCCCTGTGTCAGATTGTAATAAAGCGCGTCTGATATTACGGGGTTGTCGGCATGCGGATCGGCGACCGTGTTCATGTATTGAAAGACAGGCCCCGCTTCGAATCCCGTTTGAAAGGCGGACGCGGGAAGGGCAAGGCAGGCAGACAGCATTGCAACGAGAATGACTGTTTTTACAAGAACAGATCCCATCTGTAAAAGATAGGGTGTATGCGTCCATATTTCAAGTCTTTGCCCGGAAAAAAGAGCCGCATGACAGCCATTGGCAAAGTTATGGTATCCGCAGATTTGACTCATATCCCGGAGTGACTGTTTCGGCTGCTGACTGCCGGGCTTTGTCATATTGTCCGCCGCGCCTTCCGTGATATGCGCTGATGTTTTGAAGACATCGGAAATGTTTCGGAAACTGAAACAAAATAGAGATGCTGCTGTCAGATAAAGTATGACGGCGGAGGTGAATATGAGGCTGAGAACAGCGCTATGGTTTTTGTTGGCATTTCTTTTGTGTTGTTGCGGGTCTGAAGGCGGCGTAAGGGAAAACAGGGGAACGGAACCCCGGCGTGGACGGGTGGAGATATCGCCATCGCACTCGTTCAGGGCGGATGAGATCGCCACGAACAATGTATATTATTCCTCCGCGTATTACGGAGGAAAGTATTATTATCTTGAACGCAGGGCGGACAAATATCTCATACATGTGAAGGACGTAGACGGCGACACCCTGGAGAATATCGAACTGCCCAGAGGCAAGGGGCCCGGCGAGGTGATGCACAATCTGGGAATAAGAATATATGATGGCCGGATATATTTCTGCGATCTGCTCATGAGGCGGATGAACATATATGACTTGCACGGCACATACGTGGACGAGATCGCCCTTACAGCGGAAACGGGCAATCCGTGGTCTTTTGAAGTGACCGGCGATGCGGTCTATTTCGCGGGCACGTCCGATGTGCTGCTTTCAAAGCTGGATCGCGCCACCGGGAAAGTGACGACGATACCGATGGAGGAAAAAGGGGTCAACGGCATACTTAACGGCGGCACGCTGACCGTGAATAAAGAGACCGGGGACGTGTTTCTGGGTTATTACGCCCGGCCCTACAGGATAGAAAAGTATGATGCCGACCTGAACCATGTGATGACCATAAGCAGAAAAGGGGTGCAAAAAACCGAGGACCCGCGGTACTTCAGGAACGCAAGGACAGACGGCGTGACCGGATCGTTCATTGTCGCCTCACTGCGCAATGACGGCAAATACCTTTACTCTGCGGCTCCGAACGGACAGGAGTACGGCAGGGAATGGCGTTATCTCAAGTATGACTTTTTTATTGATGTGTATGATATGGAAACAGGCGCATATGTGAGGCAGTTAAGGATGGAAAGGCCGTTGCGGGTCCAGGGGCATACTGTCATCGCGGACGTCAGCGACGGTAAATTGTGTTCGCTGATCGTGGATCACGGCGCCGCGACAAAAGCGCTTTATCCCGAAGAGTGTGGTGAGTATTCGGCCACAGTACTTGTTTTTGAGCTGCGTCCTTTTTTGATTTGACAAACGGCAGCCGCCTGCTTTAAACTGGACGCGTCGGAGGGAGGTGCCGGTTTGAGGAATCTGCTGTATATAGCCGCGGGCGGCGGCATAGGGGCGGCGCTCAGATATATTGTGTCATCAGGCGTCAACAGGATAGGCTTTTTTCCATGGGGCACCCTTGCCGTGAATTTCACGGGTTCGTTTCTTATAGGCCTCGCCTTTCCGCTGTTATCGGAAAGAATACCGTCCAATGCATTGAGATCGTTCTTTATCATAGGTTTTCTGGGCGGTTTCACCACATTCTCCTCCTATGCCCTTGAATCAGTGAACCTTATACTTGAGGGCGAAGCGGGGCTGGGGTTGGGGAATATGTTTTTGAACAATATACTTTGTTTTTCAGCGGCTTTGGGCGGCATTGTACTGTCAAGGGCATTGTTCCTGACGGCTGAATAGAAAGGCCGGATATGAAGAGTCTGTTATTGAAGATCTACTTAAGCGAGGACGACCGCATAGAGGGCAGGCCCGCGCATGAATGGATACTGAAGAGGGCCGTCGAACTGGGGTTGCGCGGCGCCACTGTCACCAGGGGCATTGCGGGTTACGGAAAGCGCAACAAGATGCATGTGTCAAAGATACTTTCGTTGTCGGAGGAGCTGCCGCTGCTGATAGAGATCGTCGATGAGGAAAACGGTATCATGGAGTTTGCAAAAGAGGCAAGGTCGGTCATGAAAAGCGGCCTGATCACGGTCACTGAAACACGCGTTTACGAATAGCCCGTTTAAGGGTGTCGCCTGCTGAAACAATCGTTATTTTATAATAATAGAACCGTCCTGCCGGAATCCGGCCGTGTTTTTAAACAAAAATTTTTGAAAAAAATGCGTCTTGTCCGCATATTCGGAGGTCTCATCGGAATTTGTTCCGTTTTATCTTGAAATGCGCTTGCGTATGATAATAATTTATATGACAGCCATGGGGCTGTCGAGGGCCCGGGACGCGTAGTTTTTCGGGTTCAAAAAGTTAAGCGAAGGGGTGTGGGATGAAAAAGTATCTGATGCTTTTACTGGTTGCGGCATTTCTGCTTCTTGCCTCGTGTGTGCCGGGGCGGGGAAAATACGAGGACAAAAAAGCGGAGTTCTTTACCGGTATCTGGCACGGCGCGATATCGCCCGTTACCATGGTGATAGGAGTGTTTGACAAAAAGACACGCATATATGAGACCGACAACACGGGGCGGATGTACGACATAGGCTTTATCGCGGGAATCTTCCTGATATGGACCGGGTCCTGTTCGCAGCATCGCCGTACATGCCGGAAATAGCGGGGTTATTCGGTCCTTTTTTTAAAATGGAGGCTGTCGCCCCACAACCCGTAGCAGACGCGTTCGCCTATTGACTTTATATTGTTTTCAAGGTTTCGCCTTTGTTCCTCGGCGTTTTCATCGATGCCCGGTTTGTTCTGATACAACTGATAGCCTGTTCTGTAGGCGAGGTCCGTGACATTGGGCATGATGATATTGGCGCCGGCTTTCAGACCCCGTTCACGCCCCGTGTCAGAAAGCGCCTGAAGAGCCGTCGTGGAGGCGATGTTCACGTCCTTAAGCACTATTCTGGTAAGCGCTATCATCTTCAGACCCAGTTCAAGCTGCACAGCCGGATCATAATCGGCGGCCTGTTTTGCCATGGGCGTCTCATCATGGACCACGTAGGGCCCCATCCCGATCATGTCGGCGTCGATGTCTTTGAAAAAGAGTATGTCGCGCGCCAGGTCCGCTGTCGTCTGGCCGGGAAATCCTATAAGAGCGCCGGTGCCCACCTGGTATCCCGATTCACGCAGGGCATGCAGGCATTCCAGCCTGCGCTCGAAAGAATGGCCGGCGGGATGTATTTTTTCATATAAGGCTTTATTTGATGTCTCGATCCTGAGCAGGTAGCGGTGAGCGCCGGCATCGAACCACCTTTTGTATGTCCCGGCGTCCTGTTCTCCCAGTGAGAGTGTCACGCCCAATCCTCCCGATGATAGTTCCCTGATCTTGAGCAGCACCCGTTCTATTTTATCCGTAAAGGCGCTGTCCGAGCGTTCACCCGACTGAAGGACAAGGGAGCCGTATTTGTTGGCGTAGCACCATTGCGCTTCGGTTATGATCTCGTCTTCGGTGAGTTCGTAGCGTTTCGTGTTCGTATTGCTTTTTCTTATGCCGCAGTAATAACAGTCTTTCACACAGATATTTGAAAATTCTATGATGCCGCGGAAGTAGACATTTGACCCCACGTTGCGCAGTTTGACGTCATAAGCGTAGCCGTAAAGCGTGTCAAGCAGAAGGGGGTCCGTGATATCCAGAGCTTTTTTTATGGATTCCGGATCAGGACTGCGGGATATATTGTCAAGGAGTGAGAAAAGTTCTTTTTTGTCCATCATAACCGTCCTTTCGCGGATATGATACACTGCGGACATCCAAGAATCAATGAAATATTATGAAAAAGCTAACAAAAGCTTAGATGCCGGCCCGGGCTTGTTCGGCGCGGTTCCGGTAGGGGATAAATGTCCTTCTGAGAAAGAGGCAATGGCCGGGTGTGACGCATTCATACAACAACTCGAACGGCGCTGTGAGCAGGTTCATGGAACAGCCGCATTCGAGGTTTATGATCATGCCGTCTGACATCTTGAACACGAGCGGTTTGCTTTTCATAAGGCCTCGTGAAAGTGATATCCTGTTCCATCCCGGCTTCAGGGCAAGGGTCTTTTCCTCTCCCTCCTTGATCGTATCGATACGTGAATCGTTTACGAGTATGTCAAAATCATCATGGCGCATGACTCCCGAGGCCGCGCGGTTCAATATGATATAAGCTCTGCCGTCCTGTTCCATATTTTTCCTCTCATAGTCTTATACGTCGCTGCGCGTGAAATATTAACATTATTCCGACGAAACGCCTGAATCGGGGGATGAAACGCGTATAGAGGGGTGTGAAACACCTTATGAATTGACGCATTGTGAGTAAAATGGTAGTATTGGTTGAACGCTACAAGGGAGGTAATCATGATAGTGAAAAAATATAATGAAGTCGCCGAGGAAAAAGTCACGGTGGAAGGGGCCAATGGCGCTCACATAAGGTGGCTTGTGGCCGAAAAGGACGGCGCTCCGAATTTTGCCATGCGCAGGTTCAGGCTTGAGGCCGGCGGGAACACGCCTTTTCATGCCCATGGATGGGAACATGAGATGTATGTATTGGACGGTGAAGGTGTTGTAGTCACCGATGACGGAGAAAAACCGGTGAGCGCGGGCACGTTCATGTATGTCGCGCCGGGCGAGAACCACTCCTTCAGGAATACAGGCGCGGGTGAGATGGCGTTTTTATGCATGATACCGCTGGTCAACAAACAGTGTTAAGGGAGAATATATGACAGTCAGAGCCAGATTCGCGCCGTCACCCACCGGGACGCTCCATGTGGGAAACGCCAGAAGCGCGTTATTCAATTATTTGTTCGCAAGGCACAACGGCGGCGTCAATGTCCTGCGCATAGAGGACACCGACAGGGAACGTTCGACCGAAGAGAGTGAAAGGACTTTGCTGGAGGACCTTCACTGGCTGGGGCTTGACTGGGATGAAGGGCCGGACATAGGCGGAGGCCACGGGCCCTACAGACAGTCTGAGCGCAAGGAGATATACAGGGAGCTGGCCGAAAGGCTTGTCGCCGAAGGGCGGGCTTTTTACTGTTACTGCAGCGAAGAGGAACTTGAGGCGAAACGTGAGAAGGCGATAAAAGAGGGCGGTATGCCCCATTATGACGGCCATTGCCGTCATCTGAGCATGGAGCAACGGCAGGCATATGAGCGTGAGGGCAGGAAGCCGGTAATAAGGTTTCATGTGGATACGGACAAGGAATACGGTTTTCAGGATATGATACACGGCAAAGTGGACATGGGCGGCGGAACCGTGGGCGATTTTGTGCTGCTTCGCGGCGACGGGCTGCCTGTGTACAACTATGCCTGCGTAGTCGACGACCATCTCATGGGAATAACAAATGTGCTCAGAGGCGACGACCATCTCTACAACACCCTGCGGCAGCTGATGATGTATGAGGCATTCGGCTGGGATCCGCCAGAGTTCGGCCATTTATCCATGATCCTGGCGGCGGACCGCTCAAAACTCTCCAAAAGGTCCGGCGCGAAATTTACCTTTGTAAACGAGTTCAGGGATGCGGGTTATATGGTCGAGGCCATAGTGAATTATCTGGCTCTGCTGGGCTGGACGCCGGAAAACGGCGAAGAGATCATGAGCATGGAGCAGATGAAGGCATGGTTTGATGTCTCTCGCATCAATGCGAGTCCAGCGATATTTGATCTTGACAAACTTACATGGATGAACGGGAAATACATACGTGAAACGGATGAGAAGACCTATTTGGAACGTCTCAGGCCGTTTTTTGACAGGTATTTTATTGCGGATGATGAAAAATACAGGGCCGGCGCCCTCTTTATACGGTCAAAACTTGAGACGCTTGACGACGTCGGTGTTCAGCTGAGCGGCCTGTTTCCCGACAAAAACGGGAAGATGGATTTTGCGCCGGGTGATGAGCATGTCGATGTCTTCAGGGAACTGGGCGGCGTCGAATGCATCGGCAAGGCCGTCGAATATATAAAGGACAGAGGCATTGATGATTTTAACGCGCTGCTTGACTTTCTGAAGGCCGAGACGGGCGCGAAGGGCAAGCGTCTTTACATGCCCCTGAGGATCGCTGTGACGGACTGTGAGCACGGCCCGGACTTAAACGGCATCTTTGCCCTGCTGGGGAGTGATGAGCTGCTCAGGCGCATGGAGAGCTATCTTGAAGGGTGCATGTGATGCTGATATACGGACGCAATGCCGTGGCCGAGACATTGAGATACAGGCCGGAGAGCGTAAAAAAGATATTCTCAGCCGGGGCCGTCTCCGATGATATCAAGGCGGCCGATGGGGCAAAAGTGGAGGCCGTCGGCAGAGAGTTTTTCACAGGCAGATTGGGAAAGGTCAAACATCAGTGGATCGCAGCGGAGATCAGTCCGGTCGCGCCGCTGGACATATCGTATCTTGAGGAGCATAAGGACGCGCAGGGGGTGTACATACTCCTTGATTCGGTGCAGGATCCCGGAAATCTCGGCAGCGTGATCAGGACGGCCCGGGGCATGGGCCTGTCCGGCCTGATACTCACAGGGGACCGCACATGTGATATCACCCCGGCGGTATATTCGGCTTCCGCGGGCTTTGTAAACGCTATTGACATCATCGTGATGAAAAATCCGGCCAATAACGTAAAACGTCTGAAACAGGCCGGTTTCTGGTTTTTATCGGTCGACATGGATGGAGACCTCATCCTGGGGCGGGACAAGACGGATTTTCCCCTGCCTATTGTCATCTGCATGGGCAGTGAGGGCCGGGGGGTGCGGCAGACCTTCACAAAGTTAAGCGATTTCAGGGCGAAGATCCCTCAGCGCGAGGGTTTTGACTCATATAATCTGTCGGTGGCGTCTGCGATCGTGATGTGGGAGGTCGCGGGCAGGAGAGGGCCCGAGGCTTTATAAGCCGCCACTTCCGGAAGACATGTCCGATGCGCTCCGTATGTGCGTGTGACGCGTGCTTATACGGACACGGACCTCAGTCAATATCATATCTGTCGATCTTATTGTAAAGCGTCCTTCGGCTGATCCCGAGTATTTCGGCGGCTTTTGCCTTGTTTCCCCCCGATTCCAGCAGGGCGGCAAGTATGGCTTTTTTCTCAAGCGATTTAAGGTCGTGTTCGTCTGAAGGCGGCAGCGTGGTTTCTTTATGCCTTGTCTTCATCGGTCTGATCTGAACGGGTATGTCGTTTTCGGTGATGATCCTGTTGCGTGAAAGTATGACCAGCGATTCCATGAGGTTCTGCAGTTCCCTGATATTGCCGGGCCATGCATATGCCGTGAGTGCGTTAAGCGCGCCTTCGGAAAGCTCTCCGGCGTTCTTGTCGTATTTGGCGGCGAAGGATCTGAGAAACTCGTTTGCGAACATCAATATGTCGTCCTTGCGCTCTCTCAACGGCGGCAGATGCAGCGTGATGACATTCAGGCGGTAGTAGAGGTCTTCACGGAACGCTTTTTCTTTTAT
>CAZJQC010000042.1:0-7736 GCA_964548195.1 uncultured bacterium | reverse complement strand
TAATAATCGCCCGCCACTTCGTGACAGGGCACCATGCGCGTGAAGATCTCAAGCCCCTCCACCTCGGGCACTTCCGGCGGCAGCAAACGCCCCTGTATCATCCCGGCAAGCTCCATCTCCCGCTCCATCCGTTTTTTCTGAGACTGTTCCGTCTTCAACCCGGTAAAATTCACGGCCTCTGCCACATTCTGGGAAATCCCCCGTATCAGAGCGAGATCGCCGCCGGTATATTCGGAATCGCGGGCCTTTTTCGCGAAATTCATGACCCCCACAAATTCACCGCCGTGTATAAGCGGCACCGTCATGGATATGCGGTTGTTTTTCAGCCAAATCCTCTGATTCCTGTCAAGAAATTCCTGAAGCCTTTCTTCATCCTCTTCCCAGTAAAAACTCTTGCCGCTTTTCAGCCGCTGCATGACTTCCGCAGGCGGAGCCAGCCCGTCAGGCAGGGCTGAGCCGAAACCGGTGGCGGGGTCGAAAGCCATGGCCGCCATGTTGATGCCCATGACGGCGGAAAACCAGTTTTCAACGCCCCTTAATATGGCATCCACTGACCCGTAGGAGGCGAGCCTTGATGTCAAATCGTTTAATGCGTTCATATACAGATTATTCTCCGGGTATACCGCGTTCTTTATCCGCGCTGAAACACGCCTCACAGGCATCAGGAATATCAGGGTGACCGTGACCGCCGTGAATACGCGCATCGATTCGTCGTTCATACCCACCGCTTCGATCAGTGACAATGCGATAAAATGGATCAGGACTATATACAATATTCCGAATATCAGCATCGCGCCGGCATAGGTGACGCCTCTTTTAAGCCCTGATTCCGTCTCAAGCAATTTCTTTTTCCTCATAACACTGGTCAGCGTATACGCGATGACCAGGCCTCCGGTCTGAAACAGCAGATAAAACGGCAGCACGGTCCACATATAAAAATATGAAAGGTCTTTCATCATCAGATCTGCAAGGGATATCACCGCATACCCCGCCAGAAGCGAGGTGAATCCGAATCTTACTCCGTATATCATCAGACGGAACTGACGGCGTCTTCTTGTATTCGTGATACGGCCGCCTGCCGCCGCGGGAATAAGGACCCCGCCGTAAAGTATAAGCGCCGCTGAAACGGGCACTGTGATATGATAAAGCAAGTTTCCCATTTCCGAGATACGCAAGCCGGCGAGATACGCGACAAGATGCGCGGCGGGCAAAAGGGCCGCAAGCGAAAAATAAAAAAGCCTGGTCTTTTTTCCTTTCAGTATATTCTTTTCCGGGTATATCCCGAAAAGGGTCAGCCAGAAAAAAGGCAAAGCGGCCGCGCCGTAAACAAGAGCGACCCCTGTCTTCATGTACACGTCGAAAACAGGGGAATATCCGTAATATGATATTTGTCCGGAAGCAAACACAAAACAGGCGGAAGACGCACATACAAGAGCCGCAAGCACTGCGATCATATCCCTTCTGGAAAAGAGTATCCACAGGCCTGATAATGCGAAGACCACCATGAACGCCGGCGGTATGGCGCCGTGAAGAAGTCCGGATATGCGCTCGATCAGCGGGACGATTCTCTTGTTTACTGTTATCTTCATGGCCGCCGCGCCGCGTGTTATATCCAGCGTGACGGTCTTGCCGGCCTCGGAACTGCCCCAAAGCTCGCTTGAAAAGGCATTGTCCTCGCCGGGCCTCACCCCGTTTATCGAATGAACAAGATCGCCTTTCCTAAGCCCCGCCGCAAAGGCGGCGCTGCCTCTCAGCACTTCGCTTATCTGTACCGACCCGCTGCCGCTGTCCCAATCCATGATTATGCCCATGCGGCCGAGATCCTTATAATAGGAAAAATTGCTCAGTCCAAGATAGACACCCGCCACGGAATGGAGCAATACAAACAAAAGGATCACAGCGGCGGCCGTCACTAAAATCGCTTTCAATCCCCTTTTCATCCGGAACCCTCCGTCTTTATCACTGCTCTCAGTTATCAGTCAAAAAAAACCGGGTTTGTGAAGGCTATCTTGCCCGCGTCCGTATCCGCCTCGGCCCGAACATAGCATCTTTCCGTGATCTCAACCGATGTCTCAAAAAAGGTGTCATAGTCGGATGTGCCGTAATCGGCTATCAGCGTCTCGCTTTTCCCGATATCCCCTTTGAAAATCCGGACAGACGTTATCCCGCCGAACTCCTCGGAAGACACGACACGCAATGATACGGAAAAAGTGCCCCGTAGTTCCATGGAGTCCCCCGGTATAAGGTATCCGCCCTTCACTTCGATCTTAAAGTCTATCGCGGGGCCGTCGGACACAAAGCAGTGTCCGCTGCGCAAAGCGTCCAGAAGAAGCGCCTCATTCGGCTGTTTTCCGCAATACACATAGGTCAGCGGCGTGCCGGTGAGATGATCATCGCATACACGCAGTTTCAAAAACGGGATTTTGACCTTGAACATCCTGATAAAATCACCATGCGCGTCACTTCCCCCGTAGGCAAACAGCTTCCTGCCCTTAAGCAGCAGTTCCAGCCACTTCGCTTTCCCCTTCTCATAGCCCCTGTTTTTCAATCCGTTGTAAAACTCCATGCCCCCGGCTTGCTCAAGGTCAGCGTCGCTCCAGCCGCCGCGGCGTAAAAACAGATACGGCAGCGGGGAATAACCTTCAAAGGGATGCGCGGCTATAACAATGCCTTTTCCTTTAAAATCCGAAAGATACGAGTCCGGCCTGTTGAAAAAGGGCCTGTCCGCCGAGTCGCCCGTTCCGGGCACAAAATCATCATTGCCCAGGATCAGAGCGTGTATATTGCGCCCGGCGCTGCTCCCCAACGACGCCTCCTCGCCGGATATAAGGGTGAAATCGACATTGGCGTCATTGATCTTCTTTATATCAGCCCTGGACGCATGCCATTTTGCAAGCGTCTCATCCTTTTCAAGATACTTTCCCGGAACATCGTCCAAGTCATATGAGTGGTCGGTGACGGCAAGATACTTCAGGCCCGAGACCCTGGCCAGTTCCACCGCGTTCGCCGGATCCTGTCCGAACTCGATATCGTCCTCGCTCATGGATGAATGCCAGTGTATGTCTCCCGGATGCCAGTCCGGCACCGATGGCAGGGCTTCCGCTGAAAAATTGCAGAACCATAGTTCCTTGGATGCGGTCTTGTAGTTGTGGTTGAATATCACTTTTTTCTTTCCCTTATGGAAATAATGGACCTTCACGGCCACGGGTATATGTCCCGAAGGCCTGCCGGGCCCTTTTATGGAGGCCTTGAACAGGATCTGGGCGAGTCTTTTGTCCATGACCGCATTGCCTTTGAACAGCTGGATCTCATGTTTGCCGCCGCCGCCCATGAACGTGACATGCACCTCCGTCAGGACAACCGGAAACTTGTCCGCGTCCTTTATATTCAATACAACGGGAAAAACATCCGCTCCCGGCTCCAGACGGCGCGGAAAATCGGCAAAGATCTCAGGCTCATCCTGCCATAGAAAATTCGGGATGATCCATCGCTTGTGGTGGACCTCCGCATAACACATAGGTAAAAACATCATGACCTCCGCACACGATTAAGCAAGTCCTCCGCGGGCCGCCTTAAAAAACGTTCCATCGCGTATTTGCCCCGGCTTAAAAGACTCATCACACACAGTCTATCATACACGAATTCATAAGACGGGTCAAAGTAACAATTCACGGTGCAGCCCCTGCAAAAATCAAAAGAGCCCTGTAACGCTTCATACTCACTGCGCCGCTGCGAAAAAAAAGCCTCTTCCAGCCCCTCCGACGCCGGCACAAAAGATACGGCGTGGTGATAGCAGGGCAGCATGATCTCGCCCCGGGTGCTGACAACCAGGTTCGAACTGACCGCGCGGCATCTGGGCGAACCGGCCGTGTTGCCGCCTGACCGTATCAGCTCGGTCTGCGCCCTGTTCAGATAAATGCCGGGGCGCCTTGAGGCGCGCTCCATCATCCTCAGCTCTTTTTCACCGAGTGTTTTCTCATTACCGGGCGAAAATACCGGGTTGAGCTGCAGTATCAGTCCGTTGGCGCGCGAGACTTCCGCCACATGACCGATCATTTCCGCGTTTTTCCCGGTGACTGTCATGATCAGATCCGGTTTTTCCCCTATTTCAAGGGCCGTCTCCAAAGCGTTCATCACCGAGTCATATGTCCCGGCCCCTCTGTTTGAATCATGATATTCCCTGTCTCCGTCCAGGGAAAACAGCAGAAAATCGACCTGCCCCGCCAGTTCGAGCGCAAATTCGGCATACAACTTTGTGTTTGTCGTGATTGAAGTGTAAAAGCCCAGCCCCTTCGCATATCTCAGGGCCTCCGCAATGCGGGGGTAAAGCAGCGGCTCACCTCCGGTCAGGTCAAGGAACATGCGTCCGAACATCCTCCGCGCATCCTTAAGTATGCGCGCCAGAACGGCATAATCCGCCTCGCCGGGATCCTTTTTTCGCCATATGTCGCAAAACTCACAGGAGGCATTGCACTTTTCGGTCACATAATATGTCAGTATTGCCGGTTTTCGCCTCATGTCGCATCCGGCCATTCAATGCCGTCGGCATAGCCCGATATTTCCGAAAAGACAGATCTGTAAAGGTCTTCGTCCCCGCCCACGGGATCCATTATATCCGGCCCGGGCAGAGAGCGCTTGAGTGTAAATTTGCCGTTTCTGCCTATGCTGCCGCCGGAAAGAGCGAACGCGGAGAGCAGAAACGCCTTTTCCCTGCCGTAACGGTTCCATATGAGATCCCGGTGATACGCCTCCATGGTCAGTATAATATCAGCCCAATCATAAAGCCCCGCGTCCAACGCGCGCGACACTCCATAAGCCCTGCCACCGAATTCTGACATTATTAAAAGAGAATGTTCCGAAACAGGAAAACCGTTTGCCGTGTCTGTCCCCGCCGACCTTACCGAGACCCATTCCGGGGATATAAAGTCAATATACTTTTCGCCCATGGGCGATCTGCATGTATTGCCCGTGCAAACGACGAGCACGTTTGTCTTCAGCTCCGTAAATGACCTGATAGCGTCCTTTTTCAACGCGCCCGGCCTCAAAAGTTCGGGCACTTCGCCGGCAAGGGAGACCACGGTCGACGGCAGATGATGGCCGGGCGAACCGCTTACTATGAGATCGACGCCCGTTCCGAAAACCTTTTGTATCTCTTCAGCTGACTGCAGTTCGGCCATTCCCGAAATATTGGCCGACGTGGCCGCAAGCGGGACACCGGCAAGCTTTATGAGCCCGGCAAGCCATGCGTCGCCCGGGATCCTGAAAGCCACAGTCCCGCCGCCGGGGTTGACCCCCCAGTCTCTGTCGGCATTAACAACCAGCGACACCGTTCCCACGGGAAAGAGGCTGACGCGTTTCGAGATCTCCGCCGAACCGCCTGCGATAAGCTTTTCCGCCATATCCAAATCTGCCACAAGAAGCTGCAGTCTTTTCTCCGCCGCACGCCCCTTTAATCTGAATATCTTGTCCATGGATTCCGCGCGGCTGCACAGGGCCATCAGCCCGAAAACGGTGTCGGTGGGGTAAGCGATCACCCCACCTTGTTTCAAGACACCGAGTATTACAGACGTTTCCGATCTGTCGACGATCATATCAGACCGAAAGGAAGACGTAGCGCGCCACAAAAAGAAGCGCGAGTATGTATACCAGTATGCTTACTTCTTTTCCTTTACCCGTAAAGAGTTTGATCAGCGGATATGATATAAAGCCTATCGCAATGCCATTGGCTATGCTGTATGTCAGCGGAATCGCTATCAGCGTCAAAAATGCGGGTATCATCTCCGTCATGTCGTCCCATTTGATCTTGGTCACATTTTTAGTCATCAGCGCGCCGACTATGATAAGCGCGGGCGCGGTGGCATACTGCGGTATGGCTGTCACAAGCGGAGTGAAAAACAGCGCCGCGAGGAAAAACAGTCCCACAAAAACGGATGACAAGCCCGTTCTGCCGCCTTCGGCCACTCCGGCGGCGCTCTCAATGTACGACGTCACGGTGGATGTTCCTGTCATGGCGCCAAATGTCGTACCCACCGCATCGGCAGTAAGAGCCTTGTTTACTCTGGGCAGTTTTCCGTCTTTCATAAATCCGCCCTGCTCGCCGACGCCGATAAGGGTGCCGATGGTGTCAAACATATCCACAAAAAGGAACACGAAAATAATATCCAGTATGCCGATCTTGAAGAGTCCGGCAAAATCCATCTTGAAGAATGTGGCTCCCATTGCGGGCGCGGAAAAGACCGAGGTGACCCTGACTCCCGCGAAGATCACGCCAAGCAAAGTAGTAAGCAATATGCCCAGCAATATCGCGCCCTTGACACGTCTTGACATAAGTATGGCTGTGAACAGAAGTCCCGCGACAGCTATGACCGTGGTGACGTTCGTGAAACTGCCTAATCCGACAAAAGTCGCGGGGTTTGAGACGATGATGCCAGCATACTTAAGTCCTATGAAAGCGATGAACAACCCTATGCCGACGGCAGTCGCATGCTTTATGGAATCGGGTATGCCGTTGACTATCATCTCCCTGACCTTCAGAAAAGTAAGTATAAGGAAGACTATGCCGGAGACAAAAACGGCCGCCAGCGCTATCTGCCAGGGCTCGTGTTCGCCGGCAATGCCCATGACCTGTATTTTTTTCGCTATATAGGGCACTGCGGTATAAGCGAAATAGGCGTTAAGGCCCATGCCCGGGGCCAGAGCTATGGGATAATTCGCGAGAAATCCCATCACAAGAGTGCCCACCGCCGCGGCGATACAGGTGGCTGCCGTAACAGCGGCCTTGTCCATCCCGGCGTCCCCCAGTATCAGAGGATTGACAAAAATAATATACGCCATAGTCATGAATGTGGCCAGACCGGCATCAAGCTCGGTCCGGATATTCGTACCGTTTTTCTTCAAGCCGAACAACTTCTCAAACATACGACCCCCTTTTCGTTTTAATGATATCAAAGCAACCCGATGTCTTTCCTGTAATATATACCCTCATACGTGATTTTTTGCAACTCTCTGTACGCGGTTTCACGCGCCTCGCTTATGGTGCCGCCCATGGCCGTGACACCCAAAACGCGCCCGCCCGAAGTGTAAAGTTTCCCGTCCATCATCTTCGTGCCCGCGTGAAAGACCACCGCGTCCCGCACTTTTTCAATGCCCGTTATGTGACGGCCCTTGATATAGCTGCCCGGATAGCCCTTTGAAGACGCGACCACACAGGCCGCGGCCCTGTCGGACCAGCGCAGTTCAAGCCGGCCGAGCTGCGCAGAAGCCACCGCGTCAATGATCTCGCTCAAGGGCATCTCCAGCCTTGACAGTATGACCTGTGTCTCAGGGTCCCCGAACCTGCAGTTAAACTCCAGAACCCTTATTCCCTTTGAGGTGAGCATGACACCCGCGTACAGCACGCCGCGGTAATCAATGCCCTCTCTGCGAAAACCGTCCAGGGCCCGCTCGATCACCTCTTTTTTTATGATATCTTCGATCTCGGGGGTGATCACGGGCGATGGCGAAAACGTCCCCATGCCGCCGGTGTTCGGCCCCTTGTCGTTGTCAAAAATATTTTTATGGTCCTTGGATGTCGCCATTGGCAAATAGCTGTCCCCGTCCGTAAAAACAAGATAGGATGATTCGGTGCCCGCCAGAAATTCCTCTATCTCGACCAAAGTACCCGCGGCGCCGAACTTTTTTTCAACCATGATCTCCAGAAGCGCGGACCTGGCGCTTTCCCTGTCCCCGGCTATCAC
>CAZJQC010000041.1:0-7750 GCA_964548195.1 uncultured bacterium | reverse complement strand
ACCGTCTTGTCCGGATTTATTGATTTCGCCGTGGTCGCAGCCACCAGGCCGGCGGCGCTTGTTCCTATTACCAATACGTCTGTCTTTTTCATACTTACTCCTTTTGTCTTGTATACAACCATTCCCCTTCTCTCCGGGTATATTATATAGTAATTATCTCCATACGCCTAACACAATTTTAGGCGTATAATAATTTTATCCGAAGCTAACACGCGCAACAGATAGAATATACTCATATTACAAACCAAACAAATGGTTAAATATAGAGGCTAGGTATGTTAGCCTATTTGACGACATCCGCTGTCAATGATTTTTAGTGTTCTTCCGTTTCCGCTTTCGGCATTTCCTTGACACTCTTTGCCGATGGATACAACTTCAGCTTGATCGTCTCCTTCTCATAATTTATGGGATACTCCGCCGCCGTATCGACAGTCCTGATCAGGGCATTCTTCTGAAGCGTAATGATCTTATTTTCCTCGCTGAAATTTGAGAGATACCACTTTTCCTGATAGACATTGGCCATGGCCGTCCCCGCATACTGCGCTTTCAGCAATCCGGGAACCCATATGGCATAATCTGAATCAATGATCCACGCATTGAAAAGAGTCGGATCAGTGGCATCCTTCATTATCGCAATTTTATAGATATTCGAATGGTTCGTATCGCCTTTTAAGCCGGAGATGACATTTACCCACTTGGTCGTTGAAGAGAGGCTCCAGATCCCTTCCAGCGGATCAAGCAATTCGCCCTGCCCGTCGAAATATGCGGTAAAATCCGCCAGGGTCATCGTGGTAGACGGCCAATTTTCAGGGGCAACCGGAGTCTTTTTGATGACGGCAGCCGAGGGGCCCGCACAGGCCGAAAACGCCGTTAAAAATACCAAAAACATCGTCAGTCCGCCCAATATTGCCTTAAGTCTTCTCATTCCAATACCTCCTCTGGTAAATGAACAATATTCATTATTATATCATCTTTTTTTAATAATAAATTTATTTATTTGAAAAAGATTATCCGGGCATCAAAGACAAGCGGATCTCGCAGTGGGCTGCGTAAATACGGATAGCACGAAAAAGTGAGACGGCTCCGCCGCCTGAACTCCGCTCCTTGCTGATCCGCCTATGACCGGTTTGATTAAAACCCATAATTTTGAAATACTTTCTGCAAGCCACTTTACATGATATGTACGTTCCCGGCCGGCAATATACCGTTAATGGAAAGTTCTGCGGGGAAAGGCATCACCCCATTAATCGTATGCGAGCCTGGTCTTCTCGTCGGCCACAGTGGGCGCGATCAGCTCCTGCCATATCCCGCTTTTCCATGTGCCCAATGCCTCGTGTGTGAGAAAGTATTTTTGCGGGATCGGATGCGTCCCCACGATGACTTTAACCCCGTATTTTTCCTGAATAAAATCCCTGAACTGTACAATCCTGGGGCATGGCGGATAGCCCACGACAAGTCCGGTCGCCAGGTGTATGACTTCCGCGCCGTTTTTTATCATCTCCGCGGGGGTATATTCGACATTTCCGCCGGGGCAACCGCCGCAGCTGGTGTAGCCCGCTATCTCAAGCTCCTCCTCTTTCGGGTATATGCTGAAAGCACCTTCCCTGGACTGCATGGCTCTGAAGCATTTCCCGCCGGCACAGTTATGGTATCTGTGGCATATGATTATCCCGATCTTCATATTTACCTCCCGATTAATCCCCGTCATGTATCTCGAAACCCTTTTTTTTAAGATATCTGCCCAAAAGCACCGATGAAAGTATGATCAGCGGCAAGGAGACCAAAAGCCTTATGACAGTGAACTTGACCCCCATAAAGGATGCTTCAAAGACGGTCATGGGTATTCTGTATACGGCAGCCGCGCTCACATACGTAAAGATCACGCTCAGTTTCGCGCCCTTTTTATACAGCGTGAACGCCACCGGAAAAGCCACATAAAGCCCGCCGACCGTGCTGCCCGCAAGCAGTATCGCCCAGACATAACCCATGAAAAGAGATCCTTCACCCAGATGCCGTTCCACGGTCTCCTTTTTCACCCATACCTCGAACAAGCCTATCAGTATAAATGCGCACGGCACTATCTTTATCATGTCAAAAGCGAAACTTAAAAAGTTTCGGCCTATCGCGATTCCCGGCTGAAAATCGCTCATGGAAGACCATAGGAGAAACGCAAAATAAAGCAGCGCGCCCGAAAGACTTAAGACCTTTTTTTTATTCATCTCATATCTCATGGAATATCATTCCCGTTATCAATGCCACTGTCAGGGCCATTAGAAATCCGGTCACATTTCTTATGACCGTGACCTTAATGCCAAAATATTTGCGTTCCAGCGGAATGGTAAGTATACCCACCATCATGAGCGTGGTCGTAAAGCCCGAAAGCACCATGTATGATACGCCCTTTTTCAGAAGTATGCCGCACAGCGGATAGGCCACAAACCCGGGCATCATCGTAATGGACCCGATCAGTGAAGCTGACAAAAGCGACAAATACTTGTTCCGCCCCGCAAGCGCGGCCGAGATGACATGGTCCGGCAACAGATACAGTATCACCGATATCAGTATAAGCACTGTAAGAAACGCGGGAAGGATCTTACTGAACTTTTTCCACGCTGTTTTCAGCGCGTCCATGGTCTTACCCCGGTCTTTCAGGAGTGAGAGTATCAGCCCCGCTCCCGTGAGCGCAAAAAGTATATACATAGATTTCCCTTCATAAAGACGGTTTGTTCCACAAGAATAATTGAACCCGCCGAAAAGTCAAGATGTTTGAACCCCGCATGCCCCAAATGGCTACGGACCGGCGTATTTTCCGGAGCATAACCCCCGAGGCCGGGGTCTCCACCGACATCGGGGGCTTTCTCCAATTTTATTTTAACATGTCACTTCATAGCGTGCTATTGGTCAAAGCAACGTTAATTCGCGTCCTCCCCCAGCAGGAAACGCAGCGAGCTCTCCGTATGGCGCTCCATATTTTCCGGGTATCCGTGGCCGACATCGGGGAAGATGACCATCCTCAGCGGCACCTCGGATTTCAGCAGTTCCGAGGCAAAATGTATCTGTGTTTTTATCGCCCTGTCATCCTCACCGCAAAGCATGACTATACTCACATTCTTTTCCTTTAATCCGTCGGTCCTCTTTTTATCCACCACGGAAGAGGGCAGCGCGGGGAAAAAGAGCAGCAGGCCGGACGGATTGCTGTTTCCGATCATGGCGGAATAAAGAGCGACCGTCCCGCCCGCGGAAGGGCCGCCGAGTATGATCCTGTCCATGTCAATGCTGTATTTCCCCTCCAGCTCCGCAATCAATGCGTCTATATCCCTAATGCTTTGCGCCGAATGGCCTCTGGCAAAACTGCCTTTTACGGTAGAGCTCTGATAGTATACGCTTATCACCCCATCCAGAGGGCGTATACTCTGGTAAAGATCTATATTTGAACTTGAGCCGCCCTGTATGAATATGCAAAGCGGGTATTCTTCAGATTCTTTATAGTCGTCGGGAAGCACCGTAAAATATTCCGGCACGACATTTTCCTGAAGGGCCGCCATCATCCTGTCGTTTTCCTCCAGAAGGCCGCGCAGCTCCTCATGGGCCTTAAAGTCAACGACATATGCAGGCCAATCGTGTTCTGTGTCAAACGTCATGACAAGACCCTCCGCATGGGCGCTTCTGATGACATCGGCGCAATCCTCATACCTGCTTTCCGCCGCGTATTCTGATATAAGATAACTGTAGAACATATATGATTCATATAGCCCGTCGATCTTCTCCAGCCCCTTTCGGAGCAAAGCGGCTTTTTTCTCCGCTGATCCGGCATTCTCATAACGCTCCACATAACGTCTGTAATCTTTGCTGAACTCAGGCACTGCAGTTTCCGTCAGCGCGGACAACGCCGCCGTGACAAGAACTGCTGCTAAAAATAAAGACAATAACCTTTTCATAAGCGTATTCCCCTTTCGTTGTTCTCTGCTCCAACACAACCGGAAAAGAGAATTCGCGCAAACCGTCATTCCGGATTGTGCCTCATCCCGTCCAGCCTCTTTTTGCTTTCGGGCGACATCTTAAAATGTTTCTCCAGACGTCCGCATGGGTACTCATCGCATGCGGCGCAGTTTTCAACCTTTTTTTTAACACCACATTCCCTTATCCCGCAATCGCGGCAGAACTTGAACAATCTGCCCGAATGTGACGGACAGCCGTCACAAAGCAGATCGTCTGCGGTCACTGGATAACCGGGCGTGCTCCATTCCGCGGTAAGCTTTTCCAAAGCGATCGTGTCCCCGCTTTGTGTGGCAATGTAAGCGGGACATTCAGCGCAATTCAAGCCGCAATATGCGATTATCGAAGCCATTTTTCTCCTTTCCCTGCTGATGTCTTATCTCCTCATCATTTGACAGCTTAATGTAAACATCTGTTTCAGTAAAATCATTCTGAGTCTATTTTCCCTCTTCATCACGCAAATCATATATCTCGTCAATAATATCGGCTTTTCGGTTCCGTTTTTTTATCCTGCTTCTGCGCATATGTTCCTTGACATGAAAATAACCGTATATACTGCTGAGGGACGCGCCTATCATATCCACGATCATATCCCACATGGTGTCCACAAGCCCGCTTTTCTGCATATTGAATCCAAACACCGAATCCATGGTAAACTCGTAGATCTCCCATATCGAACCGATGGTGATGGCAAAACTGAAGGAAAACAACGCAACAAAAAAAGGACTCAACGACACGGTGTCGCCTTTGTGTTTGTTAAGGGTATAGACTAGCAGAAAGCCGATAAGGCCGAGCAAAAAACCCGAGGAGGTGTGCAGCATTATGTCCCACCACCAGTATTTCAAATAATAGCCGCGTATGCTCCCCAGATACATGGAAGCGAAAAAGAAGACGATTATCATGACCTGAAAGTCAACAGGCAGATAGAGATAGCGCCTGCGCCGGAGTATAAATGGCAGATATGAGAGTCCAAGCGCGCAGACAGCGGTGAGTACATTCAAATAGTTCTTCTCCAGCACGCTTACTGCGATGGAACCTATCATGACTACTCTGAAAAAATTGGCAAAAAGTATCTCCAGCTTAAGCGAGTTTCGCGTCCGTTTCTCCATGATCCCCTTTTTCAAAATCGTTTCGAATCAACATTTTCGTTAAAAGCGCCGGCAATCTTTTCTCCGGCTTTTTCATACGCCCTTGCCGGCCGCTGCAATAGCGTCAAAAAAGGCGATGACCTTTTCACGATATTCAACAGCTTCAACTGACAAAACGTCATCCACGATCAGATGACCGGCTCCATCCACAGCCCAAAGACTGCAGTTATCGCCGCCCCGCTCCATAAGCAGCTCCGAGTGATAATATGGCACCTGTTTATCGGCCGTGCCATGGATGATGAGTATGGGCGCATCGGTCCCGGAAATATCATGTTCCGGGCTGTTCAGCCTTGGGCACATGCCGAACTTGACCCTTAATACCAAATAAAACGCAGGCTTCATGGCCGCTCTCAGCACAGCGGGCAATTTCATGGCCTTCATATAATCACCGATCTGCCTTTCCATGGATGCGAAGGGACTTACCGCGATAACACCGCCGACCTCGTCATTGGCTGCCGCCGTCCGTATCGCCGTTGAGGCGCCCATCGAGAGTCCGTAAAGCAAATAGGGGCCGGATGCCCCCGTTGTCTTCAACTTTTCAAGTATTGCCATGACATCATAGGGCTCTTTATAACCGAAGGAGATGCTGCGTCCGCCGCTTCCGCCATGCGCCCTCATATCGACGCATACCGCATTATAACCGGCCCCGTTCAGGAACTTCGCATGTCCGAACAAGGATGTGGCATCCATGCCGTGCATGCCGTGCAGTATCAGTACCGTGCCCTTGTCCGCTTCGCTTCTGAAAAGATAGGCGTGTATGACCAGCCCGTCTTGCGAGACAGCCGATATTTCCTCGCCCGTCAAACCGAAATCAGCCGGTTCATATTCATTTTTTTCAATGCGTATATCCGACATGCCGCTGACAGCTTTCTTGGCGACGCTGACCTCTATGATAAAAAGCACCGCGAGAAAAAATACGACTGTAAAACCGATGGCGAATAAGACTTGATACCGTGACTTCATATCCCCCCCCCCTTTTTGGTCGACAATGCTTTTTCTGACACAGTCCCTTCCTTACTGTTTTTCCATCATCTCCTCTGCCTTTTTCCGGTTGCTCTTGAAATCAAATCTCTCAAGCAGCTTAAATGCGTTTTCGCCATCCACAAGCTTTGGATACAACGATTTAAACACGGGCACTTTATTCGCGTCAAACTTGATATCTTCCATCAGGGCCGCAGCCTGTTCCGTTGTGAACCAGTGATCGGAGGCCAATCTCTCTACAAAAAGGACACGGTCCTTGTCAAAGCTGTAATCATCACGGAGCATCTTGAGCGCCGCCGCAAACGTATCCCCGGACATCGATATTTTATTTTCAAAATGGTCCTCTTCCGGCGTGCCGGCATATGCGGATTCGATCTTATCGAGCAGCCTCATTATCCTCTCCATACGGCGGATCACATCTTTCCTGCCGTCATGGCTCAGATCCTCCACGTATCTCTCTTCCATCGCGGCAAGCTCCGCCCTTATACGTTTGGCGTATAGCGGGATATCGGCCTTCTCTTGTTTCGCGTAACCGGCACTCAGCGACAACAACACGATCAGACAAAAGACAATATGCTTTTTCATATGCGCGTCCTTTCACTTTACACTTAATAACTATACCTTAATTCTATCGAAATAAAAGTCTTTCCGCAACTATGACATAACGCTGATTTTTCGATATATAGACAGCTTTTTATTGAATTTCACTCGCTTATGAGTCATAATAACCCCAGACAGGATTTCAATGGAACAGGAGGTAAAGGACATGGAAGGACACAATGCCGCGTATACGGGGTTGATTGACAGGTTCTTGTCTTTTTCCGGGACGAATGACGATTTCAGGGCTGCCGTGATCGTAGGTTCCCGCGCCCGCACGGAAGCGCCGGCGGATCAATGGTCAGACCTGGACATCATAGTCTTTACAGAACGGGCGGATTTTTATGTTTCCGATACGGCATGGCTGCGCAATATCGGCGACTTTTCAGTGACATTTACAGAGAAAACACCGCTGGGCGGCTGCAGGGAAAGACGCGTACTCTTCGACAGAGGGCTTGATACGGACCTTATCATGGTGCCGGTTGAAATGAGCGCGGCCCTTCTTTCAAGCCCGGATGTTATGTCAGTCTTCAACAGAGGCGCGCGGGTCCTTTATGACAAGGACAATATGCTCGCAGCCGTAGAAAAAGCCGGCTCCGCGTCACCCCCGCCTGCCCGCATGATGTCCCAAAAATCATTCGACTCACTTGTAAATGATTTCTGGTATCACGCCGTCTGGACTGCGAAAAAGATCGCTCGCGGCGAGATCATGGTCGCCCTCGGATGCCTGAACGGATACATGAACGCGATACAGCTGAAGATGGTGGAGACACTCACCTCCTTGAAAGCTGACGGCCGGGGCCATCAATGGCATGGCGGCAGGTTCTTTGAACAACGCACGGACAAAAAGATCATGGAAAGTCTGAGCCATTGTTATGCCCATTATGACGAGAAAGACATACGCCGGTCACTCATAAATACCATGGATCTTTTCAGGGCGGCCGCCCCCGAGATCAGCGCTATTGCCGGCTACGCCTATCCTGAAAAGGCCGAAAAAACCGCCATTGAACTTGTAAAAGAGATACTCT
>CAZJQC010000040.1:1543-8070 GCA_964548195.1 uncultured bacterium | reverse complement strand
GTAAAAGTCTTGCTTTTTAATGAAAATTTCATTATTTTAGTCCAATAATAATAAGGAGAATCATGATACCTTCAATATTTTCAGTATTTAAAAAAGCCGTGGGCCCGAGTTCGTCGCATACTACCGGAGCTTTGTTCTGCGGAGCGGACCTTGCGGCGAGGCTTGGGACACTGTATCCGGATGGCAATGTCAGCCGTATCGACATCATACTGGCGGGCAGTTTCGCCTATACGGGCGAGGGGCATCTGACGGACAAGGCTGCGGCATGCGGATTAAGCGGTTATGACATCATGACCGAGACGATGGGCGTGAACGAGAAGTACAGTGAGTTCCTGAAAAAAGGCCGGCTGTCCGTAAGCGGGCTTGACATACCATTTTCAGAGGAAAATATCGTCTTTGACAGGGCGGCGTCTTCGCTGAGACATCCGAACACGTTACGGTTTGAGGTCACAGACGGCGCAGGCGGCAGGAGGCTGTTTGAGTACATATCGGTCGGCGGCGGCGTGATCGAGGGGCCGTATGAAAACGGGATATTGCTCAGAAAAGCGGGCCCTGAGACGGGCATGCCCGCAAGGCCGGAAAACGATTTGAGCGGGCATCTCTGCATGGATGATGTCCTGGCTTACTGCGGCGCGAATAAGATGACATTTACGGAATACGCCTATAAAAACGAGGAACTGAACCACGGACATGACAGGGCTGAGACGATGCGGAGGCTTTTGGATATCTGGTCTGCGATGAAGGCGAACATCAAAAGCGGCGTGACCGGGACGGGCGAGCTGCCGGGCCCGCTGAACCTGAAGCGCAGGGCGGCGCAGATGCACGCCTCGTATTTGAGCAGCGCGGGCAAATGGCGCGTATTGTCCGAGGAGATCACCTTGGCGGAGATCTATGCCATATCCGTGGCGGAGGACAACGCCTGCGGCGCGAAGGTGGTGACTGCTCCGACTTGCGGGTCCGCCGGCGTTTTGCCGGCCGTGTTGCGTGTATTGAAGGACAAGTACCACAGGGACCCTGAGTCCGTATGCGACGCATTGGCGGTCGCGGGGCTGTTCGGCGCGACGGCTATGAAGAACGCCTCCATATCGGGCGCTTATGTGGGCTGTCAGGGCGAGATAGGGGTTGCTGCCTCTATGGCGGCCGCGGCGGCCGCTGTGATGCTTGAGTTTGACAATGAGATAGTGGAGTCGGCGGCCGAAATAGCGCTGGAGCATCATCTGGGCCTTACATGCGACCCGGTGGGCGGACTGGTGCAGATACCCTGCATAGAGCGGAACGCCGCGGGGGCGGTGTCGGCGCTGAATGCGGCCAACATAGCGTTCCTGACGGACGGGCAGCATAATGTGAGCTATGATGAGGCTCTTGCGGCCATGCAGAGGACGGGCATGGACATGAATGAGAAATACAAGGAGACGTCGCTGGGCGGCCTGGCGGTGGTCTTCCCGAACTGCCCCGTCGTGAGCAAAAAAAGCCCCCTCTGAGTTGAAGTACCGCCTTCCCGGTGTGATACTTGTATCAAAAAGGGAGGCTTATATGGATACCACCGTAAAGACCATGCTGAAAGGCAAGGATGCCCGGGTGTTCACCGTGAACCCGAAATCGACGGTGATCGAAGCCGTGGAGCTTATGAACAAACACAAAATAGGCGCGCTTGTGGTGACAGACCCTGCGGGATGCGTGTCGGGCATAATAACCGAAAGGGACGTGCTGCAGAAGGTCGGCGTCATGGGCGACATCAAACACGTGAAGGTCACCATGTACATGACTCCCGCCGAGAAGCTTGTCGTGGCCGATGAGAGCTATGCCGTGCAGGACATCCTGAACATCATGACTGAAAAGAGGATAAGACATATTCCGATCGTGGAGGAGGGCTGCAGGCTGAAGGGCATGATCTCCATAGGCGATGCTGTCAAAGCCGTGCTTCAGGACAGGGAGTATGAGATAAAACTGTTAAAGGATTATATTACGGGCTGAAAAGCGGGAGGAGCGGATCCTCCCGCTTTGTTTTTTTGTCAGTCGAGATACTTGTTCAGTTCTTCCGTGCCTTTTACCGCGAATCTGCCGTCTTTTATCACGTATAGTTCTTCGCCGCCGGATGTCACCGCTTTGATGTATGCCAGTGATTCATAGGGCAATGTGATGTCGGTGTGGCAGTTGGTGTACGCGCCGGCGGGATCGCTGTCTCTGAGGGCGGACAGTTCGTTTTCCACCGCCGTGATCTGTTTGCCGTCGGGGTTGTAGGTGACATGTTCCTCTTCATGTGAGAAACAGGTGTCGCCGATGGCGAAATGGGGGCCCATCTTCTCTATGATGAGTATGGGCAGCACGTCCAGCATGTTGAAGCGCCTTGACGCCTGATACGCCAGGGTGTTTGTGCCGATGGCGAACTCGCCTATGGGCAGCGTGTCGCGCTGGGCGAGCAGGTTTTCGCGTATGTATTTTTTATTTTCTTTTTCGTCCTTGAAATTGGCGCATGTGTAATCGGAGACATAGCCGTCTTTGAAGGTGAGTTCCAGGTCGACGTATTTGAGGTCGTCAAGGAAGGTCTCCTTCAGATGCAGGGTGCCGGACGTGCCTTTAAGCTGCGGCGAGGTGAACACCTCACCCACGGGTATGTTCACGTCGGCCGTGCAGTTTACGAAGTTTGTCTCCGCTGCGGGGTCTTTGAGCGGCTGCATACGGACTTTGATATCCGTCCTGTTGTCGCCGGAACCCTTGACATGGACGTATTCGGCCTTGTCGAGTACGTCTATGATGTTCTGCTGTATTTTTTCGTACAGGGCGTTATCGAGAGAGTTGATCTTCACGGTCTCGTCAAAGATGGCCTTGAAGTCGGCGCCTATTTCCGGGGTGGGGAAAGCGATGATGCAGAAGCTGGTCTTTTCTCTGGGCATGTATTTGTTGCGCAGCATCATGCCGTCGGATGTCCGTTTCATGTAAAGGGGGCGCTGTTCCTCGGTAAGGGAGATGTTCGCCTTTTTGATGGCGGGCGAGAACGGCTTTTCCCCGAACTTGTCTATGAAGATGACGCCGGAATATTTATCCAGAAGGGCGCTGTTGGCTTCGAAAGCCAGGCTGTCGGTCTTTTTCGCGGATTCCAGGTAGTCTTCGGTGAGATAGAGTCCGATATCGAACTTGTGGTCGTACTGATACTGCCTGTTCACGGGCGTGGCGTCCGGTTTGCCCGGCAGCGCGTCCAGCCCTCTTTGTTTCAGCATATCGGAGAGTGTCCTGATGAGGCGTTCCTGTCCGGCATTGTATATGACCATGACGGTGCTTTTGCCGTCGAGTTTTTTATTGCTGTTTGTGAAGCCTCTGATATAGCCTTCGGCTATGTTCAGGGCGAGCGCGTCGACCTCTTTTTGAGTCATCGATGCGAAGTGGCGGGATATCTCTATCTCGTTTTCGCTTATATTGACGCCGTATTTGTCGAGATAATCGGGCGTGCTGAGATCCGAGTCCATGATGATGTCGCTGTACACGGGGAATGCGGGGTCGAAACGCGCGCTCATGCGGTCTGCGGCCGCATGGGGATCGCTGTCCATCTTGAAAGCGGTATATATCTTTGCGAGTCCGGATGTGCCGTTTTTCAGGGCCGACTCATACAGTGTGAAAAAGAGGTCGCAGTAATCGGCCGCGTGATAATGCATGCCGTTTCTGAACAGGTCTTTAAGGGACCTGAACTCTGAAAAGACCGCGGAAAGAAGCCTGCCGTCCGGCTCGCCGAATATGTTCACGGCGTGTTCGGGATTTGCAAATGAAGAGCCGTAATTTTCAGGGCGTATCTCATCGTAGAACTCCCTTGTCGCGTCGTTGAACGCCGCGGCGTCGTCCGCTTCGACGGAACAGATGACGATATTGCGGGCCAATGCCTTGAAATAATCGTCAAGTCCGCTGTTTTCCGTGGCTATTTTGAGTGATCTGATCTTATTGATGGCCTTTGCGCATCCGTCGATGGCTTCGGGCGTGTTGCGCTTGAAAAATTGTGTTTTGTTAAACATAACTACCTCCGTGGTTCAACACCATGATACCATAAAGTTCGCGTCAGTAAAGATTTTATGCTTTGGCTTTTTCATAATCGGCGCGCAGCAGAGAGCTGATCCCCAGATCCCTGTATCTGCCCCTGTGAAACACCGCGTTCCTGAGTGTACCCTCGCGGACAAAACCGCATTTTTCCGCCACATTCCTTGAAGCCTCGTTGCCCTCCATGTAGCAGACCTGAAGCCTTTCAACGGGCCTTGTGGAAAACAGGTATCCGAGAAAGAGGCTCAGGGCCTCGCTCATATAGCCTTTGCCTCTGTCGGAAGGCTCATAGATGCGATAACCGATCTCAAGGCCCTCTGTATAAGGTATGCCCTTGAAAAAGTTTATATTGCCGATAAGGCGGCCTTCAAGTGTGGTGATAGCCATCTTGCCATTGAGATATTCCCAGAACCCGTTTTCCGAATAGCGTTTTTTCCAGCTGACATCGCTGAACAAGCTGCCGGGCCACCATTCCCCGGATTTTTCAAGCACTTCGGTCTTGCGCATAAACTCCTCAAGGTCGCTTTCCCTGAATGTTCGCAATATGACTTTTTTGCCTTTGATCATAACATCCTCCCTTTAAACATCATGTCCTTTCCGTTTTTTTAGCCCGTTTTAACATAATGCGGGGAAATCGAAAGATTGTATTCCGCCGTCCCCGCGCGCTCTGCTCTGTGTATGCGGCCGGGCCGCATATGCAGAGGCCGTGTCCTTTATATGACCCGTTCATATATGCCCGGGTTTCTATTTCATTGGCTTTGCATCGCATAAAATCTGTGTTACAATAGGAAAATTCAGGAGGTAGTATGCACAAAACGGTGATGCCCACGGTCTGGTTTCTCGCGGCCATAGTCTTTGCGGCCTTCATGCAGCTTGTCTTTCCGTTCTTTACGGCTGTAAAGGGCGGCCTGCGTTTCGGCGGAGGGATATTGTTCCTCGCGGCCGGCATAGTTTTGAACCTGGCCGCCGACGGGTTGTTCAAGAAAAAGGGCACGGCTGTGCGCACGGATCTGAAACCCTCCTCGCTGATTGTAAGCGGCCCTTTTATGTTCACAAGAAATCCGATGTATCTCGGCATGGCGTTCGCGCTTATGGGCATAGCGTTCATACTGGGCGCGTTCGGCCCTTTTTTGTCCGTACCCGCTTTTATGTTTCTCATGGACCGGCTGTATATCCCGCATGAGGAGAAGACGATGAGCGAAAGGTTCGGCAAACAGTATGCCATCTATAAAAACCGTGTAAGACGTTGGGTCTGAATATCTAAAACAGCCTGCGAATAAAGACGCAGTCTCTTTCCCCCGGCGATCGTAAATACCCGATATCCCGTTCCATGCGCGTATTCCGCTTTCTCGGGCTCATCCGCAAACCCCATTTTTTCTAAACATATATCAACGCCTTGACTATACACGCATATGTTCTCATATTGAATATGAACAATTGCATGTATAAATTATATTGTATTTATATATAAATATTATTAATAAATATATTGACAATGTTAATATTTTGAAACATAATTAGTAAGAAAGTTGTCAAAGTGTAAAAAGGGGGTAAATATGATAAAGTTTTTATCGCGCAGTCTTTTGGCGGCGGTCTTACTGACCGGCATTGTGGCGTGTGCCGTGAGGGCGGGGGACTATTATGCCGACACCCGGGTGAAGCTTGACAATGAAGCCGAGATCTCGCATGTAAGTGAATACCGGGGCCATTATCTGATCTTTTCATGGAAGAATGGGGCGCTTTATCTGTTTGACAAAAGCGGCGCTTCTCTTGCGGAGTATGACCATCCGGGCAAGGGGCCCGGCGAGCTTACGCCCATGGGGGCGGAGTTTCTGGGTGTATCGGGTGACACGATATATCTTTCGGACAACAGGCTGAACAAGGTGGTCATGATAGGGTATGACGATGCGGACGGTTGTTTTGTCTACAGGGACGAGTTTCCTGTGAACGAGGGGGCGTTACGAGCCGGTTTTGTGGACGGTTCGGGCCATATCATAGTATACACGGGCGATTATCTTATGTATGACGCGGACGGCGCATTGCTGAAGCGTTATGAGTCGGACTCGCTCGGCAAGAACAATGTGGAGAAGTCCATAGACCGCATGCGCTGGATATTGCCGGACAATGACGGTTTTTACGCGGTGTCGTACATGAACTACAACATGAGGCGTTTTGATTATAAGGACGGTTTTGTGAAGGAGCGCTGTTGTTTCAGGCCGGCGCATATTTATGTGCCCGACAACTATACATTGAAGAAATCCGACTCGGGCGAATACAGTCTCACCGGCGGTGTGGGCGTTTACGGTTCCGCCGTGCTTGACGGCAATCTGTGTGTGATGCTCAGGCCCGAGGACGACAAGGCCTGTCCGGACCTTCAGGTCTATGACAAAGACGGCAGATATCTGGGCACGCGCGCGCTGAACACCCGTCCTGACAGGCGTCCGCTTTACATAGCGGGCCGTCTCGGTACGGATCCGGTGATAGTGGAATGCGGTGAAAACGGC
>CAZJQC010000040.1:0-1443 GCA_964548195.1 uncultured bacterium | reverse complement strand
CGGGCGGTGGTCCACAATACAGCGAACCCTTCGGAAGGCGGCGCGGCGCTTAAAATAGCCCATGCCTGGCTTCCGGACAACATGATGCAGTTCAGCGCGGCGCACAGAAGCGGTTTGCACGGCAGGCAGATCTTTTATCTTCAGAACCTCGCCGAATCGATAGTGATAAAGATGAACGAACCCGACGGCACGCCGTTGCGTGACATAGTACTTCCCAAGGGGAAGGGGCCGGGCGAGGTGATTTATACGGTCGGCCTCCGTTTTATCGGCGACAACATCTATTTTATGGACACTGCTTTGGGGCGGGTCACCGTCTTTGACGGTTCCGGGGCGTATGTCGACGACTATACCATGAACGAGGAAACGGGCCGTATATGGAAGTTTGACATCGTCGGCGGCGACATGTATTTCAACAGTTTTTCCAGGAACAAGAACATCTGCAGATTTGACCTTGCAAACGGCGTTATAACAGCGCAGCGCGGCGAGAGCATAGCGGTGCCGCCCGAAGACAAGGACCCGTTTGAGGGCGGCTGCATAGAGGCATACGCGCCCGACGGCAGGGTATACTACGCCTATGAGTCTTATCCGTTCAGGATAGAGGAGTATGACGGTGAATTGAACCTGCTGCGCACCATAACAAGGCGCGACTCCGGCAAAAAGCCCATGGAATGGACGGTCGGCCCCCAATGGGTCGACAGGCAGGGCGATGTCGCGGTGACCAGCATGAAGGCCGACGAAAAATATCTGTATGTGTCAAATAACGGCGCGAACTATGATAACAGCGGCGGCGGCGGGCTTGAGCGGGTGGACGCTTCCCTGAGCGTGTTTGACCGCAGGACGGGCAAATACATAAAGGAGCTGTATGTGGACGCGCTGCGGAAAAAACCGCAGTATGTCTCTATCGTCGGGGTCGACAGGGAATACATTGTCATGACGTCGCTCAGCGCGGGAGAAGAGGATGTGTTTGAAGGCCTTGGCCTTGGAAGCATAAGTGAGAACGGCGCGCTGGTGTTCATCGTGGCGGAAAATCCGATGTACGGGGACTGAGCGGACCGTGATCATGGCCTCTATGCCGCATCATGCGGCATGGGGGCTTTTTTTGGGGAAATCCATCTGTCAACGCTTCGTATTACAATAAAAGACATGGCGCATCCCGGCGGGCGTTATTCAATGGTGAGACGGGAGGGCATATCAAGAGTTGACGGGTCCGGTCTGATGTAAAAAGGTATGATATCGTTTTAAAAAAAGGATGTTATTTTAGAAAAGAAGCGGCTTTTCCGAAGACTTCATCGAAGAAGGCGTCCACTTCCGCGGCGTATGCCTCGTTTTCCGTAAAGGGTTTTATATGTGAGTTCGGATACGGCGGGTCTTTGATCTCGACTTTGACCGGTATGCTTCTGTCGTTTCCCTGCAGCAGGTTTACCGTCTCGTACGGGGGTATCA
>CAZJQC010000039.1:3234-8736 GCA_964548195.1 uncultured bacterium | reverse complement strand
GCGTCCGCCCCATTGTTGATGAGCGCGAATACCACTTTCGATTCCGGATTCCCGAGCGCCGCAAAGTGAAGCGGCGTCATGCCCTCGTCGTTCTCTGCGTTCACATCGGCTCCGGCGTCCAGCAAGGCAGTAACGATTTCCGGGTTTTTATTATGACCTGCGGCAATATGTAAAGCGGTGTTTCCAAATTTATCAGCCTGGACAACGTCAGCATCTGCCTTCAGCAAAGCCGCGATAATCTCCTGATGCGGGTTACTCCCGGCGGCCATAAACACCGGAAGCCAGCCATCCAGGTTTCTCGTGTTTACTTCCGCCCCCGCCAGTATCAGTACCATGACAGCATCCGGCTCTGAATTATAAGCCGCTGCAAGATGTAATGGCGTATTGCCGCATTCATCCCTCATGTTCACATCGACGCCGTTTTCAATGGCATAGCGTAACTCCGTCGGAGTGCCACGTTCCGCAAGGCTGATAAAATCCTCTGCATATAATGATGCAAACGACACCGCCGCGGCAAGCGTCAGTGTAATTAATTCGCGTATACCCATCATGGCCTCCCTTTAAGTGCATAATAGCATATACCCGAAGATTATCAAATCGGAATGACCGTTTCGCAAAAAAACACGCTCCTTCCCGCTGCCATACCCGTATTCGGTTGACTGGCGGATTTACAAGCATACAATCGCATAAGGAGGTTGAAATATGGACGATAAAAAGCCGTTGTACGCCGAGTGCGACATAAAAGTAAAGGGATATGACATAGACGCCATGGGATACGTATCCAATCTGGTATACGTGAGATGGTTTGAAGACCTGCGTACGCTTTGCATAGAAAAATATTTTCCATTCGACGCCATGATGAGAGCCGATATGTCGCCTGTCATCGCAAAGACCGTAATAGAATACAAAAGGCCGCTGACCATATACGACGCCCCCAAGGGCCGCGCCTGGGTGGAAAAAATAGGCGCCACGAAATGGACAATGAGGCTGGAGATCTTTTCAAAAGACGGCATACACTGCGCGGGCAGCCAGACCGGTTACCTCATCAATCTCAAGACCGGACGCCCCGCCCGCATCCCGGCTGAGATGGCAAAAGCATATGAAGACGAGATGAACGGATGACCTGTACGCGCGCTGCGGATATAAATAAGGCAGACAAAAAAATAAAGCCCGGCCTTACAAGGCATTAATTAAAATATTCCCTCAGACAGCTCCGTAAGTGATGTATTGATTGGCCGCAGTCAACCCGATTGTAAAGGCATGAAGTCCATTCCCGATGAGATCATCATCCTTCCCATCAAAATATTTGTCATAAGGCCTCCGGGTATCTTCCAAGCCTGAGCGGGCAATCTATGCAGTCATTGACAAGGACCTCATCCAAGGGATTTCCAGGCTGATCATCATGCCCGATACAAAGGAGCCAGTCATCACATTCCAAATATTTTTAATCCCTGCCCTCAGCCTGAATCAGCATATTGACCCGGTTGAAAAGAAAGACCGGCCCTGATGCCCCCGCCGCGGCGAATAGATCATCCACTCGATCACAAGTTCCAGTCCCCCTTCTTTAATAACATCATAAACCATATAACTATCACCCTGTAAAAGATATGGAAAGCATGACGCCTCGAAGGATTATAAGACCTGAAACAGGAACGAAAAGAAGGACTTGCTCCTTAAAAATGCGCGCATATTTTTACAACCATGCCCCGCTTTTCCTTGCAATTATAACAAAAACTTGCGTCTTGTCGGCCTATAATGCGCTTTGTCGGAAATATGGGCGTCATCATCTTGACACTTCAGAACAACCACATAATTATAACACGTATTGATGCGGATAGTATTAAGGAGGTATAATGAAACGAAAAAAAAGGATCTTGGCAATGGTAATGTTTTTTTGCATGTTGATTCCCGCCGTAAACGGGATCACATGGCTGATCCCCGCGATAATGGAATTCACCAAGGAAGTCACAGAATGGGCGATTGACAGCAACATAAACAAGTGGAGGATCGGCTATATTGACTGCATGGATATTGAAGTGACACCTTACACCTCAAGCGTCACAGCCACCGGAAAGACAATGACCTGTTATTCGGGAGGCACCGGCCCGTGTAATGTGATCTATCAATGTTTATAATCGAGGCTGTATGAGGCCGGCAATTATAAGGTCAATACTTGCAGTGTTCCTGCTGATATGCGCGCTGGTTCCGTTTTCCTGCGTCAAAGTAAGAATCATAGATATTCCCAAAGAAAGGATAGCGCGGATCAAGTCGTCTGAAAATTATCTTGACCTGCTCACGAAAGTCGAAACCATAGAGGTCGACCTGGATTACAGCTTGTGGCCCTTTTACGATGTCATCATCGGTAGTAAGTACATCGTGGGCATCATAGCCACTTCGGAATTCAGGCCATATGTATGGAAAAGAGACGGCACATTTCTGGGTGAAATAGCCGAATACGGCAAGGGTCCCGGAGAATACATCAGCGGCGAGACAGGAGTGTTCATCGAGGATGACACCTTTGTGCTCTTTGACAGTTATCTGCTGCGCGCCTCCATATTCAGGTTCTCGGATAAGGGAACTGATTTTATCGATCTTGTGGATACGACGCAGTGGATACATGCGGGGATAGACAAAGCGTATTTTCTAAACGGCAGGATCTACTGTTTCAACTCCTCCGGGGTAAAAGGGGCTCACAGAATGCTTGTGTTTGACAAGGATTTCAATCTCCTGATAAAGAAATATCCTCGCAAGCATATCTCCTACGCCATGTTCGAACAATTTGACATCATCGGCGATAAGATCTATATGTCCGATGAGATCTGGCATAAAAGCGTAAACGCAGTGTCAAAGGATCCGCGGCATCCCGAGAACATGGGCAATATACTCATCTGCGACCTGGAAGGAAATCTGATACGGCGTTTGAGATTCGACCCCTCGGAATTGATTTTCCATATCATCCCCGATAAAGACGCCACGACATTCTATACGGGCAGAAAGGTCATCGACGCAAACGGCAAAACAATAAAGGAGATAAACAGGCGTATTAAAATAACACCTGAGACAAAATGGCTTGAAAACAGCCTGCCAGCCACAATATCCAGAGGAAATCTTATCTTTGCCGACAGGTCGGTTAAAGGAAAAATGATCTTCCGTATCTTTGAGTATGACGTATGAAAATCGTGTGTATATCTGCTCTGATAATACTGCTATCCGCATCAATATACTTGAATGTGTTTACCGTAAAGACCGCGCTAAAATATAAAGAAACTGCGGCAGAAATCCTGGACGCATGTAAGATCGAGTATCAGTTAAGGACCATGTTTAATGCTCCTTCAAATATCAGGCAACTGACAAAGTCAAATAACTGCTTTATGCCTGATAAAAAAAATGCGCGCTTCCTGGCAGTCTATATTACAGTGGAACCGGTCTGCCCCTCCTGCAGGGAGATTGTCATTGAGTCATTTAAACGGTTAAAAGAAAAAAAGATCATCAATATCGATTATGTGGAAATACGTTATTCTCAAAATAATGAGGCGTTGTCGTATAGGTCAAATAAAGTCATTGCATCAAATCACGCCCTCTTTGAGCAGCTTAATACAAAAAACAAACAAGCCATAATAATATACGACAGACTATCCGGAAAAGTGATGCATGTGCGTATCATACCGGGATATTCGGACAGTTATGATTTTCAGATCCTTTACCGGGAAATTCTCAAGTCGCTTATGCTATAACCGCATTCAGATGCCCCGCCCATATTGACATTCCTGGACTATATTCCAATCTTGTCTTGACATTTTTGGAATTTGTTATAATATTGTCATATGAAACGTGAAAAGTACGGTTTGATTCTTAATGATTTGAAAAAGAAAATGGTATTTGTCATCGGGCCGCGTCAGGTGGGGAAAACCTGGATCGCAAAAGAAATAATGAATGAGTATTCTGATCCCGAATACCTGAATTACGATAATATACTTCACAGAAAAATAATTCATGATCAATCGTGGCTCTCCAGCCGCGATCTACTCGTTTTCGATGAAATACATAAAATGAAAGGCTGGAAAAATTATTTAAAGGGCGTATATGACACAAAACCATCACATCAGCATCTGCTTGTTACGGGAAGCGCAAGGATGGATACATTTCAACAGGCCGGTGACTCGTTGGCAGGCAGATTTTATAAACATCATCTGATGCCGATAACACTTTCCGAATTGTCAAATACAAATAATGTCAAACACGATTCCTTTGAAAGACTGATCATCTCAGGCGGCTTCCCCGAGCCCTTTCTTTCGGAAGATCCACACGATATCAACCGCTGGCGCAACCTCTATAGCGAAAATCTTATCCGTGAGGATGTGCTGGACTTCGAGGCCATACATGACTTCCGGTCCATAAAATACCTTGTGCAGATACTTCAACAACGGGTCGGCTCCCCCATATCCATACAAACAATTGCCAATGATCTCAGTATTACACATAAGACAATACAAAAGTATATCTTGATCCTGGAAGCACTGTATATAATATTCAAAGTCCCGCCATGGTCAAAAGATATCAGCCGGCCCATAACAAAACAGTCGAAATATTACTTCTTTGACACCGGCATGGTCGCGGGCGACAAAGGAGCCATACTCGAAAACATCACAGCGGTAGCACTTAAAAGCCACGCATACTCACAAATCGATATATACGGCATACCCGCAGGCCTTTATTACCTCAGGACCAGAAACGGAAATGAAGTCGATTTCTGCTTTGTAGAGAAAAATGCCGTATCCTTCATCATGGAAGTCAAATCAAGTGATTCATCCGTAAGCAAAAGCCTTCGATTCTTTTCAAATAACTATAATTGCAACGCAATTCAACTGGTGCAAGACCTGAAACAGGAAAGAGAAGAAGGCCTCATCACCGTAAGAAAAGCCGAGTCATTTTTAAAATCGCTTTAAGGACACCCTTCTTTTACAGCCCGAATATCTTCCAGCCCAGCATGATATAGAGGCTGTCAAAGCCGTTCCCGGTGTTTATTCCAGTCTGAAGCGCAAAATTGTCTATGTCCACAAACACGCCGAACGCCATGGGCGTCTCTTTTATCTCTTCAACATCCGTCCAAAAAAAAGTGTCTTCCGGATATTCATAACTTCTGTAGACTTCGACCGTGTCCAGGTTTACTCCCGCATATACGCCGAACTCACTTACCACCTTATAGATAAGATACACGGCGGTGGTCCTTCTTAGCTGTTCTTCGTATTCATGATAGACAGCGCCCAGGCCTATCGCCTCCTGCTCGGTCATCGCGGGGTCTATTGAATCTGTGTTCAGGATATAATGGACTCCGACACCGACCTTATCCATAAAAAAGAGGTTCGCCCCGAAATTCAGCTTTTTATTTACATCGGAACCTATAAGCCCGTAAAAGCTCACGGCGGCAAAGATGTTGGCAACAGATAATACAAAAATCAACGATATAAAAATCAATGCTCTCTTCACATCATCCTCCCGTTT
>CAZJQC010000039.1:0-3134 GCA_964548195.1 uncultured bacterium | reverse complement strand
AAAACGGCGGAAATACTATGGTCTTCATGTTTATTCAAATATGCTAAACACAAGATGTGTCCTTATAGATATTCAATTGACTCCGTTTGTTCTATTAAAGTCCTGATCACGTCTCCACCTTCTTGCGGAGTTCCATCCATAATGAGCATTCAGGGCGACTAAGCCGATCTGCCGATGGAGCTATTTTTTCCGGTATATGGCCTTAGAATAATACTGTTGATTACTTTAAAATAATTAAATACTTCATCTTTTTCGTCCTGTTAATGGGTGCAGTATAATATGCCTGATACAGGTCACTGCCAATAATCAATAAAACGGATTTGAACGATAACGGCCCCTGTACAGACAGGGGCCGCATGATTTACTGTTATAGTCTTGATACATCCATGTCCATTAAAATGTAATGGCTGTCCTGGAGCGTGAATTCACGATCTGAACTTACACCCTCAAAATCTTTTCCGAACATATCAAACACGTTTGAATGCAACTGTATCTGCGGGAGCCTGCCCAGAAACTTTTCACCGTCAAAATAAAAGGCGAGCTGAACGGGAGTCGCAAAATCGCCCTGAGGCGTGTAGTCGCCCCCTGAGGCTATCATCACATAGATGCCTCTGCGGCCCCCCAAGAGCTCTTTAACCGTCCTGCTTCCATGTTTGAACTCAAGGCCCAGAGCGCTGATCCTGGGAACCGAGTCATACTGGGATGCCGCGCTGCCGGTGCCTTTCAGTTTATAGACAGAGGCCGTCTTCTTGTCAGCATACGGTGACACAAAGACGCCATCCCTGATAAAGTCATGGCGGTAACCCCCGTTTACAACGCCCTCGGCGTCAAAGAAAAGATTGCTTTCCCTTCCCTCGGGGTCAAGGTTTTGAAAAAGCGTGAACTCATCATGAAACAGCTTCTCACTGAGCTTTCCCGAAAGAAGCGAACTGCCAGTGCCATAACTCAATCCGTTCAGATCCCCTGCAAGCTTCTGAAACAATACCTGGTCTTTTGACGAAAAGACTACAGGCAGCTTGCCCTCTTTTTCCAGATCGACAAGATTCATATACGCGCCGCAGATCTCATTGAATCGGTCAAGCACCAATTTTCTCTCATATTTTACGCCGCCGTAACCTGCATAGCCGTCCATGATGTTTGCAGAGGTCTTCTCCTTAAAAAGCAGCTCCAGTTCAATGAACCTGTCCCTGCAGAAAAGATCCAGCCCCCTGTCGTTCTCTATGGCCCTTGTCTCTTCAGCCAGGACCACCTTGTTTGAAAAAGCAAACTTCGGCTGACTTTTCTTCAGCTCCGCAAGCATCTCTTCCATCTCGCCTAAAAAATCGGGGTCGGCTATGATCTCCCTGATATCCTCCCGGGACTCAGACCTGTCACACGACAATTCATACGGATAAGAGATCCCGCTTTTCAGGTTCTCTTCAGCCTGCCTGTCAAGCTTATCTCCGTCATATTTACCTATTGCTCCTGCCACCCCGATGTGTTTTCCGTCATACATGCGTATTCCGGTCTTTACTGTGTTTTCTGTCTTGATTGAATCGACCTCAGTCTGCACGACGCTCACAACGGTCTTCTTACTGCTTATGGTATATTTTTCCCTGTTCATAGCATCTCCTCACTGAACGTTTAACGATCTGATACGCACATACGGGCCGCCGAATCCGACAGCCAGGGGCCACTGCTCCATCTTTCCGCATCCGCCACCCACAAAGGATAAAAGCTCCGCTTCATCCGAAAGGCCGTCGATCTCACCCAGTGTGTCAAACACATTGCCCGTGATCACAGATACGTTCACCGGTTCGGCAATCTTTCCGTCCCTTATCCTGTATGCAAGTGAAGGCGCTATTGTAAAAGTGGACATCCCCGAGCCGTGTTTGATGGTCTCCACATAAAGGCCGTCCTTGACCTCTCCGAAAAGCTCTTTCCTGGTCTTTTCACCCTCTTTTATATAAGTTGTGGTCATCCTTACAATCGGCTCAAACTCGTAACTCATGGAACGGGCATTGCCCGTAAGCTCCTCTTCCAGTTCCGCAGCCGTGACTGAGCTGTGCAGCCGGCCGGCGAGTCTCCCATCTTTCACAAGATAGGTCTTCTCAGCCTTAGTGCCCTCGTCGTCATACGGCACGTAACCGCTGCCCGCCAGATTGCCGTCATCCACGATGGACAGTATATCACTACCCACCTTCGTCCCGATGGCCCATTCTTTCTTCATGGTCTCATCGCCCAACATGAAATCCGCCTCACTCTTGTGTCCGAAACTTTCATGTGCGAACACGCCCGCGGCTTCGGGAGACAATATGACCGTGTATTTGCCCGCTTTAATGGGTTTGGAATTCTGGAAAAACTCATACGACTGTTTATAATGCGCCTCAATCTCATTAGTTTTTCCCAATAAATCTTTATAACTGTTTGATGCTTTCTTATAGCCTTCCGAGAATTTTGTATCCCCTTCAGCCAGATTGAACGAAAGAGCAAACCCGCAGATCTGGTTGTCAAACACAAGATCGGATCCCTTGCTGGAATAGAACTCCTTGACCGAATGTGTATCCAGATAAAAAGCGCGCCACATCTTCACAGCGCTTTTCTCTGCAATAACCGGATAATAACTCTTCAGAAGCTCAGTCTTTTCTTCCTTTGAGATCTTCGACACATCATCATCCTCAAATTTGATAAACCGGCCCCTGTTCACCTGAAACTTTTTTACGATTTTATTATTATTGATATCCGGATCAGGCTTTGCAAAGCCCGCAAGCTTATCGATCTCATCCTGAATATTTTCGACATCCGACGTCGATGCGTAATACCATCTTTTTCCATCAAAGATACGGATAAACGCCGCTTTGTAATCCCTTATCCTGCTTTCATCCAGCTCGCCCAGGGTGAAATTGATGTTAGTCTGAAAATAATCCTCTATACGGACGTCCGTATATAAACCCTTTGGAAACTTAAACATGCGAATCTCCTTTCCAATCCTTACCGACTATAAAATAATACTGTTTTACCGCCCTCATGCCACAAAAAGGTAAAACATCAGGACTCTTGCAATCATGACTTATGCAAGACCTGCGCCCGGTCATGCAGCTTGCACAACATACGTGACAGACCCGTCATATAAAAAGTTTCATCACGCCTTTTCA
>CAZJQC010000038.1:4872-8870 GCA_964548195.1 uncultured bacterium | reverse complement strand
CCCGAATCAGTGACAAACGCGAACTCGCCGCTTTCATCTACCCTGATATCATTCATATACGACAGCTGCGAATAGACGCCCCTTTGGAACTCTATTTTTCTTATCACGGCGCCCGTCTCCATATCCAGTCTGTACAAGGCGGGCCTGTTCGCGCCGGGCGCCCCGAAATAGGGGCTGGCATTGTCCAGCGCCCAGAACCTGCCCCTGCGATCGACATATATGCTCTGCACATTTAAAAAACGTCCGTCTTCCCCGTATGAGGCGCCGGCCTCATCCGGAAAAGGCCGCTGCGTCCCGTCCCTTATCTCCATGATGGAATACGGCACATCCCCGGACCAGCGGGGATAACTCACAAATATACGGCCGCCCCCGCTCACCGCTATGCCGGTACAGCGATGCTCCGGCGACGCCAATACGGAAAGCGCGTACTTTTCCGGCGGACGCTCCGCATCTCTTTTCGACGCGCATGACTGGCCGGACAGCAGTATCAGAAAGATAAGTGGAAAGACGAAAAAATATTTCATCCTCAATAATAGCACAGGGGAGGCCGTTCTAAAAGCCGCTCTTTCTTTTGTAGGCCGACATAAAAACACCGGCGCCTATGAGCACGGACCCGGCTATCATGTTCAACGCAAGCGATTCCCCCAGTACGGCCGCGCCCAGAAACATGGACAAAACGGTAGAGAGGTTTATAAAGATCGCGCTTTCTCCCGCAGAAAGATATTTCAGGCTCTGCGCCGTTAGGAGAGACGTGCCTATGGAAGCAAAGACCGCGAGAAAGACAACACTCAACATCAATGCCCTGTCCGTCGCCATCAGGTTCAACGCGCCCGGCAGGCCCGGCCGCTCGAACATCAGCACCCAAAGCGTAAAAAAAACGGCCCCGCTGCAGATCAGACGCCACGAGAGGAGAAGCGGCGTGATCAATGCCGAGTATTTCCGCACAAACACCATGTACACCGAGACCGAGACCGTTGCAGCCAGCAGCAGCATGGAGCCGCGCAGGTCCGCGCGCCCGTCAAACGAAGGCATATAGATCGCGGCCATGCCGGCAAACGGTATCAGATATACCAAAAAGCCGTCCTTCCTCTCCTTAAGCAGCATGATGCCGAAAAGCGCGACAAGGACGGGGTGTATGCCGTTTATGATCCCCGCTTCCGAAGAGGACGCGAACTGCATGCCAAAAGCCTGCAGCGAGAAAAAAAGTATCGGATAAAAGATCACTATCAGCGCCGTCTCACGCAGCCCGGCCCTGCTCTTTTTAAGTCTTATCAGGCCCGTGCCGCGCAACAGCGCGAAGATCACAAAGGCCGCGTCAAAACGGAATGCAAGTCCCGTCATGGGGGTGAACCCGGACACAAGAGTCTTCGTGAAGATAAAACTCGCACCGATAAAAACAGCGTTGAAAACGGCGGCCATATAAGCGGAACTTCTCTTTCCCATGTAAAAACTCAACGGCCACGCTCCTTAATATGACAAAGCCGGCTGACAGCCGGCCGGTCCTTCAATCCCCCGGTACCGTCACGGACGTCCGTCGTAATTGGCCTTGCCCGTGATGTACTCTATGTCTATGCGCACTATCATGGTGTTCTTAAGGCCGTCGCCGCATCCTGACGCGGCATGGCCGGGGGCGTAACGGCTTATAAGCGCGCCCATGGCACGGCCCTTCTCCTCACCCTCAACAGCCTTCGCGCGTCCGAAGACGACCGCGCTCGCATATTCGGTGTTGTAGTCGCTCTGGCGGACAACAGCCTTTGACACGGCGGCAAAGGATACTCTCGATTCCCTCTTCATAGCATCGGCCTTATGTCCCTCAAACGCACAGTGAAAATAAACGCTGCCGTCAAGAAGCACATGATTTACAGGTATGCCGTAAGGATAACCGTCATCGCCGATCAACGACAACACGCCGTACTCGGCTTTGCGAAGTATCTCAAAAGCGGTCTCCCGGTCGGTCTCGTATTTGTCAAGCCTCATCGCCCTGAACATATAAACCCCCTCCGTGTCATCTTAACAGATATCTTTCCAACGCATAGGTGAACACATTGGCCAATATAAGGGAAAGCACCCACAATACAAGGTTCTTGACATAGGCAGATGAACCGCGGCCGTCAGTCATCCTGTACTCAATACCCAGGACCCGTCCTGCAATGCCCTTTATCAGCAACGTCATCACCAATACCGTCATCAATTCAAATGCTATGCGCATCCATGCCCGCCTTTCCCTGACGCAAAGAGTATATAGCCTATTTCCCGGCGGTTCAAGAAATATGCAAGACAACCTCTCCGGGTGTTTATTTCGTAAAGCGAAGCCTCTTGCCCGTCCGCAAAAAGTCATGTATAATATACGCCGTACGGGGAGGGATAAATGGGAGAAGGCAAGGATATTCGAGAGGGATACCGCAGGTTCGATAAGCGCAATATCGTGTTCGAAAAGGAAAAATATGACATGCGGTTCTTCAATTACGGAAAAGACATGTACGATAACGCGGAAAACGTGATCGCAAAAGCCGAAGACGGCTATGGCAGGGCCGATTTCGCCATGGCCATGGCCGGATGGTGTTTTTTCGATATGTTCCGTAAATATTACGACAGAAGCGAACGCCCTCAGCCCGCCTCCTTCATGCAGAAAGGCGGCATGCGCCCCCTGGCGGCGGATGACCCAATCCCGGCCGCCGCGCTCGTAAAAAAGGCCGCACTCCGTTTTGGAGCCGACCTGGCCGGGATCACAGCCGCGGATGAACGGTGGATATACGCCGATGAGGAGACTGTATCAGAAAAAACCTGCCCGCGCGAACTTGAGCATGCCATAGTCCTGGCCATACATATGGACGCGGCCGAATTGTCAAAGTCGCCTTCCGCGGAGGCATGCGTAGAAAATGACCTGAAATATTCGAAAGCGGCCTTCACGGCGGGGCTATTGTCCGAGTTCATAAGAAACCTGGGCTACCGTGCCCAGCCATCCGTAAACTCGGCGGCCCTCAACATACCGCTGGCGATCGATGCGGGACTCGGCGCGCTGGGCAGAAACGGACTTCTGAACACAAAGGAGTTCGGCCCGTCAGTCAAACTTTTCAAAGTGCTTACCGACATGCCACTCGCGCATGACACGCCCTCCGCTGACAGGCTCATGAGCGTCTGCAGCCATTGCAGCAAATGCGCCGAGGCATGCGAATCAGGAGCCATCTCATTCGGAGAACCAGTCTACACCGGCAAAGGCGCATACAATAATGAGGGCGTCCGTAAATGGTACGTGGATCACGAAAAATGCTACGGATTCTGGATCGAAAACGGATGCGAATGCTCCACATGCATAGCCGCCTGTCCCATGGCAAAGTGATAGGGCAGAATATCATTTCCGCCGTTTAGAATATCTGATATGATAAGCCCATGAGAAGACGCGGTATATTCCATGCTATAGCTTCAGCCGTTTTTTTCGGCATAATGCCGCTGTTCGCAAAAAACGGTTACGCCGAGGGCGATTCCACCCTGACCATACTCACATGGCGTTTTCTTATAGCCGCGCTGTGCCTCTTTCTTTTCAACATGATCACAAAACGGAAGATGCGCATAGGGCTGCGCAACACGGCCGCGCTCGCCATGCTCGGCGGCTTCGGCGTGGGGCTCACCTCATATCTGCTGTTCAGATCATATCACTTCATTCCCACCGGCACCGCGACCACTCTCCATTTCATCTACCCCGCGGCGGTGACTGCGGGAGCCTTGCTTATATACAGGGAAAAACTGACACTGAAAAAAACAGCCGGCCTCGCGGCGGGCATGGCAGGCCTCGTCCTGCTGACCGGCGGCGTGAACATAAGCGGCGCGCCGGCAGCCGGCTGTCTCCCGGCAGCCCTCTCCGGCCTCACCTATACCGCATACATACTGGGCCTTAACGCCAAAAGACTGCAAAAGACCGACGCATTCGTAACGGCGTTCTATGTCTCATTGTCTGCGTTTGCCGTCCTGGCCGCGGCCGGAGCAGCAACAGGCGGCAT
>CAZJQC010000038.1:0-4772 GCA_964548195.1 uncultured bacterium | reverse complement strand
TTACAATGCCGTGAACCACCGCAAGCCCCATACCGGCGCCAAGGCCGCGGGCCTTCGTCGTAAAGAACGGGTCGAAAACCGAGTCCAGCACCTTTTCAGGTATGCCAGAACCGTTGTCCTTAAAGGATATCGCCACATATCTGCCGGGCGCAATAAATCCCGTGACCATCTCCGCCTTTTCCATAAAAGCCCGGTCTGATATCGCAATGTCAAGCCTGCCGGCTCCGCTCTCCATGGACTGAACGGCATTTGCGCATATGTTCATGAAGACCTGATGTATCTGCGTGGGGTCCGCCTTTATATGCGCATCGGTCTCGGTCTTTAAATCGATCATCACGGAAGCGGGTATCGACGCTCTCAGGAAATTCACCACTTCCTCCGCGACATTCTTCGCGCTTACCGCCTCAAGCACCACATCACGTCTTCTGCTGAAGGACAGTATCTGGTTTACCAGCCTCTTCGCCCTGTCGCCCGCCCTGTAAATGTCATTGGCTCTCGCCTTTACCTTCGGGTCATCGGGATTTTCAAACATAAGAAGCTCGCTGTAACCGATTATGGCAGTGAGTATATTGTTAAAATCATGCGCGACCCCGCCGGCCAGGACCCCAAGGGATTCGAGTTTTTCCGACTGGATCATCCGCGCCTGCATCTCCTTTTTTTCGGTTACATCCGATATGATCACCTTTACGTAACCGGTGTCTTCCGACTCCCCGTATACCGTCTGCAGCGTGACATCCGCCCACATCAACACGCCCGATTTTTGCCTCATCTCAAGTTCCATGTTTTGGAAGACATCGCCTTCACGCCGGCCCAAAAATTTTTCATGCAGTTCGCGAGCCTTCTTTTTCCCGTTTTCCGACTCGGAGAACAACTTGTCCAGTTTCATGGCAATGAACTCGTCCTTCGAATACCCAAACATCGAAACAGCCGCATTGTTTACGCTGCTGACCATGCCGTTGCGGGAATCTATTATGATATAGGCGGCCGGGGCATTGTCAAAGAGCTCCTTGTATCTCTTTTCGCTTTTTATACGCCCGGCAACGGATTCGCGCAGCCGCATGTTCATATTCACCACCATCGCAGTCCTCCTTTTGACCTGCCGTTTCAACACAAGCACGAATACGATCAGCAAAAGTGAGGCCAGAAAAAGGGCCCAGATCAGGTCCTTCACCCAGAAAGGTGTGCGGGCAATGGTTTTTTCGCCAAACCATTTTTCCAGCAATGCATAATACTCGGAATTCCGGGAGGCTTTTAACTCTCTAAGCGCGGTATCCAGGTCAACGATTATGGACTCGGCGATCTCTTTGCGGGCAGCATAATGAAGACGGGTCGGGTGAAAAATAATCGGCGTCTCAACCACATCATAAGCGCCTATATTATGCTGGCCGTAATATCTGTTGACGACCACTGCGTCAACCTCGCCACGCGAAAGTGTCTCAAAAGCCCTCTTGTAGGAGCTAAAGGATACCAGCTCACAGGAAAACCCGAAATCCCGGATATACTTGCCGAAAGCATCCGCCTGAACAGAGTCTTCCAGTATGCCGACTCTTTTGTCCAACAGGTCCTCAACAGATTTTATGTCTGCCTTTTTGCGCGCATAGATCTGAAACCAGTCGGAGAGGACCGTTTCGCGGTTAAAGCTCCATCGGGCGCTTCTGTCTTCCGAATATGCCACATCCGTCATAAGGTCTATCTCTCCGGAATCAAGCCTGTTAAGTTCCTCTTTCCACCCTCCGGCAACATAGCTTACCTTCCAGCCGTATTGTTTCGCGATCAGATCGGTCAGCTCCACGAAAAAGCCGTCGGCCTCCCCTTTTTCATTGATAAAGACTTTAGGAGGGTTGTCATATACCCCGACTTTTACGGTTATCTCACGCGCGGCGGCCGACACGCAGAGAAACAATGCAAAAACTGCGATCGTCAAGCAGCGACTGCGGAATTTCCGGCCCATATCGACCCCCTCTCCAACGTTTAATTATACGGCGAAATCCCGGCTTTTTAAATGTACGGTTTTAAGAATGCCTTAGATTCACATTTTCTTGTTGTATCTGAACAATATGCGGGATAATTCGTTAAGATCTATCGGTTTCATCACAAACGTGTCTACACCGGCATTAAGCATATCAGCGGAAGATATCTTCTCAACATACCCGGTCATGAGTATCACATGCAGGTTAGGGTTCAGTTCCTTGCATGATGAGGTGAGCATCAGCCCCGTTACGCCCGGCATAGTCAGATCCGTGATCACAAAATCATACGAATCCGGATCCTCCCTGAACGTCTCGCAGGCAGAACTGCCGTCATTAAACACGGTCACTGTATACCCGGTCTGTTCAAGAAAATCCTTGAGCATGGCGGTTATGTCACTGTCATCGTCCACCAGTAAAACCCGCCCGGTCCCGGGCAGCATCTCCATCACGGCCTCAGGCTCATACAGGTCCGCCGCGCCCTCTTCCGCCGGAAAAAAGACCTTGAACTCGCTCCCCCGCCCCTTCTCACTCTCAACATGTACGGCCCCGCCGTGCGACTTTACTATGCCATGCACCACGGCAAGTCCCATGCCCGAACCCTTATCCACGCTCTTGGTGGTAAAAAACGGCTCGAATATCCGCTCCAGCGTCGCGTCGTCCATGCCCGCGCCGTTGTCCTTCACGCGCAATACGATGTATTCCTTCATGGGGTCCAGCCCGGGAAGCATCACATCGGCATTGTCCGCGAACACTGCGCGCTTGACTTCCACCAGAAGCAGCCCGCCGTTTTCCTCCATGGCATGATACGCATTGGTGCACAGATTTATTATGATCTGCTGTATCTGAACCGGATCTCCCATAACGATCCTGCAGTCAGGGCATAGACGTATCTCTATATCTATAGTCGTCGGGATGATGGAACGCAGCAACCCTATGCTTTCCTTCACAAGCGCAGACATATTGACAGGCCTTTTTTCGTGTTCGGTCTGTTTGCTGAACGCAAGCAGCTGTCTGACAAGCTCCTTGGCTCGCGTGCCCGCCTGCAGTATGGACTGAAGATAGCCCCTGACGGGATCGGACGCATCCTTCAACGCATGTTTGGCTATCTCAGCGTAACCGATTATCGGCACCAGTATATTGTTGAAATCATGGGCTATACCGCCCGCAAGCGTCCCTATGGTCTCCAGTTTCTGCGAATGGCGGAGCTGTTTCTCCAAAAGCTCCTTCTCCTTCTGCGCCATTACACGCGGCGTTATGTCATGCACTATCGAATAAAGCAGATGCTTGCCTCCGAATGTCACTTTGCCGGTGTACACCTCCACGTTTTTCACCGATCTGTCGGCTGTTTTGTGCTTGAAAAACAGATGATCCATACCGTGCCGGAAGACTTCATTCATCTTGCTTTTTATCTCCTCGGGAGGAAGTATGTTTATCTCGGAAATATTCATGGACTTCAGCTCCTCTTCACTCCATCCGTAAAACTCCGCCGCCGCGGCATTCACATCCACTATATACCCGTTGTCCGGGTCTATAATCAGCATCACGGCATGATTGTTTCTGAATATGCTTCTGTAGCGTTCTTCACTCTCGCGCAAAGCTGATTCCGCGTCCTTAAGCGAAGTTATATTGGTGACCGTGCCTATTAACCGGGCCGGCGCCCCCTTTTTGTCATGCTCCACGACCCGCCCGCGCAACAGCATGTGCAGCGGCTTGCCATCCTTGCGCATCATCCGTATCTCATCGTCCAGGGTAATGATCTCGCCCGACATGATCTTGCCCATAATGTCGATTATGTGCTCCCTGTCATCACGATGCACCAGCTTTTTGAACAACTCAAGGTTGGCCGGCGTGAGCTCGTCAAGCGTATAGCCCAAAAGGTCCGCGCAGCGCTTGTCCAGCACCGCATCGTCCTTCTGTATGTCCCAGTCCCAGAGTCCCGACTGCGAACCCGTAAGCGCAAGTTCAAGACGGTTCGCGTAACCGCGCAGCTGAAAGGTCTTTTTCCGTATCTTGAATTGAAAAAGGACCGTGCTCGTCAAAAAAATCACGAGCAGCAAGAGCCCGATCCGTATCAGGAGCCAGACAACAGGGCTGATATAATAATGGGGGCGATGCGCATCCAGATACAGGTCGATGATATCATGATACACGCTACCGGGATCGGATTTCATCTCCAGAAGATGGCTGTCTATCTTATTGAGCAACATGCGGGCATGTATGTCCGCGGGGTTAAAGGCGAACCTTATTTGTATGGGATTCAATATGATCGAGGTCTTTTCAATACGGGGATCCCGCGCATTGATCTCGCCGTACAGCCTGCTTAACACAGCCGCGTCGGCTTCCCCCTTTTTCAATGCCGCCATTATCTCTAAATAACCGTCATATTCGATATACCTGACATTTACATTGAACTTTTTCAGTATGTTCACAATGCCTTCGGGGCCGACATAATCGATGTTGTCCCGGACCACTGCGACCCTTTTACCCCTCAGGTCCACTATGGATTCTATGCCGGAGCCCTTCCTCGCATATACGCGCCCCCAGTTTGTGATCGCCGTCTCATTGTTAAACAGATAATCAGTCGCTCTTTCTTCGGAAAAGGCCACGGCAGGCAGGATGTTTACCGACCCGTTTTTGAGACGACGCATGGAATCCGCGAAGGAACCCGGTATATACTCGAGTGTCCAGCCCTCTTTGCGGGCAATATCCTTCAGTATATCCGGGAATATGCCGGATATCTTTCCGGCTTCATCGTGGTAAATAAGCGGCGCGTTTTCATACATGCCCACACGCAATGAGATC
>CAZJQC010000037.1:0-9765 GCA_964548195.1 uncultured bacterium | reverse complement strand
TCAGGCCTTGTGACTGTCACTCAGCTTATTTGGACCGTTCCGGCATACGGGTCCGGCTCAACCGCGGTTCAAGGGCAGCATCTTTTCCATGATGACAATCGGGACGGCGCCGGCCGGCCTTTCCCAGGAGCCTCTGTCGCCCGTATCGTGAAAGCCCGTCGCTGTCCAGAACGCCAGCGCGTTTTTATTGTCCTCCAGCACCCCTATCCTCAGTCTTTTGATCCCTCGGGGCGTGTTGTCTTCCACGGACTTCAGCGCCCGGGCGCCATGGCCCTTTCCGCGTTCGTCCCGGTCGATTATGAGCAGGCCTATCATGAGCGTATCCTCGCGGGGAAAGCCTTTCAGACAGTCGCAGAGGCCGATGAGGCGGCCGTCCGAAAAGAATCCGAAGATGGTCTTGCTGTCCTTGTCGCGTCCGGGCGGCACATCGTTGAAAAGGTCTTCACCCGCGCCGCCGCCCGGAAGTTCGCCGTCCTGGAAGAGGAAGTAGTCGCCCTGCCGTTCCAGGAACGCCTGCGCAAGCTCCCTGTCTTCCCCGCGTCTCAATATTACGGCGTTCACTTATCGTCTCCCAGAAGCCAGTATATGCCGTTTTCCCGGTCCATGATCTTCTCATCTATCATCTCGCGTCTCAGGGTGCAGAAATCCTCATGAAAATCGGCGATGATGAGATTGACCTCTTTTTCGCTGTACTTCCTGTCTTTTTCAAACGCGGCGGCTATGATATCAAGGACTATTCTCCGTTTTTTACGGCCCACGGGTATCTGAATGAGTTTGCCGTATTTGAAAAAGGCTTTTTCGACCTTTTTGCGGTAAAGGTCTTCGGGGCGCGGCGCGCCGTGGCTTTCGGCTATGATATCGCCCAGCGTGCGCGCGACCATATCCGGCTTAAGCCTGAAGACGTTGTAATACTGATCCTTTTTACTCTCTATGAATCCGGCCTCGGCCAGTTTTTTCAGGTGGAAGGATACGGTCGACGGGGTCACGCCCATGTTCTCGGCCAATTCCTCGACGTGGTATTCCTTTTCCATAAGCGCCCTCAGTATCGCAAGCCTTGTCCTGTCCGAGAGGGCTTTGAATATTTTCAGATTGGCATCCATCACTTCCTCCCTTCCGAGATATTTCTCCATATATCGTTGTAGACATTGAACAGATAATCCGAATACTGCCTTTTCACGTTGATCTTTTCCTCTTCCTCATAGTCGTTATGAGCCAATGCGACTGAACACTCTTTCTGCCATGATTCGTTCAGCCGGTTATTGAACTTGCCCATCAGTATCTCAAACAGTTCGGCGGGATCGCTGCGGTCGCCTTCCGCGGCGATCTTTGCATACCGTTCCACAGCGCCTGCGTATGCGTCGGCAATGCCGGCGCCTATGCGTGTCTTCACATACTCCCACTCATCGCCGTTTTCGCGCTTTACCTTTCCCTCCCTGGAAAGCTCCTCCCTCATGAGCTCCAGCCTTCCCGTGAATATCTCGATGAACCTCATTATTGTTTCCATACATGTCACCTCACATTTTTATACTCTTATTTCATGCTTGTCGAATTAATAATACAATAAAAACCGGCCGTGTCAATATTTATTTCATACATGTCAAATCATTATGATAAAAATGTATTTCATGAGCGCCTGACTGAAATGCTCATGCCGGCGTCCGATTGCCGTTTTTTATTACGGGGATAAATTACGGGGATAAAGGCGCGAGCTGCTCTATAGACTGTCCGGCTGTAAATACCGGCGGCGGGAGTATCCGGGACATCATATCGGTTGCCGGCGGCATACGGGATTAAAAAAAAATATGTGTGGAATATAAATGGACTAAAGACGCGGAATCGGGGTGAGAGGATTTGAACCTCCGACTCCTTGCTCCCGAAGCAAGTGCGCTACCGGGCTGCGCTACACCCCGAATCGTGTTACGAAAAAAAGATACAGTTGGCGGAGGTAAAAGTCAAGTGATTTCTACCTCCGCCGCAAGTGTTCAGGCGTCGAGATCGCCTTTATAGGTCAGATTGGGATTTTTCACCGCGCCGGACTCATTGAGTCTGGAGACGGGTGTCGACACGGGCGCTTCATGAAGCAGCTCGGGTTTTTTGCGGGCCTCTTCCGCTATGTTTATCATGATGTCCGCGAAGTCATCGAGCGTCTGTTTGCTTTCGGTCTCGGTGGGTTCTATCATGATGGCTTCCTCAACGATAAGGGGGAAGTAGACGGTGGGCGCGTGCACGCCGTAATCGAGCATGCGTTTTGCTATATCCAGTGTCTTCACGCCGTATTTTTTAAACCCTGATCCTGAGAGCACAAACTCGTGTTTGCACACCCTGTCGTGGGGAAGGCGGTAATGTTTTTTCAGTTTTTTCTGCAGGTAATTCGCATTAAGGCATGCCATGCGCGAGACTTCGCGCAGCCCTTTGAGGCCGAGCTGTTTCACGTAGGTATATGCCTTCACCACCACGCCGAAGTTGCCGTAGAACCCGTGTATTTTTCCGATGGTGTGTCTCAGGCTGTAATCAAGCGCGTATTTCCTGCCTGACTTGACGACAACGGGCACGGGCAAAAACTCTCTCAGATGGGCTTTCACGCCGATAGGGCCGGCGCCGGGCCCGCCCCCGCCGTGAGGCGTGGATAGTGTCTTATGCAGGTTCCAGTGCACGATGTCGAATCCCATGTCGCCGGGCCTTGATATGCCCATGCAGGCGTTGAGATTGGCCCCGTCATAATAGAGCAGTCCGCCTTTTTCATGCACTATCTCGGCGATCTTGAGTATATTGCGGTCGAACAGCCCCAGTGTGTTGGGGTTTGTCAGCATCAGCCCGGCCACGTCTTCCGTCATGGCCTCTTTGAGCGCATCTATATCCACGCCGCCCTGTTTATTGGAGGGTATGGTTATGACTTCGAAGCCGGCCATTGCCGATGTGGCGGGGTTTGTGCCGTGCGCCGAATCCGGGACGATGATCTTGTTCCGGCGTTCGCCTTTCACGTCAAAATATTTTCTGAATATCTTTATGCCTGTAAGCTCGCCATGTGCTCCCGCGGCGGGCTGAAAGGTGTAGGCGTCCATGCCTGTAACCGTATTAAGGTCTTTTTCAAAATCGTACATCAGCTGCAGTATGCCCTGTATGTCCTCGTCGGCGCTGTAGGGATGCACGTGCGCGAAGCCTTCGAGGCGCGCGGTGTCCTCGTTTATTTTCGGGTTATATTTCATGGTGCAGGACCCCAGCGGGTACATGCCCTTGTCGACGTGATAGTTCAGGTTCGACAGCCTGACATAATGCCTCATGACATCCTGTTCGGAGACTTCCGGAAGTGCGGTGAGTTTTTCGTCCACGTAAGGTGCAAGTTCGGGAGCGACGGCTGCGTCCACATCACATCGCGGCAGCGTATAGGCCTGTCTGCCGTCCCTGCCGTAGTCAAATATAAGTTTTTCCATCACAGCCTCACTTTCCGTTCACCAATGCGTCGAATTCCCTGACGAAAGCGTCCATCTCGGCCACCGTCCTTTTTTCGGTGACGGCGATAAGCAATTCGTTTTTCTTTTCAGGATACTGATGTTCCAGCACTATGCCCGCCAGGAATCTTTTCTTTTTCAATCCGGCTTTCAATGTCTTGACGTCCGTCTTTGTCTTCACGGTGAACTCGCCGAAGAACGGCGCGCCGGGATAAGCGGCTGTGACGCCTTCAAGGGCGGTGAGTCTTTCAAAGAGGTAACGCGCCTTGGCGTGCGACTGGGCCGCGACGTCCCTGAGTCCGGTCTTGCCCAGCAATGACATGTACACGGCTGCGGCCACGGTCATCAGACCCTGATTGGAGCAGATGTTCGAGGTGGCTTTTTCCCTGCGTATATGCTGTTCTCTTGTCTGGAACGTCATGACGAACCCGGGCTTGCCGTTTGTGTCTTCGGTCATGCCTATGATGCGTCCGGGCGCCTGTCTGATATATTTCTGTTTAAACGTAAAGAGTCCGAGATAAGGGCCGCCGAACGACATGGGAATGCCGAGCTGCTGTCCTTCCGCCACCACTATGTCGGCGTCGTAATAGCCGGGTTTTTTAAGCATGGCGCAGGCGATGGGGTCGGCCATGACCACGAACATGGTCTTTTTGTCGTCTATGGCCGCGCGCACTGCCGCGAGGTCCTCCACCACGCCCATGGCGTTGGGGTACTGCACGATGACCGCGGCTATATCAGACTTGTCCACGCCTTTAAGGGCTGCGGTGTCGATGGCGCCGTTCTTTTCACCGGCATAGACGATCTCGGAGTCAAATCCGTATAGATAAGTCTCCATGACCCTGACCCAATAGGGGTTCACGGTACGTGACACTATGACCTTTTTTCTGCCTGTGACATGCATGGCCATGATGGCTGCCTCGGCAAGCGCGGACGCGCCGTCATACATGGAGGCGTTGGCCACTTCCATGCCGAAAAGCCTTGCGACCATGGTCTGAAACTCATATATATGCTGGAGGGTACCCTGGCTCACCTCGGGCTGATACGGCGTATAAGCCGTGTAGAACTCGGGCCGTGACAATATGTGGTTAACGGCCGCGGGTATCAGCCTGTCATAGGCTCCCCCTCCCATAAAACAGACATGTTCGTCTGATGTCCTGTTTTTGCCGGAAAGCGATTTCATCAATGACAAGGTCTCGGATTCCGAAAGTCCTTCGGTGAGAAGTCTTTCCTTTTTGAACCGGGCTTTTGCGGGTATGTCCCTGAAAAGCTTGTCAATGGAGTCATATCCGAGATACTCCAGCATCTCGCGGACATCTTCATCGGTATGCGGTATATATGACATGTTACCCTCCTGACGTCTCAAACGAGACGTTTTCTCAGTCTAAGATCTCTTCGTATTTGGCAGCGTCCATAAGTTTTGCAAGTTCGGAACTGTCGCTGCATTCGAGCTCGAATATCCAGCCTTCTTCGAAGGGATCAGTATTAAGGAGGGCGGGGTCGTCTTCGAGAGCCTCGTTTACCGATATCACTTTGCCTGACACGGGCGCGATGACATGGGCAACGGCTTTTACGGACTCGATCTCGAGGGCTTCGTCGCCGGCGTTGAACTCAGCGCCTGTTTCAGGAAGGTCAACGTATACTATATCGCCCAACTGTGACTGCGCATGTTCCGTTATACCTATTCTTACTATATTTTTTCCCATTTCTTTTACCCATTCATGGGTTTCCGTATACTTCATCTCAGCAGGTATCATCATACCACTCCTTTCGGTTCCCGGGAAACAGATCCCAAAAAAGACAACCTCTGCAGGGCCGGCGGAACGGCGCTTATTCACGGCCCGAAAGCCTGAAAAGAACGCGCTGCGCATGCCCTTTACCTTCGGCAATATACACCCATTCATTTCTCTAATCAACGGAAAATTTACACGAATCCGCCCCCTTTTACCCGCAGTATTAAGGCGCATTCAAAGCGTTTACGGAAACCCTCGCATAGTCATGCGGGCTTTTCACTTGATTTGTCGGAATATGGATTTATATTTGTTATATAGTCTATAGCAAAGACATACCGGTCTTAAAGAGGAGGTCTCATGTTAGCCATAGTTTCCGTAGCTCTGTTCCTGTTCGCGTTGATCATATTCCCCTTCGCGAAGCATCTGCATGTGTCGAGGGTGCTTCTCACCGTGCTTATCATCGTATGCACGGGTGTTTTCGCCTCACAATCGCTTGTAGTCATTGACGCCGGCGAGGTGGGCGTGCAGATATTTTTCGGAAAAGTGATACCGCGTCCGCTCTATTCGGGCATAAATTTCAAGATCCCGCTGGTGCAGGTGGTCAAATATCCGACCAGGCTCCGGGAATACACGATGTCCTCATACGAGGGCGAAGGCAAGGTGTCCGGCGACGACAGCATAACGGTCAGGACATTCGACGGCCTTGAGGTAAGGATAGACGCCACCATATGGTGGAAGATATCCCCCGAGAAAATATACGACATATATCGGGACACCGCGAAAAACACGGAGGACCTGGAGACAAAGGTGGTCCGTCCCACCCTGCGCACCGAGATCAGGAACGCGGTCTCAACCATAGAGCTTAACGCCCTCTATTCAACGCAGCGTGAGAACCTGGGCGGCCTTATCGCGGAGAGGCTTGAACGCGTGCTCAGCGACAAGGGCATTTTGATCGAAGAGGTGCTCATAAGGAACATAAAGCTGCCGCAGAACGTGGAAAGCGCCATCGAGGAAAAGCTTAAGATACAGCAGGAAGTCGAGGCTATGGACGCAAGAAAGGAAATAGCCAGAAGGGAGGCCGAGATCAAGCAGATCGAGGCCGAGGGCCTTGCAAAGGCCCAGGACATCATAAAGAAGACGCTTGACCCGCAGTACCTGCAGCATGAGGCCATTCAGGCCTACAGGGAGCTGGCAAAATCGCCCAACACCACGTTTGTCATCATGCCCACCACAAACGACGGCACCGGCATGCCGCTTATCATGAACACGCCCCCGGCCAGGGCCGTGGAGAGATAAATAAGTGTGAAAAAGGGAGGCGCCGCCCGGCGCCTCCCCGTGTCTTGCGTTATACGCATTGTCTTTTTGAAACAAATCAACGAAAGGAATGTCTTATGAATATGATTGCTTATTGCGGGCTTGACTGCTCCGCCTGTCCGGCTTATATCGTCTCCGTGAAGGAGGATATGTCCCTGCGTGAGAGAACGGCGAGACAATGGTCGGAGATCTACGGCGCGGATATCGAGCCGGATGACATATTCTGCACGGGCTGCGCGTCAGCTGCCGGGAGAAAGTTCGGCCACTGCCTTCAATGCGGCATACGGCTGTGCGCGAAGGAAAAAGGCGTTGAAAACTGCGCCTTCTGCGATGAATATGCATGCGAAAAACTGGCATCGTTTCTGGAGTATGTGCCCGAAGCAAAGGAGACACTGGATAGATTACGTCCAAAAGGATGAAGCAAGGAGGATTTATGAAGACATCTTTAATTTTTCTGACGTCCGTTTTTCTGTTTTCGGCCGTCGCCTGTTCCTCGTCCGCCGGAGGGGACGCTCACAACGGACTGACTCCGTCCGAAGGCGTTTCGGAGCTGTCACTGCAGCATGCCTGGCATCCGGACAACATGGCGCTCGGATCATCGCGCATCACGATGAAGGGCGGCCAGGTCATTTACATGCAGCGTTTTCAGGAATACATCAACATACTTTTTACGGGCCTTGACGGCGCCGTGTCAAAGACGCTGCGCGTGAACCGCGGCAAAGGCCCCGGCGAGCTGCTTTTCCCGCTGAACATAGGGGTCGGCGACGACAGGATCTATATCAGCGACAGCGGCACCTGGAGCACCACGGCCTATGACCTTGAGGGCGATTATATTGACAGTTTTCCCATGACCGAGGAGACCGGCTATATTTTCCTGAGCGACGTACAAGGTTCCAGTATGGCCTTTAACAGCTTTAATCAGACGATGCTTGGCATCATGGACCTTGAGACCGGTGTCATCACAAAGCGCATACCCTTTGACAAGGCGGGCTTTCCCGAGCCGGGCGAGCCTTATATCGGATGCTCCATAGCCATGGACCCCTATTCCGACAAGATCTTTGTGGGCAGGACGGACCCTCCGTACCGCATTGAAGTCTATGATTCGGAACTCAATCTGTTAAAGACCTATTACAAGAAGACCGACTATGACATCATGCCGGCTGAATGGTACGGCAGCCCCGGCGGCAATATGGATATGCAGGGCGATTTTCTGATCTCCTCCATCGTCGTCGATGAAAAGTACATCTACGCACCTTCTCATGAGATGTCCGTGCTGTTCGAGAACAAGCTTGACGTCAAGCCGATCAGGGGTTCGATATGCGTATTTGACAAAAATACCGGCAAATACATGTGGGAACTCACGTCTGACATGTTAAAAAAATACAAAGGGACACTGACCGTGCTTGGCGCGGACCGTGACCACATCACCGTACTTGTGAACTCACTGGACAAAAACCTGAATGACATCATCAACAAGGAAAACGCCACGGCGAGCATCACCGATCCGGAGTTCGACCTGACGCAGGGCATACTTGTATTCGAAAACCCCGTATACAAATGAACACAAGAACTGTGTGACGCGCAAGAAAAAGGGGGCTTAAAGCCCCCTTTTTTATGATGATGTTATCGCCGTATAAGGGCGCCGGGTCATCTCTGCACGACGATCATGCGCTGGCGTCCGTCCCTGATAACGGTGAAATAGAGTCTGTCCTTCTTCTCCAGTTTTTTCATGACTTCATTGAAATCTTCGACATTGCGTATGCGGTTTCTGTTCAGCGACACGATAGTGTCGTTTTCCTGAAGCGCGCCGTAAACCGGCGAGTTGCGTTCGATGGATACGACCAGCACGCCCTCGTCGCCGTCTTTAAGGGTCATGCCCAAAGCGGAGGCTTTGCTGACCGCCTTTTCGGTCTGATAATCCAGTTTTGCGACTATGATCTGTTTTTTGCCGTTTCTGAGCACGTCGAGCGTGACTTTCGACCCGTTTTTGGAAAACGCTATGGCTCTTGCAAACTGTTCAAAGCTTTCGATCTTCACGCCGTCTATCTCTGTTATGATATCGTCCACTTTTATGCCCGCCTTTTCCGCGGGTGAATCCTTTGTCACTTCTATGACCAGAAGCCCCTTGTCCAGTTTAAGGTCAAGGTCCTCCTTGATCTGTTCGTTAAGCGGCTGCACGGTGACGCCGAGATACTGTCTTTTGACCGAGCCGTCCTCGATCAGCTGTATGATGACGTCCTTTGCCATGTTTATGGGCACTGCGAAACCGAGGTTCTGCGCCTGGCCCGACAATATCATCGTATTGATGCCGACGACCTCGCCGTTGATATTAAGCAGCGGCCCGCCGGAGTTGCCGGGGTTTATGGCGGCGTCGGTCTGAAGGAAGTTGTCGTATTTTGTCGCGCCCATATCTCTTCCGGTGGCGCTGATTATGCCCACTGTGAGGGTGCGTTCAAGTCCGTAAGGGTTGCCTATGGCTATGGCCCAGTCCCCGACCTCGACCTTGTCGGAGTCCGCCAGTTTCACCGGGAAGAGCTCCTCTTTCGCGTCTATCCTGATGACGGCGACATCGGTCTCGGCGTCCGTGCCCACGACTTCCGCCTCGTAGCTCTTTCCGTCGGAAAGCTTCACGATTATGGATTCGGCTCTTTGGACCACGTGGTTGTTTGTGACTATGTAGCCCTCTTTGCTGATGATAAAGCCGGATCCTATGCTTTTTTCCTTGTTTTCGCGGAAAGGACGCTCGCTTTTATCCCCGAAAAAATCCCTGAACATATCGTAAAAGGGGTCGTTTGCCCTGTACTTCACTATTCTCTCGGTGGATATGTTCACGACTGCCGGATTGACCTTGTTGTATACCGCGTTGAACTTGCTGTGTTCGGCCGCTGTATCCGATTCTGTAAAATAGGGCGCCGCGGAAAGCCCGGTGTCCGAGACCACCGCTATAAAATAACCCAGAGTCATGGCGACGACCCCGAAGATCACGATCCTTAAATAATTTTTTCTCTTCATAATCAACCTCCGTGTACGGTTACGATTTTTTCCATATTATTCCTGATCACTGTAAAGACAAATTTTTTCTTTCCCGCGGAAAAATAAAGGGCCCTGTTAAAATCCAACACGTTATTGACCAAAAAACTGTCCACTTTTATGATGACATCATCCTTCATTATGGCTCTGTTTGCGCTTTCCTTGACCCGTATGCCGGGGTATTCCCACAGCTCCGTGACAAGTATATTCAGCTTGGGACGTTCACTATTGCGTATATTATC
>CAZJQC010000036.1:5235-11400 GCA_964548195.1 uncultured bacterium | reverse complement strand
TTTATAAATTATCAATTATTTTATCCAATTTGTCAAAATACGCTGCTTTAAATTTCCCCTTTTTCTTCTTTCTGATTCCAAGGATATAGTGCTTTTCCCTTTTTTTGTAAAAATAAAATATCCTGCACCCCTGTGGTGAATATAATTTTATTTCATTCAACTTATGCTTTCTTCCTTTGATTGGTGCAATAACAAGAGAATCATCTTCTTCCTTTTCAAAACGGTCCAAAGCATTAATAATTTCGGCAGCAAGCTCACGATCCTTATCTTTTTCTTTGATTTTTCTAAAATCTTTTTTTGCATTTTTTGTTACTTCAACATCCCTCAATTAACTTGCTCCCATAAGTTTTACAACAAATATGTTGTATGTCAAGTGCTTTCTCCATTTTAACTACCATTCATTTAATATATATCTGTTCTTCTAAATTCCAAATGAGAGCTAAAAAAAGCCCGCATCAATAGCGGGCTTTTATTGTTATATAAGTAAACAGAATATTAAAAAAAACTTATTTTCCCGTCAGTTCGCCCAGCATGAGGAGCACCGCGTCCACGTGGTCTTTCACGCGCACTTTGCGCCATTCATGGGCGATATAACCATCCGGGTCGATGAGAAACGTGCTGCGCTCGACGCCAAGGAACTCCTTGCCGTAAAGTTTTTTCATCTTCCAGCAGCCGTACGCTTTCAATGCAGTTTTTTCAGTGTCACTCAGCAACGTGATGGACAGATCCTTCCTCTCACAGAACTTCCTGTGGCTTTCCTCACTGTCCGGGCTCACGCCCAGTACCACGGCGCCCATACGGTCGAACTCCGCCTTTGCCCACGTGAAATGGACAGCCTCCATGGAACAGCCGGGCGTCATGTCCCTGGGGTAAAAATAAAGCACCACCCACTGCCCCCTGTATCCGCTCAGACATTGCTCGACGCCGCTCTGATCCCTGAGACAGAAATCCGCGGCCTTGCGCTTTTCAGTCATAACGCCCTCCCCTTACAGATGTATGATGATGTCCTCAAGCCGCCTTTTCGGCACATGATGCACATTTTTTTCGTCATGCCAGTATTTGATCTCCCCGTCATGGCCGACCTCTTCGACTACGACCTTCTCCGCCGGCTTGCCCAATGCTATGATCATGAGTATCTCATACCAGTTCGGTATGCCCAGCTTCGACTGCAGCTTCTCGCGCTGCACGGAAGCTATCATGCAGCCGCCCAGACCCAGTTCGGCCGCGCCCAGCAATATGCTTTGCCCGGCAATGCCGGGGTCATAACCGTATGTCTTTCTTATGCCCGTATCGCCCAGCATGATAATATAAGCCGTCGGCCTCTCGCCCGCCTCGGGCCCTTCCCAGTCCTTAAGATAACCCGCCCAGGCAAGAGTGGGGAATATCTTGCCGTTCATCTCCTCATCGCAGGATAAGACATATTTAAGAGGCTGGACATTCATGCCCGACGCCGACATCCTCGCAAGATCCACCAGCTCTTTCAGGGTCTCTTCCTTTATCTTGTGTTTTTCGTCAAACCGCCTGTAACTTCTGTTGGCATAAACGAGATCCTTTAACATCTTTACCTCCTGTTTTTTTGATATAAAGAGTCAGAACCACTTTTTTTTCTTAAAGAGCCAGAGCATTCCGACGGCCACAAACGCCATCAGTGAAAGAAGTGCGGGATATGTCCACTTCAGCTCAAGCTCAGGCATAAACTTGAAATTCATGCCGTAAATACCCGCAAGAAATGTCAGCGGTATGAATATCGACCCGGCGATGGTCAGCACCTTCATGACTTCGTTCATCCTGTTGCCGGAAACGGAGAGATAAAGGTCCGTCAATCCCATGAGTATCTCACGGAGGCTGTCCGCATGGTCGTTGCACTGCATCATATGGCCCATAAGATCAGAATAATAATATTCCTGCTCCGGTTCCTTGCCGAAACGGGACGCCTTCTGATAGGCCTCCCTGGAAAGCCGCACGGTCCGTTTGAATGCCAGCACCTCTTTCTTTATCATATACAGGTCATTGAACGACTTCTTGTCGGGATTGCCGAGTATCTCCTCTTCAACGATCTCCGTACGCTCCGAGATCTTGTCAAGCGCCACAAAAAATCCGTCCGCCACCGTGTCCAGTATGGAATACAGCAAGTAAGCGCCGCCCTTGTCCCTTATAATACCCAGGTTGTTTTCAATACGGTAGGACAGCGGGTCGAATATGGCGCCGTTTCCGCTTTCAAACGTATAGACCGTCTTCCCGTCAAAATAAACAGCGTACCTGCCGTAGCCGGACTCTTCACCCGCTTTTATCGGATACGCGGATCCCGTATTGAATATAAAATCCCTGCCGATCTCCGTCGCCGGGTCCTGGCCGGGGTTCATAATGTCCTCAAACAAGAGAGGATGCATGGCCGACTTGTCCCGCACCTTCTTCAAAACGCCTATGTCACCCAGCCCGATGACACGTATCCATACGGTCTCGCCTTTCGCAACGGCATGAGGGCTGAACACATCCGTGTCGTCCGCCATGTATTTACCCGGCCCGTAAACGATACGTATGACAGCGCTGCCCGTGTCGCCGGAATATTCCGTCACATCGCCCACCACACCCGGCGGCGCGCCTGCCTTCTTTGTGAAAAATCTTAAATATCTCAGCCCGTCATTAAACATAGTATTTCAATTATATACGCTTAAGACTTACACCGCAAGCAAATATGTCCCATTGAAAAGGGGCCGCTTCTGCTGTATACTCTCAGTATGAAGGACCTGCTAACAATCACATCGGAAACAGATATCAATACGGGGAAAATAACGCCTCTACGCATACTGGAAACCCGGTATAAACTGCTGGTGAAGGATAATATATTGCGGATCATGGAGAAAACGGGCAATGTGCTGACTGAGGTCATGATACAGCCGTCGTCGGGGAAGAACATATTCAGCGTCTCCCTTTCGCTGCCTGACTCCTTCCTGGTGTTGAGCCAAATACGGGATATAAAGATACTGCCCGGCTCGACGGTCCATTTTGCAATAAATGTCCCGCTCTGGCATATATTCCGCCTGAACGACACCGTGGTGGATGAGCGGCGCCCGCTTGAGATGTCAAAGACCTGGGTCGGAGACCCGGTCTCGGGCGATCCCGCCTATACACTTATAGCCGAACCGCTGCCGGCAGGCGTAAAATCCCGCGACGGAAAGGCATATACCGATATGACCATCACAAACAATTCAAAAAAGAACTTCAATCTGAAGGGCGTCATCATATACACGCAGTTCATGAACCTCTATGAAAACGAGGCCGGCGTGCTTATCACTGACAGACAGCATGTGACAGTGAGCCACGCGGAAAAAATAACCGTAAAGCTTTCAGCGCCGCAGGAAAAGAAAAAGCTGCTCTTCCCGAAACGGCAGCAGATAACAAAAGACCAGTTGTCCAGATTCACCGCATTTTTAAAAAAGGCCTCCGAGGCCACATGAGGAAGCCATGCTGAACGAACTCAGGGATTTCTTCTCTTCACTCATAACCAACCCCGGACTATACTCGATAATAAAAGGCATCATAGTATTCGTGGCAGGCATGCTCATCCTGAAAGTCATAGTCTATCTCTTCAGCAAACGCCTTTTCTCAAAGTATTCGCCGCAGTCGGAACATGTCATGAAAAAACTCATATTCTACACGGGCATCATAATAGTCATGCTCTTTTCCATGCAGGTGATGGGTATAAAGATGAGCGCCATACTGGGCGCCGCGGGAATAGCCGGAATAGCCATAGGTTTCGCGGCACAGACAAGCGTCTCCAACATAATCAGCGGGTTTTTCCTCCTCTCCGAAAAACCGTTCGAGATCAATGACCTGATAAAAGTCGACGGCCAGCTCGGCATAGTGCTTTCCATAGACCTGCTTTCAGTCAAACTGCGCACGCTGGACAATCTGTTCATACGCATACCCAACGAGACCATACTAAAGACAAATGTCCTGAACATCACAAAATTCCCCATAAGAAGGATGAATTTCGACCTGAGCGTCGCATACAAGGAAGACCTCGAAAAGGTGCGCAACACCCTGTTTGACATAGCCGCCCAAAACCCCTATTGCCTCGACCAGCCGGAACCATACTTCCTGATCAGGGATTTCAAGGACAGCGGCATATCGATACTCTTCGGCGCCTGGTTCGATAAAAACGATTATACCGAGTTGAAAAACACCATGATGACTGAAATACTCGAACGCTTCAAACGGGAAAACATCGAAATACCATTCCCCCACATATCGGTATACACGGGTTCCGCCACACAGCCTTTTCCGTTTGTGGAGATCCCCAAAAAAACAGATTGACCTTATTCGTTTCCTATATGTTTCTTCAAAGCGCTGACTATTACCGGTATGAGCAGCAGATGGCTCAGGATGCCCGGAAATCCCGTTATAACTATCATCTTCATATAAGACGGCGCGCTCATCCTGAGACCGAGCCCGGCCCCCATCACAAAGACCGCAAGCCCCGCGGCAAGCCTGCCCAGGACCATGGCTATTATAAGCCGTGGATATACCCGTTTTAGCCCCGCCGCGCCGGAAAGACTCACCGCCAATCCGTAAACACACAGTTCAACGGCCATTATAGGCGCAATGGGATACAACACCGGCATGCCCGTCACAAGACTGCTCAATACGGGCGTGATCAGGCCGATCAGGCCGGCATATAAAGGCGGCAGAAAAAAACCCGCTGTGATCACTGCCACATGCATTGGCAGGAATATTTTTCCTATATCACCCAATAGGTGGAATATAAGAGGGAAGACAATGCCGGCCGCGATGAACACGCCGCTACGGACCGTCCTGCGCAATTCCTGTCTCACAAATCTCCTCCTTGATCAACGGGCTCCCCCGTTCGACGCGTTTTGCAGTATCTCATCTCTAAAACGGTGACATCAAGAAATATCTTAAATGCCTTGATCACATATCAGTCAACTTCGATGAGATCTCCGTCAGCTCTTTTCTGTATCCCTCCATGTCCAGCGTTATCCTTGCAACACCTTCAGCCATGGCAGCCTCCGCCACCGCGGAAGACTCTTCCACAAGCACCCTGGGGTCAAAGGGCGTGGGTATTATATACTCGCGTCCGAACACAAGCTTTCGCCCGTACAGCCGTTCTATCTCTTCGGGAACGGCCCTTTTAGCCAGCCCGGCCAATGCCCGCGCCGCCGCGACCTTCATGCCCTCCGTGATGGACTCCGCCGCCGTGTCCAAAGCCCCTCTGAATATGTACGGGAAACCCAGCACGTTGTTCACCTGGTTGGGATAATCGCTTCTGCCCGTTGCCATGATGACATCATCCCTGACATCATTGGCATCCTCATATGTGATCTCCGGAAACGGGTTCGCCAGCGCGAAGATCACAGGATGACTGTTCATGGACTTCACCATCTCCTTCGAGACCGTATTCCCCTTTGAGAGCCCGATGAACACATCGGCGCCCTTCATGGCTTCCTCCAGCGTCATATTGCCGCTTCCGGCAAACTCGGTCTTTTGAGGATTCAGGTCCGTGCGCTCCGCTGATATCATCCCCCTGCTGTCAAACATCCTTATGTTCTTTTTGTCCACACCCAGTGAGCATATGAATCTTGCGCATGAGATCCCGGCCGCTCCGGCGCCCAGGAATACCACTTTCACTTCCTCCGCCCTCTTGCCCGATATCTCAAGGGCGTTTATGAGCCCGGCGCCGACAATGATGGCAGTGCCGTGCTGGTCGTCATGAAAGACAGGTATGCCCATCTCCCTTTTCAGCGCGGTCTCGATCTCAAAACATTCAGGCGCTTTGATGTCCTCAAGGTTGATGCCCCCGAAAGTCGGCTCCATCCTTTTCACCGTCTCAATGAATTTTTTCGGGTCCTTTTCATCAATCTCTATGTCAAAGACATCTATGCCCGCAAAACGTTTAAAAAGAACAGCCTTCCCCTCCATGACCGGTTTGGACGCCTCAGGCCCGATATCGCCCAGTCCCAATACCGCAGTGCCGTTGGAGATCACGCCCACAAGGTTCTTCCTGTTTGTGTATTCATACACCTTGCCGGTATCCTTTTCTATTTCAAGGCAGGGATACGCCACGCCCGGCGTATAAGCCATGGAAAGCTCCTGCTGGGTCGTACAGGGTTTTGTCACACCGACCGCCGTCTTGCCCGCGGGCGT
>CAZJQC010000036.1:0-5135 GCA_964548195.1 uncultured bacterium | reverse complement strand
CCTCCAATACGCTCAAGCATGGTGATCGACTCGATATGTCTTGTCAGGGGGAACATGTCCGCCATGTATATCTTTTTAACCTTGTAATCGTCCTTAAGACGCTCCAGGTCGCGCGCAAGCGTGGTGCTGTTGCATGAGATCATGATGATCTTGCCTGGCCTCATCTTCTTCAACGTCTCAATGACGTTCACGGAAACGCCCTTGCGCGGCGGATCCATGATCACCACGCCCGGCTTTTCAATATCCGCCAGGTCCAGCGAATCCAGGTCGCCCTCGATCACACTCACATTGTCCGCGAAATTGATGTTCTTCATGATGCCCGCCATGCGTATGGACTCAGGCTCCTTTTCGATCATATGTATGCGTTTGAACTCTGACGCGAGAAAGAAGGATATGGCGCCGACACCCGCATACAGGTCCCAGACCACTTCCCACCGTTCAAAAGGAAGCAGCGCGATCACCTTGTTGAACATCTTCTCCGCCATCTCGCTGTTGACCTGGAAAAACGTGTTGGGCGCTATTCTGTACATGGCCTTGCCCAAATACATGTCCAGATACTCCTTGCCCGAAAGCAGCACGTTCTCGCTGCCCAAAAGCAGGTTGCCGCGTTCCGGGTTCACATTCATGTAAACGGATGCGATCGACCCGAACCGAAAATCAATGTCGTCAAGCAGCTTCTTCAGCGGCTCCGAATCATTCCGCGTTGTGACAAAATATATCATCACCTTCTTCGTGCGTTTCTCCACACGATACCCCAAAGCGCGCAGATAGCCCGTATGGCTGTTCTCATCATAGCCCTCTATGCCGTACGCCCGGGCCTTCTCGATAATATAATTCATGACCTCGCGCGCCGTAGCGTCCTGCACAATACACTCGGGTATTTCAATGATGTCATGCGTGCCGCGTTCAAAAGCCCCGCATTTCAAGACGCCGTCAATACCTTTGCGTACCGGCATGATAAACTTGTTTCTGTAATGGACACGGTTGTCCGCCTTGATGATCTCAATGCGCTCTTCGGGATACTCCACTTTGCCAAGCCGCTTAAGGTTGTCCGCAAGTATTTTACGCTTCAACTCAAGTGATTTGTCATAACCGGCATGCTGCAGGTCGCAGCCGCCGCATCGCTCATAATGGGGGCATTGAGGCTCGACACGATAATGGCATTTGTCCGTTATCCTTATCAACTCCGCCCGCGCGAAACTCTTTTTTTTCTCTATGACCTTCGCTTCCACGGTCTCTCCCGGGAGCGCCTGCGGGACAAAGACCACAAAATTGTCAGGCCTCGCTATGCCCTCAAACTCCGTGTTCAGCCCCTCTATCTTAAGCGTTTTTACGTCGCCCACGTTTACTGTTCCCATAACCGGAGTTTATTATCAGAAGAGGAATCCGTCAAGTTATTTGAAATGACGAAATTGTTCCTTTGCCCGTTTTCAATATAAAAATATGCGTTCCATAAACACAGTCTTAAGACCATAAGACAACAGGCTTAAAAATCAGCCCGCCTACTACCCTCTTTTCACCGCCGCGATGATGCCGTGCGAGAGCGGTATCATGACCGATTCCAGTCTTGAATCGTTTTTTATCAGTTCATTATGCGTCTTCACCGCCTTGTCAACACCCCTGACATTCGGCGGAAACTCGGCCATGGACAAAAAGACATCGTCCACCACCAACAGCCCGCCCGGGCTCAATAATGAGACCAATGTCTCATGCAGCAGAGGATAACTCTTTTTCGATGCGTCCTGAAAGATCATGTCGAACATGCGTTCGCCCTTTAAGCCCTCGCAGACATCAGCCGCATCGCCGCATATGACAGTCACCTTGCCCGTAAGGCCGAACCGTTCAACATTAAGCCTCGCCCTCTCCGCAAGGTCTTCTCTCAATTCCACAGTGACCAGTTCCTTTACACTTTCACACGAAGCCATGATAATGGCCGACACGCCGATGCACGTGCCCAGTTCCAGAACAGTCTCAGGCCGTTTAAGTCCCGTGAGGAATTTAAGCATGCCGCCCGTGCGATAGTCCACGCTGGGATTCACTCCGCCCGTGCCCCGCGCTTCATCCATGAGTTTCTTTATACCTTTCACAGGTTCCGCATAAAACGAGTCAAGCTCGCGCAAAAGCTCCTCCGTGTAATAAAGATTATGCTTCATTTTTTTCCAGGCCGTACTCTTTGATCTTAGAATATATGAACTTCCTGCTGACGCCCAATACCTCGGCCGCTCTGCTCTTGTTGCCCTCGCAGGCGTTCAACACATTGATTATATGCTCCCGCTCCACCACGGAAAGCGATATAAGATTCATCGGCTCTTCACCGTTCCCGGCGCTTCCGCCGGAATTCACCAGAAACGAAAGGTCGCGCGGCGTGATAAGAGAACCGTTCGTCAGCACACAAACCCGCTCCATGATGTTCTGAAGCTCGCGCACATTGCCCGGAAAATCATAACCCATAAGCAGATCGACCGATTCACGGGCCAGCTTTTTCGACCCGTTGCTGAACTTTTCAAGAAAATACTCGGCAAGATACGGTATGTCGGAATAACGCTCCTTCAATGACGGTATGTGTATCGGGATCACATTAAGCCTGTAAAACAAGTCGCTTCTGAACGATCCGGACTCCACCTCACCCATGATCTCCTTGTTCGTGGCGGTGATCACGCGCACATCTATCTTCTTTATGTTCCGGCTGCCGACAGGCCTTATTTCCATCTCCTGAATGACGCGCAGCAGTTTGACCTGAAAATTATTGGAGGTCTCCGTGACTTCATCCAGAAAGATAGTCCCGTTGTTGGCCACCACAAAAAGGCCGTCCCTGTTCTTGTCCGCCCCCGTAAAAGCGCCGGCCACATAACCGAACAGCTCGCTCTCAAGCAGAGTCTCGGTAAGCGCGCCGCAGTTGACAGCCACAAAAGGCCCGTCCGCACGCGGACTGTTCTTGTGTATGAAACGGGCGAACATCTCCTTGCCCGATCCGCTGGCTCCCGTTATCAGTATGTTGGAATCGCTCTTGGCAGCCTTGGTCGACAACGCGATCAGTTCCTTCATCTTCGGGTTCTCTGATATGATCGTGTCATACACGTTTTCCTTGTTCACTATGTTGCGCAGATAGAGATTCTCCTCAAGAAGCATCTTCTTCTCAAAAGCTTTTCTTACACTGTTCCTCATCACGTCGATCTTAAAAGGTTTGATCACATAATCATACGCGCCCAGCTTTATCGCATTCAAAGCGCTTTCCAGCGTTGCAAAAGCAGTGATTATAATAAATGAGGTGATGGGCGAAACATCCTTTAACGTGGTAAGAAAATCGATCCCGTTGCCGTCGCCCAGCTTCAAGTCGGATATCACAAGGTCGTAGACATTTTCCCTGACCGCCGTCACTGCTTCGCTTATGGAGGACACCGTGGTCACATTATACCCCTCTTCCTCCAGCATCATCTGCAGCATCTCGCGCATGCCCTGTTCATCGTCAAGAATCAGTATGTTGCCCATTCCATCTCCTTAAGTATGTGCCCGATGACTTCGGCCGCGTCTCCGAATCCGGCCGCATCCACCACAAACAGCGTATAACCCAGCCTCTTCAGTTCGCCGGCCAGTTCGCTCCCCGGCTCACGGTCGCATAATATGACCCTGCCTATGGCATCCCGGAACGCCTTCTCCTTATAAATAAAATAACCGTCAACCGCGATCTTTTCAAGACCGGAATAATTTACAAGATAATCAAAAGTCTCGCCGTAAACAGCGACCGGCTTACGCTTAGAGCTCCGCATCTTCTCAAAACGCTTCAGACCCTTGATGAAAATATTCGCCTTTTTTTCAAACACAGCCGCGGATCCGGGCTCATAAAGGCCCATGATCTCCGCGATGTTCTCCAATACGGCGCCCAGTTCAACAGGGCCGTATATCACATGCGGGTTCATGCCGCCGCTGCCCGGCAATGTCTCAATGATACCCGCCGTGTAATCATACGCGCCTTCCGCAGGCTTCGTCTTTATTCCGTTGACCATGATTATGTCGGCGGAACCGGACCCGTCACAGACAAAATCCACATCAGGCCAGACCTTTTTCGCCGTGTCAGCCAACTGCCCGTCATCCAGCCGCACCGTCAATGCGTACGACACAGCCAGAAACATATAAAATACCATAAAAAACAATACCGCTGCCCGTCTCATCAATTTTTCTCCCCGCTCGCGACATTAATATCATGCCACTCATATAACGCTTTGAACTCCGTATCATCCGGAAAATACAAGAGCGCAAGGCCGGCGCTGCGCCGTATCTCCTCGGCATCCCCGCCTCTCTCCGTGATACGCAGATAATGACGGGTCTTCTCCCTCATCTCAAGCAGCTGCGGCAAACCCCGGAACGCGCTTTTAACAGCGTCGGCAAATTTCCCGCGCCTGACAAGTATAAAAAAGTACTCCACAAGCAGCATGAGTGAAAAAGGCGAATACTTCACGCATTTGCCATACACCCGCTCCGCCTTCTCCAAATTGCCCTCTTTAAAAGCGATCCTCGCCTTGAGCCTCAATAACTCCGGGACATCCTGATAATAAAGCTTGGACGACCTGATTACCTTCTTTGCGTCTCTGTAGTCCCCGCCCCTGAAATAAAGGCCGGCAAGGTCCGTATAAACAGGCAAAAAATCAGGCTTAAGCTCCATGGCGCTTTTATAGGCCTCAACCGCTTTTTTCGTCCTGCCCGACATGCGCAGTATGTTCGCATACTGATAATAACGCAGATACATCATGGATGCGTCATCAATACAGCGCGCTATCCTCTCCGCAAGGCCCGTTTCCCGGTCGGTGATCACGATAACATCGTTTATAACAACCTGATACCTGAGCAGCTTTACAATAGCCCGCTGGCTTGTCACAATGACCACAGGCAGCGATTTCTCAAGCAGACGGATCTTCCCTATCTCTTGTTCCAGGTATTGGGCGTCATCGCCATATATAAGTATCGCGTCCATATCTCTGGCCGCGCACCTTGAAAAAGATTCCGGCCTCATCCGTACACATAAATACTCGCCCTCCGGCAATTCAAAAAAATCCGCCGTCGCAGCATCCCCGTCATACAAAAATAATATTTTTCGCATGCCTACAGTATAATGTCATCAAATCCGGAGACAAGATAAT
>CAZJQC010000035.1:0-11588 GCA_964548195.1 uncultured bacterium | reverse complement strand
GCGCGCTTGAGGGCTTCCTGGACGATCATGGTGGTGCCGCCGCAGCAGGGCACTTCCATGCGCAAAACGGAGACCGTGCGTATGTCATTGCGTTTGAACAGCTCCGTGAGTTTGTCGACATATTCGGCGGTACTGCCGTCAAGCTTGGGGCAGAACGTTATTACCTTTTTTCCCTTGAGATACCTTGAATGAAAATCATGCACCGCGTACGGCACGCAGTCCGCGGATATAAGCAGGTCGGCGTTCTGAAAATAAGGCGCGGACGGGTTTATCAGGCTCATCTGCACGGGCCACTGCGTAAGCTCTGAAGCATGCGCCGCCACGGGAGCCTCAATAGTCTTCATGGCAGTTCCCGGACATGTAAAAGGCACGGCCTCACCGCTTTGATATGCAATACCTTTTTCTTTAAGATACGCTTCGGCCTCTTTCAAAAGTTCGGACTCGCCATGGTCCTTCAGATGCTTCATATGCGCCTGAAGCACATTCCCCCCCATCTCCGCCATGCGGGCGGCCACTTCACGCTCGGAATATTCCTCGGCTTCCTTTTCGACGATCCTGAGCGCCCCCAAAGGGCAGTCGCCTATGCATGCGCCCAACCCGTCACAAAAACGCTCGTTCACCACGGCCGCCTTGCCGTCTATCACCTGCAGCGCCCCTTCGGGGCATCCGATGACACACTCGCCGCATCCGTTGCAAAGCTCCCTGTCTATCTCTATCATCTTTCGCTTCATATTAAACCTCCTTGGTTAGCATCCACTAACTTACGGAGATATAATAATGTTCTATACTGACGATGTCAAGCAATTGTTAGCACTTTTCTTATATTTATCTAAGAAAAGATATCCGCGCTTCTTCACCTTTGGAAGTGATGGCGGCTATGCCGCGGCTCGTCCTGCAGAGAAGCCCGTTGATCTTCAGTTCAGGGTCCTCAGTATGTATGTAACCGTTAAAACCGCCATCCGCGTCATACACCTGGTAGACTTCCATTCCGCCTTCGCCATTGTTAAAAAGCACCAGATGGAGCTCCTCGCCGTCAAAGATGCCGCCGAGAAAACCGGGTACACCGGAAAGGCTGATGGAATTACCATTGGTACTCAGCTGATAATTATCCTCAGCAAGGACGACCTCGGGCTTCCTGCTCTTTACAAGTTCCGCTTTGCCCTCTTTTGTACGGTAAAAATACATAGTATATGTCATATATTCCGTGACTATAAGCATGTCGCCTCTCATGAATACCCAGCGCATGGAAGCGATAAGGTTTTCAGGTGAGATCTCCCTCGACTCCTCATCTGTCTCGATATATGTCTCCTGTAATTCTCCTTTTGCGTTAAATACCGCCACTTCATAAGGCGCTTCACTTACCAGGGCGATGATCCTGCCCCGGTCATCCACTGCCCCGCCGCGGACCGTTCCAATATCCACATTGAACTCATCCACATATGTGATCTTTCCCTCTTTCAGGGCAAACTGCAGTACTGCGTTTCTGTCGATAGCGGCAACAAAAAAATTTTCAGCTGTCCCGCCCAGGAAAATAGCTCTGCCGTTGTTAAATTCCCCGGGCCCTGAACCTTCCTCGGCGTACTCGCTGAGGATATCACCGTCAAAAGAAAGGTGAAGAAGCCTGCCTTCCGTCCAGTCCATTAGCAGCAGGCCTTCAGCAGTCTCAAAAGCCCCTGCGGGAGATATTTTCTCCAGCTTTATAAAACCCGTTTCCTTCACTGTCTTTACCGCTGCCTTCCTGCCGCATGCTGCAAAAAGCAGTGCGCCCATGATCAATATCCATAAAAATCTTTTCATGACTCCTCCTAACGACCGCAGAGGTCTTTAAAATCACACAATCCGCATTTTGATTCATCGTCTATCTGTCTTAACGGCATCTCCCTGTCAAATATGTCCGCAAAAAGCGCCTCCAGTGTCTTTGTTCCCAGTTCAAGAGTGCTTTCATCGCCGTCAAGATATTTGATGCCGTCATTGAGTTTTCTGAAAGAGATGATCCCCAGGCGCGGGTTTTTCTCCCCGGACATGACCTGATAACATAGCAATTGCAAAGCTTCCTTTTTCTCCTTAAATGCCATAAAATCACCCGGCTCGATCTTGTTCACGGCAAGGCTTTTGATATTGCCTGTCTTGTAGTCCAGTATCCTTGTCACCCCGTCCTTTTCATCCACACGGTCAATATAGCCGTACAGCGTAAGATCCCTGCCGGCCGCCCTGAACTGCGTCGTATACTTCTTCTCAAGGCTTATGATCCTGAACGGCGCGTCTTCCATGTCAATACGTAAAAACTCCGCTATGAGTTTTGCGATGATCCTGCGGTTCACCAGATGCCGTCCTTTGTCATAATCCGCGGCAGACATGTTTTTCCGGTACGTCTCATCCACTGTCTTTGCAGCCGTCGCCAAAAGGCCCGACACGGCGGCCTCATCGACTATATTCCCCGCATACGGCGCGTATAAACGCTCAAGCGCTTCATGGACGACCGTGCCGAACAGTCCCGCGTCCGTCACCTCGTCCTGTCTTTCCTTCTTCTTCAGCCGCATAAGATGTGAGAAATAAAACCTGACGGGGCAATAAAGATAGCCGTTCAATACGGTTGGCGACCATCTTATCCCTTCCATCCGTTCGATGATGCTGTCGGTCTTGGGTATCTCTACGATACTGAAACCCCTGTTTGACGTCCCGAAGGCGCAGCTCTCCCGGCTTATCTCAAGAGACGGATTGGCCGGTCCCCATTCACGCAGCGTCTGTTCTATAAACCTGCTTCTCTCCCCTTTTCCAAAAGCGTCCTTTTCCGTGTTGTAGCAGATCAGTATGTTTTTGCCGTACTTGAGCAGCCTGTAATAGTAATATGAGAATATGGCGTCCTTTTTTTCATACGTGGTCATGCCGAGCGACTTTTTCAATTCATAGGGAATGATGCTGTTCTCACCCTTGCCTTTGGGAAAGACCTTCTCATTCACACCGAGAAGTATCACGTTCCTGAATCCCAGCGCCCTGGTCTCCAGCATGCCCATGACCTGCAGCCCTTTAAGGGGCTCCCCCGTAAAGGGGACGCTCTTTGTCGACAGTATCTCTTTAAAAAGCTTTCTGACGGTCTGCAGGTCCGTGTCTATGCCGTAGCTGTCCAATGCGGCGAGAAAAAGTTCCGCCTCATCTATAAAGGCTTTTAAAAACTCACGTCCCAGCGCCTCGGGTTCCATGGCGTTTCCCGTCTCCCTGAAGAGTCTCAATATAAAACCCGTGAAATCACGGCCCGTCTTCACGTCGGCCAATGCCATTCTCAGCGTCTCAGGCACAAAATCCAGTCTGTCCGCGGGCAGGAAAGGCTCTTCCGAGGCCTTTTCGCGAACAGCGGTATCCATGGCGCCGTAACAACCACGCATATACGGATGGTCCAGTACGCGCTCAAGGTCCCTTACATATACCATGTCGCTTTTATTACCCTGCCACAGCCGCAGCAGCGCCGAGACCAGGGTCTGTACCGGCGTGTGAAGCAGCGGATACCCCATGGTGACATTAAGGCCGCTGATCCCGTCGGGTATGGAATTTATCACGGGAAAGAGCATCTGTTCGTCGCAAAGCACCACAGCCGTGTCGCCCTCATCGACTTTCTCCCCGCTTTCCACAAGCTCCTTAAGAAAATGCGACGCGGCCTTTGCCTGTCCCGCCGCGCCGGCCACACCCATTACCTTTATCTTCTTCGCATCCTTTGCAAGTATGTCATCGCATCCTTCGGGGATGCTCCCATACTCCCTGAAGAACGTCCCGGCCTCATGGTCTTTATTGTCGATGAAGTAGCGGTCTGCGTCCCAGAGTATCTCCGCGCCCGAACTCTCCTCAAGGTATCTGAATATCTCCGTCTCGCCGCGGCTTAATGCATTGAAACCCGCGATGATCATGCGGCCGTTTGTATCCGCGTAATGTCTCTTTTCCGCGCAGGCCCTTTTCACCAGCGCGCCGTAATAGCCTGCGTCCTCCGCGGCCAGCCTTTTATTGAACTCCTCGTACAGTCTTCCGTAATTTCCGGCAAAGGAGCGGAAACCCGTCACCACGTCCCTGTCGGGGTCTGCCTCGACATGCTCGGAAAGATGCCTGAACAGCGTCTTCTCATCCACCAGGTTCTGGTCCATATCGTTAAAATCCGATATGATCACCCTGGCCCAGGCATAAAACTTGTCGAAGGTGAGCGCGTCTTTCCCGTACACATCGGCATATGCCCCGTAAAGCATCATGGTAAGCGATGTCCCGTCGAGAAGGACCCCGCCCGACATGCGGCTGACAAGGTCGCCCATGGTAAGTATCTCCGGCGCCCAGAAAGGTTTTTTCACACGAGGGTCGTCAGTGAGCCTTTTCCTTAAAAACACCCCGGCCCGTTTGGAGGGAAACACTATGGTGAAGTCTCCCGGATTATGCCCCGATTCGATCATCTTTCCGGCGATCTTGTCTATGAAGTTCATATCTCCACCGTCACTGCCTCGGAAAGGCCGGTATATACCAGATACCCCTCCACCGTCTCATAGCCCATGTCTTTTAATAATGTTCCGTAATCTCTCACCTGCTCATGATGTTCAGGCGACGGCTCCCCGGTCTTGTAATCTATCACTGTCACGCGGCCGCCATGCTCCACCACCCGGTCTGGCCGATACGTACCCTTTTCATCCAGTATGGAGCGTTCACTGTATATCTTAAGTCCGGGTTTAAACCAGTCTCTGACGCAACCCCCGGACACGGGTATATCCATCACATCTTCTATCTTCCCCGCCATATCGGCATGTCCGCCTCTTTCGATCACACCCTTTTTTTCCATTTCCAGGCATACGGCTTCGATCTCGTCACAATCTGTGATCCTGCTCATGATGTCATGTATAAGCAATCCCTCTCTTATTTTATTGCCTCTTTCTCCCAAAGTCCCTTCCCATTCATCCCGGCTTCTCCGTCTAACCGCAAGCCGTTCTTTCCACGGATAGCAGGGAGCCCCCTTTATAAAAAGGCCCTTTTCACTTTTTTCCTGCCGTTTTTCAATCACCCTTTCACCGCTTGTGTATCTGCCGTTTTCCGCAGCCATTCCGGCCGCCTCAAGCCTGTCGCGTATAAGCCGTGACACGTTATTCCCCTCTTCGGGGATGATCACGCAGAGTTCGGCAACGGCGCGTGTAAATGCCACATAAAGCAGGTTCAGGTTGTCCACGTAAGTCTTTTTCCCTTCCTCGTTATATGCCTCGGAAAAACCGCTCTCTTTCACATAAGAGGCTGCGGTGACGAGATAAGGCGCCCCGTCACGTACATCGTCCACCCAGAACTGGTTGGGGTTAAAGCCCTTTGCGGCGAGCTCTATCTCCCAGGCGCAAAACGGTATGATCACCACGGGAAATTCAAGCCCTTTTGACTTGTGTATGGTCATGATATTCACGGCATCCCGCCCCGGGGCGGTCTTAAGCGCCGTCTTGTCGGATTCCCTGTTATCCTCCCACCATGTGACGAACTCAGCTATGCCGCCGGAGCCCTTTTCGGAAAAGGTGTAGATGCAGTCGAGAAATCCAGTGATGAAAGCGCTGTTGTCCTTTGTGAGCCCGAACAGCCGCACCATGGATTCGGCAGCATCATAAAGCGACTCCCAGACCGTATCCGTGAGATACGACGCCTCCTTCGGGTATTCCCTCCTGAACGCCTCTTCAATATCCGCGGCATTTGACAGGCCTGCAAAAAACGCACCGCTTTGGCCGCCTTTCAGATACCTGAGTATCTCGGCGGCGGCCAGCTCGTCTTTCACGGCGGCATATCTGAAAAGGCTTATCAGAAAACGCACATCGGGGTCTTTGTCCAGCAGAAGGGACTCAGCCGAAAAGACAGGTATGCCCTCCTCAAACAACGCGGAAGCCGCGAATACGCCTTCCCTGTTTGTGCGCACAAGCAACGTTATATTTGAAAGCGCGCCGCCGTCTTTTGCATAGCTGTTCACCACGCTGATCACTTCAGCCATGGCATTCCCTTTGAACTCATTGCCCGTTCCCTCGACAGCAACGACAGACACCTTTCCCCGTCCGCCGCCCATCGCTCTTTGTTCCACATCCGCCGGGTCATAGGCGGAGTCAAGCAGCTGATTATCCCCGCCTTCTTCCGCTTTTATGCCCGAAAAAAAGCGGTTGTTGAACTCCACGACTGCCCGTTCGCTTCTCCAGTTTTCAGACAGATGCCGTTCCTCATACAGCCCTTCGGGGAAATACGCCGGCACTTCAAAGAGCATGATGCCCGTGTCGCCGCCGCGCCAGCGGTATATGGACTGCTTGGGGTCGCCCACGCAAAGGCTCAGATTCCCCTCCGAGACGGATGTCTCGATCAGCGGCAGAAGGTTCTTCCACTGCACGCTGTTTGTGTCCTGGAACTCGTCTATGAGATAATGGTTAAACTTTTCGCCGGCCTTCCAGAATATATACGGCACGATCTCCGTATCTATCATCTCCGACACCTTCAGGTTGATATCGGATATCGGCACGATGTCGTTTTCCGCTTTGTACCGCTCCATGATGCGCTCTATCTCGCCCATGAGAGTAAGCATGTGTATGTTCCTTAATATGGAATAATCCGTGAGATATCTCTTATACCCTTTATTGTATATATCCATTATCTTCAGCCTCAGCGGTTCAAGACAGCGGTTGCAGAAGGCCATGACCTCATCCCTTTTCGGATGGGTCTTTGTGACCCACTTGCCCTCTGAAAAACTTTTTTTTGATATATTTTCAAAATCATCGGGCGAAGACGCGGAGACAAGCTTCCTGAACTGGCCGTATATGCCTCTGCTTTTGCCGGAGAAATCATCCGGCCCGAATCCGCCTGTCTCAATAAGCTCCATCACTTTTACGGCTGTCGAGGAAATGCCGCGTTCAAATGCGAACCTGGATTCCGCAGTCTCTTCCGTCCATGCCGCCACCTCGTCATACGTAAGGTTTGAAAACGACCGCAGCTTGTCATAGCCGGTCTCGGAGAAAAGCTCGCCCGCGGTCTGTTTTATGTCGTTGTCGTAGGACCAGTTGCCCCGCAGTTCGATCTTGGACATCACATACTGCAGCAGCACCTCTGTCTCGGGCTTTCGCTCCTGCAGCCCCTCGATGAAGAGGTCGGTTATCTTGTCTATGAGTTCCCTTGTGTTCAGGTCCACATCAAAGCCCAGAGGCATGTCCAGCTCCATTGCAAAGGAGCGTATGATCCTGTGTATGAAGCTGTCTATGGTCATCACCGCGAAATCCGAATACTCATGCAGTATGGCGCTTAACAGGCCGGCCGCTTTTTTCCGTATCTCCTCTTCGGACTGGCCCGTTTCCTCATGAAGCTGTTTCCGCAGGCTTGACATCTCCCCCAAAGAGAGCTTCTGAAGATAGTCTATGATGCGCTCCTTCATCTCCCCGGCGGCCTTGTTCGTAAAAGTGACGGCCAGTATATGTTTAAAGGAACGCCCGCTCTTGAGGGCAAGTTTCAGATACTCCTTCACAAGGGTGTACGTCTTTCCGCTGCCTGCGGAAGACCTGTATACGGTCAACGGCATTCGATCACCTCGTTTATGACATAAACTATAACCTCAGACAAAAAACCACAATGCATTATGAACATTATCTCATCATGAAACCACGTGTCAAGGGATTCCTGACATAACGGTATGCGATTTGTTTTTGATATCACCCGTGTTTCAAAGAATTTAATGCTCATTGATCACTGACGATCTTCATGACAGCTAAAATACGATTCCGGCCATTGAAAATAGTTGCCTGACCCTTTTTATTAATATGTATAGTAACTACCTGCCTACAAACAAACAGAGAGGTTTTTATCCGTCATTTTTTCATCAGTGATATTTATACAATCACTCAACCGGAAAATAAATACCGGGAAGCTGCGGCATAAGGACTATCATAAAAAAAATATTCCCATATACATATTAACTGGTATCATATATGCGGAAAGGGAAAGATGGTAAATCTCCTTGCTGAACACACGCTGTTTCAGGATATCAACGCCTTTATCATCATCGGCATCATCATATTCCTGAGCCAGCTCATCTATTCGGCCGCGGGCTTCGGCTCGGGCATGTTCGCCATATCATTACTCGGACTCCTGTACGGCAACCTGTCCGTCTTCGTCCCCTTCTTCACGCTTCTCTGTTTTCCCACCGAATCCCTTATCACCTGGAAAGAGCGAAGATCAATACGCATGAAAGAATCATCGACCATGACGCTGTTTGTCATACCGCCCGCCATACTCGGCTCCTATCTGCTCAAGACGATCAATTCAGACAGGCTGCTCATACTGCTGGGCTCCATCATCATACTCCTTTCACTCTACCATATTTTCTGGGAGGCAAAGGCTCATATACCCATGCGGTCTCCCGTGTGGATACCGGTGACGGGACTGTTTTCAGGCGTGCTGGGCGGACTCTTCGGCATGAGCGGGCCGCCGCTTATCTTCTATTACAAAAATGCCGGCTATAAAAAAAAGGAGTTCCGCGCGGCGCTGATCTTTGTATTTTTCTCAATGAGCCTGGTGCGCATCTTTACATACATATCATTTCACATGATAGGACTGCATATGCTGATAAGCGTCTTCCTGATGATACCCGCGGCCCTGGCGGGCATGTACGCCGGCAATAAAGTGCATGAAGCCATGTCGGAAGATACCTTTAAAAAAGTCACATCCGCAGTGCTACTCGCAAGCGGACTGCTGATCTTAATAAAAAACTTATAGATGTTTCGTATACCAAAATATTCTTGACAACAAGAAGGGGAATGATATCATTCTATTCTCATATGAACGAAAGGAGATGTCCATGGACAATATCAGAAATTTCTTGAAAAAATCCATCGACGATCATCCCGACCATGATCTTCAGTTTGCCGTAAAAGACTGGGAAACTGATTTTCTTCGTTTTTACGACAGCCAGACTAACTACAACATCTCTAAAGCCAGTCTGACCGTCTCCGGGACGATAGTCAAAGACAAACGCAAATACAGCTTCAGCCTCAGCAACCCCACCGAAGACCAGCTCAAAAAGACCATAGCCGAGGGCATACGCATCATACCTTCTCTGCCGCAGGACCCCGATTTTGACAGCTTTGAAGATGACAAGACCGCATACAAATACGGTGAGAAAAAGACATCCATAGAAAAGGTCTCGCTGGAGAACAAGCTTGATATACTGAAAAAGCTTGCCGACATGGCGGACAAACACGGGTTCGGCATATACGGCACCTTTATAACAATGAAGCATCAGGGCTATATCATCAACTCGGAAGGCATCGACAAGGAGATCTTCATCTCGCCTGTCATGCTGGACGTAAAGGCCGTGGCGCGCAAGAACATGGTGACTGTCATACACTCATTCGGCGGAAACGACCTCACATACTTTGACGAGCCCGGATTCGCGTCGACATTCGAGGCAAAGATCAAAAAGGCCGCCCTTGACGTGGTGGATGTGGAACCCGGAGACTACAAAGTCATACTGGGGCCGCATGCGGCAAGCGAGCTGCTTAACTACATGCTTTTCGGCGCCTATGCCGCAAGCGTTGACCGCGGAGACTCCTACTTCAAGGACCTCAAGGACAAGAAGGTCTTCCCGGAATCGTTCAGCGTCACAAGCGATCCCGAAAACCCCCGTCTCATAACCATACCCTACAACGAAGACGGACACATAGCGAGGAAACTTGATGTGATAGACAAAGGTGTCTTCAAAAACTTCTTTGTGGACCATTATTTTTCCAAAAAACTGGGCATGGAAAAAAGCGGGACTGTGGGCCTTGGGGCAGTGACCGTGGATGAAGGCGACAAGACATTGGAAGAGCTGATATCCGGAATAGACAGGGGACTTTACATATCAAACGTGCATTACATGAACTTCATCAACCAGCAGGAGACTTCCGTTACCGGCCTTACCCGCGACGGGACCTTCCTTATTGAAAACGGGAAGATCACCAAAGTCGTAAACAACCTGCGTTTCACCGAGAAGATCGCCGAAATATTCCGGAATGCTTCCGGCATTGAGAACGTTCAGAACCCCGTTCCCCATTCTGAGAACTACGGAGAGTTCGAGATCTATTCATCGCTGATACCCCACATCATGTCGGATAAGTTCAAGATCACCTCTTCAACGAAAACCATATAAGGGGAGGAGAAATTATGAAAAATAAATTAAAAAGCATATTGCAAAAACACATGACCCCTGAGATCAGGTTTGCCGACATCAGATACACATCCACTGATACCGAGTCTTATCTGTTCCAGAGAGGCGAACTGAAAAACGTGGGATTCGAATATGACCAGAAAAACATAGGCGTGCGCGTGCTCATAAACGGCACATGGGGTTTCGCCGGCACAAACAGGCTGGATGACGCCTCCTTTGCGGCCGCGTGGAAAAAAGCGGTCTCAAACGCAAAACACGGCGCCCGCTTCAGACACACTCCCGTGGAATTCCCGGCCGTATCACCCACAAAATCAGAATACTTCTTCAAACCCGTTGAAGACCCTTTTCTCATGACAAAGAACGAGAAGATCGACTTCTTCCAGGATATAGCGAAATCCGTTACAGGGAACGAGAAGATAGTATACAGCCATTTTTATACCGAGTTCTACAGACAGCACAAGATATACGTGAACAGCGAAGAGACCGAGACCGAGACCATGGCGTACCATGCCATGCCCATGCTCTATGTCCTTGCCGCGGGAAACGGCGAGACGCAGTGCAGGACATATCCCGGCCACATGTCCGGTGAAAACGGCGGCTTCGAAGTAGTAAGAAACCTGAAGTTCAAGGAACACGCAAACGAGATCATCGAAGAGTCCATCAAACTCCTTGACGCCCCCAGGATCGAAGAGGAAAAAGCCGACATCATCATAAACGGCGGACACCTGGCGCTGCAGCTTCACGAGTCCGTGGGACATGCCACCGAAGCCGACAGGATATTCGGCATGGAGATCTCGTACGCCGGCAAGACCTTTATCTCAAAAGAGATGATAGGCTCGCATAAATACGGATCCGACATCGTGAACGTCATCAGCGACTCTTCAGACCACGCAGGCATGGGCTACCATCCCGTGGACGACGAAGGCATACCCGGAAGACGCACGGACATCATCAAGAACGGCGTCCTCGTGAACCAGCAGACCTCACGCGAAATAGCCCATTCATTGGGCCTGGAGCCCAGCTCCAACATGAAAGCCACACACGGCTTCAACTTCCCGCTGATACGCATGACCAACTTCTCACTCCTTCCCGGAAACGCCGGCACGCTGGATGATCTGGTGAAGAGCACCGAGAAGGGTTATCTGGTGGATTACACCAAGACCTGGTCCATCGATGACAACAGGAACAATTTCCAGTTCACAACGGAAATAGGCTGGAAGATAGAAAACGGCGAGATCACAGGCATCGTGAAAGAGCCCACATACTTCGGCATCACCACAGAGTTCTGGAACTCCTGCGACGCCATATGCAGCGAAAGCGAATGGAAGTTCCACGGGACTTTCCATTGCGGCAAAGGCGAGCCGGGACAGGCAATGCACCTGTCGCATAAAGTCGCTCCCGCCCGCTTCAAAAACGTTGTCTG
>CAZJQC010000034.1:0-11736 GCA_964548195.1 uncultured bacterium | reverse complement strand
CCCGGATCAAAAATCGTACTGCAGTTTCAATGAGAGCTCGTGAGCCGTGTCGTTGTTGCCGAACATATCCTCAACAAAATCGCCGGGCAGGAACATGGCGTAAACGCCGCACAGTTCAAGTCCGTCCGTGACGGGATATTTGAATCCCAGGTCTATTTCGGTGCCTATGTTCCGCGGATCATAGTCTTCATCTGTGAATGTGGCTCTGATCATGCCCGCGTTGAGATAGAACATGTCATACCATATGTTCGCAGCCAATACCATCTGGCCTGTCCAGTCTCCGTAACCGTTGAACATGCTCATCCCATCATAAACAGCGCCGGGATAGAAATATTCAAGTCCGTACAGATCGGCATAGGGCTTTACGGATACGAATTGATTGTATTCGTATTCGTCATAGTCGCTGCCGGGTGTGTATCCGAAATTCAGCTTCATAGAAAGTTTGTCGTTCATATTATATTTTCCGTACAGATAGGCGAACCATCCGGTGAAATCCGAATCAGAGCTGCCGAAAAATGCGGTCCATTTTGCCGAGTTGTATACAAAATGTCCGCCGAGTTCCATGTTTTCCGTCATATAGCTGCCGTACAGGCCCGCCCAGATCACATCAAACTCCTGGGGCATAAGCATGATCATCTCATACATCGCCTCCGCCAATGCGCCGGGGTACATCCAGCCCTTGTCATACAGGATAGCCGTGCCGAGTTTGAAGGAGTCAAAATCCTTGCCGGCCTGTATAACATACATGTTGTCCCTGTGACCTGTGACGTCCTGGTTATCAAACTGATACCATCCAAGCGTCATGTCGACCGATTCAAACTTGGGCATAAAGAATATGCCGGCAGCGTCTTCGTCAAAGATGGCTCCGCCGAAAGGATCCCTGTAGCCCTGAAGGCCCACCCTCACGTTCAGCCAGTCGGCCATGTCAGGCGTGAAATCAAGATACAGATGCTTGGTCTGTACGCTTATTTCATCCCTGTTCTGATCCCCGTCCCCCCATGTGCCGTTTACTTCAATACCCCATACCGCTTTCAGGTTCTCGCTGAACACGGCATTCGTGAAAAGCCTGAGCCTGTAGTCTGTCATGGTCATCACATCCGGATCTTCCGATCCGACATTGTACCAATAAGACCCCGTAATATCAGCTGTCCTGGTCCTGAACATACCCGTCCAGTCAAGCTCGACGGCCTGTGCCGCAAAAGGGATCAGGCACAGAAGCAAGATAATAAGTTTCTTCATACGCAACCTCCTTATGATAAAACCTATAATGTATTATATTTGTTTTCAGCTTGTTTTCAAGGCACCGAGTATTTTAGGATTTTTCATGCGTGAAATTAAACAAAAAAGCGCGATGAAAGCCTGAAAATAAGGGAAAAAACAGAAGGGGCGGTTTTAACCGCCCCTTTGTAAAAATCAGAATGTGTATTCAAGTTTTGCGGATATTTCGTGAGCGGTTTTTTTGTCAATTCCGAATGTATCAAAAGATCTCCCCGGCAGGAACATCGCGTACACGATATCGAATTGAAGCCCTTCGGTCATGGTCAGCTTCGCGCCCAGGTCGAACTCTGTGCCGAAATTATTGTCGACATCAAGAAAGTCCTCGGGGATATTCCAGAAGAGATGGCCCGCATTGAAATAAAACATGTCGTAAACGGCATTGAAGGCGAGTACGGTGAATCCCGACGGAACCATGTATTCGCCGGATTCATTGATGACATTGCCTTCAATGGGAAAATCCACCACGGAGCCGGGGAAAAGATACTCGAGCCCGTAGGGATTGAAATAGGGCTGTATCCCCCAGAATGACCTTGCTTCAAGAGAGTCAGGGGCGATATCCCATTCTGAGGGGGTGTGGGAGAGATGCAGCTTTATGAAGGCCTTCTCATTGATGTCATAACTTCCCCATAGATATGCGAAATAGCCGCCCGCTGAGATATCCACCCCCGGCGGCAGATCATCATCATTGAAAAACTGGGTGAAATAGACAAAATGGCCGCCCAGTGAGATGTCAGTCATGTCATATTCGGCAGTCATCCCCGCGTACAAAGACGCATGAGCAATGCCGTATGGAAGCTTGTCATACAGGATCTCGCCTTTAAGCGTGAAGGCGTCCCATGTCCTGGAAGCGTCAAGCGTGAAAAATATGTCATCCACTCCTGCTATGTCCCGGGAGTTAAACACAAAATAACCCAGCGAAAGATCCATGCCGCCGATCTCGGGCATGACCATGATGCCCGCGGCATCCTCGTCAAAGATTGCGCCCTGAAAGATGTCGGCATAGGGCTGAAGCCCTACCCTGATATTCAGAAAATCTGCAAAATCCGGTGTGAGGTCCATGTAGAGATGCTTCGTCATCAGATCTACTTCATCCCTGTTCTGTTCCTCGTCCCCCCATATTCCGTTTACTTCGATACCCCAGACCATGCTGAGCTGATCGCTTAGGGTCGCCTTGGTAAACAACTGGAACCTGTAGTCGCTCCATGTGACGATGTCTCCAGGATCGCCCGCGAGGCCGCCCCCGATATTATACAGGTCCAGCACTGTCTGCTGAGATGTCCTGACTCTCGCCATGCCGGAAAAATCAAAGTCGGTCGAAAACGCCGCGACAGGCATCAGAGCCAATAAGATAAAAACAAATACTTTTTTCATGCACCAGCCTCCTTTATGGTAGTTAAATAATAGCATTTTTTACAAAAATAACAATCAAGGCGGAGCAATTTACAGAAATAAAATGTTAAACAGAAAAGGGAGACTGAAGTCTCCCTTTAATACGTTTTTTTTCGGAATATACGCTGCTATTCCGGCGTCAAAATTTGAATTTTATCTGAGTCGACAGTTCATGTGCCGTTTCGTCATCTTCGCCAAAGGCATCGCCCGGCATGAACATGGCATAAACGGCATTGAATGAGAGGTTCTCTGCAAGTTCCGTCTTTACACCGAGGTCGATCTCCGTGCCGATACTTTTTTCGTCCATATTGTCGTTGGTGGCGTTGATCATGCCAAGGTTCGCATAAAGCCAGTCGTAGCTGGCGTTAATGGATACGACCATCTGGCCTGTCTCGCCGCCGTATGTCCCCAGTATTTTGTCCCCGTCATATACCGGTCCTGAGTATGCATATTCCAGCCCGTAGACATCCGCATATTCCTCTATGCCGTAATACATGCTGTCCTCATCGGCGGGGGCGTAGCCAAAGTTCAGTTTCAGCCCCAGTTTCCCGCTGTTATATTTTCCGTAAGCGTATGCGAACATGCCGCTCAGGTCGTCAAGCGCGTCATTGCCGGATGAAGCGCTCATGTATATGAGCTGGGCGCCCAGATCCAGCGGATCCATCTTCACATCCGCGCCGGCACCTACATACATGGTATTGTATTCATTTCTATGGGCGTCGTAAAGCAATATCCCCTTAAGGACTGTATTTCCGCTTTCCTTTTCGATGTCCATCAGCCCTATCGTCCTTGACTCGTGCGTTGAGCCCTTTGCATCGTCGTCCGAGTAGACCATGACACCGCCTTTTGTGCTGACTGATCCGAAATCCGCCATCAGCATGATGGCCGTCACATCCTCGTCAAATACGGCCTGATGAAATCCGTCCTTGTATCCCTGAAGCCCCATGCGCACTGTCATGTAATCCATGGATACGGGATGAAAATCAATGTATGCATGTTTTACTTCCACAATTTTTTCGTCGTGGTTATGGCCGTCACGCCCCCAGTCAAAATCGCCGATTTCCAGCCCCAATGTGAAAGCGAGATCATCACTGTAGGCAGAATTCATATAAAGACGCACCCTGGAATCGATCTTGCTGAAGGAATCGGCGCCTTCAAGGCCAAGTTCGTCAGTATCGGTGGCCCATGTCATACGGGTCCTCATCTCGCCTTTGAGACTTGTTTCCGCAGCGGAAACTGACCAGCAAACCGCTAAACACAGCATAATGACAGACAACAATTTTTTCATAAAGACCTCCTTAATCTTTGAAACAAGATTAATGCATGATTTTAAATTTAATATGAGGCCAGGATAAAAATAGTGTTAATTACCAGATCTCGACTTCGGTCTCAAGATCATAGTCCTTTTCCTTTTTTACAGTCTTTTTGATAAGATCGATCAATGCAAGTATGTCGCTGCCGCTGGCGTCGCCCGTGTTGACTATAAAATTGCCGTGTCGGTCAAATATCTTAGCGCCGCCGCATGAATTGCCCTTCAATCCCAGTTCTTCTATTATCCTGCCGGCGGGCACGCCCAGGTCATAGGGGTTTTTAAAGACCGAACCGCATGAGGGAAAATCGAAATGGCCTTTTTCTCTCCGGCCCCTTATGGCCGAATCCATCAGTCTGCCGATCTCAGCGCGGTCTCCCTGCAAAAGACGGAACTCCGCGGAAAGGATGATCATCCTTTGATGCTGAAACAAAGAGTCCTTATAGGAAAAAGCGAGCTCCCCGTTTTTTAAGACCCGGATGCCGCCTTTCATATCCATGGCCCTTGCGTTGACCAGTATGTCAGATACGGAACGGTCATAGGCTCTGGCGTTCATGAATACCGCTCCGCCTACGGTGCCGGGTAATCCGTAAAGGAACTCCGCGCCCGAAAGTCCGGCCCCCAGGGACGCTATTGAGAGCATGGACGAGTCCGCGCCGCTTCCCGTGACGACCCTGTCGCTTTTTATGTCTATAAAACGGTTGTCCATCTTGATGACCAGCCCCGCGATCCTGTTCTTTGAAAAAAGGATGTTGGAACCTCCTCCAAGCACATGCACCGGGAGTCCTTTTTCTGAGGCCCAGAAGAGCACCTCCGATAACTCTCGCTCGTCATGATAAGAATAAAAAAATTCCGCGCTGGCTTCAAGACAATATGAATTGGAGCATCTAAGGTCAACGTTTTTTTCTATCATCCTCAAACCTCTTTTTGATCACGCCTAATACCTCGCCGCGTACTTTTTCCCAAAGCGGATAGTCGTAACGGCTGATAAAGGAGGAGACTTTCCTCCATTCGGATACCGAGTCCGGGTCTATCTTGGAATAGTCCGCGCCGGGATGGGGCGTGTCCGGATACAGCGCCTCGTACAGATTGTCCGCGTCTGCTGCGGCAGCCTGCATGAACCTGTCCCTGAACTCGAAATATTCAAACATCAGCGCCGGGTTGAACAACGACTCCTTCACGAGCCGGTACCTCGACGGATGCAGGGTCTCCCCGGTGTCCCGGTCTATCTTCACCCTCAAAGAAGAAGGGGCGTCCGTGTCATAAAAACAGTATGCCCGTTTATTGTGCACGGCAGTATATATCATGATATTTCCGGAAGAGGTGGAATATAATGACTGATTCTCAAAAATGGCCTCTATACGCGCGTCCATACCCGTCTTTTCCGCTATTTGAGCTTTTACCACATCACGGACGTTCACAGTCCCGGAGCTGAGCGTAAGTATGATAAAAATTGAAAACACTATGCCTTTCATAAGTGAATAATATATGCATGGCCGGAAAAGTCAAGTATGCGGCTGACGATGTTGACGAAACATCGTCACGGTGGTATCATAAATCACGCAGGAGGTGCGAATATGAACGAAAAAAAAGACATCGAAAAGAAGGTTGAGGACAACCCCGGCGATGCGGGCGCTTTGTCAGAGCTGGCCTATTTTTACGCTGACCGGGGTGAACTCGGTAAGGCTATCGGCACCTATGAAAAACTGGTTGAGATCGATCCGGACAACGCGGAGGCTTTTTATAACCTGGGCGTCGCATACGGAAGGCTGGCCCTTGAGGACATAGCCGTGGAGATACTGTGGGAGGACAAGACGGACGAGGAAGACTATCTTGAGAACGCGGTGAAAAATTACCTCCGTTCGCTTGAGATCGATCCCGCCAACATACACGCCAGAAACAACCTTGGCCTGCTGTATAAAGCCATGGACTGGCCCGACAAGGCCGCCGAAGAGTTTGAACTGTCTCTGAAGACGGAACCGGATCAGCCTGAGATCAGGAAACTGCTTGACGAAGTACGGTAGGCGTGAGCGGTTTTAAAGTCGTATCGCCGTTTCACCCCATGGGCGATCAGGGCGAGGCGATAAAGAGCATAACCGATAATTTCAGCGGGGGCGGCCTGAAAAGGCAGACCTTGCTCGGCGTCACCGGATCCGGCAAGACCTTTACATTCTCAAAGGTCATAGAGGGGCTGGGCATACCGGCCCTGATCATTACACATAACAAGACGCTTGCCGGGCAGCTCTATACGGAGCTTTCCGGCTTTTTCCCCGAGAACAAGGTCTGCTACTATGTGAGCTATTTCGATTACTATCAACCCGAAGCCTATATTCCCCAAAGCGATACCTATATCGAAAAGGACTCGTCCATAAACGAGGACATCGACCGCATGCGCCTTGAGACGATCACGTCTTTGTTGACACGGCGGGATGTGATCGTGGTGGCCAGCGTATCCGCGATATACGGCGTGGGGTCGCCCCGCGACTACAAGGACTCTTCCGTCGTCATAACGACGGGCGGTTCCGGCGACAAGATGGATATACTGCGCTCACTTGTAGATATATTCTATGAAAGAAATGACGTGGGTTTTTATAAGGGCAACATAAGGACAAAAGGGGATGTTATCGACATATACCCGCCCTATGAGAACAATCCGATCCGGGTGACATTATGGGGCGATGAAATAGACGGGATATACTTTTTCGACAACCTTACCGGAAAACCGATACGGGCCGTGGACCGCGCGGAGATATTCCCCGCGAGATATTTTATCACCAAAGAGGAAAACCTGAAACGCTCCTTGTCCCTTATAGAACGGGAGATGCGGGAACAGGTCGCTTTGTTCGAGTCCGGGGGAAAACTTCTCGAGGCGCAGCGGCTTGAGATGAGGACAAAGTACGACCTTGAGATGCTTGAAAAACTTGGATACTGCTCGGGAATAGAAAATTATTCGCGCTATCTCACCGGCAGGGAGGAAGGCGAACGTCCGTTCGTGCTGCTGGATTATTTTCCTGAAGACTTTCTCATGATAATAGACGAAAGCCATATGTCATTGCCTCAGATAAGGGGCATGTACAACGGTGACCGCGCCAGAAAGACAAAACTCGTGGAGTTCGGCTTCAGGCTGCCCTCCGCATTGGATAACAGGCCGCTTTATTTTGAGGAGTTCGACTCCATAATCGACAGGACGCTTTATGTCTCGGCCACGCCCGGCGATTACGAAAGTGAAGTCAGCGGCGCCGTGGTGGAGCAGGTCATAAGGCCGACGGGACTGCTGGACCCGGTCATCGAGGTGCGCAGGACGGAAGGACAGGTGTTCGACCTCATGGCAGAGGCCGAAAAAGTCATAGCCAGGGGAGATAAGATACTTGTCACCACCTTGACGAAAAAGATGGCGGAGGACCTTACCTCCTATTTGAAGGAGAAAGGATTCAAGGCGGATTACCTCCATTCGGAAATACATACCTTTGAACGCATAGAGATACTCAACGCACTCAGATCCGGAGAGTTTGACATATTGGTCGGCATCAACCTTTTGAGAGAGGGCCTTGACCTGCCGGAAGTCTCGGACGTTTTCATACTGGATGCCGACAAGGAGGGCTTCCTCCGCTCGCACAGGTCCCTGACACAGATCGCGGGCAGGGTAGCCCGAAATGTGAACGGCAGGGTGATCATGTACGCCGACAGCATCACAGACAGCATGAGAAAGGCCATAGACGAGACATCAAGAAGACGCGCCATACAGCACGCGTTTAATGAAAAGCACGGCATCGTGCCCAAGACGATAATAAAGGACATAAAATTCTCAACCATGCTGAATGAAAAACGCAGTGACAAACAGAAAGGCTTCGAGTTCGACACAAAGAAACTGCCGCGTGAAGAAATACCCGCAGCCATTGAACAGCTGACGGACCTGATGAAGGCAAAAAGCGAACAGCTTCTTTTCGAGGAGGCCGCCTCCGTGAGGGACAAGGTCTTTGAACTGCGGAAACGCTGGGAAGAGGAGATAAAGATATGAAGGATAATATCGATATGAAAAGACTTGAAGAATTGATAACCCTGGCGCTGGAAGAGGATCTTGGGCCGGCAGGTGCCGACGTCACTTCCGATAATGTATTCAGCGGTGAAAAAGCGCAGGCTGCCATAATCGCAAGGCAGGACCTCGTAGTGTGCGGCACCGATGTGATACATGCCTTGTACAGCCGTATCGATAAAAAAATCAACGCGGATATTCTGAAAGAAGACGGCAGTTTTGTGAAAAAAGGCACAGTCATAGCTAAAGTCTCGGGGAAAGCCGCTTCTGTCATGAAAGGCGAGCGTATAGTCCTTAACTTTCTCCAGCGCATGTGCGGCGTGGCAACCATGACGCGTGATTACGTGAAGGCCCTGGGGGATAAGGTAAAACTCCTGGATACACGAAAGACTCTTCCCGGCTACAGGATGCTGGATAAATACGCCGTGAGATGCGGCGGCGGAGTTAACCACAGGATGGGACTTTACGATATGGTCATGATCAAGGATAATCATAAAGAGGTCTGCGGCGGCGTTGTAAACGCATTGCGGAGCATACGTAAAAACCTAAAAGATTATCGCATTGAAGTGGAGGCGGATACACTGGATGAGGTTAAAGCAGCCGCTGCAGAAGGCTGCGATGTCATCATGCTTGATAATATGGATAATGCGGCTGTTGAAGTTGCTGCCAGAGAGATAAGGAGGTTGGATCCTTCTATAAAGATCGAAGTGTCGGGTGGGATCACCATTGAACGTCTTATTTCCCTGGGGAAATTGGATATAGACTATGTCTCAACGGGGGCCATAACACATTCCGCTCCCGCCGCGGACCTGGCCATGGATATAATAATAGGTGCATGAGCCGGCCGGGGCCGGACAGTCCGTTATGCGTCATGTCAGCCATGGAAAAAGGGTTTGTGTCACGTTTTTCTGAATAAATCGCGAACATTATTATTTATTTTTGGAAAAAAGGTGAAAAATGTGCAACTTTTTTGATTTAACTGCATCTATATAGGTGTGAACGATAATCGGGACATTATATCACAGATACTGGATAAGGTCAATATTGTAGACGTTATCGGCCGGTACATAAATGTCAGAAAGACAGGTAAAAACTTCATGGCCGTCTGCCCGTTCCACGACGACAAGGGGCCGTCCCTTTCGATCAGCGAGGAAAGAGGGCTGTTTCATTGTTTCGGCTGCGGCAAATCCGGCAATGTGATACAGTTCCTGATGGAGTATGAACACATACCGTTTCCCGACGCCCTGAAAAAGATGGCGGATGAGGCCGGCGTAAGCCTCGGGAACGTCAAAAAGAACGAAAAGCTGGACAGGCTCAGGGAGATAAACGCGATGGCGGCCGGCCATTATTTCGATAACCTTATGAACGATGCCGCGGCCAGGGATGCCAGGCTGTACCTGAAGGACAGAAAAGTGATGAAAAGCCTTATCGAACAGTTCGGCATAGGTTATGCGTCAGCCGCGGGCGCGCGGCTTTATTCCCTGTTTGAGAAAAAAGGCGTCAGTATGGAGGAAGCCGACAAGTTGTTTCTCGCAAGGCGCGGAGCGAACGGGCCGTACGACATGTTCCGCGACAGGATCATGTTTCCCATACGGGACGCTTCGGGACGCGTGATAGCCTTCGGCGGAAGAGCGCTGCGGGAGGAGCAGAAACCCAAATACCTGAACAGCTCCGAGACGCCGCTTTTTTCGAAGTCGCGGGTATTGTACGGATTTGATGTGACAAAAGGCGACATATATAAGGAAAAAGCCGCCATAATAGTGGAAGGCTACATGGATATGCTGGCCCTGTACCAGTATGGCGTGAAAAATGTGGTCGCGGTGCTGGGAACAGCGTTTACCGCGGAGCACGCCGCTCTTTTAAAAAACCGGGTGGAGAGGATATACTTGTTTTTTGATAATGACGCCGCCGGAAAAAGGGCCACGATGAGATCGCTTGAGATCCTTTTTTCGGCAGGCATATCCTGCTATGTCATAGAAAACAACATGGGTAAAGATCCCGATGAACTGCTTAAGGAACACGGCAGAAAGGCGCTTGACGATATGATCGGGCGCGCTGCTCCCGGTTTCGACCATTATGTGGCGGAAAAGACAAAAAACGCGGACATGTCAAATCCGCAGGAAAAGGCCGCCGCGTACAAGGCCATCGCCGCCTCTTTCAAGGGCTTGAAGGACAAGGAATCCGCGGCTTTCTATATGCAGGCGCTGGACCGCCGCTTCGGCGTGCGTAACAGCAGGCCGCCTGAGACGGTCAAAAATAAAAAGATCCGGGGAAAGGCGCCGTCATTTAAGACGAACGAACTGCTTTTCCTGGTCTTCGCGCTGGACCGCCCCGCATACGCGGCAAGGCTTTCCGGCCTGGGCGAAGACATCAGGTATTATTTTACAGACAATACCCTGCTGGATGAGGCTCTGAACGTGCTTGAGTCGGTTCAAAAGAACACGGGCAAAAGCAGATATACAGAGACGGTAAAAGACCGTGAAGTCCTCAGCCAGCTCAGCAGCCTGCTGCTCAGGGATGCGCTGGGGACAGATGATGAGAATTTTGAAGCATTTTTCGAAGACGTTCTGAGAAAGATCGATATCGAAAAGAAAAGGGAGGTTATTTTTGAAAAGAACGTGGAATGAACCTGAATTGATCGAACACATCACCCGCGAAGCCGAAAAGAAGAACGGCATCAGTTATGAGGAACTTAATGACCTGATACCTGACGAAGTCGTTTCTCCCGAATTCTTCGAAAGGATCATCTCGGAACTGCAGAAAAACGGACTGCTGGTGGATGACAAGGAAGAGGGCGACCGTGAACTGGACAACGATATACTCGAAGACGCCCTCAATGAAAACACACTTGACGACCCGGTAAGGCTTTATCTCAGGGAGATGGGGAAAGTGCCGCTTCTCGACAAGGACGGCGAAATAGAAGTCGCCAAAAAGATCGAGGAGGGGTACGAGATAATCAAACGGCATGTCTTCAGGCTCGATTTTATCGTGCCGGAAATATCACAAAGAGTCAAACGATGCGATGAACGCCATTGCGAAGACGTGGTCAATATGGAATACAATGATATCAATAACGCCGAAAAACAGGAGGAATACCGCGAAAAGGTGTATCTGCAGTTTTCAAAGGTGGAAGGCATATACAACGAGATACGTGAAAATTACGCTAAAATAAAAGAATCCAAAAAGGAATCCGAAAAAAACAAGCTCAGCGTCCTCATGGAGGGCAAAAAGGAACGGCTGCGCATAGCCGTCGAGGAGATGGACCTCAACTATCCGCAGATCGATTCCCTGGCCGCCAGGTTCCGCATATTCGCGAAAGGCCTTGAGACAAAGGAGAAGGAGCTTGAAAAACTGCAGCTTAAAGACGGCGTCATGGATTTTGAGATCAAAGGTCTGGACGAATACATAAGGTCCACAGAAGACACACTCGGGGAATCCAGGCAGAATCTCAAGATCATACTCCTTGAGGTCAACAAGGGGCTGCGCACGGTGGAACGGGCGAAAAAACACCTGATAAGCGCCAACGTACGCCTCGTCATATCCATCGCCAAAAAGTATACGAACAGGGGGCTGCAGTTCCTGGACCTGATACAGGAGGGCAATATAGGCCTTATGCGCGCCGTTGAAAAGTTCGATTATAAAAAAGGTTACAAGTTTTCGACATACGCGACCTGGTGGATCAGACAGGCCATCACCCGCGCCATAGCCGATCAGGCGCGCACCATCA
>CAZJQC010000033.1:0-13541 GCA_964548195.1 uncultured bacterium | reverse complement strand
CGTTGCGATTCATCAGCGGACAGACGTGTTACGGGCACGCCGCTCCATCGTGAGACGATCTGCGCCACATCCTCTTTCCTGACGATGTTGTCCCGCTGACGTCTGGCCTTGTCTTCATCCCATTCCTGTCTCATCGTCTCGCGTTCGGCTTCAAGTTTTTTTTCTTCAACCCCGAGATTGGCCACCTTTTCATAATCCCCGTCATTGAATGCCGATTCCTTTTCGACGCGTATGCGTTTCAATTCCCTGTCAATACCGGCCAGTTTCTCGGGGACTATCAATGATTCCAACCTGACCTTTGCAGACGCTTCATCTATGAGGTCTACCGCCTTGTCTGGAAGGTAGCGGTCCGGTATGTACCTTATCGAAAGCCTTACTGCGGCTTCGACCGCGCCGTCGCTGATCTTTACACGATGGAATGTCTCATATTTCTCCCGTATTCCGCGTATTATTTTTTCCGTTTCCTCCTCCGAAGGCTCCTCTATATCCACAGGCTGAAACCGGCGTTCAAGGGCGGGGTCCTTTTCTATATACTGCCGGTACTCCTCCGCTGTCGTGGCGCCTATGCATTGTATCTCACCTCTTGCCAGCACGGGTTTCATGATGTTCGCCGCATCCATAGCCCCGCCCGTCCTGCCCGCGCCGATTATCGTGTGTATTTCGTCAATGAACAATATGACATCGTCTCTTCCTTTGATTATGCCCAGCACCTTTTTAAGCCTTTCCTCAAACTCGCCCATATACTTGGCCCCTGCGACCAGCGAAGCCATGTCCAGGGAATAGATCTTTTTGCCGCGCAGACCTTCCGTGACCATATTCTCATATATTCTCAGAGCCAAACCTTCCACCACCGCAGTCTTGCCCACACCGGCGCCGCCCACCAGCACAGGATTGTTTTTCATCCTCCTCGACAGTATATGTATGACTCTCTCTATTTCTTTTTCACGACCGATCACCGGGTCAAGCTTGTTTTGAGACGCCTTTTCTATAAGGTCAACGGCAAATCTGTTGAGATATTCATCATCTTCTGTCTGTACCGAATGGCTCCTGTCTGATACCCTGGTATACTCCCTTACCTTTTCCCGTCCTTTTTCAAGGGTGATGCCCATGTTCTTTAACACAAGGAAGGCGGGACTTTCGGACTCGCTCAGTATGCCCAGAAATATGTGCTCGGGGCCCACATAGTCATGTCCCAGAGCGTTTGACTCCTCAAAGGCGGACTTCAATATCATCTTGACTCCCGGCGTGAAATCATCGTCGCCCGGAATACGTTTCTTTTTCCCCTTCTGAACATACGCGGAGACTCTTTTGGACATCTCGGCCTCATCAGCGGAAAGCGCCGCCAGGACCTTTTCCAGAACCGCCCCCTTATGTTCCAGCAATGACAGGAGAAGATGCTCCGCGCCGGTAAAATCATTGTCCGCTTTGCGCGCTATTTCAGCAGCGCCATAGACGACCTCCCTGGCCCTGTCGCTGAACACATCAAAAATATTAAACATCTTATCCGCCTCCCTTAGAACCCCAGGGCGCTGTTCAGCGAAAAAAAGTAGACTTCCTTTGAATCACTGAGGTAAAGGTCTTTGGCTACTCCCGCAGATGCCATTAAACTTCCCAGGCTCACTGAATATTGGATCCCGTAGGTGCCCGGGTGACTCTTCCGTCCGTTGTTCATGTCATCCGTCACAAAAGCATTGTCATTGAACAATATTCCGCTCGCATTGTCGCTCAGCGGATATCTCAACTCCAGGGTGGCGCGGAAGATCCTATTGCCGAACTCCGTCCTGTCAATACCCCGAAGCATGATGGATTTTGAATAATCATAAGTCTCCGCGGAAAGCATGTTCACTATCATATAATCCGTCACATAAGGGCGGTCATACTCTTTGGCCGTGCCGAACTGCTCAAGGTATGCGCCCTGCCCCCGCAGCACCAAAGCTCCAAGATCGATGTCTTTTATCAGATCCGCCCTTATAAATGCGGCGGTATTGCCGTTATCGTCCGTCTCCTTTGAGAATGCGGCTTTCACACCCAATGCGAATGTATTGTCCGGGATACATGTCCAGGGCCGCTCATATACAAGCTTGTAAGAAAAATATGCGAACACGTCAGTCAATTTCGCCTCATCCGGTTCATATCCTTCAGAAGCAAGTGGCTCCATGTGCCTGTATCCGCCACCCGCAGATATTGTGTGTCCCAGAAAAAAAGTATTGGGAGCGGAAAACCGCCGGGTCACGCCGGCCAACACCAGGGTGTTCCTCATATTCAGTTCATTGCCGTGATACTTATCGATCTGCCTGTCTGATTTTGAAAACGAAAAGGCTATGTCGGAGGCGGTCCTGCTGTTTTTGTACAGAAACGAATAATTTGTGTCGTAGCCGTCGGACAACTCTATCCCCCCGGAGGCGGCCAGATAATGCCATCCTATCTTATCGGCCCATACAGTCATGAGGCCGGGCGCGATATGGCCGTCGATAAAAAAAGGACGCGGCAATGTCATGATATGATGAAAATCCTCAACCCCTTTATATGGACCCGTAAACTTTCCTTCCATGCTGATATCAGCGGACCCGGGGGTATGCAAAGGGGCCGTATGCGTCCAGCGGGAATATAGGTCTCTCACCTTTTCCTCACTTTTCAGGGGTGTGCGGGCAGGGTCTATGAGGCAAAGCGATTGTTTTTCACCGCCAATGGAAATCACAGCCAAAAGCCCGTCTTTCGTCCACTCCAGGGACTCGATCACTCCATACTGGCCTGTCACGGGAACGGCCTCCATATCTTTTATGTTCAACACATATGCCGGAGACGCGTAGATGCCGTATACGGCGTAAGCCAGGGCAGACCCGTCGGGAGAAAAAGAGGGCGACACTGCCTTGTAAGCCGTGGGAAAACGGATAACGGTCTTTTCAGTGATGGAAAAAAGCCATATGCCCTGTTCGGACGCCACGGTATCAATATACGCCGCGGCAAGGTTTTCTCCGGACCTGTCTATAGTAAGATCATACAACTGCATCCCGTCGGAGGCGGCATATAAGGGACGATCCGCGCCGATCTGCTTCAGTACGGAAACACCCCCGTCATTTTTAAGATAATAGATGGAACCGCCGCTTCCCGCCGGGTCATAACCGTTTTCATCGTCGGTAAGTCTCGATTCGCTATTTCCATATGAATATATATCGGACACTATGCTGCCGTGCTTTCCCTTCCTGCTGCGCGCATATAATAACATGTCGCCGTCCAGGGAGGCCCTTCCTATTATTCCGCTCTCGGCGATGAGCTCCGCATCGTTGAGTCCATCGTCGGAATAGTATAACTTCAGCCCCGGGTATCTGCTCTTTTCAACACCCATTACTAAATAACCTTTTTTATACGGTAAAAATTGTTTTATTTGATGAAAATAATGCTCTTTATAGAGCATATCACCAATTTCTTCGGGTTTTTCTGAGATCCCTGCCATCCAGTTATAGTATATTTCCATATCTCTTTTCCAGCGTTTCTGGAAATCCCGGCGTTTTTCTCCGAACGTCTCTTCAAAAGCCTTATTTATGTTGAACAAGCCGGCCTTGTCCCTGTATTTGAACAGTCTGCCGAAGGCTTTTTTATCGCTATATTCCGAGTAAAGATATCTTATCTGGGAAAACCCTTTCGCATATGTCAGAGCTCCTCCGTTCCCGGTAAGCGTATCCCCTTCCCAAACAGATTCCGAAAGCCATTGATCCCCTCTTTTAACGCCCCACTGCTCCCCGGCGAAGAACTGCGCATAGCCCTCATGAACATCACGGGGTACGGATAAAAGACTCGGAAAAAAGATATTGATCCAGGATGAGGTGTTCTCAAATATAAGGGCGTGTACCATCTCGTGGGATATCACTTTGTCAAGCCACCGGTCATTCCCCGAAAAGTAGTCATTGTACCTTGTGGGGGATACCCAGACAAAAAAATATCCGGTGGGGGAGGTGGCCCCATTGGAGATGTTGTCCATGTCGGAGATAAATATCGTATAGCGTCTTTTGAATGTCAGGTCAAGGTTTGCCATATGAGAGGCATAGGCCTTTTCCGCCGAAAGGCCGGCTTTTTTCGCCGTCTCCTCCAGCCCGGTGCTGTAGACTATTCTGAAATTATCCGTATCATACGAGTACCAGTTTAATTCCGGGTGATTTTCGTGTGTGAACATCCCGAACGTCCCTTGCGGGAAGACAGCTTGCGCCGTCAAAAAGAATAGAGCAAGTATCAAGATCCTTTTCTTCATGAACACCTCCGTATGGTTGATTTTACATAGACATGCACGGGGAGGTCAAGAGAAAAAAGGGCCGCCGAAGCGGCCCTTTTCAGGTGAGTTTTTTCAATTCGTCCTTAACGAAATCCACGAGTTCGGATATATGACTTGAACTGAAATCAAATTTTATGCCGGCAGCTTCATAAAGATCACGTACGGGTCTTGTATAAGCCAGCCCCAAAAAGCTGTCATACGCCTCTACCGCTTTGGAGGGATTCCCCGTCCTGTAGTTATGGTAGACAGACAAGGCTCCCAGCTGCGCCATCCCGTATTCAATATAATAGAACGGCACCTCGAAAATATGCAACTGATACATCCATGATATCTTTTTTTCATTTTCAAGACCGCTGGTATCCACTCCCGTATTGAACCTGTCCATGAGTGAAGCGAAGTATTCGTCTCTTTCCTCAGCCGTATGATCGGGATTCGTGTATATCCAATGCTGAAATGCGTCGACTGTCATGCACCAGGGCAAAAACTTCAATGTCCCTTCAAGTTCATCGCGCTGAGCTTTTTTCAGATCTTCTTCCGAAGAATAATATTCATCCCATTTGTCCATGGTCAGGAGTTCCATCCCCATTGATGCCAACTCCGCGACTTCGCTGGGTGTGTGGCTGTAGGGTGTGATGCGTATGTCTTTCGATGCAAACGTATGCATGGCATGCCCCGACTCATGCAGCAGTGTTACCACATCCCTGTGCAGTCCTACGGAATTCATGAATATGAAAGGGGCGCCCGTTTCCGCGAGGGGATAGTTATATCCTCCGGGAGCCTTGCCTTTTCGGTTCTCAAGGTCAAGGAGGCCGGCGTTATACATCCTGTTAAGTCTGATCCCGTACTCTTTTTTTACCCTTGAGAGTATGGAGACTGCCTTCTTCACGAATTCCACGGTATCGCCGAAAGGTTTGAGCGTTTTCCCGTCGAGGTCCACCGACGTGTCCCAGGGCCTGAGGACATCCAGACCCAATTTGGCTTTGCGTTCTTCATTAAGTTCTCTCAAAAACGGCACGACCTCGTCTTCCACCGCTTTATGAAACTGAAAAAGGTCACCGGGGGTATACGAAAAACGCCCCATCTCCTTATGCTTGAAATCCCTGTAATTTTCAAAGCCTGCGTTGGCCGCCTGTTCCACCCTGACTTTTTTCATCTCGTCAAAGAGATCATCCAGCTGTCCTTTGACGCCTGCCATGGTATTCATGCGAAGCCGCCATGCCTCTTCCCGTACAGACCTGTCCCCGTCCTTAAGATACACGGACAATTGAGACATGGTCTTTTCCTCGCCCCTGAAATCTGCGGTCAGCCCGGAGTTTATGGCGCCGTATTTATTAGACAGCTCGCTTTCCCTGACTTTCAGCGGAATATTCTCTTCCCTGAATAATTCCATGTCATTCGAGATTATATTTATGTAATGTCCGTATTCCTTCGCCGGCAATTCCTTCAAATACGGGCTTTCAAAGACCATTTTTTTGAATTTAAATGAATACGGCTCTGTCTTTGAGACCACGCCGGAGTAAAATTCATTGAATCGCGCCGAGTTGGCCTCGACATCGGCGAAGCGTGTCATCTCGATGTACCTTTTGGCCATCTCCTCAGAGATGACCGAAGAGAGTTCAAATTCCCTTGCTATGAGGTCTTCAAGGTCTTCTTTTGACTCCGCTTTTGCTGCAAGCAGGGCATCAAGGGCCTTTTTCACCTCACTCCAGTCCTCAACATTAAAATCTTCGCCCAGGTGGCGTCTGGCCGGCCTTTTGATCCCTTCATCTGTCATCCACATATTTTGCTCCTTTCATCGAACAAGTATTTTATCTTTCCCGCCCATAAACGGCCTGAGTGCCTCCGGCACATCAACGGACCCGTCCGGGCATTGATAGTTTTCCAATACGGCGATCAGTACCCTGCCGACGGCAAGCCCGGACCCGTTCAGTGTATGGACGTATTCTTTCCTGTTGTCTTCGTCGCGGTATTTTATATTGGCCCTTCTCGCCTGGAAAGCCTCAAAATTTGAGCATGAGGAGACCTCGCGATATTTTTCCTGCGCGGGCATCCAAGCCTCGATGTCATATGTCATGGCCGAGGAAAAACTCAGGTCCCCGGTGGAAAGCATGACGACCCTGTAGGGGATATCAAGCCGTTGAAGCACCTTTTCGACATCCGCCACAAGGCTCTGGAGCTCATCATACGACTGCTCAGGGCGCACGAACTTGACAAGCTCTACCTTATGAAACTGATGCTGACGTATAATGCCTCTGACGTCTTTTCCATGCGAAAACTTTTCTTTTCTGAAGCACGGTGTATGGGCCGCGGCCTTCAAGGGCAAATCCGCTACCGGTATGATCTCTCCCGAATAGAGATTTGTAAGCGGGACTTCGGCTGTGGGTATTAGAAAGAGGTCTTCACCCTCAAGTTTGTACAGATCCTCCTCAAATTTTGGGAGTTGCCCCGTCCCTGTCATGGATTCTCTGTTTACCATAAAGGGGACACTGTATTCGGTATAGCCGTTTTCCACGGTATGTATCGTCAGCATCAGGTCGATCAATGCCCTTTCCATCGCGGCTATCTCACCTTTTTTGACGTTGAATCTTGCTTGTGAGAGTTTCACGCCCCGTTCCAGGTCTATACCGAGTGTGTTTTCGGTCAGCTCCATGTGATCCAATGCCTTAAAACCGAGACTTTTGGGCGCGCCCCATTTTCGGATCTCGATATTATCCTCTTCATCCTTGCCGCTTACCACATCAGGATGCGGAAGGTTCGGGATGTCAAGCATTATGCGGTTGCGTTCCTGCTCGATTTGAAGCAGTCCGTCATCAAGTCTTTTGATGTTCTCGCCGGCCTCCTTCACCATCTCCATGAGCGGCCCGGCATCCAGTCCCGATTTTTTCATGTCGCCTATTTTTTTGGATTCGGTGTTTCGGTAATTTTTCAGCCTTTCGACTTCGGATATTATTTCTCGTCTTTTCTCGTCAAGAGCGATTATTTTCTCTATCTCTTCCGTATAATCCTTGTTTCTTGCGGAAAGCCTCCTTATAACGGTGTCCTTATCCTCTCTGATTGCTTTCAAATCCAGCATAGCACCCTCCTTGATAAATAGATTTTTAACATATAAAACGTCATGAATCAAGTAAAAGCGTTTTTTAACTTGATTAGTTCGCAGTTTTAAATATATTTAAATACTTGAATCTAAAAAAGGAGGACATATGAAACGTTTTTTCTTTATCATGTTGCTGTCCGCGGTATTGATATCATCCGCTTCGGCCGCATCTTCAAACATCGCCTTGTCGCGGATCTCCGCCAAGGCGGGTTACAATTTTGACTTTGAGCAGCTTGTTATCGGCGGAGACCTGAATATGGGGACTCTCAGCGATAATCTTTACCTTGTCCCTCAGGTCGAATTGTCAATAGGATCCACATACAACGTCTTTTCCATTGACGGCACTGTTCAGTACTACATCCCCTCGTCAGGCTCTATAAAGCCCTATTTTGGGGGCGGAGCGGGCTTTCGCACAGTGAGCTGGGATGTCGCAGGCATCGACGGCTCGGACACCGATTTTGTTCTCTGCGTCCTGGGCGGCGCAGATTTCGACATAGGCAATCCGAGGATGCATCTGTTCTCAGACCTGAAGATCCGCTTCATGGGCTGGGGTTCTGACATGGGACTCTGGTTCGGCGCTTCATTCGCGCTTTAAACACGCTAGAGGGACGTAGTCCCTCTTTTTTTTTCTCTGACAAGCACATTACCGGTCATGGCCTGCGGGATCTCAACGCCCATTACTTTTAATATTGTGGGAGATATGTCCGCAAGCCGGCCGTTGCCGGACAGAGTCATGCTGTCCTTCTGCAGCGTTTCCCGGCGGGAGATCACACTGAACCACACCGGGTTGGTGGTATGAGCGGTGAGAACACCCCCCGTGACGGGATCCGCCATCTGTTCGGCATTACCATGGTCGGAGGTAAGGAAAACCACACCGTCCTTTTCCAATATTTTGTCCACTACTCTCCCCACACACTCATCCACGACAGCGCATGCCTTGACTGCCGCCTCAAACACGCCGGTATGGCCGACCATGTCGGGATTGGCAAAATTCAGGACTATAAAATCATATTTCCCGCTGTCCAGCGCTTCCAATGCCTTGTCTGTCACCTCATATGCAGACATCTCGGGCTTTTTGTCATAGGTCTCGACTTTTGGCGAAGGTATCATTATATGGTCTTCGCCCGGAAAAACGGTGTCTTCCTGGCCGTTAAAGAAAAAGGTCACATGGGCAAATTTTTCTGTCTCCGCTATTCTGAGCTGTCTCATGCCCTCTCTGGAGACGACCTCCCCCATGAGGTCGTTGAGTCTCAATAATGGAAATAAGACATGGACACGGGCGCGGGTCGAGGAGCTTATGGTCTCATAATATTCTGTAAACGCGATAAACGTGATGTCCGTGAGGTCTCTGGTCTTAAAACCGCTGAAACCGTCTTCCAAAAACGCCCTGGTTATCTCTCTTGCCCTGTCAAACCTGTAATTAAAGAATATCATCACGTCACCGTCCCCAACCGGTGCAAAAGCGGCGGTCTTCCTGGGTTTGATAAACTCATCCGACTCGCCCGCCACGTAAGCATCGTCTATCGCATCCTGTACGTCTGCGAATGGCTCACGGCCGCTTTCGCCCGAGACGAGAAGGTCATAGAACCTGTTTACCCGGTCCCATCTGTTGTCACGGTCCATCGCATAAAACCTGCCCGTTACCGAGACTATGCGGCCGCGGTACTGAAGCGGCATAAGGTCGATGGCGTTGCCAATATGTTCCCTTGCGGAGCTGGGCAATGTGTCCCGTCCGTCTGTGATCGCGTGTATAAAGACCTGTTCCGGGGGCACCGACGACCCGTCGAGACTTCTCAGCACTGCCGCCATATGAGCGGTATGAGCATGGACACCCTGGTCCTGGACAAGGCCGAAAACATGTATATTGGCTCCGGAGCGCACGGCTTTTTCCGCGGCTTCCCTGAGCTGCGGAAAGGCTTCAAGAGAGCCGTCAGAGACGGCTTTTGTGATCCGGACAAGGTTCTGATAGACCACCCTTCCAGCGCCCATGTTCAGATGCCCCACTTCGGAAGACCCCTGATAACCGGCGGGAAGTCCGACGTCCTCGCCTGATGCGGCTATTAAAGTGGTGGGATACTCACGTATATAACGCAAGTGGTTGAGAGGTTTTGAAGATTCCACGGCATTCATATCTTCCGATGGGGAATAGCCCCACCCGTCCCGAATGATCAGGGCATAAGGTCTGTGCATCTAAGTCTCCTTTGTTCAGATGATTATAGTTCCGCACGGCTCGCTGTGTCAATCAAAATTCCCTTATGTCCAGCACCTCTCCATCCGGAAAAAAATCAAGGAACAGTATCTCCCGGATCTTTTCAGCAACTTCCTCCGGTGATTTTAACGCCCCTGATTTGTAAAACTCAATGAACTTGCCGACATATATAAAATTGTCCTTAGGCTGTTTTCTTATCGACTCCTGCATGGCCGTGTCAATAATACCCGGCGCGATACTGAGCACCTTGACTCCGTCTTCGCCTCTGATCTCGTTTTGCTCAAGAGAGACGGTCCTGGATGCGATGTCCAGTCCCGCCTTGGCAGCGCAATAACCGCTCCATCCGTAATAGGGCTTCTGCCCCGCGCCGGATGAGATGTTGATTATCCTTTTTTCCGCGTCAAACTCCGAACACCTGGATATGAACTCGTTCATCATAACCAGCGGCGCGGTAAGGTCAAGGCGTATCAGCTCGTCGATGCGGTTGGAGTCTATGCGTCCCAGAGGGCCTACCGGAGCTATGGTCGACGCATTGTTGATAAGCGAAAGAAACTCCGGCTCAACGACATTCTCAAAGATATCATCCATGAGAGTCTCTATATCGTCTATCAGAGAGAGATCGGCATTGTATGTAAAAACGCCGCCGGTGTCGGCCGAAAGTGCATCCTGCAGTTCGTCCATATCTGATCTTGAGACAAGATGAAGCACAAAGTTCCCAAAGGCAAGGCTTTCTGCGATCGCCCTGCCCAGTCCTCTCGAGGCACCGGTAATAATGACATGTTTCATAGGTTCTCCTTTTTGAGCTTTTTTTTAAGTTTGTTCAAGGCGCTTTTCTCGATCTGGGATATTCTTTGTTTTGAAACACCCATCATCTCACCGATCTTGCTCAGAGGCATAGTCTCCTTGCCTGAGATACCGTATCTGTAACCCAGCACTATCCTCTCCCGCGCGGACAACTCGTCAACCGTTTTTTTTATTGTCTCATTGATCATGTCGCGTGCTATATCATCGGAGGTATTATCGACAGAGTACATGTTTTTATCATACACGCTGTTGTGATTGTACTCGTCCTCGAGTTCAACCGGTTTGTAAAAGAGAGAGGAAAGTATCATAAGGGTATAATCATCGACGTTCAGATCTCTTTTGAGGGCTTCTTCATCAACCGGAGTATTGGTGTTATTGTACTGTCCGACAATCTTTTTGTATTTCAGGTATTTATGAAAGACCCTGTCTGAAAATTTCAGCATTGTTGTGTTCTTGTAAAGGTATTCCTGAATATAATGCTTTATCCAATAAGCCGCATACGTGGCAAACCTTGTATTTCTGGAAAGATCATATTTTTCCACCGCGACAAGCAAACCTATGTTCCCTTCTTCTATCAGGTCCTGAAGCATCGAACGGTTACTTTTGTTTATGTATTTCTTTGCGATATTTATCACCAGCCGCAGATTGGTCTTGACTATCAGATTTTTCGTCTCCCTGCTTTTTTTTCGCTGATACAGCTCGAAGACCTTTTTTTCATCGGCCTCGCTCAAAAGCGGATAACTGTTCACATCCGCCATATAATGGTCAAGCGCATCCAGTGAGTATACCTCTGCATCTATCTTTATATTCTGGTACAAAAAATTGAATACTGCGTGATAACATTGAGGCGGCACATCAATCTGCCCTATTATTGCCGGTATGTCCTCAACCTTATAGGCTGTGAGATCATCGGGTATTTTATTGATATACCTTTTACAATCCATCACGCCTGTCCCCGATCTTAAATGTCCGTACGGACCCGTCATAAGGGATCCGCAATATTTCATGTTCCGTCACATACGCAAATGACGGCCCCGAGATGAGCAGCTCGATAAAGCTCATCACATCCTCCGCCTCACCGTGCGCCTCGACGTAAAGGGTCCCGTCGGCCCTGTTGACGACAAAGCCGCGCACGCCGCTCAGGTCCGCGTTCTTCTTTGCAAAATATCTGTATCCGACGCCCTGTACGCGTCCGGACAATCTTATGGAACGGCCAATGTGCTCCAAATACTTCCTCCCCGAAAACAGACGCTCATCTGAAATTATATCATATAATGGCACAGACTCAAACATTTTATACTTTACTTTTCCCTTGACAAAATCTCCTTTATGAATAATATAGACACACGCAAATGCGATACTCCTCCGTAGCTCAACGGTAGAGCAACCGGCTGTTAACCGGTTTGTTGCTGGTTCGAATCCGGCCGGGGGAGTTTCTTTTTTTCCTTAAACCATCCCGGAGATTTTTTACTGATATTCATGAGACCCGCTTCTGAGAGAAGAGAAGTTTTTCGCAGCGGCATCAGCGCCGCCTGGCGGGCATAAGATTCCCGTCTGATCACGGGTAAACCCCTATTTTTCAGCATATGCGGGCAGAAACACCCTGAAAACAGTACCCTTTTTCAGTTCGGATTCAACCTCTATTTTGCCTCCCATATTTATGACATTTTTTTTGACGATCGCAAGCCCAAGGCCGGCACCGCTGCGCTTATCCGAATAAAACGGGGTAAATATCATTGAGAGTGCCTCCTTGCCGATACCGGTACCGTTGTCCGAGACTTCCACTATGCAGTAATTCTCATCCTCCCTGATATCTATGGCCACGGTCCCGTCGTCTTCTATGGCTTCCAACGCATTCCATATCAGGTTGTTGAACGTCTGCACAAGAAGATTGGGATCCCCGTTTACCGGACGGCTTTTTCCCCTTACCACGATCCTTTTTTCAGACAACACACTGATCATGGTCACAGTCTCAAGTATTAACTGGCTTATGTCCAGTTTCTCAAAGTCAACATTGCCGCCCTTCACATAATCAAGAAAATCCGTGACGATCTTGTTCAGACGCTCCGATTCCTTTAATATGAGCCCGTAAAGTTTTTTGTCGCTCTTGTTAAAGCTTTTTTCATTCAGCAGTTCTATGCTGCCGTACAACGAAGCGAGCGGATTGCGAAGTTCATGGGCCATGCCCGCGCCGAGAGTGCCGAGATACGCGAGCCTGTCGAGCTCGTTCAGCCGCACCTCAAGTTCCTTCTTCTTTGTGATGTCGCTGAACGTCACCATGTACCCCAGCTCGGTATCCTCTTTTTTCATCTTGTTTATCTCGTAGGTATAAGTCTTCGCCCCCGTCCTCAGTTCGTCGGAATATGAGGCGATCTTATGCTGCAACACGTTTCGAAGACAGATCACGACTTCATCCGGCAGGATCTTTTCATAATGCATGCCGTTTTTTGGCGTCACACGGGAAACTGTCTCCTCCTTCTGATTCCAGTTTGAAAGAAGTCCGTTTTTGTCAAAGACAAAGATCTGATCGCTCATGTTCTCAAAGATGTCGTCCAGCAGTATTTTCTGTACATCGAACTCCTCGCCTTTTTTCTGATATGCCATACCCAGGTTTGAGATCACAAAACTTGTTATGTAAAACATGACAAGGTTGATAAACAGCCTTAAATATGCCATCTCCGGGTCGCCAGACATCGAGGCCCTTGAGCCAAAGACATCATAAACCGGTATTGCGCCGTTCATGATCAGTATATAGGACGTGATGTAAAGCACACTGATGACGGTCGCCATAACGACGCTGCCCCGGTCGTAAAAAAACAATCCGGCGGTGATAATGACAAGATAATACAACAGTCCCAGGTCGCTTTTGATCATTCCGCTATCGAAATAGGTCAAAAATGTTATCAGCATCACATCAAATAAAAAATGGAAATACAGGAAGCGGGAGGCCGATTTTATCTCTTTTCCGGCAAACATCGCCAATATGAACAGTCCGTCCATCCCGGCAAGCACCGAAAGAAAGACCACGCGGGAGATCCCGTCCGATGAAGTGAAAAAATACAGAAACCCTATGATAAAATTCAGTATCAATATACGGATCATCATGTAGATATTTATTTGTCTGTGATTATCATCATTCATCCAGAAACGCTCCCTCTATATGCTTT
>CAZJQC010000032.1:0-13665 GCA_964548195.1 uncultured bacterium | reverse complement strand
CCTGGCAAGCGTCCGGTGGCGCACCAGAAGATGTTTCAACCGTTTTTTCATTATTGCCTCCCGTCATGGCTCATTTTCAAAAACGCATCCCGCAACCGGCATCTTGGGTCCGGCCTCATGAAAGACTCTTTGTTGAAAAAACCACCTGCCCGGCACATGGTGAAAGACAGGAGTCTCATCATTAAAAGAGGCAGGCCCACTTTTATTTTATATTATATCACGATGATAATCAAACCATATAATCGCAAGATCCCTTCCGGGAGACGCTGTAGAGAGACATGGACAATCAGAGAGGGACGCAGACTTTAGCGAATTGTCTTTGTGAAAAATCAGGCTGCTTGCCAATAAAGATTATGTTTATTTGCGCGCAAAAGATCTGATCCGTGTTTTTTTATTATAAAAGACCGGGGCCACAAAATTTTATGTTTGATATCGCATACCGGCTTTCCAAAAAAATTCAGGGATAAAACAAATCCGTGGCTTCAATCAAAGAAGCGATACGTTATGGGATCAGGGATTCGGTTGAAATCTTGAAAAAACGATAAAAAAGGGGAGGGCTCCCCCCCGGAAGCCCTCCGGATAAAACGCGGGGTTAGGTGGCGCCCCCGCGTTTTTTTAATCACCCGACTGTAGAATGATTATGTCTCAAGGAGTAAGGTTAGATACAGATCTGTGCCTTGTTGTCGGGTGTTTCCCAGAGCGCTATCGAATGCAGCGAGTAGCGCTCGTCGGAAAGTAAAGGTTCCAGTATTTCTGCCATCCAGTACAGCAGGTTTTCAGACGAGGGGTTGAAATCAACCACCTCATTTATGTAAACATGGTCAAGTACGTCTATAATATTTTCTTTTACTATGCGTTTCAGTTCGCAGAAATCGATTACCATGCCTTCTTTATCCGGCAGGCCTTTGACGCTGACTTCCAATGTATATGTGTGGCCGTGCAACCGTTCGCATTTTCCGTGATACGCCTCGAGATTATGAGCCGCATCGAATGTAAATCGTTTGGTCACCGTGATATTCTTCAACTTTTGGACTCCTTTTTACGCATATCTATGGTAATGTCTTTGCCTTTTCGTTTCAGTTTAAAGATGAGCTTTTTTGATTTATCCACTTCCGTCCTGAACTGCATCGTATGGGGGACGGGTGTCCCGTTTATCTCGTATATGACGTCGCCCGGCAAAAATCCTTTTTTCGCTCCGTTGCTGCCTTCCTCCACATACTGCACAAGCACTCCCTGTTCCACCTCGAAATATTCGAGCAGGGGCTGGGCCAGGTTTCCCGTGATGATGCCCAGTTCATCCACCGCGTATCCCATCATCTCTATGCGGAAGAGTTCGACGATAAGCGGTATGTTGTTATAGACGTCGGCGTATTCATCGTCGCTGGTGCCCAGTGTGGCTTGTATATTCCGGGCCGTTCCGTTTGTGACGATGGTGACAGTGACGGTCTCGCCGGGTTTTTGAGAATAAAGGTTAAGCATGAAATCCGACGAATCATCCATATCGCGTCCGCCCCACCGGGTCAGGACATCGCCTATGGCTATGCCCGCCTTTTCGGCCGGGCTGCCCGGCTGTATGTCGGTCACTTTGGCTCCGCCCGACTCGGCGTCATCTATCTTAACACCGAGAAACGGCACTTGCGCATCTTCTTCCCCGGCTGTTCCCGATACCGGGACGCTGAGGAACATGGAAGCCAGGACGATCAGTGAGACAATCTTAAAACGCATTCTCAACTCCTTAATATGCCACCGCATAGGTATTTTCGGAAACCACGCTGCCCTCGTCAGGAACAATTATATCATCTAACTTCAAAATCGCCTTTTTTATCATGGCTTTTTTTACATCCAGAGGCACCCTGTCGGGGTTGTTTGCCTCCGGAGCAGACGATGCCGTCGCTCCCGCATTATCCATGTGGCCGAATCCGTACGTTTTTTGTATCTTAACGGATATCAGATCTGTTGCAGGCGTATGGAAGGTCGATCTGAAATAGCCCAGTCCGAGGACTAACAGCAACATGGCGGCAGCGGCGGCCCATCTGTATGCGCGGGTTCTACGCCTATTCTGTATATAAGGCACTTCACTTTTTAGACATTGAAGGAGTCTTTTTTTAAACTCCGGGACCTCTACACGGATATCAAGATCCGAAAGACTCATAACTTTTCCTCCTCGAATTGCACGTATTTTTGTATCTTTTTCAGCGATCTGTGCACCTTTGACCTGAGCGTAGGCTCTTTCACGCCCTTTATTTCGGCAAGTTCCCTGTAGCTCAGATCGTCAAAATATATCGCCATCAGTATGTCTTTTTCTTCAAATGAAAGGCGTCTGTCCATGGTCTCCATGACACCGGCCAGCGACTTTTTCCTGTCATACTCATCCTGTTTGGCCTGTATCTCCGCGAGCACATCCTCGGATTTCAGCACGCTTTCAAATTTTTCAAGCTCCAGGAGTATCCTGTTTTTCCTGTAAAAATTGATCACTTCGTTTCCCGTGATCGCGTACAGCCATGTCTTGAGGCTCGCCTTGCCCGGGTCGTAACTGTCGAGACTGCGCAACACCTTCATAAACACCACGCTGGTGATATCCTCGGCTTTCTCCACATTATTAACGCGCCTCAGCACATATGAGAATATCAGATCGAAATATGTAGCGTATATCTCTTCTATGTTTAGCACCCGCACTCCTATATATACGTTTATTTTCCAAACAGTTGCATCTTATCTGAAAAAAATTCGGGTATGTAGCCCGGATCGGCGGAATCCGTTTCCTGCACCCAGCCGTTAATAAATCCGCATCTCGACATCTCTTCCGACACGTCTTCATATTCAGCGGCGGTGAGAGTCCTGTCGAGCGGGGGCATGCGCAGGGCTTTATAAACGGGGGTGTATTGCGACATCAGTCCAAGATAGACGTACCTGCCGGCGTATCGCCGCAACTCTCTCAGCACGCGCTTGCTTTCATCCGTGAAGCCCGGCAGCACCAGATGCCTCACGATGACGCCGGAGACGGCTATTCCCTTTTCATCGGTCTCAAGATGGCCCGCCGCTTCGACCATCTTCATCACGGCGCCGAACGCATGTTCCGGATAATCCGGAGCCCCTGAAAGCCGGGCGGCGATATCGCGCGACGCGTATTTCACGTCAGGCAGAAAAATATCCGCAAACAGCGCGATGATATCGAGCGTGGCGGGCAGTTCATATCCGTTTGTGTTATATACCACCGGCAGTTCAAAGCCGCGTTCGAACGCCTGTATCAGAGCCGTCACGATAAACGGCAGATACGGCGTGGGCGATACCAGGTTTATGTTATGGCATCCGCGTCCTTCCAGCTCGATGAACATGTCCGCCAGTTCCTCCGCCGTGACCGGGACGCCTTTGCCCTCCTGCGATATCTCATAGTTCTGGCAATAGACGCATCTCAGGTTGCAGTTTGAGAAGAAGACATTGCCCGCCCCGCGCGTGCCGCTTATCGGCGGCTCCTCAAACATAAAGGGGCTGTACAGCGCCACCCTGAGGCTGTCGTCGGCTCCGCAGGATCCGGGCCCCGCTGTCCTGTCCGCCCCGCATCGCCGGGGACACAACATGCAGGCGCCGAGCCCAGCATAAAGCTCTTTTTCCATTTTTTTCAATATGTCTATGTTTTTACTTAATGCAAAAGCCATATTCACCCCGCAGACGATAATACCGTGCCGGCGTAAAATTTCAAGACTGTAATAATATGCATACATTGTCCTTCCGTGTAAACGGGCAGATAATATCCGACGGCCTCATCGCCCGGGCAGACGATCCCGATTTGAGCCTCTCGCTGATAAAAAAAGGACGAAACAAACAGTTTGCGCCGGCCTATGTGAAAAGGCCGCATGCCCGCATACACCCTCAACACTCAAAAGTAAAATATCAAACATCCGCCTTGTTTTTTGCCAAACGCATGGTATTATTAGACAAGAGGTTTTGTTCCGGCGCGCGATGGAAAGCCGTTAAGGTCTTTTCTTCTCAACACCTCCTTGTGTGCGCTGTCCCGACGGAAGGCGTCTGTCTTTTTTTCATTCGGGAAAAGCCGGAGCGTTAAAGAGCCCGGCCTGAAGGCCGGGCTTTCTTTTTTCAGGATATTTTATATGCGTAGCCCGCGCGCAGGGCTTTAAGGTTTTGTTCCAATGCTTTCGGAGGCACTGTCTCCCTGAGTATATCTTCCACAGTCCCGATATCGAGAAAATCGCAATTGGCCGTAAGCAGGCCAAGCACAATGATGTTAGCGAACAGTGGTTTCCCGAAGGCTTCGATGGACATGCGAGTTGCCGGTATTTCTATCTGTTTTCCGCCGATCTTTTCTTTCATCTCGAAGACGGAGGAATCCGTGATGATCAATCCGTCGGACGCGGCCTTTGAAGCGAACATGCTGATCCCTATCTCAGCCATGGACACAAAGATATCCGCGTGTTCCACATGCGGAAATTCCACGAACCCGTCGGAGACGACCACTTCGGCGCGTGTCGACGTGCCCCGTGATTCCGACCCGTAGGCCTGAGACTGTGCCGCGTAATAACCCTTTTTTACCGCGGCTCTGGCCACAATATTAGCGGAAAGTATGACCCCTTGTCCCCCGATACCGGCAAACATTATCTCTTTCATTGCAGTCTCCTTTCCTTTCAGAATTTACCGACCATGAGCTTGTCGTCGTTATATTCGCCTTTATACATCTCGCTGTTGTCTTTCATCCAGTTAATCATTTTGGCCGGGTCCCTGAGGTCGTTTCTTTTGCCGTACTGCACGGGGCAGCCTGTCATCACGTCGAAAAAGGAGAACTCATCACGCTGCAGTTCCGTTTTTATGGCGTTTTTCAGCTGAAGCGCGTGATAGACGGTATAGCGGTACACATGTTCCGCGCCCGCGCCCTTGACAAGTTTCACAAGGTCAAAGGGGCGGTAGTCGTTTCCCTGCGGCGTGGTCATGGTCTTTGCCCCGACGGGTGTCGTCGCGGAAGCCTGTCCGCCCGTCATCCCGTAAATATTGTTATTGCCGCATATGACGGTTATGGGCAGCTGTCTCCGGGCTGCGTGTATGAGGTGATTGCCGCCTATAGTCGTAAGGTCGCCGTCGCCGCTGATCACCACGACTTTGAGTTTCGGGTTAGCCATCTTGACTCCGATCGCGTAAGCGATCGCCCTTCCGTGTGTGGTGTGCAGTGTGTCTGTGTTCATATGCGGTGAGGCTATCCATCCTCCGCAGCCTATGCCCGAGACAAGCACGAGTTTATCCCTGTCGTAATCCAGTTCGCCCAATGCGGTGACGAAGGCGTTCAGCAATATGCCGTGTCCGCATCCGGGGCAGAAAGTGGAGGGGAAGACCTCCTGTCTCACATATTTGAGGTATTCCTTATTCATCGTCGCCCTCCTTCTTTTTATCGTCCCGTTTAAACAGGTCGAACAGCCACGTGCAGCAGCGGTCGCCGTTGTCTCTCACTATATATTCCGTATCGTCTTTTTTGGTTTTTTTATTATCCATAATATGCGCTTCCCTACAGTTCCGCGCGTATATCGGCGGGATCTATGACTTCGCCGTCGGCTCTGTTCACCCCGACGATGTCTTTTCCGTGTATATACCGTTCCACTTCGCCGCGCAGCTGGCCGAAGTTCATCTCAGGCACGACCACTTTTTTAGCGCGGGCGCCGAGTTCGCGTATTCTTTCCGCGGGCATGGGCCATACTGTCTTCAGTCGCAGCAATCCGGCCTTGACCCCGTCCTTTCGCGCGTCATTGACGGCTTTGAGGGCCGCTCTGGCTGCGAACCCGAACGATATCACCAATGTGTCCATGTCTTCGGTGTGATATTCGTCGCATTCGACGATCTCATCAAGATGCGCGTCTATTTTCAGACGCAGATGGTCCAGCAGTTTTTCCTGTGTGTGTCTGTCCTGTGTCTTTCTGTATCCGTCCGGCGTATGGGTGGACCCGGTGACAAGCAGTCTTTTGCCTTCTCCGAAAGCGGGCATGGGCGGCACCGCGTCAAGCGGCTCCGCGCCGCCGAACGGCGAGCCGTCGCCTTCGCTCACCCTGTCGAACACATCCACGTATTCCCTGACGTCGACCACTTCGCGAAGATGGCCGGTAGCCTCTTCAAGCAGTATGATCACGGGTGTGCGGAACTTTTCCGCAAGATTGAAGGCCCTTACCGTCTCGTAAAAAGTCTCTTCCACGCTCCATGGTGACAATGCGATGATGGAGTGTTCGCCGTGCACGCCCCAGCGCGCCTGCATGAGGTCGCCCTGAGCCGTCCTTGTCGCCTGTCCTGTGGACGGGCCCACGCGCTGCACATCGACCACGACACAGGGTGTCTCGGTCATGATGCCGTAGCCGAGGTTTTCCATCTTCAGGGACATGCCGGGGCCGGATGTCGCCGTCATGCTCTTCGCGCCGGTCCAGGACGCGCCTATTACCGCGGCCATCGACGCTATCTCGTCTTCCATCTGCATGAAGACCCTGTCCTGTTCCGCGAATCTCGCGACTATTGTCTCCATGATCTCGCTTGCGGGCGTTATAGGATAACCGGCGAAAAAACCGCATCCTGCCGCGACCGCCCCTTCGGCGCAGGCCTCATCGCCCTGCATAAAATATTTTCCGGGTTTTAGATGGCATTTATTCTTTTTTTCGGGCATCTTACGCTCCCTTCTATCAAACCGCCGGAGCGGTTCAGTCTTCCTCGACTGTTATGGCCAGATCCGGACAATGAGAGGCGCACATGCCGCAGCCCACGCAATCTTCGGGCCTGGCGGCCGTGGCTGTCATGATGCCTCTGCTGTCGATCTTCCCCGCTTTTTCAAACACGTTTTTCGGGCAGAGACTCATACATATATAGCAGCCTTTGCACCAGTTCTCCCTTATGGTGACTTTATATGACATGTCATTCCTCCTTATTGTTCAGATAACGCCCTTATCCCGCAGTTCACTGATCGCGGCGGCATCCAGCCCCAGTCCGCCGAGTATCTCGTCGGTGTGTTCCCCGAGCAGCGGCGGCGGCTGTCTGAAAGAGACGGGCGTGCCGGACATCTTGATGGGGCTGCCGACAAGTCTCACCTCTTCCGCGGTCGGATGGGCCATCTTGACCACCATCTCCCTGTGAAGCACCTGCGGGTCCTCAAATACTTTGTCTATGGTGTTTATGGGGCTGCCGGGTATGCCTTCATCCTCCATGCCTTTCAGCCAGAAGGCGCCCTCTTTTCCCTCGAGTATCTCCTCGATCAGGGGTATCAGCGTCTCCCTGTTGTTGACCCGTTCCTTATTGGTCGAAAAGCGGGGGTCGTCTTTCCATTCGGGATGGCCGAGCAGCCGTGAAAATCCGGCGAACTGTTTGTCGTTGCCGACACCCACGATAATATATCCGTCGCTCACCTTGAACACCTGATACGGCACGATATTCGCATGCGCGTTGCCGTATCTGCCGGGCCTTTTGCCGGAGACCAGATAATTGGAGGCCACATTGACAAGCCAGGAGACCTGGCTGTCAAGCAGAGACACGTCCACCATCTGCCCCTCGCCGGTCTCGTCCCGGTGGCGGAGAGCCGCAAGTATACCTATTGAGAGGTACAGGGCCGAAGTGATGTCCACTATGGCGACCCCCACTTTCATGGGTTCGCCCTCCGGCTCGCCGGTGATGCTCATGACGCCGCCCATGGCCTGCGCCAGGACATCGTATCCGGCTCTTCTTGAATACGGGCCGGTGGTGCCGAATCCCGAAATAAGGCCGTAGACTATGCGCGGATTGATACGCTTCATGTCTTCAAACGTGAGCCCCTGTTTTTCCAATGTGGATATCTTGAAATTCAGCAGCACGACGTCAGCCCATTTTATAAGTTTTTCCAGCACATCCCTGCCCTTGTCTATATCAAGGGTGATGCTTTTTTTGTTTCTGTTCGCGCAGAGATAATAGGCGGATTCCCCGCCGGTAAAGGGAGGGCCCCACGCCCTGGTGTCGTCTCCGCAGCCGGGCCTTTCCACCTTGATCACTTCCGCGCCGAGGTCTCCCAGCACCTGTCCGGCAAACGGCCCCGCCAGCACGCGCGACAAATCCAGTACTTTAAGCCCTTCAAGCGATTGTAACATCATCCGTTCCCTTCTTTCTTGTGAACAGCGTCACCAGCAAGGCGGATACAAGGCTGAAAAACAATGCCACATAGACCTTATCCACGCCGAATCCGAGCACGGCGGTTATCTGTGTCTTGAACAGCACATAAAGTATGATGCCCACCGTAGAGGAGATAAAGGCTGCGTTTGCTGCCGCGCATGTGATAATGGGCTTACCGTTCTTTTTATTGATCAGGTATATGCCGAGCAGCACCACTATTGCGGCGGCTCCCCTGATGCCGTAAGTGAGATAAGCCATCTCCAGTATGCCGCCTTTTATGAATATTGCCATCGGTATCACCGACAAACCGACGATTATTGTCATCCTTTTTGAGATCTTAAGCAGTTTGGCATCCTCGGCGTTCGGATTGATCACATTGTGATAAAAATCTTTTACGACTATGGTGCTGACCGCGAACATCACCGGCGCGACCGTGGACAATATCGCGGCGAGTATTCCTGCGGATGCGAGTCCGCTGAGCCATTCCGGCATGAGGTCGCTATTCATAAGGAGAAACGGCAATGTCTCCTTTGCGTTTCCGGAAGGCAGAGCCCCGAAAAAACCGGCACGCACCGCGATGCCCATGGTTGTGACAAATATGCCCAGCGGTGCTATAAGGAATGCGCTGAGTATGGCGCCTCTCTTTGCCGTCTTAATATCCTTTGCAGCGAACACCGGCTGTATGGAAGCCTGGGATGCGAATCCGGCCAGTATGCCGCCGAGCAGCCAGGCGATCACCTTCCCGACACCCAGTGAGAAGGGATTTTTGAATGACCGCGCCAGGTCCGCACCTGCAGCCGCCGCGGATGCCGGGTCGGCTCCGGAGACAAGCTGTTGCGCTTCCGTCACGTTCTTCAATGTCTCAAACAGGTTCCCGTATCCGCCCACTTTGACCAGCACCAGGACGTAGACTGTGATGATAGTGGTAAAAAGGAGTATGATATGCATCATGTTTGTGAGCGCGATCGATTTCATGCCGCCTTCATAGACATAGGCTATTACAAACAGGCCCGAGGCGATGATCGCTATATTATATGGCGTGAACAAAGCGGCTCCGCCCCCGAAGAAAGAGGTGAGAGCAGCTCCGACGTTTCCAAGTATGCCGCCGAACAGCTGTGAAAACAGGCTGCCTATGGCCTGAAGCTGCAGATACGACAGGATCACAAATGCGATGAGAAAAGCCAGGGATGAAATGACCCTCACGTTTTTGTTAAACATCTTCTCTATCATCTCGCCCACGGTATGCACCTGGTTCCTGCGGTAAACCGCGGCAAGGGTAAGCCCGAAGAGGAACATGCCCGTGGCCGTTGAAACATTATACCAGAGAGGGAAAAAACCGGACTGATAGGCCTTCTCCGCCGTCCCGATAGTGCTCATTCCGCCCAGCCACTGCCCCACCACAGATACCGTGACGAGGGCAAGCCCCATATTTCTGCCTGCTATAAGAAAGTCTGATGATGATTTTGAGAACTTCTTCGTAAGATACCCGACTGTCACAAGCAGGAGAAAATATGCCACGATCACAAAAAACTGTACCAAATGCATCGCTTATCCTCCCAGTTTTTTTATCATGGACGCAGCGGCCTTCTTGGCGTCGCCCATGGCCAAAATGACCGTTGCCGCACCGCTGACAAGGTCTCCGGCTGCCCATACCCTGTCCATGGACGTCTTCATATCCTTGTCGACGACCACCCTGCCTTTTTTATCAAATGCAAGACCTTTGACGTTTTCCGATATGATCACGTTCGGGCTTTGCCCTATCGCCTCGATCACGGTGTCGCACGGCAGCGTGGATTTCTCACCCGTGCCGCGGATCCTGTTTCGTCCGTCTTCTCCAGCGCCGAGCGTCTCCATCGTCTCGACGGTGATGGCGCGCACCCTGCCCCGTTCGTCCCCCAGTATGGCTTCGGGAGCCGAGAGTGTACAAAAGGCTATGCCCTCCTCTTTGGCGTGTTCCTTTTCCTCAAGCCTTGCCGGCATGTCTGCCTCTGTCCTTCTGTATACTATGGACACTTCCGCGCCGAGGCGTCTTGCTATCCTCGCCGAATCCATGGCGACATTGCCGCCCCCTATGACGACGACGTTCTCGCCTCTGAGCACGGGCGTGTCGTATTCGGGGAACCTGTAGGCTTTCATAAGGTTCATGCGCGTCAAAAACTCATTGGCGAGCATCACCCCGACCAGGTTCTCGCCGGGTATTCCCAGCCTGCCCGGCAGTCCGGCGCCAGTCGAGAGTATGATCCCGTCATGTGTCTCAAGCAGTTCATCTATGTAGAGTGTCTTTCCGACAAGAAAGTTGAGCCGGAACCTGACGCCCATCTTTTCAAGAAAACCCGCCTCCGCGGAGACGGTGTCGTCCGGAAGCCTGAATTCGGGTATCCCGTATCTCAGCACGCCTCCCGCCGCATGAAGAGCTTCATACACGGTGACGTCGAAACCGGCCCTGCGCAATTCGAATGCGGCGGTCAGCCCCGCGGGGCCCGAACCCACCACGCCGGCGCTTTTCCCATTTTCTTTTATCACGGGAGCCTCGCGTCTGTCATGGTTATCGGCAAGATATCTTTCAACGGCCCCTATGCTTACCGCCCCGCCCTTTTGGGCAAGTATGCAGAGTTTTTCACACTGGTTTTCCTGGGGGCACACCCTGCCGCAGACCGCGGGCAGCACATTGTATTCCTTTATGATGTCGATGCCGTCGCCGAAACGCCTTTCGCTGACGGCCTTCATGAATCCGGGTATGTCTATGCCCACCGGGCAGCCTTTGACACAGGCACCGCAATACATGCATCTTGATGCTTCGGCGACCGCCTGTTCCTCTGTAAGACCCAGATTGACTTCCTTAAAATCCCTTATCCGTTCGGCGGGATCCCTCATGGCCGCAATGACACGCATCATTCCTCCGTTTTGTCGGTTCTCCTCCCGGACGCCGCGGCTTCGGCTTCGGCATATTGTCCGTTCCTTATGAGCAGGTCCCTGAAATTGACTTTCCCGCCCTCGAACACGGGGCCGTGAACGCAGGCAAACTTTGTCTGGCCGTCGTACTCGAATCTGCATCCCCCGCACATGCCGGTGCCGTCCACCATGATAGGATTGAGGCTGACGAGCGTCTTAAGTCCGTATTCCAGGTTCAGTTCGGTGACGGCTTTCATCATGACCAGCGGGCCTATGGCCACACATATATCGAATTTTTCGCCTTTTTCCAGTTTGTCGCGTACGGCGTCGGTGACAAAGCCTTTGCGCCCTTCGGAGCCGTCATCCGTGCAGAGTATCAGCTCATCGCTGAGTTTTTCTATCTCGTCCGCCAGTATCAGATGTTCGGCGTCCCTGGCGCCCAATATCACGGACCGGAAGATGTCCGGGCCTGCGAGATCCTTTATCTTGGGATACAACGGGGCCGCGCCGAGGCCGCCTCCGACAAATAGCGCGCGCCGTGTGCCCTCCGGGGCCTTGACGCCTTGTCCCAGCGGGCCCAGTATGTCCGGGATGACATCTCCCGTCTTTAAAGCGCACATACGGTTTGAAGTATACCCGACATCCTGGACGACAAGCCGGAACGTCCCCTTTTCGGGATCCGTGTCCACTATGGTAAGCGGTATGCGCTCGCCTTTGTCGTCAAGCCTCACCATGACAAACTGTCCGGGTTCGTAATGTGAAGCTATTTCGGGGTGATACACCCAGAAAGAGCAGACGTCGACGCATAATATCTCTTTTGAAAGTATAGTGTTTCTCATAAAAAACATGATAATATATTAACCTTAAAAGTCAATGAAATACCAAGACAAAGGCATGGCCGCGCCTTTCAGCGTTTACCGGGCCGCCGCGCCTTCTTTTTTATCAGCCGCGGATCCGTATGACCCGATGAAAGAGGATGTTTCCGTGCTGCCGGGGAAAGGCAAGCATGGCCCTTCCCCCGTGAAGCTGAGAAAAATGCTATTTGAACTGATATGGACTGTATTTCATGACACCGGTCTGTCGTTCTTTCATATCGGAGCAGTCATAGGTCAGGTAGAACTCACCATTTATGCCCGCGACGGCGCTAAATGTATAATATGTGTCCGGTTTCGGCGTCCTGCCTTCATATACCCATTTGCCGCAGCTGTTCAATTTGTATATATCCATACCCTTGTCATATCCGGCGATTATCAGATAGACATTTGTGTTGGTCGCAACAAGCCCAATCTGCTGGGCATCGGTCCTGTCAGGGGCGCTGTAGACTGTTTTCCAATCACTGTTTTTGTCTACGCCGACCCTCACCTTGATCATGGATTCCCCCTGTTCATAACATTTGTAAGCGGTAAATACTTTGCCGGAGGGTATTATTGCCAATGCGGCTTCGCCTACGCTCTCGTCCTGAAAACGGGCATTCTGATCCGGAGCAGTGGCCGGCCTGCCGCCGACAAGATTCCATCGTGACGAGCCCTCATCAAAGTAATAGACTGACATCTCTCCCCGACCGCTGCTTGTCCTCAGGCTGGCGTAGGGCACACCCCCGTGTAAGAACAGGTCTATACCGCCCGCCCAAAAGTCTTCAGTGTCGATCATCCCGTTTCCCAACAGCTTCCATGAACCGGACTTCCGGTCATATCTGTGCACGTATCCGTTTCCGGATTTTACGGTGGCCACATAGAGGCTGTCGCCCAATGCCAATGCGGTTGAACCATGTATTCCCTCGGACTCCACCATCATGGTCCGGCCCTTTCCCCTTCCCAGTATATTCTTTCCCGTTCCGCATTCAACAACCACATTCTTATCATACAGGTCGTCGTCCTGACCATAATAGTGATATAAAATGTATACCTTGCCGTCGGGTCCGGCAGCCACCGCCGGAGCTGAAGCTTCATCATCGGTGACTCCTATCGGATTTATGGCAGGCGTCGACCACATTCCGTCATACCGCCAGAGTTCCGTCTTCGCCTTTGAATCTTCTGCAAGTTTCTCGTCATACGTATTCCTGGCAAGATAAAGGGTTCCGCTCCCGTCAACGGCCATACGCGCGCCTTTGTTGCGATACGAAGATTTTATGTTCGAGGGAAACACGAGGTCTGTGATCGTGCCCTTCCCGCATACGTATATACTTGCTTTTCCCTCATAACCATCACCTGCTTTTGCTGTGATTATGGCTTTGCCGGCGCCTATGGCGGTGACTTTCCCGTTCGTATCGACCGTGGCGACGGCCGTGTCAGAAGATGCCCATTTAAAAGGGCCCGTACTATCAGTCTCGAACCGATATTCACATCCGATATCCATACGCTTCTCGGCGGGCGTAACCGACAACATCCCCCCCCCATAGACAGATACGCATACTGACAATACCAGTAACGCAACAGTGAAAGATCTCTTGTGCATCAGCCTCCTCCTTTTTTGACGAATTCCATTCATTATCTAACTAATATAAACCTCTTAGCTGATTTTTCAATACTGCCGCCTTTTTTTAGAGAAAATGTTCTCATAAGAAGGGATATGAAAAGCCTGTGTAAAAATTGCCGGCCCATTATGACCTTGATAATCGAATCCCGTATGATACAATTCTAACGTGAGTAAAGTTAAAAACGG
>CAZJQC010000031.1:12979-14455 GCA_964548195.1 uncultured bacterium | reverse complement strand
GAGAAAAGCAGTCTTGACAAGCGGTTCGGCTTGAACATGTTGTCTTTTGACAGTGATTTTTTATCGATCGTGGGCGGCGGCATCAACGGCACGCTTCAGCAGGGATTGTCTGACAAGGTCGCATGGAGCGGCCAGGCCGGTCTTTCCGTAATGAGCGGTGACGTTTTTGACCTGAGCATCATGCAGCTGATGTACCGGTTGAACATACAGGCGGAGCTGCTTAAGATGGATAATGTGGCGGTGCAGGTATTCGCGGGCATCGGAAACGACATATCGTTCAACAAGATGTATATGGTATTTCCTCAGGTGGTAAACCTGAACATCTACTATGATAATGTTGAGATCGCGACTACTACCGTGATGACGACCATGCAGGGCGGGGTGCAGGCCAATATAGGTCTGTCTTCTTTTATACTCTCCCCCTTCGGGTATGCCACATGGACAAAGGGGAACAGCAATTCGACGTACACCAGTTCGATGTCATTTTCCTATGCGGACACAAGCACCGAGGTCCCTTCATTTACCAGTATAATATACGGGTTTGATTTGTTGTACAAACCGATGAATCTTTCCTTAAGTTCAATGATACAGGTAGCCGAGGAATTCACTTCCTTTACGCTTTCTGTAAGCAAGACGTTCAGAAGACTTGTTAAATAGCGGGCAATATATTCCGCCCGGATTCATAGGGAGGGGGGGCGAGAGCCCCCCTTTTCATATGGGGGAAAGCAGGCGGTATTTTTTTATATTCTTTTCGGGATTTCAAAAAGTCATTGCAATGCCGGGACTTCATGGTAGACTCGCCCGGTACGACTGGTTTTTTAAGAGCCGGCGGGGGAGGGTTATGAGACGAATAATGATCATTATGGTATTGGGTCTGGCGCTCAATGGCTGCGGTATGGACAGTCAGCAGGGATTGTTCAAAGCGGCGAAAAACGGCGATGTCGCGGGTATCGCCAAGATGGTTGAAAAAGGCGCGGATGTGAATGCAATCGACGGTGAAGGGCGGTCGCCGCTTTTTATAGCTGTCTCTGAAAATCAGGCGGGAGACGTGATAGAAGTGTTGCTTGATGCCGGAGCCGATGTCGATTTTACGGATGATCTCGGCCGCACGCCTATTTTCGCGGCGGCGCGATTCAACAGGGATCCCGAAGTGATGGCCCATTTAATGGCAGCAGGTTCCGATATATATGTCACGGATGAGGATGGTTACACGCTTTTGCATGCGGCGGCTTCGAGCAACCCCAGCCTGGATGTGCTCGACCTGCTTATTGAGTCCGGCATGGACATGGAGGCGAGGACATCATCAGGGCTGACGCCGCTTCTGTGCGCGGCAAAATATGGCAGATCTCCGGCGGTTATCACGCGTCTGCTTGAAGGCGGCGCTGATACAAGCGTAAAGACAGACGACGGTGAGACGTTCTGGGACCTGCTTCTGCAAAACGAGACGCTTAAGTCCATGGGCGGCATGTTCAAATA
>CAZJQC010000031.1:0-12879 GCA_964548195.1 uncultured bacterium | reverse complement strand
TTGACAATGACTTTGATTATGTTAAATTAACTTTCGGTATGTGCGTATGGCATATTGTTTTTTTTATAAAGTGTTGGGATCGGGTATTGGACGATAAAAAGGGGGAAAGCGTGGAGATATTACTGTGGGCCATTATAGGCGCGTTGATCGGTATTGCGATCGGTGAGAGCAAGGGACGCCGCATTGCCGGTTTTCTTTTCGGTTTATTGCTTGGGCCTTTGGGGTGGCTGATCATCGCTGTCGGCCCGAACATGAATCCGAAATGCCCGTTATGCGGCGGCGTGACAGTACCCCGCGCGGTCAGATGCAGGAACTGCGGAGCAGACCTCGCGGGCGCGCCCCAAAAACAGGACGCATCGGCCGTCTGAAGTTTGCGCCTCCGGCATGCCGGAGCGGCTACTGTTCCGGTGTGATGATCACCGTCCATGAGGATGCATATTCTTTTTGGCCGTACTTTTCTTTCTTTACCGAGTCCAGTCCCCCTTTCAGTATGGTCTTTCCGTCGCCGTCTGTTACCGAGTAGGGGTCGTCCGCGTCATAATCGCCGTAATTCTGAGAGACTGTCAGTGTATCGTCTTCGTCCCGTTCGCTTCCCATGTCATAAGTGTTGCCGCCTATGATCTGCACGCCGGTCGTCATGCCTGTGATATGTCCGTGTATCAGGGCCTGCGGGAAGACAGCCCTGTGTATTTTTCCGGTCTCAGGGTCCACGTCGAGAGTCAGTCTTTTTTCGGCGCTTTCAAGTTCCAGTTCGGAGTAGGTCCCGGTATAATTCGATTGGGCCTCGACATGTGTTTTGGGATTGTCGGAATCAGACGTACTGCTGCCGCTGCCGGAACTGCCGGCGGAGAGTATTGTAACGTCTTTTATCATATATCTGTATCTTGTAACATGTATCTTCCCCGTTGAAGGGTCGAAGCTCCTTGATTCGCGGGGCTCTTTATAGAATGTGTACATCACTTCCGCGTGTTTTTCCTCGTTCCAGTCAGCGTTGATTCTTTTCTTGTTTTCGGTGACCCGGTTCTCTTTTTTAGAGGCCTTATAGGTTATCTTTATGATGGCGGTGACGCCGGGCAGTGAAAAGGGTATCTCCTTTTCCGAGAGAGTTTTCTTCGATATCGCGGTCCGCGCCAAGGGGACAGCTGCGAGTTTTGACACATCGTGGCAATGGTATACCGTCACGGTCTCGCTGTCCTTAAGTGATGTGTCCGGGGCTTCGTATTCCACTTCCACATTTCCTCCGCCTACCTGAAAGACCGCGATCTTTCCCTCGTTGACGCCCCGGGGGGTCGCGCCGTTTAATATCCTGCCCTCTTTTACGGCCACGGCTATTCTGCAGAACTCCCGGGATTTTTTCCCGAAAGCGTCCCTGAGATCTTTTATGGTTATCGTCATCTTTGTGTTGTATGAGCATGTCTCTTTTTCAGGCTGTATTGTACAGCTGGCGGGCATACTCTCGAATCTGTCAGTAAGGTTTATGAGCGGCGCATCGATCCGTACAGGGGCATCGTCATTATATATCAGTCTATCTACAAGAGGGTCCAGTTCATGGTTTGGCGATTCTGCACTCCATTCTTTTATGAGTTCTTTTTTATCACCGTTGTGGTACATCTTTAACGTCAGCACTGAAGGGTAGCTTTCCTGTTTGTCGACGATGTCGACATTGGGAATACGCGCGCAGTCATATGTCGCCTCAAATATGTATTCCGGTTCCGATGAACCGGGATCTGTTCCTGCTGAAGGCTGAGAAAAAGAGATTAATCTGAAGCGCTCGGTCCTGAAGTTTGTGACCAGAGCCGCTTCAAGCACGGATCTTATAAATTCCCCGTCTGCTTCCGAGAATTTTCTGCCGTAATCGGGTTCAAGGGCTTTGCAGGATTCCTTTGCGGCATCGTATGCGGCCATGTTGTCTTCTGTGGCAAACCATTCTTCGCCGGGCGAATAGCCCATCTGGGTTGTCATGCAGTCGTACCATTCTTTTGCCCGTTCATTAAAATCATCGGGGAGCGCGAGGTTTTCACATTTTCCCACGACAGCTTTTCTTTTACAGTCGGGGCAGCCTTCCCCCAGTATGGGGGACGTCAAGGCTATAATAAATACGGATATCAGGTAAACATACTTGAAAAAAGGTTTCATAGTGACCTCCCTGGAGATATTAAAGTATAGAAAGGAAAGATGAGGTTATCAAGGCAAAGGACCTTTGAGAACATGGCTGTAGAAGCAATATAAGTAATCTGCAGTATTGCTTTTAATGTCGTAAAAGTGATATATAATTATATCGGAGGTTGACCATGGATCTGAAAAACACTGAGATTATCACTGACAGGCTGAAAATGCGGGTCACCTCAAAGGATGATACGCATAATATATTCATCCATTTCACGCCGGCCGTAACGCGGTATATGTATCCGCATCCGGCAAAGGATATTTCAGAGACCGAGGCTTTTATCAACGGCGCTTTGAAAAAAGTGGCAGAAGGACGTGAACTGCAGGTGACCATACTGGACAGGAAGACCGGCGAGTTTTACGGCTGTGCCGGTCTGCACGGGTTGCAGGATGAGATGCCGGAACTTGGCATCTGGGTGAAAGAGGAGGCCCACGGGGAGGGGTACGGGATGGAAGCCATATATGGACTGTACAGGTGGGCAAAAGAAAACACCAGTGCCAGGGAGCTGCTTTACCCCGTGGACAGGGACAATTATCGCAGTAAAAGGATACCGGTGTCCTTGGGCGGCAGATGCGCGGGCTGCGAGACGCAGACCACCGCAGACGGCAGGGTACTCAACATTGAGAATTACGTGATACCGTTGTGACAGTATTGTCTGTTCAAAAATACAATAAAACAAAAAAAGGGGGGGCACCCCCCCCCAGGTATTATTGAGCCATTGCTTTAAACTGCTCCTGAGTCAGATTTTTGTCCATAAACATCTTTACGGTATTTGGGTCGATGGGTTTGACGTCTTCATAAGGATATAAAGACCCGATATAGATACGGTTTTTATCGTCAAAATTTTCCTTTTTACTGACGACCACATGAATATTGCCATTGGCGTATTTATTACAGAGTTTGATGATCACCTGTGCCGTGTAGACATCCACATCCGAGCCGATTCCGATAACCCATACGGATGTTGCCTCAGGTCCGAACCAGTCTTCTTCCGGGTTGAACTTATAACCCAGGTCCAGAAGCTCACCGGCCAGAGTCTCAGCGCCGGGGAAGGCTTTATTGATCTCCAACCTGAATATTTCGTCTCCTTTGATCTTCTCTTTTTTTATGCTGCCCATCTGTGACTCGCATGAAAAGAGAACGAAAGCTGCAATAACAATCAGTGCCAGATTTTTCAATTTCATTATCTCCTCCTTTAAAGTTAAAACCAGTAAACGTAATATAACACAAAAGATATTTACGGCAAGCTGTGGCTGAATTTTAGGATAGTTTCATGTCCATGGCCGCATGATAATCGCGGCCATGCATGCGGGCCGCCGTCTTTGCAAAGCGTAGTTTGGGAGCATAATATTTTACGGTAGCGTAACAGCTCATGGAGAACTTATGGAACACGACGTGTTTCCGGACAATGCCGGCCGTAAGGAGTGGCAGGGGCGGGGTCGTTTTTCATCAGGTAATGAAACTACAAAATCAAATATTGAATATTTTTGATAGCATGCTATGATGTACTGAACGGGGGGTTTTGTGTGAGGAAAAGCTGCCGGATAATCACGACGGTCTATCTGTCGCTGGTATTCGTCGTATGTTTTATAGTGACGCCTTGGGATGACGGGTATGTACACTGTTTCCGGCCTGTTTTCATGCCGCCTTTCGGTGCGGATGTATCGCTGTCCCTGCTTGGGGTCATTGTCTTCGGGCTTACCGTTATCTTTGCGGGACTTTATTTTTTGTTTTCCCGCGAATAGCTCCTGATTAAGACGCACGGCCTGTACCTAATATTAACGTTCTTTTGTTATACATTTTTCTTACGCCCGCCTTCCGGCTTTCGAAATGGCGGTATTTTATTGTCCCTGAAAGACCCATGTAATAAATGCCGAAACTGTTATGCCGTCATAAGGCCTTTGAAAAAGAGGGATCTCCGGATGTTTTCCGGTGGTCAGGCTCCCAGAAAGTCGAGTATGCCGTTTATGATAGTGAGCGGATGCGCGGGGCAGCCGGGTATATAGAGGTCAATATGATGACGGTCCATAAATCCGCGATCGATGGCCGCCGCATCTCTGAAAATGCCTCCGCTTATTGCGCACGCGCCCGTGAGTATCACGATCTTTGGCTCAGGGACTGACATATACGCATCTTCCAGCGCGTCCGCCATATTTTCCGTGACGGGGCCTGTTATGATCAGGCCGTCCGCATGGCGCGGAGACGCCACGAGCTCTATGCCGAATCTGCCCATGTCGAAGTTCACGTTTCCGCAGGCGTTCAGTTCCCATTCGCATCCGCCGCATCCGCCGGCGGACACCTGTCTGAGTTTTAACGAATGTCCGAAAAGGCGGTGTATATCGGCGTTGCAGGCCATCGCGTCACGCCGGTATTCCTCCGGGCTTATGCCGGGATGTATGACAAGGGCGGAGCTCTCGGAGGCTGCGATCTTATGGTGATTTGTGAATGTGACTGACTGTTCCGGACATACGGCGGCGCAGTCGCCGCAGAATATGCATCTGCCCATGTCCAGTGAAAGAGGGTTCAGTGAGATCGCATCCGACGGGCATATTTCGGCGCATTTTCCGCAGCCGCTGCAGCTGCTGTCATCAAGTGACGGCAGCCCTCTGTAAGGCTCGCGTATCACGGCTTTTTTTATGTCCGGTATGGCCTGATAACCGTGTCTTTTTCTGACTTTCAGTATGTTGAACATGGCATCCCCCCTACAGGTCGTTTCCGCTGTATGACAGGTCAAAACTTTTATTGCACAGCGGAAAATCCGATATGCCGTTACCCCTTAATGCGTATGCAAGAGCGTACCAGTTGTTGAAGGAGGGGTCTTTTATCTTGTAGCGGCTTAATCTTCCGTCCTTATCTGTCAATGCGGCGTGGACTATCTCGCCGCGCCATCCCTCTGTCATGGATATGGCGAAGCTGTTTTCTTTCAATGCGGGGAGCGGCCTGCAAAGCGGAGCGCCGTCGGCTATGTGTTCAAGCTGTTCTATTGCAAATGCCAGAGACTGTCTTATTTCCGCATAACGCATGTAGGTCCTGGCGAACACGTCTCCGCTGTCCATTGATTTTTTATGTACGTGATAATGTCTGTATATGCCGTGCGGGTGGTCTGACCTTATGTCGGCCTTGATGCCGGAGGCTCTCGCGGCAAGTCCCGTCATGCCCATGGCTCGTGCGGCCGGGTTTTCAACCGTGCCCGTATGTTCCAGGCGTGAAAGGGTGCTTGACGACGCAAACATCGTCTCGGCGGTCAGTTCGACGTCCCCGCGCACTTTTTTTATCGTATCCGTTATCTCCCGGTTCAGGGCGGGTGTGATATCGAAAGCGACGCCGCCTTCCCTGATCAGTCCTCTGCCGAAACGGTTTCCGCATATTTTAAGCATGGAGTTGATCACCAGCGTACGCACGGCTCCAAATACGGAACTGCCGAGTGAATAGGCTGCGTCACCGGCTATGGCTCCCAGATCGCCTATATGTATTGCGGCGCGTTCCAGTTCAAGCGCTATGGCCCGTATTGATTCGGCCCGTGCTGATATTGCGGTCCCGCTCAGGGTTTCGGCCAATGCGGCATAGGCCCAGGCGTGGCCTATCACTGTGTCGCCGGCCGCTGATTCTGCCAGATGTATGGAACCGGGCATGCCCCGTTCCTTGATGAGTCTTTCGACACCGCGATGCTGATATCCCAGCTGTATTTCAAGATGGCGCACGGTCTCACCGCTGCACATGAACCTGAAATGGCCGGGTTCTATCACCCCGGCGTGTATGGGGCCCACGGCGATCTGATGTATCTCCTCGCCGTTTATCGTGTAAAAGGGATGGTCCTCCATCTTTTGGGCGCGGTCCGCCCTGTCCGCCGGGTAGCGCACGGGTTTCAGCCACGGATGGTTTTCCGGAACGATGCCGGTCTCCTCATGGAACTCGCGTTCGAACATGTGCAAGGCCGGTATCTCGGCTGTGATTGAAGGATAGGAGCATTCTCCTTTGAAGATTGCCGATGCGACCAGCAGTTTTGACTCCTCGTCGTCGGCCATCACTGTGTACAGCGTGGTGTATGGGGCCGCCTTGTCTCCGAAAAAAGCGACTGTACGTTTGCCGTTTTCACACGCTTTTATGATGTTGCCGCGCAGTTCCGTTATCCCCAGCACGGGTATTTCCTTTATATCAATATGTCCGTTGTTTTCTGTAACAGCCCATTTCATCGCATCACCATCCTTGTCCCTCATAGCATCGCGGCCGCGGCTCTTATCATCCCGGAGACAAATCGCGGCATCGATATGCCCATGTACAGCAGCATTGCCATGAATATGATTTGCGGCAGATACGTCAGCACATCCGGTCTCCCTGCGGCGATGCCGTCATCGCCGGCTCCAAAGCTCATCCTGAAGACGGAGCGGCCCATGCCCGCGATGACAACGGTCAGCAGCAGCAGAAACAGGGCGGCGTAAAAGGGACTGCCTTCGGCCACAAAGGCCCTTACTACGATAAACTCGCTTATAAACATGGGAAACGGCGGCAGTCCGGATATGGCGGCGAAGCAGAGCAGCCAAAGCCATCCGCTTATATTGTCTTTGCGCAGGAGCCCGCTTACGTCGGATATGTTCCTGCTCCTGAATCTGTGCAGTATGTTTCCCGCGGTCAGAAAGAACGAGCCTTTCGTGAGGGAATGGGCTGCAAGATGCAGCATGGCGGCGTATGCTCCGGCGCCTCCGAGTCCCAGGCCTATTGCGATGACCCCCATATTTTCAATGGAGGAATATGCAAGCATGCGTTTGTAATTCTTTATACGGATGATGTATACGGAAGCCGCGAATATGGATATAAAACCCATGAGGCGCAGCAGTCCGCCGGCATATGCCCCCATCCCGGCCAATGTCATGACTTTGCCGACACGTATGATCCCCAGAAAAGCGGCATTCAGCAGCGCGCCGGAAAGCAGCGCCGATACGGGAGAGGGCGCTTCAGAATGTGCGTCGGGAAGCCAGGCATGTACCGGAGCCAGTCCGGCTTTGGTGCCGAGACCCACAAGAATAAAGGGAAATGCGAGCTTCAGCCAGAAGGGGTCCATATAAGCCGCTTGGGCGTACAGATCGCTGAAGAACAGCGAACCCGGCGTGTTCAGGCCCGTTGAGAGGAATATGATGCCGACAAAAGCGATCGAGATGCCTATTGAACAGATAAACAGATATTTCCACGTGGCTTCCAGCGAGGCTTCCGACCTGCTGAAATATATGAGATATGAACTGGACAATGTCGTTGCTTCCACAAACACCCAGAGCAGTACCAGATGCGTGCTCAGTATGACGCCGGTCATGGTGGCGGCGAATATCAGAAGGCTTGCCGAATACAGCGACCTGCTTTTGGGATCGGACCGGTCGTGCCTCATATATGAGATATTATATAATGCCGTTCCGAAAAAGAGCATGGAAAGTATGAGAAGAAAAAACACATTCAGCCCGTCCGTGCTGAAATACCGGGTGAACTGTCCGGGGCGCATGCAGAGCATGATGGATATGGCAAGATGCACGGCGGCATAAGCTGTGACCGCGGCAATATCCGCGATGCGTGACCTTGCGGCCAGCACTATCGCCGCGCCGGCCAGCGGAAAGAGTAACAGTACAGCTATCATATTATTCGTCCTTCAGCTTTGAAAGATTGTCTATATGGGTCTCGGCGTACACCGACTGCACCCTTGTTATCAGTATTCCCAGCAGGCATACGGCCATTACGATGTCGAACAGTATGCCGAGTTCCACGATGAGAGGGTTTCTTTTCACCGCGGAGAGCGCCAGCAGATATATGCCGTTTTCCATCATCATATAACCCATCACGTGTGTGATGATCTTTTTTCTCGTTATGATGATAAAGAGCGCCGTCACCAGCACGGATATGGATATTCCGAAATACAGCGGACGCACTCCGCCGGCGGTGTTAAATGCAAAATATGAGAGATAGAACCCGCCGGCGAATATGATTGTTGTGATGATAAGCGAGTAGAAGTTGGTCACATGCGGTTCCACCTCGCGGAATATCCCGTTTTTACGTATGATGTATTTAAGAAATAGAGGTATTGCCATGGTCTTTACGATCAGCGTCTCAAAGGACATGAATAAAAGGCCCGGCATATCTTCCGTGCCGTAGTCGAGCAGCACCAGCAGAAAAAGCAGCATGCCCTGGACTGTGATGACGGTCACATAGCTTTCAAGCCGCCCCGCCGTGGCGGCGTACAGCATCGTTATCCCGAACAGTATTATGATGAGGTCTATCATGAGAGCCCTCCCGTTTTAAAGAGCAGCACCGCCGAAAGTATGATCAGGAAAAGCGAGGTCATGAAAAAGAGAAAACGGGGTACGTGTGTCATCCTGAGGCGCGCCATGACAGTCTCGACCGTGGCTACCGCCGCGGCAAGTATCAGGTATATTGCGGCAAAAGAAGCAAGTGAGAGTAAAACCGGCATCTCCCGAGGCAGTATGATGTTTGCGGCAAGTGAGGCGAATACGGCCATTTTCAGAGCCGAGGCGTACATGATAAAGCCCATGTCCGGGCCGGAATTATCCAGGACCATGACTTCGTGTATCATGGTAAGTTCAAGATGTGTGTTGGGGTCGTCCACAGGGACGCGGCACCCCTCGGCAAGCAGCATGACAAAAAGCAGCATGGCGCCAAGTATGGGGATGAGGTATGAAAGACTTCCTGTGCCGGCGGAAAATGAGAGTATGTCCTCAAAAGACATGCCTCCGCTTATGAGGCTTAAGGAGCCTGCCAGCCCGAACAGCGCCGGTTCCGCGAGGGTTGAAAAAAGGGCTTCCCTGCTGGCGCCCATGCCTTCAAACCCGGAACCCGTATCCAGCGCTCCGGCTATGGTAAAAAATCTTCCCAGCGAGAGACAATATGCAAAGAGGACGAAGTCGCCGTCAAAGGACAATAGCGACTTCCCGCCCGCCAGCGGCACTATAAGCGCCGCCGTGACTGTCGAGGCCAGTGCCGCGGACGGGGCTATCCTGAAGACAACAGATGATACCGTGCTTATGACCTCGCCTTTTTTCATCAGTCTCATAAAATCTCTGAACGGCTGTATGAGCGGAGCGCCCTTGCGTCCTGCCCAGGCCGATTTAAATCTGTTTATTGCTCCGGTGAAGAGGAATGGGATGAAAAGTATTATGAGAATATTTATAAACGCCATGTCATCAGACCGCCATGATCCATATTGTTATTGCGATGAGAAAGACCAGCCCGTACAGCAAGTATTGCTGTGTGTTGCCGTTTTGTATCCAGGAAAATGCCTTCAGCAGCCTTTTTAAACCGTTTATCAGAGGCAATATGACTCCGGTCTCAAAACGGTCGCTTACATGTGTCTTGTAATGTGAGTCGCCGGGGAAGAGCCCTGAGGGGTCTTTTATTGCCACTTCCCTGTCAAGGGCGGGACTTATCAGCCCTATAAAGGAATGGGCGTAGGAAGATGCGGTGTATTGCATATGCGGGTTGCCGGCCCGGTATCCGCAGTCCCATGTCTTAAAGCGCGTCACTTGCCTGCCTTTCAGCAGCAGGCCGCGGAAGAGGAGGAAAAACGCGAACAGCGCCGCGAAGATAAACAGGCCTTGTGTCAGAGCTGTCAGCGTTTTGTCATATCCTTTCAGCGCGTCGGCTGATTGTGGCGTAAAACCGGAGGAGACAAGGGATACCGCTTTGAAGGCATGACGGGGAAAAAGGCCTATCATGACTATCATCAGCATCTGCAATGCCATGGCCGTTTTCATGCTTGGAGCCGCATCTGCGGTTATAGCGGGCGCAGGTATGCGGGGTGTCCCCGAAAAGACGGAGCCGAATGCCTTTGTGAAGCAGAGCAAAGCCATCGCGCCGATAAATGCCAGCCCCGCAAATGAAAGGACCAGTGTTATCGAAAGGGGCGCTCCGCTGCGGCCGAAACCGCTGAACATGCCGCTGTAGATGAAAAACTCGCTTACAAATCCGTTAAACGGAGGCAGCCCTGTTATGGCCAGGGAGCCGGTGAGAAAGGCCGCGGCGGTGAAAGGCATAGCCTTTGCAAGGCCGCCGAGCGTGTCCATGTTCAAGTTATGTGTTTTCTGATAGACACTGCCCACGGAGAAGAACAGCAGTGTCTTGAATATGGAATGGTTTAGTATATGCAGTATTCCCCCCGCGAAACCGAGCACCGCGAGCATATTATTGCCGTAGGACAGTCCCAGCAGGCCCAGTCCTATGCCAAGGCCTATGATGCCGATGTTTTCCACGCTGTGATACGCCAGGAGTGTCTTCACGTTATGCTGAGCTATGGCGTAAGCGACTCCGAATATGCCGGAGAGAAGCGATATGATAAGGACAAAATAGGCGATCTCACGGCTTGGCCCGGGTATAAGCGAGATGATCCTCAGAATGCCGTATATGCCTGTCTTTATCATAATACCCGACATGATGGCTGAGACGTGGGCGGGGGCCGCGGGATGGGCCTTGGGCAGCCAGGTATGGAACGGCACAAAACCGGCCTTGGTGCCGAATCCCACAAAAGTGAGGACAAAGACAATATCAGTGAAGCCTCTTCCCGTTCCGAACGCCGCGGAAAATGAGGAAAAATCCTGGCTGCCTGATCTGAGAGTCAGGATAATGAATGCGAATATGAGAAATATCACGCCCACGTGCATCGCTATCAGATAGTTCAGGCCGGCTTTTCGCACCTCTTTTTTATCGTTTTCAAACACGACGAGAAAAAAGGAGGCGAGTGACATGATCTCCCATGCCATGAGAAATGCGATGGCGTTTTGTATGACCACCACGGCGAGCATGGATGATGTCAGCATGGACAGAAAAAGATAATGCGATGAAAGGGTGTGACCTTTGTCGTTGTAGCTCTTCATGTATCCCATCGTATAGATGGAGGCTATAAAGCACATGACCGATATAAGTATGACGAAGAAGGCGGCGAGCGGGTCGACCACTACGGATACCGTTCCCACCGGATATGAAAGTTCAAACTCCGCTGTAAGGATGGTGCCGCCGAGCAGTGCGGAGAACGCCGGTATCAGTGTCATCACGGCTCCGGCGCCGGTGAAGAGGCAGACTATCCGTGATTTGAAGCGGTCCTTAAAAAAGAGGGACAGTATTCCGCCGAAAAGTATTGCCGATATTCCGGCCGCAAGCAGTGTCATCATATCGAAGTGTTCTTTCCTGTCCCGGCTTCACGCCGCTCGAGGTAAGCGTGAACCGGACCGGCTGTGTCCTCTCTGAGAAGCCGTATAAATTCATCGGTCCTGCATAAAGAAGCAAGCCCTGAGAGTATATCAAGATGTCTTTTGCCGTTTGAAGAGACTATTATGAAAAGTGTGCGCACCGGTATGTTGTCTTTTGCTTTCAGGTCGAGTGGGTTTTTCAGATGGCAGATCGCGATCCGTTCATCCTCCTGATCTGATATAATGGGTTTGCGGGGATGGGGGAATGCTATGCCTTTTCCCACGGCGGTGGTAATAATGGCTTCCCTTTTTAAAAGTTCGGCTGAAAGCCTTTCGGCGTCGACGGAGCCGGGCAGTTTTACGCAGCGTACGGCGTTGCGCATCACATCCCCGATATTCGAGCCTTCAATATTGAAATGTATGCCGCCTCGCCTCAGCAGCGCGCCCACTGAGACCGGTTTTCCCGTAAGGCCGGGCTCATCCCGCAGAGTCGTGAGAGTGAAGCCGTTTGTCAGCGCCCATTCGCGGATCTCAGATTCGTTGAACAGATACTGGTTCCGTATTTTATAAGCGGGCAGAGCTTTCTTTTTGATCCACATGCGTATGGCTTTTTCGGATGCGCCCAGCAGGGCTGCGGCATCTCCGATCTTCATGTCCATTCTTATATCCCCTTAAATCCGTAAAAATAAAACAGGCGTTCCCGCCTGATACAACAGGGGAGCCGCGCAGGGAGAATATACTCCCAAACGGAAAAAAGACAAGAGGAAGTTGAGATGATATGGAGGGGAAACGCCCTTTTTATGATTGTTTCGCGTAATGGCCCGCCCGAAGTCGCTCCGGGCGGGTGTTTTGCCGGGGACGGACTCAGTCCGCGTATGTCTTGAACTCTTCTTCTGTGAGTCCGGAGCGCATCAGTTTTTTTATTTTTTTGCCTTTGATGCCCTGTTCCGGCCTTAATTGACTCAATGCGCCCACATAGATCCGTTTTCTGTTGCCGAATCTTTCGGAATCGGTGATGATCACGATGATATTCCCGTTTGCATAGCGGCTGCATATGGATATTACAGCCTGTGCGGTATACACATCGACTTCCGTGCCGATTGTTATCACCCATGCCGGTGTGGACTCGGGCCCGAACCAGTCTTTTGCTTCACTGAACCTGAAGCCCATGTCACGCAGTTCCGCCGCCAGCTCCCCGGCGCCCGGGAAGGCTTTGTTGATCTGAAGTTTTGTCACAGACCTGACCTGAAGTCGTTCGCGTTTTATGTTTCTGACAGTTCCCGCGCAGGAAAAAAGAAAAAACGCAATTACGATGATTGAAATCGACCTTAAACATCGCATGTTGGCTCCTTTCGTACGGTGCAATTATTTTTGACATGTATTATAGCCGGTAATAATGATTATTCAACATGGCAGTTGTGCATTTGCATATTATAAGGTTATGCCGCTCGGTTTGAAGGAAGCCGTGCCTTTTGGCGAAATCGCGAAGATTCAAAGTGTGTATGTGTGGTCGCAGCAGTCGGCGCCCTGCATAAG
>CAZJQC010000030.1:0-15570 GCA_964548195.1 uncultured bacterium | reverse complement strand
GGCGCAGATGACAAGGCCGGCATAGCCGAGATCATGACGGCGCTGGCGGTACTGGACGCCCATAAAGACATGAGACATCCGGAGCTGCGCATAGTCTTTACCCCGGATGAGGAAATAGGCTCAGGAACGGACAACATCGACATAAAAAGGCTGGGAAAGGTCGCTTATACTCTTGACGGAAGCCTTGAGGGCCATATGGATGACGAATGTTTTGACGCCTACGGGGTGGATATACGTTTCACGGGAAGAAATGTGCATCCCGGGTTTGCAAAGGATAAGATGATCAACGCCGCTCAGGTCGCATGCCGTTTTATGGCTGCCCTGCCTGAATGGGAGCAGCCGGAGCATACCGCGGGCAGAGAGGGTTTTTATCATCTTACCGGCATGGGCGGAGATGAGAACGAGGCTTTGCTTACCTTTATACTGCGCGATTTTGAACGCGCTAAAAACCTGGAGAGGGTAGAACTGTTAAAATCGTTAAAGGGCTCTTTTGAAAAAAAATACCCGGGACTCGTTATCACACTTGATGTAAAAGACCAGTACAGCAATATGAAAGAGATATTGTCTCGCTATCCGGAGGTGACCGGATTGGCCGAACAGGCCATAGAGGCAGCCGGGATGAAGGTGGTAAAGACGGCGATCAGAGGCGGCACCGACGGGGCGCGTCTCACGTTCAAGGGTGTGCCCACACCGAATATTTTTGCGGGCGGCCTCATGTTCCATTCCAAAAAGGAGTGGGTGCCGCTATCCGCCATGGTCAAGGCCGCGGACACCGTTCTGCATCTTTGCGGTCTGTGGGCCGAGAAAAAAAAGTGAAATATTTTGGAGCTCATGTAAGCGCCAAAGGCGGCGTCTTCAACGCTCCTCTCAATGCCCGCAAGATAGGGGGGGAGGCTTTCGCGTTATTTACCGCTAATCAGCGCAGATGGGATAATCCCCCTTTGACGGACGAAGCCGCGGCGCTTTTTAAAAGCAATATGAGGTCCGCCGGCATGGATCCCGCGTTTGTCGTGGCTCATGACAGCTATCTGATCAACCTCGCTTCTCCCGATTTGGCGCAAAGGACAAAGTCTGTCGCGTCCCTTAAAGAGGAAGCGTCGAGAGTCGGGGCGCTTGGTCTGCGTTTTCTGAACATACACCCCGGCAATCATCTCGGGGCCGTCGATGAGGGTTCCGCTTTGAAGACCATAGCCCGCGGCATTGACGAGGTCCTTAAAACAAGCACAGTGACTATTCTGATTGAAAATACCGCGGGACAAGGCACCGCTCTGGGGTATCGCCTTGAACATATCGCCGGTATCATGGAACAGTCATCGTATCCGGAGAGGCTGGGCGTCTGCGTGGACACCTGCCATGCATGGGCGGCGGGATATGACATCGCGGACGATGAGGGTTTCGACCTTTTTTGGGACCGTTTCCGCGTATTGTTCGGGGATGACGGATTGAAGGCCATGCATATAAATGATTCAAAAAACGCTCTGGGAAGCATGACGGACCGCCATGCTCCGCTTGGGGAGGGGCATATCGGGACCGGGTGTTTTAAACGCATCGCAGACAGTCCCTTTTTTGACGACATCCCGTTGATACTTGAGACACCCGACCCCGAAAAATGGGCATACGAGATACGGATGCTGAAAGGGACAGATGAATAAAAGGCTTGTGATCTTCGATCTTGACGGTACGCTCAGCGATTCGGCCGAGGGGATAATAAACTCCGTAAGACACGCCTATCGAAAAGGGGGGCGCGACATACCGGATCATGGTGAGATCATGTCGTTTCTGGGGCCGCCGCTTCATCTTACATTTGCGGAAAAATGGGGTGTCACGGAAGCCCGGGCTTTTGAAGCCGTCGGTTTTTTTCGGGAATACTACTTGGAGCGCGGCATCTTTGAGAACAGGCCGTATCCGGGTGTCAGTGAGATGATAACGAGCCTCTATGAGTCTGGGACGATGCTGGCTGTCGCCACTGCCAAGCCGGAGGTGTTTGCCCGCCGTATCATAGCACGCTACGGCATGGAGGATCTTTTTGAAGCCATAGAGGGCAGCAGTCTTGAGGGCGGCCGTACCGACAAATGCGCTTTGATACTTGACGTGCTTAAAAAGACCGGAATGCCGGGCGCCTGTGCCGTCATGACTGGCGACAGATACACGGATTTTGAGGGAGCTTCCGGGGCAGGGGTGTGTTCCGTGGGCGTGAAATGGGGATACGGGTCCGAAACAGAATTGAACAAGGCCGATTTTCAGGTGGCCTCGCCTGCTGAATTTGTTGAAAAATTCAAAAAAGGGGTTTTTATTTGAATTTTTTGACGTATGAGTATATCATATATCAAATGAATTTTTCCGGGGAGGTCTCATGAGACATGTTAAATGGTTTTTACTGGTTTCGCTTTTCTTCATATCCTCATGTACTGTCGATGTGGGAAGGCTTATGAACGTGGATACCGGCGCCGGCGGCGGATTGAGCGAACGTGATGTTGTCGGGGGGCTTGTGGAGGCCCTGAGGATAGGGACACAGAGGGCGGCGGATAAGGGCGGCGGACTCAACGGTTTTTATGGCAATCCGTCCATAAAGATCGGCTTGCCTCCTTCCGTGAGGAAGATCAAAAGCGCCCTTGAGTTTGCAGGCATGGGTTCTGTAATAAGGGATTTTGAGAAAAGCATGAACAGAGCCGCGGAACGCTCCGTGCCCGAGGCTGTGGATATATTCTGGACCGCATTGACGGAGATGACCTTTTCAGACGCCTGGGGTATTCTGAGAGGCGGAGACAACGCAGCCACGGAATATTTCAGGGCGAAGACATACGGGGCGCTGAAGCAGCTTTTCCGGCCGATGGTGCATGATTCAATGGCCGCAGTGGGAGTCACTTCATATTATCAGCAGATCGAACATAAGATAAACTCGCTTCCCGTGCAGTTAATGGACACGGACCTTGATAATTATGTGACCGAGAAGGCTCTTGACGGATTGTTCAAACTGCTTGCGGACGAAGAGAAAAAGATAAGACACGACCCCGTGGCCAGGACCACCGATATACTTAGAAAGGTGTTTGGATAGAAAGGAGGGATTGTGAACAGGTTATTCTCATTTCTGATCATCGCGGCTGTAGTTGTGGCAGGTTGCGCAAAGGCCGAGAAAGACACATTGAAGGTCGGTATGGAGCTTGCGTACCCGCCCTTTGAGATGACGGATACGGACGGGAATCCCGAAGGTATAAGCGTCGACCTGGCCTATGCGCTGGGAAAGTATCTAAAAAGGCCGGTGCAGATAAGCAATATCAGTTTCGACGGCCTTATACCGTCACTGAAGACCGGAAAAATAGATATAATCATATCGTCTATGACGATCACAGAGGAAAGAAGGCAGTCGGTGGAGTTTTCGGACCCCTATTCAAAAGCCTATCTCTCCCTGCTCATCTCTCGGGATTCCCCGGTAAAGGTGCCCGGCGACCTTGACAGGAAAGGCAGACGGATCGCGGTAAAGAAAGGCACCACCGGACATCTTTATGCCAAGGACCATTTTCCGAATGCTGATATCATGGTCTTTGACAAGGAGAGCGCCTGCGTGCTCGAGGTCGTACAGAACAAAGCGGACGCTTTTATATACGATCAGATGACCATATTCACCAACTGGAGAAAAAACCCTGATACCACAAGAGCCATATTGGAACCTTTTCAGGAAGACTATGAATATTGGGGTATCGCCATGAGAAAGGACGACACGGAATTGCGGGGACAGATCAATCTCTTTTTAAAGGAGTTTAAGGAGGATGGGGGATTCGACCGTCTTGGCGAGAAATTCCTTACCGAGCAGAAACGCACATTTGATGAGCTCGGGATACCGTTTTTCTTTTCACCGTGACGCGGACATCCGAGATTGACATCATGGGATTGATAAAAAGATGTTTTTTCAGGGAAGGCGCCGGAGACAAGCCCGGATGCCCGTCGATCGCCCTTAATGCCGCGCTGGTGGCGCTGTTCATAGCGGGGTTGTTCTTCTTCGCCTTTTCCCGCCTTGACTACGGTTTCAACTGGTCGGGTGTATGGGCCTACAGGGTGAAGTTCTTCAGGGGACTGGGGATGACGCTGGTCATCTCCTTTTTCTCGTTGTGCATAAGCCTCTTTATAGGCGCTATCTTTGCGGTCGGTCAGCGTTCCAGGTTTCTGCCGTTTTATTTTTTAAGCAGGTTTTATGTCGAGCTGATACGCGGCACGCCGCTTCTTGTTCAGATACTTGTCTTTTTTTATGTGGTAGCGGATGCGTTCAGGCTTCAGAACAGGTATGTGGCCGGGGTCCTTATCCTCTCGTTTTTTGCGGGCGCGTATATCTCGGAGATCATACGGGCCGGCATAGAAAGCGTCGGAGCGACCCAGCTGGAGACGGCGAGGTCTCTGGCTTTTACCAGGGTGCAGCAGTACAGGTATATAATATTTCCCCAGGTGATCAAGCGCATATTGCCTCCTCTTGCGGGGCAGTTTGTATCGCTTATAAAAGATTCGTCACTGCTTTCCATCATCTCGGTGAGTGAGTTCACACTGAACGCTCAGGAGGTCAATGCTTATACATATTCGACGCTTGAAAGTTATCTGCCTTTGGCGCTCGGGTACATGCTTATTACGTTCCCCATATCTTCACTGACAAAGCAGCTTGAAAGGAAATTCAGCTATGAGACTTGACGTGAGGTCGCTGACAAAGCGTTTTGACGGAAACGAGGTGCTGAGCGACGTCTCAATAGACTTGTCCGATGTCCATGCGCTTGTCATAATCGGTCCGTCCGGCGGCGGCAAATCGACATTGCTGAGGCTTCTCGCCGGCCTTATTGTGGCGGATGAAGGCAGCATAAGGATCAATGACAGGGAAGTGCCGGTGGATGAGGAGGCCCTCAGGCAGTACAGAAAATCAATAGGGATGGTCTTTCAGTCCTTTAATCTTTTTCCCCATCTTAATGCCATTGACAATATCTCACTCCCGCTTGAGAAAGTACACGGATATGCTCGTGGCGAGGCGCGTGAGAGGGCGTACGGTCTGCTTGAACGTTTCAGCCTTTCCGAACACGTTGAGAAGAAGCCGGCGCAGCTTTCGGGCGGACAGAAACAAAGGGTGGCCATTGCCCGTGCCGTTGCGGCGAATCCCGAATTTTTACTTTTTGACGAGCCCACATCCGCGCTGGATCCCGAGTTCACCGCGGAAGTGCTTGATATGATAGAGGAACTGCGCGAGGAGAAGAAGGACCTTGTGCTGGTGACACATGAGATGGGTTTTGCCCGTCAGGTCTCGGACCATGTGTTGTTTCTCGACCAGGGCAGGTTATTGGATGAGGGGGAAGCCGCGCACATATTCGACAGGCCTTCCCATAAAAGGCTGTCGGAATTTCTTGACAGGATATTGAAATATTGATCTATCGCGACACGCGGACGGCGCCGTAGTAACGGTTTTTAAAATAGGGCTCAGAAAGGGAGGATTCGGTCACGCCTTTTGAACTTGACGCGTGTATGAATCTGCCGGAGCCTGAATATATGCCCACGTGAGAAGGCCCCTTTTTAAAAGTCTGAAAGAAGACGAGGTCGCCGGGTTTAAGTTCGGATTTTTTGATCTTTATGTTCGACTTGTATTGAGGAAATCCGTCGCGCGGCAGGTTTATTCCGTTCATCTTGTATACCAGGTATGTCAGTCCGGAACAATCCAGTCCCCGTTCCGAGGTGCCCCCCCACACATAGGGTATGCCCATGAGGCTGCGGGCGCTCTCAACAATGCGCATGCCGAATTCGCCGTGGCTCTGGACGCGCTTTTTTATGGTGCCGCGTTTGCCGTTACCGAGTTCTATGGAAAGCTCCTGTCCGCGTTCCTCCAGCAATCTGTACGGTGTGCCGGCTTCAAGCCTTATTTCAGAGGATCCGCTGCGGAGCACGGAACGGCTGTCGGTGATATATAGGGGATAGGACGAGTTTCTGTCAATAAAGAGGTCCAGCGAACTTTCCGTGACCCATCCGCTGTGGCCGCCCTGATCCGGGATCTCGATCTTCATCCAGCCTTTGTTGTTTTTGAGTATTGTGCAGCGCGTCCCGACTAACATCTCAGTCTCAAGTCCGCTTTTGAGGCCGGGGCCGCTGTATACTTTTACCACATCGGATCTCGCGTAGGCCTCCTGAGGGAATGTGTGGTATATTGTCAGCCTGTCGGCGGCATAGGCGTAATTTCTGCCGAGTTTCAAGGCCAGCGTAACCTCCCGCCCCTGAAAGGACATCGTCTTTATAAGTCTGTAATCGACCTTTTTAGAACCGCTTTTCAGTGACTTGTCCAGCGTGATCAGCAGCAGCGATCCCCCGGGATCCGGGGTTACCGTCAATATGCGGGCGCCGCGGAAAAGTATTTCAGTGCTTTCCTTTCGGAAGTCAAAATCTATTTCAACGGGATGGCAAAGGGATGATACAAGAAGGAGAATAGCGATCAGAGAAAGTTTTTTTTTCATATCAGTAGCTGATGCTGCTTTTTTCCACCCACCCGTCCTGGCCGTCGGGAAGAAGTATCAGCACCCACCCGTCCTTTTCGTTCACGGTCTTTATCGTTGTGCCTATTTTGATGCGGGTCAAGGTGACGCTGTCCGGACGCGGCGAGACTTTTACGTCTACAAAACGGTCCAAAGTATCCATCTTCTGTTCATTTGCGTAGTTTACGGTGATTATGACCGTGTTGTCCTTTGCAGATACCGTGTGCAGGGCTTTCTCAGTCATCTCAAGGACAAGCCGCACGGTCTCCTTGTCATATTGGGCTATGCGCAGCGCGTTGAACGGCGGGCGGCCGATCGTAACGGAACGTTTTGAGGGCGTGGTGTAAGTGTTTTTGAAATCAACGACTATGCGATAGGGGGATTGCAGTGTCATCTCCCTGAACTGCGGGATATCGTCAAAGGATACGGTTATCTGATACATGTTCTTGTATTCGTTGATATTGAATTCCTGAAGCACCGAAGCGAAAAGGGCGACGGGCAGGAATATGGTCATCAAAAACAGCGGCAATATTTTTTTCACTATTCCTCCTCTTTTGCCAAATATATAATAATGAGGCGCTTTTGTCAATCTTAAAGGGCAACAGCCCCGAAGCGCCAAAAAATTTATTGACATTTTTCGACCTCAATATATACTCTCGTGGTCATTGAACTGCGCCAGTAGCTCAGTAGGATAGAGCATTGGTTTCCTAAACCAAGGGTCGGGGGTTCGAATCCCTCCTGGCGTATAATTCAGCCTATAAGGGGGTAATTTTCATGAAATCTACCGAACGTCACAAGTTAAAGGAAAATGAGGTTGCGTCTCTTCTCGCCAGGTCAGTGAGCTGGTTTGCGCCGCGTCTGACGATGATCGTCTCCGCGGCAGGCGTGTTGCTGATCCTTTTTATCGCATTTGTAATCATGCATCATCAGGGAATTCAAAAAAATATCCGGGCGGGACGTAACATCTCTGCTACTTTAGCGGATGTGACCGGCGGAAATATGTCGGAAGCCGGCGCCGACAAGATCGCCGTGATGGAAGATCTCGCCGATAAGTATGGTTCAACCAAAAACGGCGCGAAACTTCTGTTTGATCTGGGAACATATTATGCCGAAAGAGGGGAAGACGCCGTTTCGGCGGAATATTTCCGCAGATCCTCAAAACATCTGATGGAAAAAGGGCGCGCCTATGTCGCCGCCGCGGGACAGTATCAGAACCTGGGCGAGTTTGAGAAAGCCGAAGAGATGCTGCTGAAAGTCGGCAGGGACGACCCCGCTTATGAGAACGCCCTGTATCTCAGATACATAGGCGCTTTAAAGACTGATGACCTGAAAACGGCCGAGGCGGTTGCCGCTGAACTGAAAAGCAGTTTTGGCGACAAATCGGTTTACAAGGATATGACAAGCCTCAGGGAGGTATTATGAAAAAGCTTTTGTCGGGGAACGAAGCCATAGCCAGAGGCTTTTATGAGAATGGCGGTGATGTGGCCGCGGCTTATCCCGGGACTCCGAGCACCGAGATACTTGAAAGCATGGTCCAGTACAAGGATGTGGTAAAGGCGCAGTGGTCTCCCAACGAAAAAGTCGCCCTTGAAGTGGGGATAGGCTCATGTTTTGGAGGCGCCCGCACGCTGGTCGCCATGAAGCACGTCGGCGTGAACGTGGCCGCCGACCCTCTGCTGACACTGACCTATACCGGAGTCAACGGCGGTTTTGTGCTTATATCTGCCGACGACCCCGGCATGCATTCTTCACAGAACGAACAGGACAACAGGTTTTACGCAAAATTTGCAAAAATACCGCTGCTGGAACCGTCCGATTCGCAGGAGTGCAAAGATTTTGTGGGGGTGGCGCTTGATATCAGCGAAAAGTTTGATACACCCGTCATGTTAAGGACCACCACGAGGATCTCACATACAAAGACAGTCGTGGAACTTTCAGAACGGCGGGGATCCGGCAAAGAGAAAAAATTTGAAAGACAGCCTTCAAAATATGTCATGGTGCCCGCGAACGCAAGAAAACGGCACCCCGTTATAGAAGAGCGTACGCTGAGACTTAAGGAATTCTCGGAAAACGCGGACATAAACCGCATTGAGATGAACGGTACTGAAAAGGGCTTCGTGACATCCGGCATATCCTATCAATATGTGAAAGAAGCCTTTCCGGACGCTTCCGTGCTCAAACTTGGGATGAGTTTTCCTCTTCCCATGGATAAGATACGTGAATTCGCAGGCAGGGTCGGGAAGCTGTATGTCGCCGAGGAGCTTGAGCCCTTCATGGAAGAGATGATAAAGGCGGAAGGCATAGAAGTGATCGGCAAGGATGTGTTTTCACGCATAGGAGAGCTGAACACCCAGATAATCAGGGATTCCGTTTCCGGGCGCACAAACGTTTCGCCGGATGCTCCTTTTGATGTGTCGGCCATGCCTGTGCGTCTTCCGATATTATGCGCCGGATGCCCCCACCGCGGGGTTTTCTATACATTGAACAAACTGAAGACTGTCGTCACCGGCGATATAGGATGCTATACGCTGGGTGTTCAGCCTCCGCTCTCCGCGATGGATTCGACCATCGCCATGGGCGCTTCAATCGGGGTGAACATAGGGCTCGAGAAGGCTCTGGGCATGGATTTTTCCAAAAACTCGGTTGCAGTCATAGGCGATTCGACATTCATGCACTCCGGCGTCACCGGACTGATGGATGCCGTATACAATCGGGGCGCCAACACCGTGATAATACTGGACAACCGGATCACGGCGATGACCGGCAGGCAACAGAACCCCGGCACGGGCCATACCCTTACCGGCGAGCCCGCAAACGAGATAGATCTTGAGGCTCTGTCCCGGTCACTGGGTGTGAAGCATGTGACTGTCGTTGACTCCTATGACCTTGACGCGCTTAAAAATGTCATCAAGGCGGAGACGGCGCGGGAGGAAGTCTCCGTCATCATAACAAAGAATCCGTGCATGCTTATACGGGGTATGAAATATGACCTGAAAAAATACAAGGTAAACGAGGATAAATGCATTAATTGCGGACTGTGCCTGAAAGTGGGCTGTCCCGCCGTGATAAAGAACGCTGATGAGACTAAAGCGCATATAATGGATACGATGTGCACGGGCTGTTCCGTGTGTTCACAGGTATGCCCCAAAGGCGCCATTGAACTTGTCTGACAAGGAGGGAATCATGAGCGAAGTAAAGAATATTCTATTGGTGGGAGTCGGCGGTCAGGGCGTGCTTACGGCAAGTGAGATACTCAGCGAGGCGCTGATGCTTGAGGGGTTCGATGTGAAAAAGGCGGAGGTGCACGGCATGAGCCAGCGTGGCGGAAGCGTGAACTCACATCTCAGATACGGCCGGAAAGTCTACTCGCCTCTGATCGGGGACGCCGAAGCTGACATAATCTTCTCGTTTGAACTCCTTGAAACCATGAGATTCACGAAGTTTTTGAAAAAAGACGGCTTCATAGTCTCCAATGACATGGAGATCATCCCTAATTCCGTTTATTTTTCCGACAAGAAATACCCCCGTGATCCGGCCGGGACGCTGAAAAAGACGTATGGCGACAAGTTTTATCTTGTCGACGCCCAGGGCATCGCCGAAGAACTGGGAAATCCCAGATATGCCAATGTGGTCCTTTTGGGTACGGTGTCGCATCTTATGGGCATTTCAGATGTTTCGATGACGACGGCCATAAAGAACATGGTCCCCCCAAAGACTGTGGAAGGCAATCTTAAGGCGTATTTGCGCGGCAAAGAAATGGCTGAAAAATGAGCAAAGAGAGGTATTATACCTTTGACGACAGGGACATCTTTAAGTCAAGGTGGTGGATGGGCGTTTTTTCCTACGGGCTTCCCTTATCACTTATAATGCTTTTTGTTTACGCGAAAAAGAGTAAATTTGTCTATTATCATGCGAAACAGGGAGCCGTGCAGTTTGTGTTTTTCCTTCTCTCGTTCCTGTCCCTATACATCCCGAAGGTGGGGGAGCTGATATTTTTAATGCTTATGCTGCTTAATTTTTCAATATCCGTCACCGGGATCGTGTTGTTCATACGGAAAGAGATATGCGAGTTTCCGATTCTGGGGTCAGCAGCAAGGCATATGAGACTTCTGGATTAAAATGGGCACTGTCAGGCTGAACAAACGTCTAAAAGATCTTGGCTTCGCCTCCCGGCGCAAAGGTGAGGAATTCATAAGGCAGGGGTTTGTCATGGTGAACGGCGTCGTGATAAAGGACCCCGCTTTTCCTGTTGACGAGGATGCCGATCTCGTGACCGTTTCCGAGGCATTAAAAAAAGCAACCGAAAATTTCAAGTACATCGCCTATTACAAACCGGCAGGGGTCACAAGCACCTTTTCCGAAAACGAGGGACGCGGCCTTTCCGGCGCAGTGCGCGGCCTTTCATATGCCGGCAGGCTGGACAAGGAGAGCGAGGGGCTCATGTTGTTTTCCGACGACGGCCCGTTTGTCAATTCCATCATGTCCCCGTCATCGCGCAAAGAGAAGGAATATCAGGTCACAGTGACTGAAAATGTCCATGAAGGCGCGCTGGCAAAATTGCGCGGCGGTCTCAGGATAGACGGCAGGATGACGCGGGAAGCCATGGTGGAAAAAACGTCGCCCAGGTCTTTTACTATTGTCATCACCGAGGGACGGAACCGCCAAGTAAGAAAGATGGCCGCAAAAGTGGGGCTTACGGTGACCGGCCTGGTAAGAAGCCGCATAGGAACAGTGACGCTTCGGGGGATGAAGCCGGGAGAACAGCGGCCTTTGAGCGATGATGAAGTCATATCCTTGAAAAGCGGCTTGAGCGGACAATAATTTAGTATATAATTTTAATTGAACCGTTACGGAGGAAATATGAAATATAAGGATGCCGGGGTCGATATCGACAAGGGTAATGAGGCTGTAAAAAGGATAAAAGACAAGGTCAAATCCACATATGACTCTCATGTGCTCACGGAGCTTGGCTCCTTCGGCGGACTTTATGCCCTGAGCGGATACAGGGATCCGGTCCTGGTTTCGGGAACGGACGGTGTCGGGACAAAACTCAAGATCGCATTTATTAAAGACAAACACGATACGGTCGGCATAGACCTGGTTGCCATGAGTGTAAACGATATTTTGGCCCAGGGGGCCAGGCCGCTGTTTTTTTTGGATTATATTGCGACTTCCCAGGTGTCGCCTGAAAAGATAGAATCCATTGTTGACGGCATAATACGCGGTTGCGAGCTTTCCGGATGCGCTCTTCTGGGCGGTGAGACGGCCGAAATGCCGGGCTTTTATTCGGGCGGCGAGTACGATCTCGCGGGATTTGCCGTGGGGGTGTGTGAACGCGACCGGATCGTGACGGGAGCCGATGTCGCCGAGGGCGACGCTCTGATAGGCTTACGGTCGAGCGGACTTCATTCCAACGGATACAGTCTTGCAAGGAAGGCATTGCTGGACAGCGAGACATCGGAGGCAGTCCTGGATGAACTTCTCACGCCTACCAGGATATATGTGAAAAATGTCCTGGCGTTGATGGAAAGCGTCAAGATCAACGGCATGGTGCATGTGACCGGAGGCGGTTTTTATGAAAACATACCGCGAATATTAAACGAAGGCCTTGGGGCTGCCATAAAAAAAGGCTCATGGGACGTCCCTGAAATATTCCGCATGATCTCCGGCGCCGGCGTGGATGAGGCGGAGATGTTCAGGACATTTAATATGGGAATAGGATTCATATTGGCCGTGGACCCAAAGGATTCCGAGCATGCCGTTGAATTCCTTCGGGCACAGGGCGAGGAATGCAGCGTGATAGGCCATGTGGAGAAAAGCGAAGGCGGGGTGCGGTTCATATGACTTCTCGCAGAATATTTGCTCTTCTGTCGGCCGTATTTTCCCTGGCTGCCCTCGCATCGGCCGGCATTGAGTGCGATGACGGTGTCTGCCGGTACGTCAGTGAGACCACGCGTGTCATATATGTAGTCTCGGATCATGCCGATGAGGACGCGGAACTTGTCTCATCGGTACTGGGATGTGAGACGATCTCCACGGAAAGATTACAAGAAACGGACGATGACGCGTTGTTTGTCTTTGCAGACCGCGTATCGGCCGAGCGATATGCCGCTGACAAAGAACACGACGGGCTGACTGCGTATCTTGAAGGCCGCGAACTCTTTTTCCGCGGGGCCAGCTATCCGCTCACAAAAGACGGACTGCAGTCCTTTAAGAAGGATGCGCAGGAGTGACGGATGGATAGGCTGTTTTCATGGCTGTTCAAATCCAATATTGCGGCGCACGGATTCGATGACAAGGAATATTGGGGGAAATACGAGGGATATTTCAGCATAGTGCTGAACGTACTGCTGTTTGCGCTTAAGATCACTGTCGGGGTACTGAGCCGCAGTGTGGCGATAATCGCCGACGCGGTGCATACGCTGACGGATGTGATCTCTTCGGTGGGCGTGGTGCTTGGCTTTAAGGCGGCGTATATGCCTCCCGACAAGGAACACCCTTTCGGACACCGCCGGGTCGAATATATAACGACGCTTGCCATTTCTTTTCTTCTGTTCATTACAGGCATAGAGTTTATAAAAAAATCGGTATATGCGATTGCAAATCCCGGGGACATCAGAAAATCGCTGATCTTTTTTCTTGCCATATTCATTTCCATCTTCATAAAGGAATTCATGGCGAGGGCCGCGGTCTTCATCGGCAAAAAGATAGACTCGGGAACGCTTCAGGCAGACGGATGGCATCACCGGTCGGATGCGTTGTCGTCCATACTTGTGCTGGTCACTTTTATCGTCAACGGAGCCGACGGATATCTCGGCATTGTCGTGTCCCTGTTTATCATGTATTCCGGATATGAAGTGGCAAGGGATGCGGTCAGCTGCCTCATAGGAAAGCAGCCTACAAAGGAGTTCGTGGACGAACTGAAAAGTTTTGCCTTGAGTTTCGAGCCGGTGACAGGCGTCCATGACATCATCGTGAACAATTACGGCGGATATGATGTTGTAAGCCTGCATATAGAACTGGACATCAACATGTCTTTTGACGCCGCCCATGAGATCAGCGAGCGCGTGGAGGAAAGCATCGATGAAAAGTTCAAAATCAAATCCGTAGTCCATATTGACCCCGTGGATAATAATGACGAGTTTTTGAAAGATGTCTCCGGATTTATCGCACATAAGGTGGAAGCATATGATTTTGTGGACTCTTTTCACGATCTCAGGAAGATCGGCCAGAAAAGGGTCAATATAGTGTTCGATATCAGCGTCTCAAGAAATCCGGGAAAAGATGAAAAATCCGAATTGATTTATGACTTAAAGAATTCGATCAGATTAAAATACCCGCAGATAAAAAGCATTGTGATCAAAATAGAGCCGTTGTTTTCCTATTGACATGGATAAAAACGAAAATTCGGGACACAAGCAAAGACTTAGAGAACGCTTTTTGAAAGGCGGGCTTAAGGGCTTCGCAGACTATGAGATACTGGAATTTCTTCTCGGCCTTGTCGACGTCAGGAAGGACTGTCGTATACGGGCCAAATCACTTTGCAGGGAGTTCGGGTCGCTAAAGGGCGTGCTGGATGCGTCGTATGACGATCTGATAAAGGTCGACGGCATCGGCGCGAGGACGGCCGAAGCGATGCTTTTTGTCAAGGCCCTTGTCACCCGTTATCTTGCCGGAGAGCTCCGCGAAACCGGCAGCGTGCTTGATTCCCCCGGCGCTGTGATATCATATTTTTCCGCCTATTACGGCGGGACGCCAAGGGAGGAGTTCTGTGTGGTATATGTCAATGCCGCAGGGAGTGTCCTGCATGTGGCGGGATATCAGCAGGGAACCGTCAATTTTTCATACGTTTATCCGAGGAATATCATCTCGGACGCATTGAGGCAAGAGGCCGCCGCAATGATACTGGTACACAACCATCCGTCCGGCAGGATGGAGCCTTCGGAGGCGGATGTCAGTTTTACCGAAAAGATCGCCGAATTGGCAGGAAAGATGGAGATAACATTGCTGGATCACCTTATAATCACAGCAGACGGCTATTTCAGTTTTAAGGAGGAAGGGCTTCTATGAGAATAGATGAAAAATACTTCGCCGAGCTTAACGTTGACCTTATACGACTCAGAGATGAGATAGACAGGGCTAAGCAGGGATATGCCCGGTTATGGGCCGAAGGAGACGAACGTCGCATATTCGCAGAGCTTACATTCTGTATACTTACGCCGCAGTCGGGGGCTTTTGTCTGCTGGGATGCGGTCAAACGGCTGCTTGCGCATGATCTGTTGTTTACAGGGGGGTATGAAGAGATACGCGAGGCCGTATTCCCCGTAAGGTTTTTCAATAATAAGTCGAAATATATCATAGAGGCCAGGGATTTTTTTGTTTCGGACGGGTCGATGCGTATACGGGAGACTTTGTCCGGTATCGGGACTGTATCTGAAAAAAGGGCTTTTCTGATCAGGAACGTAAAGGGCATAGGCTGGAAAGAGTCCAGCCATTTTCTTCGTAATGTGGGTTTCGGCGAGGATCTGGCCATACTGGACCGTCATATACTGAAAAACCTTGTCCGTCTTGGGGTGATCGGAGCCGTGCCCTCCAGCGTGACCGGGGCTGACTATGTTGAGATCGAAGGGCTTATGAGGGGATTTTGTTCCTCGCGGGAAATATCCATGGCAGACCTCGATCTGCTGTTGTGGCAAAGAGAGACAGGCAGGGTCTTTAAATAGTTCAGAACTTTTTTGCCAATGCCTCGACGTCTGCGATCGTTGACGCTTCCAGCAGTATTCTGTGTGAATCCTCTTCGGTAAGGAAATACGATAGTTTTGAGAGCAATGCGATATGTTCCTTCACCATGTCGCGAGGGGAGAGCAGGAGGGTGATTATGTTTACGGGTCTTCCGTCCAGGGCGTCGAAATCGATCCCTTCTTTGTTGATCATTATGGCTATGTAAAAATTGTCGATACCGTCGAGTCTGGCATGCGGCACAGCGACATTCCCGCCGATGCCTGTAGTCATCTTTTCTTCTCTTTCCCAGACCATCTCCCTGACATGCTCGTAATCAAGGGCATAGGAATCGCAAAGGCTTTTG
>CAZJQC010000029.1:0-15574 GCA_964548195.1 uncultured bacterium | reverse complement strand
CGCCGGAATCAGAGATGAACGGCGAAGACACCCAGCTGGATACGGCTCTAAAAGAGCTACTGCTGCTCATGACGGAATAATACGAAAGGCCCGGCCATGCCGGCAACCCGGGGAAAAACCACTTATGCCGGGGCCGCTGCAGTACACTTGACCGACGGCGCCGGCAACAAAAGCGGGAGCATTACCGCCCCCGCTTTAAAAACTTTTATCAGAGGTCATTTGAGGTATCTGTCAAGCCACCGCTCCATCTCATACAACACATGCAACAGCGATTCCCTGGCCGAATATCCGTGCCCCTCAAAAGGCAGCAGCACCAATCTCGCGGTGCCGCCGTTCCCCTTTACGGCGTCGAACATGCGCTGCGACTGTATGGGGAACGTGCCGGGGTTCGGGTCCAGTTCACCGTGTATCATCAGCAGCGGCTCCTTCAGGGTGTCCGCATGCATGAACGGCGACACCGAACAGTAAAAGTCCGGAGCTTCCCAGAATGTGCGCCTTTCGCTCTGAAATCCGAAGGGGGTAAGCGACCTGTTGTACGCGCCGCTTCTCGCTATGCCTGCGACACACACATCGCTGTTTGCCAGCACATTCGCTGTCATAAAAGCGCCGTAACTGTGGCCTCCCACCGCCGTACGCGCGGGGTCTATTATACCTCTGGAATCAAGGTACTTGACGGCCGCTTCTATGCTTGAGACCGTCTGTGTTATAAAGCTGTCGTTCACCGTCTGGGCCTCGCCTACTATCGGTATGGTGGCATTATAAAGCACTGCATAACCGGCCAGCGCAAGCAGCGCGGGATGATCGCCCCATAGCCTTGTGAACCTGTTCGGCGAAATATCTATCTGCCCGGCTTTGTCCGGGTCCCGGTACTCTTCCGGATAAGCCCATATGAACAAAGGCAGTTTCGCGGTCCCGTCATAATCAGGAGGCAAAAAAAGCGTGCCCGAGAGTTCTATTCCATCATCCCTTGTGTATTTGACAATCTCTTTTCGAAGGCCTGTCATCCCGACATAAGGATTTTTGTAATCGGTCAGCTTCAGCCTGCGGCCCGTGCCAAGCTCCACTATGCTGTAATTGCGGGGATGTTCCGTGTCTTCCGCCGATATTATCAGCCTGCCGGTGTCGCCGTCCGCAAAGGTAATGGGGATCTCATGGGCGGTGGCGGATGATCTGAACACGATCTCCCGCTTTCCCGTTTCGCTGTCCATAGCCATGAGAAAAGGCCTGTTCCCCTCGGGAGTGGCGCCTTTTGAGTTGATGAAGAAAAAAGAGCCGCCGTCGGCGACCATGACTTCACCGCCGGGCACCTTGCGCTTCATCGGATCCCCGGGCGCATTGTAAATATCATGGTAATTCATGTCGATAAGCACCGTTTTAAGAGCGCCGTCCGCGGCTCTTAATGTGCCCCTTATCCGGTATGAATCCCTGTCGAAATCATATACGATAAAGGAATCTTCTCCCCAGTCGATGCCGGAATACCTGAATTCCGTCTTTGCCATCTCTTCGGCGCCGGCATCGCCGGATCCGGAGAGCCTCATGATGCGGTCCCTGTAAGGCGCCTCGTTCCGGGGGTCACCTCCGTCAAGAGCTTCGACCCATATGATGTCGTCACCGCTGAGAGGCACCCATTGCATGCTTCTCGGCCCGGTGAAGACGCCACCTATAGCCACGGAATCCTGCAGCGGCCTTTGGTACAACACCGTTGTCTTTCCCTTTTCGATGTCATATACGAAGAATTTTTTCGGGAAAAAATAGTAGGGCAGGCTATATGAATAGGGCTTTTCTATCTCTGTGACCAGCAGTTTTTCCGAAGAGGGAGAGACATCAAATGACTCGAATATACCCTTCAGCCCGGTGTAATGCACTTTGCCGCTTTCCGGATACACCACAGCCACCTCGGACAAGGCGTAAGAGTCAAACAGGAGTATATCGTCCTCGCCCGACAGCAGGTTCTGATATGTGCGGGCTTTTCCGCCCGTACCCGACGTCTCATCCGTGACCGGCCGTATGACGGCGCCCGCTTCGGCCGCCGCGGGACGGCCTTTGCGCGGCACGGCCAGCACGATAAGCCTGTCATCGCCGGTCCACTCAAAGGACTCTCCCCGGAAAAGATCGTTGCACTCAAGCTTCTTCACCTGCCATGCCCTTTTCTTCTCCAGGTCGCCTATCCAAAGCCTTACGGCATCCTTTTCCTGCGCCGTAAAAGCCAGCCATCTGCCGGAATAGGAAAAAAGCGTGTCCCTGACCTCAATGCCTTCGGGAAGACCCATTTCAAATATATTGCCCTGAAGATCGGCTATTTTCATCGCGGTAACCGGATGCATTTCCCTCTCCGCGCCGAGCGTGGGCGATATCCTCTCCCCGGCCAGCGCTATGGTCTTTTCCGCGACCTTGCCGATCGGGGGATATGCATCGAACTCAAGCATCAGCCCCGCCCGGGCGTTTATGTCAAATCTCATGTATTCCACGGGGTAAGCATCGAACATCTCTTTTATGGCCGAAGATGGGGCCATGTATTCGGAAGCGCCGACGGCGGCGGACAAAGCCGCCGCCGTCAGCAATATTGCTATGATCTTTTTCAACTGATACTCCTTATGTTTATTCGTTCAGCAAATATTCGACCTGAACTTTAAGCGACCTCAAGAGGTCATCTGAATAGCCGACGTGTTTAAAACGTATGTTTCCCTTTTTGTCTATGACATACAATGCCGGTATGCCGCCGACGCCATAGTCCTCCGGCGCCTTGCCGTCGTTGTACAGCACCTGAAGGGTAAGGTTCCTGGCGGCGATAAAACCCGGCACATCGCCCACAGTCTCCTCGTCGTCCACGGAGACAGCGACCGCTTTCAGCCCCGCGGCGGCATACTCACGGTATATGCCTTCCAAAACGGGCATCTCCAGATTACAGGGTCCGCACCATGTGGCCCAGAAATCCAGCAGTACGACACTGCCTTTAAGATCTGAAAGAGCCACGCGCCCCCCTTCGAGAGAATCGAGCTCAAAGCCCGGCGCGGCCATGTTGGTCTCGCCGGCAAGCGCCTTGGCGGATATCAGGCTTTTCACATTCTCCCTGATCTTGTTTTCGAAGGCGACCTTCTCCCATCCGGAAAAGGCTTTTTCGCCGACCCTCTTCAAAGCATCGGCTATTTCAGGGTCATCGCCGCCGAGAAAATCGGCATAAAGCAGGTTCTCATAGGACGCCTTGAAATCGCCGGTCTTTTCATAGGCCATGCCGAGATGCATACGCGGTATCCATTGGTCCTCAAGGACTTTCACCGACTTTTCAAGATGGGCCACGGCCTCATCGAACACCATGTCCCTGTAAAGTATATAGCCCAGTGTGTCCCTCACATTGGCTTCAAACATTGCCCTGACGGCCGGCCATTCCGCCGGGTCCACCCCGCGCGGCGTCTCCGACGCCGAAAGGAGTATCTCAAGGGACTTGCGCGCGTACGCCTTGGCCATATCCAGATGCTTCAGGCTCGGCGTGAACGCATACGCTATCATATTGTATGTTTCGGCGGCCTCAACGCCATCGGCTATGCCAATCGCATTGATATAGTCGGGCAGCACGGCCTCAAGCGCGTTAAAATCGCCCATGGCCTCCAGTGTCTTGAAATACGCCTTGTAAACGTATCTGTTCATACGGGGGTCCTTGTCCTCAAGAGCGAGGAAGGCATCGATAAGCCCCAGCCTCTGCTGCGGATCGACGGTCTCGTATATCTCCTTCACCATAGATTCCTGATCCGCGGGTTCGTCCGGCACGGCCGACACGGCCGCCGCGAACAGGAATACACATATTATCATTGAAACGGTACTCTTCATCACAAACCTCCTTTTTTTTATTATAGCATTAACAGACTGCTCCGCACAATAACTAAGAATCCTTTCATGTTGACCTCGACCCAATACCGTTTTATAATATACAAACGAGGTGGTAATATGAAAAAGACTATAATTATAGATGCCATGGGCTCGGATTCCAGGCCCAATGCGGAGATACTGGGCGCGATTTCCGCTTTAAAAGACATAAACGACCTGGTGATAGTACTCGTGGGAAAAGAATCAAAGATACTGCACAGACTCGAAAATCTCACTTATGATAAAAAAAGACTCCGCATAGTCAATGCCGCGGAAGAGGTGCATATGGCCGAATCCCCGGTAAAGGCGTTAAAGGAAAAGAAGGATTCTTCTCTTTCCGTGGGCCTTGATTTGCTGAGAAACGGCGAGGGTGACGCCTTTATCAGCGCCGGAAACACCGGCGCGGTCATGGCGCATTCGCTCATGCAGATAGGCAGAATACCAAAAATACAAAGGCCCGCAATAGCGACCACAATACCCACTCTTTACGGCGAGACCATATTGCTCGACGCGGGAGCCAATGCGGACTGCAAGGCGGCCCATCTGCTTCAGTTCGCAGTAATGGGCAATATATACGCAAAACTTGTACTGAATAAGGACAACCCGAAGATCGGATTGCTGAGCAACGGGGAAGAGCCCGAAAAGGGAAATGAGCTCACAAAAAAAGCGCACGCTCTGCTGAAATCCGCTGATTTCATGAACTTCATAGGCAATGTCGAGGGACGAGACATACTGACCGGCGACGTGGACATAATGGTCTGCGACGGTTTCACCGGAAACATCGTCCTGAAGACGATCGAAAGCCTGTTCAAGTTCCTTTACAAGGCGGCAAAAAACGAGATATCGCGCCACATGATGGCAAAAGTGGGGCTGTTGTTCATGGTCCCTTCCCTGAAAAGACTGATGAAAGACCTGGATTATACCGAATACGGCTCAGCCCCGCTGCTGGGCATCAAAAAACCCGTCATGGTATGCCACGGCAGTTCCAACCCGAAAGCGATAAAAAACGCCGTGATCTTTACGGAAAAATACATTGAAAACGATTTCAACCAGGCATTGATATCGGAACTGGGAAAGATCAAGGATAATTGAGAGGCCCCGCTCAGCGGGACAATATGACTCTCAGCTGCTCCGCAGACTCCCCCAACAGGCCCGAACCGTCATGAGATTCGTCGAACCTTCTCAAATATTCGCGCGCTCCGTCGCTGTCGTTCAAATACCTGTACTTTATATACGCCATGGCATACAACACATGCGCGTCATCGGGAAAATCGCCCAGATAGGACTCATAATATACGGACGCCAGAGCGGGATGCCCCAGATCGGCATATAATATGTCGCCTATAAGCCTGTTGTTGCGCACGGGCCGCTTCATCTCCTGATCAAGCCTTGTCACCGATTCCACAAGGTTGTCTATGTCGCCCCTCGTCCGGCCGTCACGGAACAGAATATCCGTCTTGAGCGCATTGGCTCCCGTATCGGTATCGCGCACGGCATCGGTGGAGGAACGGGACGTGACAGCCAAAGTCAGCCTGTATATCATCAGTCTGTTGAAAGCGTCATTCATGTTCACATAATGTATGCTGTTCGTGCTTCCAGACAAAGAATCCTGCTCATATTCAAAAAAATCAGGGATAGTCTCAAAATCGCGCGTTACCTCGTTCAGGTCAAGACGCACATCCTGCGGATCGAACCTGGCCACCAGGGCGCCCCTGACCTCCTCGTAGTCCTTCTCATCCCATAAAAACAATACGACGTTGCTTGTCGTGTTGTAAGGCACTATGACATAATCGGACAACAGAACGGGCGCATTCAGGTACCCTTCCTCCCATTCCGGTATCTTATCTTTTATGTTCAGATAAAAAACAGAGTAATTGACAGCTTCGCCTTCTTTGCCACCGATGACAACAAAATAACCATATTTGACAAAGTCTATCAGTGTATAACCTGTCAAAGCCGGCAATATCCCGTGAATATCGATCTGTGTAACCGACGCTTTGTCTCTTCCGTTCAGTGTGACCCTGTATACCGTATCCAGGGCCCCGAAATAATAGATCTCCCTGTTGGAATAATACAGCCTTTTGGCGTTCATAACGGGCAAGTCATCGCCGTCTACCTTGATCCTGCCCCAGCTGAAGTCCTTGCCGTCCAGATAGGCCCATTCACGCTGGTCATGGTCGAAAAATATCCAACGGCGGTTAAGACTGTCCCATATATGATGCTCATAGGACTCAACGTTGATCGGCGGCGTTTCCGCATTGACGTCTTCCCATCTCTCATCCCTCAGCTGATACATGTTCTGAATCTTGTCAAAAAGGTAAAATTTGGTGTTGTCCGTCAGGAACAGGCTCCAGTCCTGCGGAAGATTCGAATATTTGACCTGTGAAAACGTATTGCGGAGCACATATTCCCTGTTTTGATCTATCTTGCGGGCGCCGGTATCCTTGATCTTCAAAGCGATGATCTTTGCGAATTCCGTTTCTTCCCGTTCAAGGTAATAATCCATAAGCCGGCCGCAAATCACCAGTCCGTACACGGGATCCAATGCGTCAAAACCCGCCATAAGCGATAATATCCTGTCAGCCGTAAGCCCCTCTTTGGTAAGCTCCGCCACAAAAGAGTATTTTTTAATACTGGCGGGGTCCATAAAGGGCGTCAACCCGTTGTCAAGCGTCATAATATAAGCATTTCTCGCAACCGCGTCCCTTTTGCCCGCATCGGAAATATCACGGACCAATGGTATGATCCCGTCATATTCTTCCCTGAGTATCCTGTCATAGACAGCCGTCTCGCGTCCCGCGTCATCCTTTTGACCCAGTCTTTGGGAAAACGCCTGCAGTTCGGTCTTTCTGCCCATGAGAAACAGGACTTTGGCGAAATTCACCGCGGAATCACTGTCATCAAACTCGGCGTTTATGCCGGATATGAACCTGTAGGCGGTGGAATAATCCCCGTCCGCGAGGTATATGAAAAAGAGGCTCATCCTGCTTTCGCTCACGAAACGGCTGTCCGAGAAGTCCGCGAGTATCTTTTTGAACGGAGCCTTGGCTTCCTCGGTACGGCCCATCTGAGCCAATGCCTTGCCCTTCAAAAACCAGGCGTCATCATGAAGACTGCTGTACTTTTCAGATGCGATTATTTTATCGCATTTTTCCAGCGTCTTATCATAATCCGCCGCCTTATAATACTTCCTGGCATTATAAAACGTGTTATAGTAACCGCATCCGCCCAACGTCACCGTCAATAAAAAGATAAATAGAATTTTTTTCATAGATTTCTCAGTATATCCTCCGTGAGATCTGTTTTCTCCCAGGTGAATTCAGGTAATTCCCGTCCGAAATGGCCGTACGCGGCTGTCTTTCTGTATATCGGCCTCTTCAGCTCCAAACTGTCTATGATCGCCGCCGGGCGGAAATCGAAGACCTTTTTTATGCACCGCACTATTTTGTCATCCTCATATTTGCCCGTCCCGAACTGGTCTATCATTATGGACACGGGTTCCGCGACACCGATGGCGTAGGCGACCTGCACTTCTGCCATAGAGGCTATGCCCGCGGCGACTATGTTCTTGGCTATGTAACGCGCGGCATAGGCCGCGGACCTGTCGACTTTGGACGGGTCCTTGCCGGAAAAAGCGCCGCCTCCATGGGCAGCCATCCCGCCGTAGGTGTCCACGATGATCTTGCGGCCGGTAAGGCCGGTATCGGCCTTGGGCCCGCCTTCGACAAACATGCCGGTCGGGTTTATAAGTATTTTTGTGTCCTTGTAGTCGACCTGTTTTGCCTCCCACTCCTCCAGCATGACCGGGTCGATCACGTGTTTTATGATCGCGTTTTTCAGATCCATGTAATCTATTTCGGGATCATGCTGTGTCGACAAGACGATGGTATCCACCCTTTTCGCCTCGTATCCGTCATATTCGATGGTCACCTGTGTCTTCCCGTCGGGGCGTATCCAGTCCAGCGTGCCGTTTTTGCGCACCTCAGCCAGTTTTCTGGAGAGTTTATGCGCATAGTATATGGGAAGCGGCATGAAGGTGGGCGTCTCGTTATCGGCGTACCCGAACATCATGCCCTGGTCGCCGGCGCCCTGCTGCAGATGTTTTTCCCTGTTGACGCCTCTGGCGATGTCCGGAGACTGTTCGTCTATGGAGCTCAAGACAGCGCATGTGTTATAATCAAAGCCGTACGCGGCGTCAATATAGCCTATATCTTTTATCGTATTTCTTACAATGGTCGGAATGTCAACATATGCCCTTGCGGTCGAGATCTCCCCGGAGACCATCGTAAGTCCTGTGGAGACAAGTGTCTCACATGCCACATGCGCCTCGGGATCCTGTTTCAGTATCTCGTCCAATATCGCGTCCGACACCTGGTCGGCGACCTTATCGGGATGCCCCTCCGTTACCGACTCCGAAGTAAACAGATATCGGCCCTTTGATTTTTTCATTGATCCTCCTTACACAACACGGACCCGTCCGCGCCCAGATTCAGATGTTTGCGGGCCCCTTTCACAACAGCTCTCTCGCCGATCACCGATGCCGTTAAAACGGAATCGCATATCTTCGCGTCCGCGCTTATCACGGCGTCGCTTATCACCGAACCGCTGATCACCGCGCCGGCCCCCACCGAGACATACGGCCCGATGACGCTGCGGCTGATCTCAGCGCCTTCCCCGACCAATACCGGCGGAATATAGACCGTGCCGCCGCCGGCGGCCGGAACGGCGTCGCCGCGCCGCTTGAGAAGAAACCTGTTCGTATCAAGCAACGATTCAATGGTACCGCAGTCAAACCAATTGTCAACCGGGAATGCGTCCATCTCCACTCCGTTTTTTATCATACGGTTCAAAGCGTCGGTTATCTGATATTCGTTCCTTGTCCTGATATCATGTTCGATGAGATAGCCCAAAGCGTCAAAGAGTCTTCCGCTTTCGCGTATGTAATAGACGCCCATAAGGGCAAGGTCGCTTCGCGGGCGTTCGGGTTTCTCGACAAGCCCTGTTATGACATTCCCGTCCGTCTCGGCGACACCAAACCTTTTGGGATCCGGCACGCGCTTTACCCCGAGCGCGCTCCTGCCGGCGCCGATCATCGCCGGTATATCCATATCGACAATTGTATCGCCCAATATGATAAAGACCTCATCCTCTTCTTTGACCTTTTCCCGGGCAGCGTAAACCGCATGCCCGAGCCCCAACATCTCCTTCTGCTCGACAAAAGAGACCGGCTCAGCGGGAAATTCTTCACCTACCCATGAGATCAGGGATTCCTTCATATAGCCCGTGATGATGATGATCTCCTCGGGGCGTATGCCGGCCAATCCTCTTATTATATGGCCGATAATAGGGTATCCCGCGACTTCGACCATGGCTTTCGGCATGATATGCGTATGCGGCCTGAGCCTCTTGCCCATACCCGCCGCCGGAATAATAATTTTCATGACCCCTCCAATATCAAACGAGTATTTTAACGGCATTGGGACAGATGGCTATTTCCATAAAATCCTTCTCCGCGTCTGAAAAGTCCCCGTCGACCTGCCCCGGCACCAGCTTGCCGTACAGACGGACTTTAGGGACCTGAAAATATTCCACATCCCGCGCATCCATATGCGTGCCCTTAAGCACGTCAATGGCATAGGATATCGACTTTAATATCCCCTTTTCCTTGAATATGCACACGTCAAGAAGTCCGTCGTCCATCCTGGCCAGCGGCGTCATGCTGTAACGGCCGCCGTAAAAAGACGCGTTACCCACGACAACAAAATACCCCGTTTTCACGGGAGAACCGTCCAGGAAATCAACATATATGGGTTCGGGCTTGTACGTAAGCAGGGTGGAAAAACCCGCCAGCACATACGCATAACGCCCGATGATCTTCTTAAGGTTCAGGTCCACCTTGCTTATGGTGTGCGCGTCAAAACCGTAACTGACCATAAGGCCGAAATAAGTGTCGTTTATCTTGCCCACGTCAAAGGCCTTCGGTTCCGCGTATGCGGCAAGATAATGGGCGGCCTCAAAGGGGTTTATGGGCAGGTTCAATTCCATGGCGAGCACGTTCGTCGTGCCCACCGGTATGATCCCTATCGGCTTGTCCTTATAGGCGAACTCATTGATGGCAAGATTGACCGTGCCGTCCCCGCCGCATACAAAGAGATAATCACAGTTCTCGGAAGCGTCCCTGAGAGAACGATTGATCTCCTCCTTTGAATTCACTATATCCAGATCCAGGGAATAGCCGCTGCTGGCAAGTATATACATCACCTTCGGCAGATATTCATCCATCCGGCGCTGGCCGGATTCGGGATTTGCAATAAGTTTTACCGTTTTTTTCATATGATTCCCAGTTTTTTACCCGCTTCCTCAAAACAATCCAGTGCATACTGCAATTCGTCAAATTTATGAGTCGCCATGTAACTTGTCCTTATAAGGGCCTGGCCTTTGGGAACGGCAGGCGCGACCGTGGGATTCACAAAGATATTCGCGTCTTCAAGCATCTTCCACATGCGGAAAGTCTGATAATCGTCGCCGATGATGACCGGTATGATCGGCGTCTCCGAATGCCCCACATTGAAGCCGAGATTTTTAAAGCCCTCCATCATGAAATTGGTGTTTTCCCACAGTTTCTGTATGCGTTCTGGCTCCTTTTCCATGATGTCAAGCGCGCCCATGACAGAGCCCGCGGACCCGGGAGGCAGAGAGGCGCTGAATATGAGCGACCGCGCGTTATGCTTCACATAATCCATGATCTTGGCGTCGCCGGCCACAAAGCCGCCGACAGATGCCAGTGATTTCGAGAACGTGCCGACGACTATGTCCACCTTGTCCGTAAGGCCGAAATGTTTGGCCGTGCCCCCGCCGTCCTTTCCCAGCACCCCCACAGAATGGGCGTCGTCAACGATAAGCCTCGCCCCGTATTTTTCGGCCAGAAAGGTCATCGCATGCAGTTTGGCTATATCACCGTCCATGGAAAATATGCCGTCCGTGACGATCACCTTGGGATGCACCTTGTGCAGCTTCAACACTTTTTCGAGATGGTTCATGTCGGCGTGGTTATACCGCACCATCTTCCCGAAAGAAAGCCTCACGCCGTCGATGATGCTGGCGTGGTCAAGCTTGTCGGTGATGATGATGTCGTTCTTGCCCGACGCTATGGCGGATATGGCGCCCAGATTGGCCTGATAGCCCGTTGCAAACACCAGACAGGCCTCTTTGCCCGTGAGCTTCGCCAGACGCTCCTCAAGCTCTATATGTATGTCAAGCGTGCCGTTAAGAAAACGGGAACCGGCACAACCCGTGCCGTATTTCTCCACTGCCTTGCACGCTTTTTTCTTCACATGCGAATGGTTGGTCAGTCCCAGATAGCTGTTCGACCCCAGCATCAAGACCTTTTTTCCGTTCATCATGACTTTCGTGTCCTGATCGGACTGTATCACCCTGAAATAGGGATAGACTCCGGCCTCCCTGGCCTTGTCGGCTGTATCAAAAGTATATGCCTTCTCAAATATGTCCACTGAACTCCTCCTTGTCTATCCTGAGTATAGGATTATTTTAAGTTAAATTCACCTCGTGGCAAGTCCTTTTTGCCCGAATACAGGTCTTTAACACCCTCGTACAGATCATATTCCGGCTCCAATCCTATACGGCTGAAACCTTCACCCTCATACCCCCAGTCGGGGGCCGCTATCTCTCTTACTTTTTCCCTGTTGAAGATCGGGTTCTTTCCGCGCTTTTCATTAAACAACGCCGCCGCGCGGGCCGCCCATACAGGCACCCTGACCACAAAAACGCGCTGTCTGCCCTGCGCTTCGGCCGCGATCCCGAACAACTCCCTCTGCGTATACACCCTGCCGTCATAAGGATAGTATATGCCCGGGGCGACACCCTCGTCCCCAAGCCGCAGCATGTAACGGGCCAGGTCCTTGACATTGACAACCGTCACCCGGCCGCCCTTTCCCACTACGGGGGCGATACCCCTGCCGGCCATGTCAAATGTTATACGCATGTCCTTGTCCCGGTTGCCATAGATGGAAGGAGACCTCACGATCTTTATATTCAGTTCTTCATCCTCTATATAAGGCCAGAAGAGTTTCTCTCCGGCAAGTTTTGTCCTCCCGTATTCGGTAACAGGCGCAAGCCCTGTCAGACGCAGCGGATCATCATGGCCCGGGTCACGCGGCCCCACCGCTGCCAGCGAACTCATAAAGACAAAGGCGGAACCGCGCCCCCTCGTCTTCAAATAGGCGTCGAGAAAGACGGCGGGCAGTTCCGCATTCACCCTTTTGAAAGCCTCCGGGTCTCGCGACGCCGTGAGGCCGATCAGATGATAGATCTTTTGGGAAGCAGCGACATAAGGCATGATTGTGCCCGGATCGTTGAAATCCACGACGCGTATCTTCGCCGATGTCGTCCTGAGATGCGAGACATCGCTGGACGCTCGCACCAGACAGACTATCTCGGAGCCGGGCCTGTCGGCAAGTATGCGGTCCGCAAGATTGGACCCCACAAGGCCGGTCGCCCCCGTTATGCAATAATCATATTCTTTTCTCATATATCCTGAACACCTTGTATCTTTCAGACCCTATGTTCAACAGCTCCCGGTTCATCATCTCATTGTCCTCAAGTATCCATCCCAGGTCGCCGTATTGTATGCCTAATTCATTAGCGCCGCTTATCGTGCCGGCTATCAGTATCAGCTCGACGCCGCGCCTCCTGTATTGGGGTATTACGCCCATCACCAGGTTGCGCGCGGTGTCTATTTTCTTCCATTCCCTCTTCATCCTGATGATGCCCGGCAAAGTGAGGCGCCCGCGCATATGCTTGATCGCCTGATTATAGTCGGAAAGGCTCAGAGACGTGCCTATCGGCCTGCCCTCGTGATACAGTATGAACGCAAGTTCGGGCTCCACCAGATCCTTCATGGCATCCGCAAGATGCACCAGTTCGGCCTCCGTCATCGGCACAAAACCCCAGTTTTTCTCCCAGGAAAGGTCGTATATCTCTTTAAAATCACCCATAATATTGTGTATATTTTTCTTGTTTATACCCCTTTTTTCATAGTTGCCGCGCTTGCTCATCTGCTCCCCGATAAGCGTCAGTTTCCGCGCCCTCTCGGTGCCGTTCACAAAGCGGTACGAATAAAGGTCCTTTGCTTTTTGCATGCCGAAAGAGGACATCAGCCGGTTGTAATATTCCGGGTTGTACGGCATCATGGCGACCGGGTCATGGTCAAATCCCTCATAAAGCATGCCGCATGTGTCATTTGTGGAGAAGTTCATCGGCCCGCGCATGATATCCATGCCGGCATCCCTGCCGTAGACAAGCACGGCAGAAAGAAGAGCGGCCGAGACGTCTTCATCGTCAGCGGACTCGAAAAAACCGAAGAAAACGACTTTTTCATCATGGAAGTCATTATGGTTGAAGTTGACGGCGGCGGCGACCCTGCCCGCCATTATTCCGTCTTTGTACGCATTGAAAAGACATACGTCGGCATGACGGAAAAAAGGATTTTTATTTCTGTCGAAAGTTTCTTTTTCAGATACTCTGAGAGGCGCAACCCAGCGGGGATACCCTTTGTAGAAAGAATAAGGGAATTCAATAAATCTTTTGAGTTCCTTTTTATTCCCTACTCTTAGTACTTCGATCATAAACCGTCCTCCTTCTGGCATTCACCGTATAAATCAGCACCGTAGCGTATTCAATACAATAATCCACCAGAAAGACGGCAAAAATAGCCGAACTGTATTTCCTGATGAAAAACACATATATGAGAAGCGAAGCGAATATCTTATTCAATACGGGTATCCTCTTCAATACCTGCTTCTCCGTTATAAGGCCTGTAAAGGAAATAAATATCATCATGGCGACCCACGGGTCGTAGAAGAGGAAAAGGGCGATCGTGGCCAGCGCTGCGGCCGCCGAAGAGATCAGCCTGAGCCTTTTCTCCCTTAAGAAGAAAAAGCACACATTAAATATGATGTGAAGTATAAAAAAGGGCGCCAAAGCAGCCACTATGTCAAAATATTCTCTGTTCATAACACCTCAATAAGGGAGATTATAATTTACGAACGCCAAAGCGTCAAGAAACTATTTGCCTGTATTTAATAAGGGCGAAATTAGTGAACCATATGCGACGACACACCCGGACATACTCTCAAACGGCCTGCCGATCTCAATAGCGGCATGATCCGCCAGACACAGCAACCGGCAATGTCGATGAGCAGGTCCATACCGGCCACGCTTTCCATGATAGTGCGGACAAAAGAAGACTCCGAAACATCGTCCGTGACGTCAAGGACAAAGACATGAACGCCCTGGCCCGTTAAACCGTACCCGTCCGCAGGCAGACTCCGAATACACGGAAAGCGCGCTTCAAAAGACGAAGCGCCGCGGAACGGCCGATGTCACGTCACAGGTTTCGGGGACATGATCGTGATCTGGAATGCGTCGTGTCACTTGGCAATGGCTTTTAACTGCGCATCAAACAAGTCCGAAAGGCTCTGTTTCAAAGATGGGTCGTTCGTCTTCATCCACATCAGGATAAAGCCTTCGAAAACAGACATGACACCAAGAGCAAAAGACTCAAGATCACAATTCAATGTGATAACGCCTTTTTTGATATCATCTTCCAGAATGCGTAAGATAGTCGCCTTTACCTCGTCATACCGAAGGGTGATGATCTCCTTAAGAGCCTCGGATTCCTTTTTTCCCTGTATGATCATGTGAATATAGCCGACATCGTATGAACTCTCGCCCAGGAAGTCCACGGCATCGTTGAAAAGATGTTTGAAAAACTTAAACATCCCCGCGGTGCTTTCGACTTCCACAGGCAGCCTGATCCCGAAGCGGCCGTAGATCTTTTCAAGAAAAAGGTCCACAGTCTCTTTAAAAAGCGCCTCTTTACCCTCATAGTGGTAATAAAGGCTCCCTTTGGTGATACTCAGCGCATCTGTAATGTTTTTGATGGAGACCCCGTTGTACCCGTCCTTCATGAACAGGTCAAGCGCGACCTCCGCAATCTGTTTTTTTGTTGGCATGGGAAAAGTATATATTAACATTTAAAATATATCAATCAAAAAATGAATTCATTATAAAAAAAACCGTCCTGACCTGCTCAGGCCGCATCTCCGCGCTTAAAACTCTTCATAAACAGGCTCAGCCCTGTAAACCGCGATATTGCCTTCCTTTGGAAAAGTGATCGCAGACGCGGTGAAATACAGCGCTCCGTCACGGCATGCAACCGAGTCTGGCCATTTTACAGGCTGGCCTCCGGTCAGAGCCGCAACATCGCCGCCGGGACTCACCGCAAAGAGAACGCCGCTCTCTATGCCGGTGAGAACAAGCCTGCCGTATCCGTCGAACTCCATCCCGTCGCAGGCCGGTATGGCCGCCACGATACTGACCTTAGACGGCAGTTCCGAAACCCCTGCGTCAAAGGCATCGGTTATATCGCCGACCGCAAGCCTGTAAAGAGTGTGTCCGGAAAGCGCCGAATAATAGAGATATCCTCCGCGCACAGCCAGCCCGTCCGAATGTATCTTTATCAGGATCTCCCTGCCGTCGATGACCAGCCTGTCGGTCTCAGCCATAACGGAAGGGTGGCCGTCCAGTATCCTGATCATCCGGCCCGTCCCGAGCCGTATGACGACGATGCCGCCGGCGCCCGAATCAGTGACAAACGCGAACTCGCCGCTTTCATCTACCCTGATATCATTCA
>CAZJQC010000028.1:0-15764 GCA_964548195.1 uncultured bacterium | reverse complement strand
ACCTCCTTGATATCTTATCATATATCCGGACAACCCGTTTTTTCAACCATGCCGCACACACCCTAAACATATTTTTCACGTCGTCCAGAATCAATTGCACATCCAAATACCTTTTAAAACCAGGGAAGAGAATGAAAAAAATTAAAGTATTTCCCTTGACTTTTTTGGAGGGGGGGGGGATAAACTACCAAAATACCGGTATGTACTGACCTAAAGAGAAAGGAGGTGGGACTATGAAAAAAACGCTGATGAGTGTTTTGATTTTGACCTGTATAATCATGGCAGCAACATCAACAATATTTGCAGCCGATGACTGGTGTGTTCAGAGTGTGCGCCCCATCATGGACGGCAAAAGATGTATAGGATATGTTATGACAGAGTACAGCAATGAACTTGATGATATAAGGGTTACAGAAGTACTGTATAACGCTCAACAAGAACAACCGTAAAGGAGGAGGGGAATAGCCGGCTTTCCCCGTTGATTATGCTAAAAAAAATATTTTCCATGACTTTTGCATTATGTCTCATTACATTCTTTGTCAAGGGAGAAGAAAATATACTCATGAACGATTTTGACATGTTTCTTCACATAAGTGGAAACAATAACTCTCTTATAGGTGTAACAGCCGCATCCTTTTCGCCCAATCAGATTTCTGCGGTGGTCCTCAAAAACGGGAAAAGACTGGGTGTTGTTCGCCCAGGGAAAGGGAAAGGTCCCGGTGAAAGCATGCTCGATTGGCCTGAAATACGTTATGACTGGCTCCAAAAACATGTTGCTGTCTTTGATAACAGACTTATGAAAGTAATGATATGGGACCTTTCTGGAAATTATATGGATGAATTTAATCTTGATTTTGCAGCAGAATCTTTTCAAATCATCCCAAACGGGTATATTTTCAAATCAGCATCAGTCACCGGGCAAGATTTTATAATCACCGATACAAAACTCAACATCTTAAGAAAGATCGGGCATAATAACATGACACCAGGCTCCGCCGGATTAAAAAGCAAGGACTTTGTCTGGGGAGTCATAAATAATTATGTATTTAAAGTGGCTGCGCATGAGTTTGCTCTTTATATTTTTGATCTTAATACGGGACAAGAGCAGCGTATCCCGTTAAAATCTTTTTTGAAAGCAGCAGGTTTTGACACTGTATTTTACAAAGATTTCCGGTATAACGGCATAAAAATGCAAAATCCGTGGGTACAACAAACAGCGACGACCTCTGTTGATGGTAAAATTATAATACAGTTGCGTTCTGAAAAAGGCAGAACACCATATCTGGCATATGATCCGGCAAAAATAAAAATACACTATGATCTTGAAAACTTGTTCGAATATTATAATACTACTTACACAGCATCCTTTAATGAAAAATACGGCATGCTTACACTGAAACCCTTCTCTCTTGACTGAGTGATTTATCATGATTCCTCAGCATGTTAGGGGAGCTTGAATGCTTACGCTTATAGAATTCACACTTCCGATACTGTCTTTTTGATCATACTTATGATCTATCCGTTTCCCTATATTCGGCTTGAAACGTCCCGTTTTTAACATATATTAGTAAAAGGGGGGTCATATGGTAATGGCAATCGGATTTATCATATCATTGATAGTACTCCTGATTATCTTCGTGCTGTATATACGTTTCCGATACCGCGAGATCTCGACCCACATAAGCGCGATGGGGACAACGCGCCTGCTCTCGCCCGGAGCCAACTTCTTCGGCCTGCGTTCCGCAGGCATGAGCCAGATACGCGGAAACGGAATCCTCGCCCTTTTCTTCGATCATATCTATTTCGAGATGCTGTTGCCCAAAAAAGAGCTTATTATCCCGCTATCTTCAATACTTGATATAGATGTAAAAACATCGTTTCTTGGAAAAACAAGATTTCGAAAACTGCTGGTGATCACATATAAAGATAAAAACGGCGACGAAGATCAGGCCGCCTGGCTTATAAGCAACTTAAACGAATGGCTTGAGCTGCTCACTCCCGGCCATTCAAAAATATGGTGAAGCTGTAATTGCGGCCCTTGTCCTCCATATCCGGCGAATAGTGTTCCCAGATGCGCATGGAACAGTCATTGTCCTTGGACACGGTGCCGTTCAGAGAGGCCAGTCCCAGATCATGCGCGGTCTCGACGATCTCCGCAAACGCCTCGCTGCACAGCCCTCTGCCCCTATACCGGGTCCCCACCCAGTATCCGCAGCGGCCGCGTCCGTCTTTGGACGATGTCAGGGTGATCATGCCCGCGGCTTCGCCGTCATCGTCAAGTATCATGAATATCTCTGCGCCCTTGCCTTTGGACCACTCCGCATTAAAAAGCACAAAATCCGCGACGGTCACCATGTCACTGCCCTGCATGCCCAGATCCTCGCGCAGCTTGTCGTCAAAATTCAGCATCTCCGTCATGTTAAGCAATTGCGAGGGCAGGGCTTCAGTGATGGGTTTGATACGTTTCATGGGGATGAGTATAATCACTAAAATATTAAAAATAAACAGAAAAAATTAAGACGGTAGGTTGAAACAATGACATTCGTTTTTTTGTCTTGTATTTAATCAACAAGGAGGATTAAATGAGAAGAATTTTATTCCCTCTCATCGTTATCGCGGCCATCGCCGCCGGTTGCGCGAAAAATGCGCCCGTCATCACGGAACCGCTCAAGGTCCAAAAGGCTTTTGAGCTTGATTCGCTTACGGGTTCCAACAGCGTATCCTGCACCGCTTATTACAACGATGAAGTCTACTATGTCCAGGCTTATGCGGATAATTTTGCCGTACGCAGGCTGGATCTCGAAGGCAATGAGACGCTGCGTTTTGAGATACCGCGCGGAAACGGACCCGGTGAAGCCCGTCACTCGCTTGGCATCGTCGCCAATGAAAAAGGCATATATTTCTCGGATTTTGCATTAAGGCGCATATCGAGGTTCGATTTGCAGGGTAATTATCTCGACTGCATAGACTTCAGTGAAGACACCGGCATCGTGGTCTTTTTTGATATCATGGGGTCGGAGATGTATACCTGCGCCATTGATACGGTATATATGGGGAAGATCGACCTTGGCACCGGCGCCCAGACCGCATTGATACCCCGCGAAGGAAAGACGCTGCAGGAGATCGGTTCAACCGTGTCGGGCGGGATCGTCGCATGCGACCGGTATAACGGCGAGATTTACATGGGCTGGATGAGCGCTCCCTATAAAATAGAACGCTATGACAAAGATCTGAAAAAGCTCGGCGAATATACATACAACCTTGAGAAGGAATATAAACCCGCAAAGATATATCCCGGCCCCAATATCGCAGGAGATTTCACAATATCTTCCATGGCAATAACCGAAAAGCACATATATGCCCCGCATATCAGCGCAATTTTTGTGATACGCAACAATCAATATGAGTCAAAACCCTTCACGCCGGAACTTTTCCGCTTTGACAAGAGTACCGGCAAACTCGACAGGAAGTATTTCATCGAAGGCATAACGGGAGTTGAAGGCGGGTTCTCGATTCTGTACGCCGATGACGAAAAAATAGTCGCCGTACTGGACGGCTTCGGCGATTGGGTAAAAGAACTTTATCCGCAAGACACGCCTGCCGCGACTCAATCCGTCGTGGTATTGAAAAAGCAATGACATCATAGTAAAGGAGGGCGGAAGCCCTCCTTATGTCAAGATCCCGACTGTCTCAGCCCCTATTTCCTTAGTGCCTCACGTATGACGGAAAGCAATTTTTCATACGTATACGGCTTGGCGACGATCCCACTAAACCCATATTCCCTGTACTTTGCCATGACGGGGTCGTCCGCATAACCGCTTGATACGATCACCTTCGCATCCGGATCCGATTCCAGTATCAGATTTATCGTCTCTTTTCCCCCAAGGCCTCCCGGTACAGTGAGGTCCAATATCACAAGATCAAAAGGCATATCCGTTTTCAGAGCTTTTGCATACATGGCCGCAGCCTGTTTCCCGTCAGTTGCGCAGCACACGGAAAAACCGCTTTCGTTAAGCATGGCCGTCACGACCTCGCAGATGATCTTTTCATCGTCCATCACAAGCACCTTTGCCTTCACAGGCTCTTCCGCATACGCCTGAAAAGCATACGCGTCCTTAATTGTCTTTATTTTGGAGGATGCGGGGATATATAAGGTAAACTCCGTGCCCTGTCCCTGTTGAGAGTCCACCTCTATACGGCCGCCGTGTCTGTTTATTATGGAATAGGTCGTCGCCAGCCCCAGGCCGCTGCCTGTCTGCTTCGTGCTGAAGTAGGGGTCAAAAATACGGTCAAGATAATTTGTATTGATCCCCATCCCCTCATCCTTCACAGTGATCTTCACGTATTTGCCGGCCCTGATGCCGGGGAGATCATTCTCCCCCATACGGCGGTTCTCAAATGATAGATACAGGTTTCCGCCGTCAGGCATCGCCTCTCTCGCGTTTATGGTAAGATTGGAAAAAACCTGCTGTATCTGGCCCCTGTCCACTTCCGCCATCCACAGCCCTCTTTGCTTCGTCAAATGGGGCTTTACGCTGCTGCCGGAGAGGTCAAAACGCACGATCTCCTCCGCGATATCGTACAGGCTGACGTTTTCCTTCACCGGCATGCCGCCTTTGGCAAAGGTCAGAAGCTGCTTTGTGAGAAAAGTCGCCCGCCCCATCGATTTTTCCGCTTCCTCAAGATGTCTGTATTCAGCACTTCCTTTGGACAAACGGCTTTTGACGATCGAGATATTGCCGAAAATACCCGTCAGTATATTGTTGAAATCATGCGCGATGCCGCCGGCAAGAGTCCCTATGCTTTTCAGCTTTTCCATTTTTTGAAGCTCCGCCTCGGCTTTTTTCCAAAGCGATATGTCCTTGAATACTGTAATACCGAAAACGGGATGGTTGCCGGCATCGCAGACTATGGAGCTTGTCATATGCAGATAGATCACCGAACCGTTTTTGCAAACAAGGCGTTTTTCAATGTCAAAGGCCCGCTTTTTGCCCTCCATGATATCGTTGTAATTATCCCGCACCAGCTTTTGATCCCCGGGATGAGCCAGGTCGATCATATTCCTTTTTTCCAGGTCCGCCTTCGTATATCCCGTAAGGCCCCGGAAAAATGAGTTTGATGACTTTATACGGCCGTCCGGCTCACTGAGCACAATGCCGATAGGCGCGTTTTCAAACATCAGGCGGAATTTCTCCTCGCTTTCCAAAAGAAGCTCCCGCACCCTGTATTCCGCCGTGATATCCCTGAATACAAGCACGACTCCGCTGATGATGCCGTTTTCGTCACGGATCGGAGCGCCCGAATCCGCGATCTGATACTCCACCCCGGAGCGGGATATCAGTATGGTGTCGTTTGCCAACCCCACAGTCTCCCCCGCTTCCATGACTTTGTCAAAGGGATTGGCCACTCTTTCCATTGTTTTTCCCCCGACTATCACAAAGACCTCGGAAAGTCTTTTGCCTTTGGCATCAGAAGCAGTCCACCCGGTAAGTTCTTCAGCCTTGGGGTTCATGCGTTTGACCGTTCCGTTTATGTCTGTTGCGATTACCGCATCACCAATGGAGTTCAGTGTTATCCTGAGATCTTCACGGCTCTCAAACAACTCCTTGGTGCGCGCCGACACCATGCGGCGCAGGAAATGAACCCATGCGAAAAAGATAATGGCTGCCAGGGCAACCAGTATAAAAGGCAGCATGAGAAAACGCAGAGCCTTTCGATAATGCCAGCGCCATGTTTCGTACGGGCCGAACCAATTTCTATATATCTCATCATATTCACCGGTATTTTTGATTATAGCAAGGCCCTCGTTGATCTTGGAAAGCAGCGCCTCATTTCCTTTCTTTACCGCAAAACAATATTCCGCCTGGAAAAGCGGTCCTCCGGTGGTCCTTAGATTGTCTAACTTTCTGCTATTTATCATAATCATGCCCTGAAGCCGTCCTGCTATGGCACAATCACCTGCGCCGCGCGACAAGTCCCTCAACACATCTTCCACGTTGTCCTTAAAGATGATCTTATCGCTCGGCATATTTTCAATCAAAAAATCATGGCTAAGATCACCGCTTTGTACGATGATCGTCCTTCCGCCTGTATCGTCAAGGTCCCTGATTTTTGAATCCTTCCGCACAAAAAGCGCATATGACGTTATAAAATGAGGCATCGAAAAACTGATCTTTTTTTGCCGTTCCTCTGTCTTGTACATGCCCAGAAGAACATCGATCTTACCTTCTTCTATCTCCCGCCGGACGGTGACCCAAGAGCCAAGTTCGATCTTAATGTCCAATCTTATCTCCCGGGCGACTGCATTCATGACATCCACGTTAAAGCCATCCGGAAGGCCATCTTCGTTTAAATATTCAAAGGGAGGGTAATTATGGTCGCCTTTCACTAAAAGTTCCGCGGCTTCGGCCGGATCAATAAATACTATAAGAGTAACCACAAGGAGCAGGAGGATAAATACGTCTTTCAACCAATATGTCGCCTTATCACGGACCACCGGGGAGAGGTCCTCCGCAAAACGACCACTCAATTTACCCCCGGATATTGATAATCCCATTTACATCCTTACCAGCGCTATTTACACTATTATATATTAGCATCCTTTTCCACATACGCAAGCCGGATGATATATAAACAGATAACGGCAAATATGTGAAAACATTGCTTTATGGCATTATCTGATCGGTATATAAATGCCCATTTCCGATTTCTCCGGGTCCCGAAGATCGAATCTTTCATCGTTCAGTTCAAGGTCGGGCCTCTCCGCGAACTCATATCCGCTCCGGGGAACCATGTCTTGTACATGTGATGATAGTTTTGTCAACGCTGACGTTATGTGTAAATACCGCGTATTTCTGCTAGGTCACCTCCCCGGAGCCCATTCCCCCCGGAATATCTTCGAAATCTGTCACCTCCACCCGACCAGTTCTGTGGCAGCCCCGCTTCGACTTATTAAGCTTATCCTAATATTCACAAAAGTTTTCTGAAACTATTATATCCCGCGGGAAGTCACTTATGCAAAAAGGAGGCAATTTGAAAAAAACACTGATCCATTTCATCCTGATCACCGTATTTCTGGCGGGATGCGGTAAGAACATCGTGGTTGATAATTCCCTGCTTGAAGTTGAAAAAGCATGGGAACTGACCGATCTTACTAATGAAAATGCAATTTCATGCATGGCTTTTTATGAAGGTCAGCTCTATTACGTGCAGATGTACAGGGACAATTTCGCAGTGCGCGCATTGGATCTTGACGGCAATGAGACACTTCGCTTTGAAATCCCACGTGGAAACGGGCCTGGAGAAGCAAGACACTCACTCGGCATAGTAGTCAATGAAAACGGGATCTACTATTCCGACTTCATGCTCAGACGCATATCCAAATTTGACTTTGAAGGCAACTTCATTGACTCCATGGAATTTAACGAAGATACAGGCATTGTCATCGAATTTGAAATCATGGGGGAGAAAATGTACACAGCCGCCATCGACACAGTCTATATTGGGAAAATAGACCTCGCCACTGGAGAACAGACAGCCGCTGTGCCCAGAAAAGGTAAGACTCTCCAGGAAGTGGGCTCCACTTTCTCAGGGGGTGTAGTGTCATGCGATCCCTATAACGGAGAGATCTACCTGGGCGGTTTGAGCGCGCCTTACAGGATCGAGCGATATGACAAAGACCTCAATAAACTGGGTGAATACACCTATAAACTGGAAAGCGAATACAAACCGGCAAAAATAAATCCGGGGCCGAGTATCGCAGGGGACTTCACCATCGCTTCCCTCGCAGTCACCGATGAACATATATACGCGCCTCACATCAGCTCCAGGATACACGTAAGAAACAACACCGTGGAACGGAAACCGTTTACACCTGAGATATTCCGCTTTAATAAGGCCACAGGGAGAATGGACCATCGATACAGTGTAAAAGACATCCCCGAGATGATCGGCCGGTTCACTGTGATCCATGCCGATGATGATATCATCGTTGCATTCATTTTAGGAAGTGGCGACTGGGTTAAAAATCTCTATCCTGAGAACACACCCGATGCCGCACAATCCATAGTCATTCTAAAAAAATAAACCATTGTGATAGACAGGAGGGCTTCTGCCCTCCTGCATTTTATTTGACTGGAATATAAATATCCATCTCGGAGTTCTCTTTCACCAACACCATGGATACCATGTTCTTCGGCAAGATTGGTTCTGAAACCGGCACGCATGCCGCTTTCATTCCGCGAAGGGGCGAGACAAAAACCAAAGGGAGCTCCACATTCATTGGAGGACCGATTAAATATAACGCATACAACCATGAAATATATATGGGCTTGCCGGTTTTGCGGTTAATTTCATGCTATACGGTAGGGCAAGCAGTGAACCGCGTTCTTTCGTTACATCTATTTTTGAAACATTTTATCCATACTATTGTCTTATGGAGAAAAGGGGGAACCATGAAAAGATTATTAATATTTTTACTTTTATTGCCGGTTTTCATTACCGGATGTTCAAAGAACAGCTCGGCGCAGAAAACAGATCTCGTGGTTGCAAAGGCATGGGAACTTCCCAACTTGACCAGAAGCAACTCGATGATGTGCACGGCATTTTACGAAAACCAGTTTTACTACGTGCAGGATTTTGCCAATAACTTTGCCGTTCGCCGGATTAATATGGACGGGGAAGAGACTCTCCGTTTTGAGATCCCAAGAGGCAAGGGCCCCGGGGAGGCAAGCCATTCACTCGGTATCGTCGTGAATAAAGAAGGCGTATATTTTTCAGACTTTGCTCTCAGACGAATATCAAGATTTGATTTTGAGGGAAATTATGAGGACTGTATGGATTTCAATACAGATACAGGCATTATAGTTCAATTCGACATGATAGACGGGTTTATGTTCGCCGAAGCCATGGATACTATATACCTGGGGAAAATTGACCTTAAGACAGGTGAGATGTTGGCTTCAATTCCCAGGGAAGGCAAGACCCTTCAAAAAGTAGGTTCAAACTTTTCAGGTGGAGTTGTCGCCTGCGACCCCTATAATGGAGAAATATACATCGGTAATATCAGCGCTCCATATAAGATCGAACGTTTTGACAGGGACCTGAAAAAACTCGGCGAGTACAATTACAAACTTGAGAAGGAATATAAACCGGCAAAGATATATCCCGGGCCAAATATTGCCGGTGATTTCGCCGTCACCTCAATGGCCGTGACGAAAGACCATATCTACGCGCCTCACATAGGTTTGAGGTATGAGATCCTGGGCGATGGAAGGACTTCTTCAAAATCATTTAAACCTGAGATATTGTCTTTTAACAAAAAAACAGGGAAGTTCGATCACACATACCAGCTGAAAGACGCCCCCGAAATGGACGGCAGCTTTGACATAATATATGCGGATGACGAGAAGTTTATCTGTATGTTCCAGACAAACGGCGACTGGGTAAAATATATCTATCCGGAAAACACCCCTGAATTCACACAATCACTTGTGGTTCTGAAAAGATCCGGAAAGTAAGTACCATGAAGAAGATATTACTGGCACTTCCAAGAAAGTCTTTTGAAAAGACATCCCGTTTCCGCCGGTGACCTTCGCTGATATCCGAGGGCGGATTTAAATCCGCCCTCTTTTTTTCAGTCGTTATTTTTCTTCTTTTTACCCTTCGACATGCCCATCTCAATAAGCTTCATCAACGGCCTTTTCAATATTCCTTCAAACTCACGTTTTACCTTCTTGAGCTCCACAGGAATATTAATATGCTGGGGGCATTTTTCCACGCATATTCCGCAATTTACGCACTGGCTGGCAAGCCCCGGATTATATTCGCCCATACCGCCCAATTGCAGCAGATAAAAGACCCTGCTCTGAAGACCTTTTTTGAACAGATGCTTCTGGTTATAGAAAGCGAATGCCAGTGGTATGTTCACGCCATGCGGGCACGGCATGCAGTACTGACAACCCGTACATGGCACCTTCATGAGATGCCTGAACTTTTCCGCCGCCTTGGAGACAGCCTCCAGCTCCTCTTCGCTCATGGAGTTTTCTTCGGCAACTCCTGCGATCCGCAGGTTTTCCTCTATATGATCCATGTTGTTCATGCCAGAAAGCACGGTGATCACACCGGGATGGTCCCATACCCAGCGCAGAGACCACTCCACGTTGCTCCATTCGGGATGCATTTTTTTAAAGACCTTCTCCACGGGATCTGGCAGTTTCCCTGCAAGGGACCCGCCGCGCAAAGGCTCCATGATCACAACGCCGATACCCTTTGAGCGGGCATATTCAAGCCCGTCAACACCCGCCTGAAAATGTTCGTCCAGTATATTGAACTGTATCTGGCAGAAGTCCCAGTCATAAGCGTCGATGATGCGTTTGAAATCATCACGTGAACCGTGGAAGGAAAAGCCGGCATTCACGATCTTTCCGCTTTTTTTAGCCTTGTCCATAAACTCCACCACGCCTTGTTTTACAGCGCCATCCCATGAGCCCCCTTCCAGGGCGTGTATGAGATAATAGTCTATCCTGTCTGTGTCCAGCCGTTTCAGCTGCTCATCCAGGTAATGGTCCATGTCTGCAATGGATCGGCATAGCCAGTGCGGCAGCTTGTCGGCTATCTTCACCTTGTCGCGGTAACCGTCTTTTACAGCTTTGCCTAAAACCACTTCACTCTTTCCACCATGATACGGCCAGGCCGTGTCCATATAGTTCACGCCTTGATCCACGGCGTATCGTATCTGTTCAATGGCTTTCTCCTCATCAATGCCGGCGCCTTTTCCGGGCAGCCTCATACACCCGAAACCCAGTATCGAAATATCATCCTTTGTCTTTGGCATTTGTCTGTACAGCATTCCCGCACCTCCATTTTCAGCAAATCCTTTATACACTATAAAGTACTCCTGTAAAAAAAACCATAATATTATAATTCGGCTGATCTTACTGTTTTTGATGTACTTACTTTATGTTTTGAAATCGGCAAAAACCCGGGCGTCAAATGGTCGTGTCTTTTTTTAATCTCTTAACGAATTGATAATATTTCTTAGAAAATCCTTCCAGTGCAGACCACTTTTTTATTTCCCTGAAATCGACCTCATTCATGTGATCTTCTGTTATCCATACCGCCTGCTCAATAGCCTGGAGATCTTTCCAGTGATAAAAATGAGCCAGCCTGTCCATGACGCTCTGGGTAGACGTAAGCATCTGAAGATATGTCCCATTGGATATTTCTTCTCTAAGCTCTTTCCAGACCATACGATTGATGCTTATTATCAGTTAAAATTGACACGACTGCGCCTCCAACAAGAACAGAGTAAATATTATTTTTTTTGAGATGAGTCATGATATAACGGGCAACATCTTCCAGTGAGGACTGTTTGGTGATGCTCATTTTTTTCCTCTTCTCCTGGGACGTCTCCTGATGATATATTTTTCTTTTTCATCCCCGGGAAGGTTATTATAGATCTTTGTGATCAATGCACGCAGTTCTGTCTGATAGATCCATCTCGGGTTCCATTTGAATATCCGTGTCCTGCCTTTATACACACTCACGAACATGCCTGAATCCTCATATTTCTCAAATTGCTTCTGGACTGCATTCAAACTCTTATCAAACAGTTTTGATATCTCTGTGGCATAAGTCTCTTCATAAAGGTTCATGAATATAAGTATATTCTCTGCAGCTTTACTGCACGTTATAAATTGCATTATACCACCTCCTTAATTGGTTATATAACCTATTATGTAGGTATTCATATTTTGTCAAGTAGTCTGCGAAAAAATAACAGGTGATCAGATCTTTTAATAATTTTTATTACGTCTTGTAAGATATGGTTCTTTTTCTTCCTTATCCATCTCTTCAAATGCCCTTGAAAGGAATGCACGCAACTCTCTTAACATGGGCCAGTCGGGATTCCAGCTGAAGACACGTGTCCTGCCCACATACCTGCTCCGAACCATGCCCGCCTTTTCAAACCTGTTGAACTGCTTCTGTACACCATAGAGATGAAACTCAAATTTATGGGCGATCTCCGTGGAAAACGTCTCGCCGTGATAGTTCATAAAAAAGAGTATCCTCTCTGTGACCTTCCCCCAGGCAAAATACTCAAGCATCATCTCCCCCACCTCCTTCTTAACATGCACCAATAGTATTGGTGTTATAACCAATTATATTGTTGTATGTTGTTTTTCTAAATGAACGTGGAGTGATTTGTATACATCTGCAGCATAATCAGCTGTGCAGGATGCTGTGGATTCCCCGAGTAACGTCATCGTACCCATTCCCGGAATCTCATTTTTTATTTTATGATAACCAACACTCCACCAATGATCTTTTCGCGTATCCCCCATCCCCCATACCCCAAAACTTGCTTAACGTGCACCAATCTCAGTGGCATTATCACCAATCAGAGTGGTGCATGATAAGATAAGCCCCGGGGATTGAAAGATGCTATTGTTGTTTAGACGGGATATGATGGATTTAAATGCATGGTTTTCTCAATGATAAATATCCCCGTTTCCACAATTTCTCCATGATTTGTATCTATTATGTAAAAAACGGAGGAGGATTTATGACAAAGATAACGAGAAAAATACTGCTTATCTTGCTGATACTTTCATTTACCATCAGCCTGGCGGCGGCGGTATCACTCACATATCCAATAGTGGACACAGGACAAATCCGATGCTATGACAATGAAAAAGAGATCGAATACCCCGCTGCAAACGAAGCCTTTTACAGACAGGACGCAAACTACGAAGGGCTGCAGCCCTCATACAGAGACAACGGCGACGGCACCATAACAGATCTGAACACAGGCCTCATGTGGCAGCAGGACCCCGGCGAGAAGATGACATTCGCAGAAGCCGTTGACGGCGCGGATGACTTCAACCTCGCTGGATACACAGACTGGCGTCTTCCCACCATCAAGGAACTCTATTCACTCATCCTCTTCAGCGGCACAGACCCCGACCCGCAGGCGGAAAAATCAAATTCACAAACACCCTTCATGGATACAGACTATTTCCATTTCACCTACGGCGATCCCGCCAACAATGAACGTGTGATCGACTCACAGTTCGCCTCATCCACAAAATACGTGAATACCACAATGAACGGCGCGGAGCTTGTCTTCGGTGTGAATTTCGCCGACGGCCGTATCAAAGGTTACGGCATGGGAAGCCCCCGGGGCGGTGGCAAGAAGTTCTTTGTCCTTTATGTCAGAGGCAATGAAGATTACGGCAAAAACGATTTAAAAGACAACGGCAACGGCACCATAACAGACAATGCCACGGGCCTCACATGGATGCAATCTGACAGCGGCAAAGGCATGACATGGGAAGAAGCTCTTGAATGGGCTGAAAACCTGGAATACGCAGGTTATTCAGACTGGCGCCTCCCCAATGCAAAGGAACTCCAGTCCATCGTGGACTATTCACGTTCACCGGATACCACAGACTCCCCGGCTATAGACCCCGTATTCTCAACAACTTCCATCACAAATGAAAAAGGGGAGAAAGATTACCCCTTCTACTGGTCATCCACATCACATACAAAAGTGACATCGGCTTATCAAGCCGCCTATGTGTCTTTCGGCAGATCCATGGGCAACATGACTGACATGCGCACAGGTCAGTCACAGTGGATGGATGTACACGGAGCCGGCTCACAGCGCAGCGATCCCAAGGCCGGCAATCCGGATAATTTCACAGACGGCAGAGGCCCCCAGGGCGACGCGGTGCATATCTATAACTACGTAAGGTGTGTACGCGGCGGCACCGCCGACAAAGCCGATGACGGCCCGGAAGTCGTCATGAAGAAAGCCATACAGGTAAAAGAACAGGTAGAGCAAACACCTAAGATGGGTATGGGCAACTTCAGTGAGATGTTTATAAAACGACTGGATAAGGATAATGACGGCAAAGTCTCAAAATCAGAGTTCGACGGCCCCGCCAACCACTTCAGCCATCTTGATAAAGATAATGACGGTTATATATCACAAAGCGAAGCGCCCAACGGCCCCCCTCAAGGCAAACGCTGACATCCGCGCATACAGGGCTGGTTATCCAGCCCTTTTTTATTTAATAAAATGAATCTCCATAAACTTTAGATTTTTGATTTATTCTCATGCACCAATTATATTGGTGCATGTTAAGGGAACAGTTCCATTGGGAGTCTATTTGATTTTGATGGCGCTTTTTTTGACGTTCACATGGGCGAGATTGCATTTGTCGAGTAAAAACCATTCAAATAATCCAATCGTGTAAATCTAATCTTTCCGCTGTCAAGAATACTGGCTAATGTTTCTATTGATGTGTAGTGATATACATACTTCGGACCTTTGTAATACTTTTCCAATTTACTTAAACACTCATCAACATTTGTGTTTACTTTTATCTTACCATTTATTTTCAAGTAAACCTCCAAGCATTTTCATTATACCCGTCGGTCGGTTCCAATTCAAGACATATTGCCACATTCAAAAAGCGCGGTTTTTACTTCAAAAACCTTGAATTGTGATTATAATCCTAACGGAAAAACAAAAAGGAGTGCTTTAATGCGATTTTTCATAGACACTTACGGCTGTCAGATGAACGAGTATGATTCACAGCTCGTGGAAAACGAACTCTTACGCGCGGGATATGAGCCTGTCGCCTCGCCCGAAGAGGCGGATATCGTCATATTCAATACCTGCACAGTGCGCAAATCAGCCGAAGACCGTGTCTACGGGCAGCTGGGACATATGAAAGCTTTGAAAAAGAACAGACATATATTGCTCGGCGTCATAGGATGTATGGCGCAAAAGGCCGGAGACGAACTCATAAAAGAAGTTGAGCATGTGGACTTTGTCATGGGTACAGACCATCTTGATGAGATCACACGTGTGGTCAAACACCTGTTCGAGAATCCGGGCGAAAAAGTCATTCGCGTGGCACAGGATGATGCATTCCTGGAGACTGAAGAACTGCCGAAGAAAAAACCCGTATTGTCCGAATTCATATCCATCATGCGCGGATGCAATAATTTCTGTACTTACTGTATCGTGCCTTATGTCAGGGGCCGTGAACGAAGCCGCGACTGGAGACGAATCGTAAAAGAGATCGAGTATCTTGTGGACGGCGGCACAAAAGAGATCACCTTATTGGGCCAGAACGTGAACTCGTACGATTTTGAAGGCGTGGATTTTCTGAGCCTTATGAAAAAAGTACATGAGATCGAAGGCTTACGACGCATCCGATTCACCACATCACATCCCAAGGACATGACACCTGAGATACTGAAAGGACTCATCGCCATGCCCAAGGTATGCAACCATTACCATCTGCCGCTGCAGTCGGGTTCCGATAACGTGCTGAAAGCCATGAACAGGAAATACACGGCGGATCATTACAAAAGCCTGGTGACGGCAGTACGTGAGACAGAGCCATTGGCGTCCATCACTGCGGATATCATCGTGGGCTTTTCGGGAGAGACTGAGGCGGATTATCTTAAGACCGAGGAGATGGCACGATATGCGGAATATGACTCCTCTTTTGTTTTCAAGTATAACCCGAGGCCCGGCACACGCGGCTGGGAGATCAAGGACGATGTGACGTCTGAGGACAAACAGTCACGCCTTGAAAGGTTGAATGTGGTTGTAAAGGAAGGCGCGCAAAACAGAAACGCCCTGATGATAGACAAGGAGTTTGAGATCCTCGTGGACGGCAGAGGCAGAAGCTCCGAGATACAGCAAAGGGGCAGGACCTGCTCCAACAAGATCGTGGTCTTTG
>CAZJQC010000027.1:10984-17391 GCA_964548195.1 uncultured bacterium | reverse complement strand
CACGACCTCATCTGAGGAATCGTTTATGCTGCCGCGTATGGTGGGGTCGTATATGATCAGTATTCTGGGGTTGCCCATTTTCTCGCGGAGAATGCCTATTGCGTTGAGGTCGTTTTTCAGATCGCCCTCATCCACCTGGGCTTCGATGGTTATTTCCCAGTTGCCGTCGCTTGCCTGTTTTTCGGATATGACTTTATAGTTTTTCACGTATCCTCTGGCTTTGGAGAGTATCTTGTCCTCGACCAACATGAAATTCTGGGTAAGCGATTCAGAATCGACCATGGTGCCGATGCCTTGCTCCACAGCCGCGCGCTGCGCCGCCATCTCTGCGTCTCTTTTTGTGGGGCCTACGCCCGTTGCGGTCACTGAGACCGCCGCGGCGGCTGTGGCCGCCACGGTGATAACACATAAGAATAAGAATAAAAATCGTTTCATTTCATACCTCCAGATTACTGGACTTCCCTGAAGAATCTCAGCGTATTGCCGAGAACCACAGGATCTTCCTTGAGATTGAGTTCCATTCTTCCGGGTATTTCAAAGAGCAGGTCGTCTATCTGTCCGTCGTACCAGATGGTGAACGCCGTCACATTGCCGGCTTTTTTACCCAATTTTATCCTGCCGGACATCTCTTTCAGCGTACGGCGTATCTGTGCCACTTCGCCGAATGAATAATCATAGAACACGAGTTTATAGGGCCTTCCGTCGGCGACATAGTCTTTCCAGAACAGGCGCAGTTTATTCATGATGTCATCCATCGCGCTGTTTACGGCTTCTTCCATGCCCGCGGATATGGAGGCGTCCCTGGAACTCAGAGTAAGGGGATGGGAATAGCCTGTCTGTGAGGCGATGTTTTCGCCGGTCATGACTGTGTAGGCGCTTATGGAGACGCTTACCTTGAAGGCTTTCATCCCGTCGGAGACGGCTTCCTCGACGTTGCCAATGACTTTGATATAGAAATCGGCGTTTGTGTTTCTTGCGAGCGTGAGCATCATGTCTTCTTCGCCTTCTTCTTCGCCGGCGTTGGATTTTTCAAGGTTTATGAGCTCTTCGTTGGCTTCTATGTCCTTGATCTCCTCTTCGCCTATGAAGGGTATGTGCTGGTTCTGAAGATAGGAACCGATCTTTGCGTAGGCGAGGTCCTTTTTGTTGTAGAACTCAGGCGATGTCTTCGCCTCGTCCACATAAGGCATGATGGAGAAGTTGTCCAGCTGCTTGCGCAGATCGCCTGATGATGCGATGATACCCATCATCTCGAGGTCTTTGCGTATTTCTTCCTTGTTGTATTTGATGGTAAGGGTGGCGGTGACTTTGTATTTGACACCGTTATACACGCCTTTTGAGGTTGTCTTGCCGTTGAACTTGTAGTTGCTGACCTGATATTTCGCAGCGGAAGCCAGGAAGGTATCCCTGTTCTGCTGGTATTTCATCTGTTCTTCCGGCATTGTGAGCATATCTCTGACTATCATATCCACGCCGTTGTTTATGGCGTCCATCTTGGCTTTTTCCACGTTCATGCCTCTTCCCTGCACTCTCACTTCGACGGTCTTCTCGTCAATGGGTGTGATCTGCGAGAAAGCGGCGGCGGTGAAAGCCAGCAGGGCGATCAAAACCAAAACCGTTTTTTTCATAATGTGTTCCTCCTTTACAAAAAAAGCCGCGGGACACCTGTGCCCCGCGGCCGTATACTACACTGCTTCTTATCAGAACGAGTAACCGATGCCGAATGTGAGTCCGGCCCCGGAGGGATTCACCTCTATGTTCTCATAAACCGTTGATGTCTCTCCGTCAATGTCCCATTCTGACGGTGTGCCCACCATGTCCAGAGTGACATTTCCAAACGCGTAGAGTTCAGGCGTGATGAGCATCTCCGCTCCGCCCCTCAGTGTAAGCCCTAAGGATGAACCCTTGATTTCATCCCAGGGATCGTCAGCTTCATCAGTCATGGAGAACGATGAATATGTGCCGTAAATCCCGGCCGTAATGGCGAATCTTGAGAGATAAAATTTCTTCAAAAAGCCCGCATCAACGGTGCTCACGGATATGGCGTAATAATCATTCCAATCATCACCGCCAATGGTCTCAAACTTCGGTGAAGAGAACCTGGCGTTCACTGCCAGATAAAACTCGGATATATTGATGAACTGAGCCAGGTTGTATTCGGCGCCAACCAGGAACGCGAGGTGCTGACCTTTTACGAGCTCTTCATCCGCTTCTTCAAATTTATACGGTGCGAAACCCATACCGGCGTAGATATTGACGCCGAGTTTCGGGTCTTCGACTATCTGATCGCCTTCTTCGCTGCGGCCGATAAGTACCTGGGCTTCCGAATAGCTCTGGTCTATCTTCCTGATCTTCGCGAATGCGGTCATCTTCCTGTTGCCTTCCGCGTCGAATGTATAGGCCTTGTAACGCTGATCCATCACGATGCCCGTGTCCTTGCCCATGTCAAAACCGATGGAGCCGGCTGTCACGGTCGAAGCCACGGCTTTGATCTGGAACTCAGGCACTGAACGCATCTTCTTTTTCATCACGGTCATGATACCGGCGATACAGCCTCTGAACTGGTTCTCGCGTTCCTTCTCAAGATCGCTGAGACCCTCGTCGTCACCGCTGCCCGCCTGCAGATTGCCCAGGCCGGACATAAGCATGCCCATCAGTGAAGTGGCGTTGTCCGCTTTTAGCACGCGCACTATTTCCTTTGTCTTTGTGCTGTAGATGTCAAATCTCAGATGAGCGGTGTATTTGTAGCCTTCGATGACTTCTCTTTCCTCATCACCGTCTTTTACCATCTTGGTCTTTATTTCTTCATTGATGTCTTCCACAACAGGCACAAGAGCATAGGAATTTTCAAGTGTCTTCAGAAGGTCATCAAGAGTGACCATCGCTTCCTTGAACTTGCCGTCGGCTTCCATGCGGCTTGCGGCTATGTCCCTGGCATTTTCACGGACATAGGCATCCGCGTCCGCCAGGAAAGCTTCCACCGGTTTGTCAGCGGAGACATTGAAAAAGTCAAAACGCTGGAACTCTTTTACGAACATCTTGTTCATCTGCGCGGCAACATACTCCTGCCTTGCGGGAGAACAGAGGTCACGGTCGAAATCTCCGTACTGCACGGGGAATACGAACATGGCTTTTCTCTCATATGTCTCCAGGTCCTTTGCCGAGACGAAAGCCGCTCCAACGGCTATAACCAACAGTAACAGTATCATCTTCTTCATCTTAACCCCCTTGTTAATGTTTATAAACCATCACTATTATAACACGCGAATTCAGGATTTCAATCAGAGAGGACGACAAATAAAAAAAAACGGAGGGGAGACGCCCCCTCCGTAAAAAGCCCGATATAAAGGCCCGATTAGAATATATAGCCTATTGAAAGAGTCATGGTCCTTGTCTTTATGGACTCCGGCCCGTCCCCATCGGGCGAATCATTTATGTCCGTGAGGCCCATATCGTACCTGAAGTCCGAAAGGAATCTTTCGGCAAACACATACTGCAGCCCCAAAACAGCCGCAAAGTCGATCGATTTGATATAATCGTCCGCAAACTCCCCGTAAGCGTAATGATCGTCGCCTTCCTCGATCTCTTCGCGCATCTCCGCTTTCGTGTTGAATGCGATTGCGGGCCCGCCGGCGAGAAACAGACCTTCCGCGATCTCGTATCTCAAGAGCAGCGGCACTTCGATGTAATCGGCCAGCACCTTCATGTAAACTTCCACATCGGAAGGCACATCGTTCAGTTCCAGTTTATGCCCTTTTCTTATGAACAGTATGTCGCCCTGAAGGGAAAGCTTCTCACCCAGGGGGTATATGACGAATATGCCCTGGCACGTGCCCCACAACATCTTTTCAGTGAGGTCTTCCCCCATCATCTCCTCGGCATCCGGATCCCAGTTAAGGGAATTGAGTGTCAGGCCGGTCTTTACCCCGTACATCAGGTCGCCGGCCAGGGACAATGAAAACGCCATGGTCAATACGAGAAACAGCAATATTGTTTTTTTCATTTCCTAACCTCCCTGTTAAAATTTGTATCCCGCCGTCAGCGACAGCGTGCTTGTCTTGCCATCAAAAGCCTCGTCGTATATCTTGCCGTCAATGATGTTGGTCAGCCCGTATGAATAACGCAGATCTGTGAAGACTTTATCGGATATCATGTATTGAACGCCGGCGCTGAGGTCGATCTCGATTTTTTTGGCGATCTCTTCAATAAACATGGCTTCAAAACCATCATCATCATAATACTTGAATATCCCGCTGATAAAATAATTGAAGCCCGGGCCCGCATAAGCGGCAAAGACATCATTAAAATGATAACGGAACAGTATGGGCAGAGAGATGTAGTTCAGCCTGAGCATCACATCGTAATCATCATCCTCGTCTGTGTATTTGTCTCCCTTTTGCACCAGGATCAGTTCCGTCTGTATGTCCGTTTTTTCACCCAGCGGGAACCATACGATAAGCCCTTCCGTAATGCCGAAAAGCATCACGTCATCCCAGCCCTCTTCTAAGGTGTCAAACTCCGGGTCAAAAGCCGCGTTTCCGATTGTAAGGCCGAATTTCATCCCGAACTCAGCTTCCACGGCAACCGATGCGGCGATAAACAGCATCAGCATGCATGTCAGCAACACAGTTTTTTTCATGGATTTACCTCCTTGGTTAAGTGTTAAATATAATGGACGACTATATTTCCCGTGCGCTCAGACTCGTATACTGCGTCTTCCAGCGCTTCCATGATGCTTTCCATGGGTACCGGCTCTCTGATATGGACCAGTCCCATATCAAATCCCGCGTCAATGCATTCAGCCTTCAGGTGCTCGTTGAGCAGCCCGTTGAGCCGTTCAGCCATGCTCATGACATATTCTTCATCGGATGTCTGGAACACGATGAGGAAATTGCAGTCGCCGTATCTTGACAACGTGTCTATGCCCCTGATATGGCTTTTTATCAAAGCTGTGAGTTCTTTGTAGCTTTCCTCGATGACATGCGAGCCGTATTTTCTTTTTATTTGTGTAAAATGGCGGTACTTGAGATACAGGACGGCGAAGCCTTCGTCGTAGCGCTTGATCCTGTCTGCGCATTCGGAGATCTTTATTTTAAAATATGAAGCGTTGTAAATCCCCGTGTCTTCATCGTATACGGTTGAATGCCGCAATTTTTCCTCAAGCGCAATGGCGTGTATTATGAAAGCTGTCATGACGCTGAACAGTTCCAGCTCTTCCGTTTCGTCGGGAGTGAACTCCGCGGCGCGGGACATGGCCGTCAGCCCGATCACCTTTTTTTTGATTATGAGCGGGAATATAAAGAGATATCCGCCGCTTTCGTTAAAGATGTTGGGCCCGGAAAGCATCTGAGCCTCTTTTGCGATGAAGAGCGATGAAAGAAAAGGGTCGTCAAGTGATGGCTTGAATGTGCGCTGGAACAGCGAACTGTAGCCCCTGCTTGTCTTGACCTTAAAAAAACCGTCCTTATATTCGGCTATCAGACACTTTTCAACCGATAGCTTGTGCGTCAGGGTGTCGACCATGCCGGAAAGAATCTCCTCGTAGGAGGTCGCTCTGAACAGGTTTCTTGTCAGTCCCCGCATCTTATTATGTATCCTCCCTCATTTTAGTATAATTATGTCATAAAACAGCCGTGAATCAAAGGCGGAAGAAAGATAAAAGTCGTCTTTGGCGGCAAATAATGTGCAGCCAACCGTATTTTTTCGACCAAAATAGAATTTTTGTATTAAATCATTTGTTTTTTAAAAAGATGTGCTACAATTAAAACTGTTTTAACACAAACGGAGGTGAATTATGAGGAAAGTTATGTTGGTTCTGGTTGTTGTGTTGTTCGCATGTTCCATGGCTTCCGCGCAGGATATGATGTTCGGCGCTAAAGCGGGACTGTCACTGGGTAATGTAAGCCAGGATAACGAAGATCTCGGCATACCGTCAGAAGTGGACAAGAAAATGAGAATGGGACTCACATTCGGCGCCATGATGCATATGCCTCTGGGCGAGAACATGATGTTCATGGGCGAGGCCGCATATGTCCAGAAAGGCGTCAAGTTTGAGGAGGGCGGCGACGAGATGATCATGAAGATGGATTTCCTGCAGGTCGACGCGCTGGTGAAATACATGTTTGCCGACAGCTTCGGCATCTATGCGGGCCCCGCATTCGGATTTGTTCTTTCCGCCAAGCAAGAGTTCGACGGACATGATTATGACATGAAGGATTATGTCAAATCGACTGAATTGTCACTGAGTTTCGGCGGCCAGTTCATGGCTGCTGAAAACATCATCGTCGATGCCCGTTATAACATGGGACTTACAGATCTCGCCGATGCGGAAGAAGGCGATGATTTCGAGATCAATTCCAGGACTATTCTGCTCACAGTCGGTTATATGTTCTGAACAACAGGATAAC
>CAZJQC010000027.1:0-10884 GCA_964548195.1 uncultured bacterium | reverse complement strand
ATGTTCTGAACAACAGGATAACGAGATTTAAGAAAAAGGCGGTTTTAAACACCGCCTTTTTTTATGGGAATCTTTCCGTTTTAAAGCTGTTATTGAGTATATTTTTCTTTTAAATGCGGACGCCGGTGTTATAATTTCCCTATGAAAAAGACCGTATGTTTCTTATTGCTGCTTATTGCCGGGGTTCTGTCCATTTATTCCGAGAGCCTCTGGCCCGGGATCCGTGTCGGCGCTGGCTCTTACGGAGAAGGGGCCGGGTTTAAACCCGGAGACGGTTATCATGGTTATCATGCAGACCTGCTGCTGCAGAAAACGCTTTGCGACAGAACAGCCGTTCAATGGAGCGCGGGCTATCTCTCAAACGGATTTGAAACAGGGGGTCTGATACTCAAAACAGAATATATACGCACGGGTATGGCGCTTAAGGTCATGCCGCTGCCGTATGTGATCATATATGGCGGTTTTTCCCTGTATTATATTCTCTCGGCGAAGGTATCGGATGCAGGCACCGCCTACACGGAGGTCACGCTTGACGGGGACACGCTCAGCATGACATGGGACTACGGCGCTCAGGTCTTTTTTTCAGAACGCATGTTTACGGATTTTCGCCTGGCCAGCTGGATGAAAGACCTGAGCGCGGGGGAATATATCACGTCCGAAGATGAATACAGGCCCGCCGCATATGAATTTTCTCTGGGCATGATGTTCTGAATCTCTCAAAAAGAATGGAAATTAGTTGCGGCTTACTTTTTTATATTATAGAATGTCGATGAAATATTAACGGGAGGTCTTAATATATGGTAGTCATAGGGGAAAAACCTTTAAGGATCGCCGACGTCTGGAAAGCAGCCGTGGGCGGAGACACTGTCTCTTTGTCGGAGCAGTCCAGGGAGAACATCGTCAAGTCGAGAAAGAGAGTGGAATCCATATTGTCCGATGACAAGGTGGTTTACGGGATCAATACGGGTTTCGGCAATTTCAGCAATGTGCGTATATCGGCCGAGGAGCTGAAGCTGCTTCAGAAAAACCTTATTCTTTCACATGCAGTGGGGGTTGGAAAGCCCTTCCCGGCGGACGTGGTCAGGGCCGTCATGCTGCTGCGCGTAAATGCCCTGTCGCTTGGATTTTCAGGCATATCTCTTGAAGCCGTCAATACATTGATCGATATGCTCAATAAAGGGGTGCATCCCGTAGTCCCTTCCCAGGGTTCGGTGGGAGCCAGCGGAGACCTTGCCCCGCTTGCCCATGTGGCGCTTGTACTCATGGGGGAAGGCAAAGCCGTATATAAAGGCAGGGTCATGACCGGCAAGGAAGCCATGGAAGCCGCGGGCATAAAGCCGCATACCCTGTCGGCCAAAGAGGGGCTGGCCCTTATCAACGGCACCCAGGTCATGACAGCGGTGGGGGCGCTGGCCGCCTACAGGATAAAAAGACTGATGAAGATAGCCGATATCACCGGAGCCGTGACCGTGGACGCGCTTATGGGCACGGACAAGGCCTTTGACGAACGCGTCCATTTTTTAAGGCCTCACAAGGGGCAGGGCGATACGGCGTCGAATTTAAGGAATATGCTCAAAGGCAGCGCCATACGCGAATCGCATGTTGAGTGTGACGAAGTGCAGGACGCCTATTCGCTGAGATGCATGCCTCAAATACACGGGGCTTCAAAAGATGCGCTGCGTTATGCAGTGAATGTGCTGGAGACGGAGTTCAACAGCGTCACCGACAACCCTCTGATCTTTGAGGACGGGGCCATTTCCGGCGGAAATTTCCACGGACAGCCCGTCGCATTGGCCATGGACTTTTTGAAGCTTGCCGTCGCGGAACTTGGCAATGTGTCGGAAAGAAGGACTGACAGGCTTGTGCATCCCTCCTATAACAGGGGGCTTCCCCCTTTCCTCACGGAAAAGGGGGGCGTCAATTCAGGCTGGATGATACCTCAGTACGTGGCCGCGAGCCTTGTCTCCGAGAACAAGGTGCTGGTCCATCCCGCTTCCGCTGATTCCATACCCACTTCAGCTGGCAAAGAGGATCATGTGAGCATGGGGACGATAGCCGCAAGGCAGCTGTCGGATATAACGGATAACGTCTACAATGTATATGCCGTTGAGCTTATAGCCGCTTCACAGGGCGTGTTGTACAGGCGGCCCTTGACGGGGGGAGCAGGTGTTGAAGCCGCGGTGGAACAGGTGTTCGGCGTCATGGCTCCCATCGGCGAAGACAGATGGTTCAAACCCGATATAGACGCTGTCAGAGACTTGTTGGATGATGACGCTTTTGTAGCCAGGATCGAGGAAAAATCGGGCGCGAAACTGCTCGATTGAGAAAGGAGGCGCGAACCATGCTGAACAATAAGACAATAGGCAACGCGATGACGGTGAAACTGGACGCTATTTTCGATGAACTGCCTGAGATGCCGGCCTTTGAAAAAGACAAAAGACGGGCCCCGAAAAGGGAGGCAAAGCTTTCAAAAAATGATATCAGGCTGGCGTTGAAAAACGCCCTGAGATATATACCCGAAAAATGGCATGAACAGCTTGCCCCTGAATTTATGGAAGAGCTTATGACCAGAGGCCGTATATACGGTTACCGCTTCAGGCCCGAAGGGCGTATCTGGGGCAAGCCTCTGGAGGAATACAGGGGAAGGACTGTCGAAGGCAAGGCCTTTCAGGTGATGATAGACAATAATCTTGATTTTGAAATAGCCCTGTATCCCTATGAGCTGGTCACCTATGGCGAGACCGGGCAGGTCTGCCAGAACTGGATGCAGTATCATCTGATCAAAAAATATCTTGAGGAACTTACGGACGAACAGACGCTGGTGCTTCATTCCGGCCATCCCTGCGGACTGTTTTATTCCCGCCCCGAGGCGCCGAGGGTCATACTCACAAACGGCCTTATGATAGGCATGTTCGATGATTATGAGAACTGGGCAAGGGCCGCCGCGATGGGCGTGGCCAATTACGGACAGATGACCGCGGGCGGCTGGATGTATATAGGCCCGCAGGGAATAGTGCACGGCACGTACAGCACCATACTCAATGCCGGAAGGGCCAAGCTTGGTATTGCCGGTGACGGTGACCTTACAGGCAAGGTCTTTGTCTCGTCCGGATTGGGCGGGATGAGCGGCGCCCAGCCTAAGGCCGTGGAAATAGCCAATGGCGTGGGCATCTTCGCCGAAGTGGACAGGTCAAGGATAGATACGCGACATTCGCAGGGCTGGGTCTCGGAAGTAACGGATTCGGCGGCGGAGGCTTTCGCCATTGCCGAAAAAGCCGTGTCCGCGAAAAAGGCCTGCTCGGTGGCATATCACGGAAACATCGTGGACTTGCTCAGATATGCCGCGGATGAAAATAAGAACATCGACATGCTTTCGGACCAGACTTCCTGCCATGCGGCGTATGACGGCGGCTACTGCCCCGTCGGCCTCACTTTTGAGGAGCGCACGCATATGATGGAGCATGACAAGGAAAGATTTATAAAGATGGTCGATGAATCTTTGAAAGAGCATTATGCGCTTGTAAAGAGGCTGGTAGCCCGTGGCGTTTATTTCTTCGATTACGGAAACAGCTTCATGAAGGCGGTTTTCGACGCGGGCGTCACGGAGATCGCCAAAAACGGCGTCGACGAAAAAGAGGGCTTTATATTTCCGTCTTATGTGGAGGACATACTGGGCCCGCAGCTTTTTGATTTCGGATACGGCCCTTTCAGATGGGTATGTTTGAGCGGAAAGCGTGAGGACCTGCTGAAGACAGACGCGGCGGCGGCCTCCTGTATCGACCCCGACAGACGCTATCAGGACAGAGACAATTATCTCTGGATCAAGGATGCCGACAAAAACCGGCTGGTGGTGGGCACGCAGGCAAGGATACTTTATCAGGATGCCATGGGCAGGATGAACATAGCATTGAGATTCAATGAGATGGTGAGAAACGGGGAGACGGGCCCGATCATGCTCGGCAGGGACCATCACGACACTGCGGGCACCGATTCACCCTTCCGCGAGACGTCCAATATCAAGGATGGCAGCAATATCATGGCCGACATGGCGACCAACTGTTTCGCCGGCAATGCCGCCAGAGGCATGAGCCTTGTGGCTCTCCATAACGGCGGAGGCGTGGGCATAGGAAAGGTGATAAACGGCGGTTTCGGACTGGTGCTCGACGGCAGCGAGCGTGTGGATGCCGTCATCAGAAGCGCCATGCCGTGGGACGTGATGGGCGGCGTCGCAAGACGCGCCTGGGCAAGAAATGAAAACGCCGTCGCCACCGGCATGGAATACAATGAAAAAAACGCCGGAAGGGATCATATCACATTGCCTTACATACCTTCGGAAAAACTGATTGAAGACACAGTAAAAAAATACATCGACTGATATCATCTTTATACGCGGGAGCATGACGCTCCCGCGTCCTTATCCCGGCCCCAATGGGGGCGGCGGACGGAAAGCCTTTATTCGAATATCTCCATAATGGAGTTTTCAAGCGTCTTTTTGTCGGGTGGCGAACCGGCGAGTATGGGCTTCAGCAGAGCCGTTCTTTTTCGCCGTATCAATGCGTTCGCGGTTTTTACCGCGGAGTACAGTTCCCTGCAGGTATAATCCCGCTTTGCATGCACTATGTCGCTTCGTATTCTTCTTGAGCGCAGTTCGTTTTCACGCAGTGATTCCTTGAAAGATTCCCAGCGCACGCCATAATGGTCTCCCGTTATGTTGACAAGCGATTTTATATGAGGCGCCGAAGTGGTGTCGAAAGATTCCCAGAGCATGGCCGCATGGCTGCTGTCAAATCCGGCATCGGCGCTTATTTTCAAAAATATCCGCCTTGTTATGCCCTCGTATTCTATAAACCGCTGTATAAGTACAGCCGATAAAAGATACCGTATCATATATAAGTATTATCACATGAAGTTTTTTTTTCAATGTATGAGATTATAAGAAAAAGCTTGTTTTTTATGAATAATGTTATATATTTGTTGAAATAATACGGCTCAATGTTTATTTTGTTAAGCGAAATATATTATTCGCTTGTAAACCATTAAGGAGGTTGTTGTGAAAAAATCGTTGTTGTGGATGCTGGTGATAATGACGTTTGTATCCTTCGGGTGCAGCAAGGTCGCGGACATGGGGGGAAGCGAACTTGTATCTGATTCATCACTTAGCATGTCGTATGGCGCGATAGCGGGTACGCCGGTCGCCGGTGAGTACATAGTCGTGTTTAATGAGAATGCGTCATCCAGGGGCAGGGAAGCGGTGCAGCGTGTCGCGGAAAAACTTGCTGCCAAGCATGGCGTCGATTTTCCCGCTGTAAAGAAGCATGTGTTCGGATATGCCATCAAGGGGTTTTCAGCCAGGATGAATGAAAACCAGATGGCGAAGTTCATGAACGATCCCGACGTGGCATATGTGGAGCCCGTAAAGGTCATCTCAATATCGAAAAAACCGGTTAAACCCACTCCCGAAGATCCGCCCGTAAGCGGCCAGGAGACTCCCTGGGGCATCGCGCGTGTCGGCGGCGGCATAGACGCCACGGGCAAGACTGCATGGGTAATTGACACGGGCATAGATTTTGACCATCCCGACTTGAACGTCGATGTGAACAGAAGCGTGACCTTTGTGGCCAGGACAAAAAATGCCGATGATCAAAACGGGCACGGGACACATGTCGCGGGCACGATTGCGGCTAAAGACAATGATTTTGGCGTAATAGGCGTTGCGGCAAACGCAACGGTGGTAGCCGTGCGCGTGCTTGACAGAAGCGGCAGCGGGACCACAGACGGCGTTATCGCAGGCATTGATTATGTTGCCGCAAACGGGTCTGCAGGCGACGTCGCTAACATGAGCCTCGGCGGAGGCATTTCAACCGCCATAGACGAGGCGGTACTGAATGCGGCGGCAACGGGCGTGAAGTTTGCCATAGCGGCCGGCAATGAAGGCCAGAATGCGAACAACTGTTCGCCCGCAAGAGTGAATCATCCTAATGTGTACACTGTATCAGCCATTGATTCTGCGGATAAGTTCGCATATTTCTCAAACTATGCGAATCCTCCGGTGGATTACGCGGCTCCGGGCGTCAATATTCTTTCGACATATAAAGGCGGCGGGACCACGACTATGGATGGCACATCCATGGCCACTCCGCATGTCGCCGGGCTTCTGTTGCTCGGCAACATCACAAGGGACGGATACGCAATAAACGATCCCGACGGAAATCCCGATCCCATCGCGCATCACTAAAAAAAAAAGAATGCCGTAATACGCAGCCGGGGCGGTGCCCCGGCTGTTTTTTTGCCCTTAGGCATGAGGAGCGCGGCCCTTTTCTTTCAAACCTTTGACTTACGGCGGATTAGGGATATAATCCGGTATAAGGAAGGTCCGTATATGGTAAACAACACATTGATGCTTTTGGCGGCGTTTATACTCTTCTCAAAGCTGCTTACTGATTTTTTTTATAAGATCAATCTGCCGCCCGTGCTGGGGATGATACTCATAGGTCTTATCATCGGCCCCACAGGCTTTAATTTCATCGCGCAGGGTACCGATGATTATTTCAAATTGAAGTTTTTCGCGGATATCGGCGTCACCATACTTCTGTTCATGGCCGGCTTGGAGACCGACCTGGCCCAGATGAAGAAAGTCGGCAGAAACGCTTTCCTTGTCGCCCTGGCCGGTGTGTTCATACCCCTTTCACTGGGGTTTGGCGTGACGTATATTTTTTATTCAAACCCTGTGGTCAGCATTGTGATGGGCATCATACTGACTGCCACATCGGTTTCCATAACCGTGATGACCCTGATGGACCTTAAAAAACTTAAGACCATTGAAGGCAATATCATACTCGGCGCGGCGATCATAGACGATGTGCTCGGTATATTGATACTGACATTCGTCTTCGGTTTTCTGGGAAAAGGCCAGATGCCCGTCTTCGCGGGTCTTATGGTCATTGTGGCGTATATTGTCGGCGCGGGCCTTCTGGGCGTGTTTGTCTTTCCGTTGATACTGAATTTTGCGAACAAACTGAAGGCGGAGATGCCCGTCGTATCCATAGCCCTTGCATTGCTTTTCTTTTTTGCGTGGGCCGCGCAGAAGGCCGAGATAGCGGCCATAACAGGCGCTTATCTGGCGGGGCTGTTTATGGGCCAGACCGTCTTTAAACACCGCATCAGCGAAGGTGTCAGCATGGTGGGGCATACAATATTTATTTCCATATTCTTCATATTCATAGGGGTGGAGACGAATCTTCGTGTCGCCGAGATCAATTACCCCTTTACGGCCCTTATTATCGTCGCCGCGATATCGGGAAAGCTCCTGGGCGCGGGTTTCTCCGCGAGATCGCTGGGCTTTGGCTGGCGCCGGGCATTCGGCATAGGTTCCGGCATGATACCACGAGGCGAGGTTGCCCTGGTGATAGCGTCCATAGCGATGGAGGGGCTCAAGGACAGGGGATTCACAGAGACACATTTTTCGGCCGTTGTGGTAATGGTGGCCGTAACCGCATTGATTGCGCCTTTTCTGTTAAAATATTTTTTCAGGGAAGAAAAAAAGGGAGGATAATATGCTGGCAGGTTATCTGACTAAGGAATCCGTAATACTGAAGACCGGCGCGAAGGACAAGGCCGGGCTTTTTTCCGAGTTTTCAAAAAAGGCGCTGGCCGCGGGCTATGTGACTTCCGCTGAAGAGATGGCGGCGGCGGTAATGGAAAAGGAAAAGGAAGGAGTCATGGAGCTTAAGCCCCATGTGGTGCTTCCTCACGCGCGCGGGCCCTTTGTCAAAGAACTCTTTGTCATGCTCGGGGTCTTTAAGGACGAGACGCCTTACGAAGGGGCAAAAGGGGGAAAAGCGGGACTCGTGTTTTTCATAGGCGTTCCTCCGGGAGATCAGGATTACCTGAAGCTGCTGGCTTCCATATCCCGCCTGCTGAGCGATGAGAGTTTCGTGGATTCCATGATGAGGTCGGAAGTCAGGGACGATGTGCTTTTCAATGTCAAAAAGCATTCCCTGAAACTTGAACCTGAAAAAAAGGAAAGAAAGAAGTTCATGCTTCTGCTTACACTCAATGTGGCCGCCAATGAGAAGATGATATCTACGGTCATGGCCGAGGCCGGCGCGGGTTCCGTGACGGAACTGCACGGGAAAAACATGAGCAACGGACTCTCGTTTATGTCATTTTTCTCCGCGTTTGGAATAGCCGGGACGCTGAATAAAGTCAGCAAGACATACATGGGGCTTACAAACGACCCCCATGCCGCGGCAGAGGTGTATGCCCTGCTGAGACAGAACGGCGTGGACCTTGAGGAACACGGTACCGGGTCGGTAACGCTGATAGAGACAAAGGTGTCATACGGGGGATTTGCAGAAGATATTTTTTAAATAATATCGTTTTTCAGTTGACAGCCGCCGATTCAATGTTATATTCATATTATAAAAGTTAGCTGAGGGTAATATTATGTCCCGCAGTAAGAAATCATTGAAAGGCGGTATTGAATTGACTCCTCTTGCCAAGTTCACCAGAGGTGACAAGGTCATCGTCGAACAGGTCGAGGGAGGGCACGGCTTTCGCTGTCGCCTCCAGTCTCTCGGCATATTTAAGGGAAAGACACTTGAAATACTCAGGGACGGGGCTGGCCCCGTTCTCGTAAAGATAGATAACTGCCGCATAGCGCTCGGGCACAGACAGGCCATGAAAATATTGTGCCGCGGGGACGGAGCGTCCGTTGAAGAGATCTGACGGAGTGGTCATCGCCTTCGCTGGCAACCCAAATGTCGGCAAGACCGCCATACTCAACTCCATTACCGGGGCTTCGCTTCAGGTGGGCAACTGGACGGGGGTGACTGTCGAGAAGAAGACCGCCTCGTTTTCCAGGAACGGCCGGCATGTGACGTGTGTCGACATTCCCGGTGTCTATGCGATGACGCCTTATTCGCTTGAAGAAAAAGTCGCGAGGGATTACCTCATAGAAGAGACGCCCGATGTGATCATTAATGTCGTGGACGTCACAAATCTGGAAAGAAATCTGATACTGACTCTGCAGCTTATGGAGTTGCACATCCCTATGGTCATAGCCCTTAACATGATGGATGATCTTGAACGCATGGGAGGGAACGTGGATTACGACCTGCTTGCGCGCGAGACCGGCCTTGCCGTAATCCCAACCGTGGGGAGGACGGGCAGAGGCACCGAGGAACTGATAGACGCGGCTCTCAAATCCTTTGACGACGGCACAGCCCCCAGGTCCATATCCTATAAACATATGACGGACATGATGGTTGAAACGGAATTGGAAGCGGTCGAGCGCGACCTTGAAAAACAGGATATCGGCGGGTATCCGCTCCATTGGCTTGCCGTAAAGATGATCGAAAAAGATGCGGAGACTATTGAGCGGCTTAAGGCCATAGGTGTGGGCGATTCCTACGAGGCAAACAGGGAACGCATCGAGTCATACCACAAACAGCCTGTTTTTGACGTGCTGAGTGATATCAGGACCGGTTACGCAAGCGGTATAACACGCAGTGTGCTTGTAATGAACTCACGGGTAAGGCAGTTTACCGATGTGCTGGATTCGGTCGTCCTTAACAAATATCTCGGCATACCTGTTTTCTTTTTTTTCATGTATATCATGTTCAAGTTCACCTTTGAGGGCAGCGCCCCATTTGTGGATTGGATGGGCGGGTTTTTCACTGATTTTGTGGGCAAATGGCTGGGCACCGCCCTGACTGGAGCCCCTGTCTGGATTCACTCGCTTCTTATCGACGGCGTGCTCGGCGGAGTGGGCGCTGTTTTGTCATTTGTCCCCCTTATGGCTTTTTTATATTTTTTTCTCGGCATACTGGAGGAAAGCGGCTACATGTCGCGCGCGGCTTTTGTCATGGACAGACTGATGAGGGCCGTGGGGCTGCCGGGCAAGGCATTTGTTCCTCTGCTTGTGGGATTTGGATGCAACGTTCCCGCGATATACGCGTCGCGGACGCTGGAGGACCCGAGAGACAGAAAGATCACAGCGCTGCTTACCCCCTTTATGTCCTGCGCGGCAAGGCTGCCTGTTTACGCATTGTTCACAGCGGTGTTTTTTGCGGCACAACGCACACTCGTGATATTTATACTTTATATGACAGGCGTCTTCGTTGCCGCGTTGACCGGGATTGTATTTAAAAGGTTTTTGAGAAAGGGAGAGGATATACCGCTGATCATGGAATTGCCTCCCTACAGATTCCCCACTGCAAAGATGCTCGGAAGGACAGTGTACAACAAGACGAAGTCCTTTGTCCGGAAGGCGGGGACAGTCATACTTTTTACCATGATCATATTGTGGGCCCTTACAAATTTGCCTTACGGAAGCCCGCCGGAAGACACGCTCCTGGCTAAATCCGCGGGGCTCATAGCGCCTGTTTTTAAACCTAACGGTTTCGGCAAGACCGGCCCGGTTGCCGCTCTTATTCCGGGGATAGTGGCAAAGGAAGTCGTAGTGGGGGCGTTGGGTCAGCTTTACGGCGAAAGGGACGCCGGGCGGCCGGGGCGGAGCGAGACCGGTTTTTTCAAGGACCTTTGGACACAGGCCGCGGGGCTCGGGACTGCCGCTGTCGACTCTTTCCGCTCGGTGTTTACTTCCTATTCGCTCGCCACTTTTGACATGAGCTATGAGGAGGACCGGTCGCTCTCCGAAGGGCTGAAAAAGGATTTTACCCCCCTTTCGGCCATGTCATATCTGATATTCGTATTGCTGTTCGTGCCCTGTGTGGCCGTATTGGCCGCGATATACCATGAGTTCGGCCTCAGGATGCTGGGGTATGTGATCGCATTGACGCTTCTGGTGCCATGGGTCGTTTCCGCCCTGTTCTATAATATAGGGCTGATAGCGGGGTTTCAATGACCGATGCCATCATAGTA
>CAZJQC010000026.1:17606-18907 GCA_964548195.1 uncultured bacterium | reverse complement strand
CTCACCGCTTCCGAAGCAGCCTCTATCATATTCAGATACCGCATGTTTCCATAAAAGGCCATGGTCACGGCCTCCGGGAATATGCTGTCCCTTTTGTAATCCCTTAATATCTCGGGGCGTACGATGTATTCCTGTATGACCACCGGAACCGGTCCTGTGAACTTGCCGTAATAAAAATCGTAATATGCCGGCGAAGTCAGTATCATCAGGGCCGTCTTCCGTAACAATCGCTTCTCCAGCTTATGCGCGAAAAACGACATCAACCGCTTTGCCGCATTTATGCGGCGGGGGAATACACATGACGGCAGGTCCGCCACTTCATAAGCGATCTTGACGCTTTTGTCGAAAAAGGCCTTGTATACACACGCGGCCGCGAGCGATTCTATCCTGAATGAATGTATGATGTCGGGTTTGTCGGCGCGCAGATTTTTTATCACCGTTGATATGAACGAGATATACCCCAGCAGGGTCCCGAACCTCATCCCGCTGCAGCCCCCTTTTATCACGTGCAGCCGCTCAAAACGCGAGCGCTCTATCCGGAGCTTGCCGTCCGTCCTGTCCCAATAGATAAACATGAGCCGGTATCGGCCGTATAGGGCATCGGCGCGGTTTTTGACACGCGGGTTGGGAGCAAACGGAGCAACAAACATCACTTTTTTCATATGCTCAGAGCCGCCTTTCACACTCATGATAATCCATCATGGCCGATAATCATATAATTTTAAATATTTTTCCGCTTTTTAATATTTCCGGACGCCGTCAATCCCCGCATAAAAAAATCCGTCTTTCCCATAAGACGGGAAAGACGGACCCTTTTACAAGACATTTTATAGTGGCTTTTATCTTCCCATGCCGGGGCCGTGTCCGGATCTTTTTCCGTCGCTGCCCTTGCCCATGAAAAACATTCCCAGCTTGGCGCGGTCTTCCTTGGAAAGACTCTTTAATATAGTCAGCTGTTCCTGCTGCCGGATGGCATGGATCTTGTCCTGGTATTCTTTGCTCTTCTCCATGATCTTCTCGACATTTTTCCAGTCAGGCGTGTCTTTAAGCATCTCCTCTTTGAACTCAATGCCGAGTTTTTCAATCTTGAGGTCCAGCGCCCTGATCTTCTCGCGGTTGCCGTCCATCAATTCCTTGTTGGCCTCATAGATCTGTGTCCACATCTCCTGTCTCTCTTCACGCGGGCCGTTCATCTCGTTTCTGTCGCCTTTTGCCGGCATATCGCCTTTTTTGACATTGCCCGGATAAGCGAGCACACTGCCCGCGACAAAGGCCAAAGCCAAAACCATTACCAATAATCT
>CAZJQC010000026.1:0-17506 GCA_964548195.1 uncultured bacterium | reverse complement strand
AAGCGAGCACACTGCCCGCGACAAAGGCCAAAGCCAAAACCATTACCAATAATCTTTTCATAATCATACCTCCGTTTCGCTTCATGTAATCAATATACGGCACAATTATGTAAACATTATGGAAATGGTGATATTTGTCAGACACCTTTGCATGACAGCATGATAAAGACTGTTCTGGCCATTATGCGGAAATCCAGCCTGAAAGAACGGTTCTTAATATAATAGAGGTCATACTGAAGCTTGTACAAAGCATCGGTCGAATTGGCCCCATAGGAATAATTTGTCTGTGCCCATCCCGTTATGCCCGGCCTCACAATATGACGCTGATGATAAAACGGTATTTTCTTTTCATACTCCGCCACAAGCACATCCCATTCGGCCCGCGGCCCCACAAGGTTCATATCACCCTTGATGATGTTAATAAACTGCGGGAGTTCGTCTATCCTCAGCTTTCTGATGATCTTCCCGAAACCGGTGATCCTGGAATCGTTTTCACCGGAATACCTGGAATATTTTTCGGGATCATGCGAGACCATGCTCCTGAACTTGTACAGAGTGAAAGGCCGCCCGCCTTTTCCTATGCGCCTCTGGCGGAAAAACACAGGCCCCCTTGACGTGAGCTTCACCAGTACCGTTGTGGCAAGCATCAGGGGAGAGACCAGTACGAGGGCCGCTATTGCGAAAACAAGGTTGAAGGCCCTGTTTAAAAAAGCATACAGCGAGACCTCGTCCTCCCTTTTCTCTATCTCTCTGAAAATATAATAAAAATAATCCTTTTCCAGATGCCTTACAGGCAGCCTGCCCGACAGCATCTCGAACATCTCATCCACATAATAGGTCTTAACGCCCGCTTCCTTCAATTTATTGATTGCCTTCATTACCATTTTATTAAGGCGTTTGTCCTTCGCGACAATCAGAAAACGCGCTCTCGCGGCCAATGTCTTGTCGTATATTTCCTTTTCACTGCCCAGGAACTTTACTGTTCCTATAATGCTTTCCGGTTCTTCCAGCACCTCGTCGCCTTTGCATATGACCATGTCATCGATCGCGGAGTCACTGAAATACCCCGCTATCTCAAGCCTGAGCATCCTGCTGTTTATTATTTCCCTCGCGACGGAACGGCCCGTGAACCCGCCCCCGACTATCACCACTTTGTTTCCGTGTCTGCCGGAGATAACAAACTCGGCAAAAAAGCCAAACAGGCTCAGAACAGCCAATATCATCACATTTTTCAAGCCATTGACCGGCCAGCCTCTCAGCGTCCCGGTTTCAAGCACCCTGAATACCATGGTCACGGCAAATGACAAAAGTGACGCATATGCGGAAATGCGCAGAAATTTTCGGGAAAGATCCAAAAGCTGCATCTTGAAGAAATGCATAAAATACAGTATCACGTTCCAGGTGGCCGCGTAGGAGGCAAAATCGAACCAAAAGGCGTTTGTAAAGAGCGACTCCCTCATAATGGCCCGCACAAATATTATCGAGGCCAGTATCGCCAAAACACTAAAAAGAAAAAAATAATGCCTCGTTATTGTGATCTTTTTTTTCATACGTGCTCACGTCACCGTTTCTTTTCCCACCGCACCGCGTCGCGGACCATCTCTTCCAGATCCCTTGACGGCTCCCATTTCAAAAGCTTCTTCACTGCCGAACAGGAGGCTATCAGTACAGGCGGATCACCAGGCCGCCGGCCGTCCTCGGTCACCGCCACGGCGGAACCGGTCACCTTTTCCACCGCGTCTATCACCTCGCGCACCGAATAACCGCATCTGCTGCCTATATTCAGCACGGGGCTGTCATCATGCCGTTCTATGTGATCCATCGCGGAAAGATGCGCTTCACACAGGTCGGTGACATGTATGTAGTCGCGTATGCAGGTGCCGTCGGCCGTGTCGTAATCCGTGCCGAACACAGACAATCTCTTCCGTCTCCCCAGCGCGGTCCTGACCGCTATGGGCACCAGATGCGTCTCCGGGTCATGCATCTCCCCCACATCCGCTTCGGGATCCGTGCCCGCGACATTGAAGTAGCGCAGCGCCGCATAATGAAAATCCTCTGTTTCGGACAAAGCCTTGAGCACGTCCTCGATCATAGCCTTGGTCGCGCCGTAATGGTTGACCGGGACTCGGGGAGCGCTCTCATCTATAGGAACCGATTCAGGCACGCCGTATACGGCCGCGGAAGAGGAAAACACCATGCGCGAGATGCCGTGCTCGGTAAGAGTCTTAAGAAACCTTATCGTACCGGACACGTTGTTGTTGTAGTATTTCAAAGGGTCTGACTGCGATTCACCCACCAGGCTGTAGGCGGCAAAATGAAACACGCCGTCTATAACGTTCTTGTGCAAAAACGGATGGAGCGCACCGGGGTCGCCTATGTCCGCTTTCAGGAAACGCAGCCTTTTTCCGTATCTGCCGGCAAGGGTGTCCACCGATGACTTGAAACCTGTTGAAAGGTTATCCAGTATCACCGCCTCTGCATCAGTGTTCTCCATAAGATACTTGACAAAATTGGAACCTATATAACCCGCGCCACCCGCGACAAGATAACACTTCATACGTCAACCTCCACGCTTTATTATAGTCAGATATTATAAATCCTCAATGCAAAGAAATGAAAAAACAGGGAACCGCCATTCCGTTTGTTTGTTAAAATATAAAAAGGAGGTCACATGAAAAAAATCGCACCCGTTCTCTTCGTGGTTATAGCCCTGGCGGCATGTACTTCGGCAAAACATAATATCACACGGCTGGAACCCCTGGATGAGGACATCATTTATACAAACGGCCATGCCCTGGTGACGGCTGAAGACAGCGGCCTTCGTTTGACGCTTCATTCCGAAGTGAGCCCCGGCGGAGTGGCGGTTTTTACCATCGACGCGGAAAACATGGGGGCGCAGTCCATTGAAGTCGCATTTTCTGATTTTATGATAGACGCTGATTATTATCAGACTAAGTTCTACAGGGAACTTGACGAGGTGACAGACCTCCACCCCGTCGACCCGTATAAGACAGCCGACTCATACGCAAACATAATAAGCAGCAAAGACATGGCGTTGAAAAAAAAGAAAGACAGAGAATCCGTGTCAGGACTGATACATGCCACGGGAAGCCTTATAGACACACTGGCCGCCCGCAACGAGGATGAACAAAGTAAGATCGATGAAAAGAACGAAAAATACAGCCAGCGGGAACTGAAAAACCAGGTGGACAATATCGAGGAAGCCGGTGAAATAAGGGACCTCACTGCCGCTGCGGAGGAGTTCCGCGATACAGCTCTATTCAGAGAGACCCTGAAGCCGGGCATGTCCGTGAAAGGAAAAAAGATTTATTTCAGTTTGCCCGAATATATCACCAACATAAGACTTATATACAAGGCTGAAGGAAAAGCAATGGCCTTTCCCTTCGCCGAAACAAGGGCACAGTGACCTCCTGCGGGCCTTCCCTTGATAGAGAAGGCCCGTCTTTTCCCATAAGGGTTTCCGCGTTTTTGCCAAACGGGGATTCACTCAAATATCCCGCTTGACAATCACCCCGTTAAAATTTATCATATAAAGTGGAACATTAAGAAGGAGGGGACTATGTATGACATGGACGGGTTCAAGGAGTTTCTGAAGAAATACAAGGACGATGAAAAGACGACCGACAAATATTTAGGCATAATCCATGACCTCCATAAATATCTGGACCAGTATAATCAGGGCGATGAGAAATACCCCATGGATGTGATCCGGAAGTTTGCAACCGACCACATAGCGGGCAAAGAAGACGCTTTATCGCGCATAATCGCTGTACTGCGTTTTTTCTCCTACGTGGATGAAAAAAGCATAGTGACATATTTTCTCACCATGACCGGCACCATAGGCGTACTCGAAAACATAAAGGCGCGCGCCGAAAGGTTCGCCGACAGGGAGACAGCCGACCGCGTATTCTCCGGCCTGAAGATCCCGCCGCTGGGCAGTCCGTACGAGATGTATCCCCCTGCCGTGGAAAAGATGATGAAAAAGCTTACGGATGCCGTGGACGGCAAGACTGCGTGCAAAATACTCGCCGGAAACAATCACGGCCTTTCCGCCGAGGGAAAAGCATTGGAAAAAAAGCGCTTTGACGAGATAAAGGACATAGACGCCTATCTGATCGACTACCATGACCGGAAAGTAAAGGAACTGCAGCATCACATGGAAGAGGATAAGATATGGTTCGAGTCAAAGATCACCCCGGAGATAGTCAAATATGTCAGTGACAATCCGGAAGTCCTGGGCGGCGTGCGCATAGGCGACGAGATCTTTGTGACGAAATTCCCGTACGACCCGGAAAATTACCTGAAAGAAAAAGACCCTGTGAAAAAACGCTATTACGGCTGCCACTGCGCATTCGCGAGGTCTTCCATAATCGATGGCTCCGCGAAGATCGACCCCAAATGGTGCAATTGCTCCGGCGGCTTCAATAAACATCTGTTCGACGTCATATTCGACGCCGACACAGAGGTGCGCGTGACGGAATCGGTTCTGGCGGGCGACAGCAGATGCCGCTTTGCCATAAAAATACCGGAAGACAGATGACGGAGCGGGCGGGTTTTTTCAAAACCCGCCCGGACGCTTCCCACGAAAAAAATACATGCTATTTCAGGGCGAAATCCGCGGCGTCCCTGACATGCGCGCTCAGAGAATCTATTAAGGGGACATCCGTATGCTCCTGTTTGACAAGCAGGGGGATCTCCGTGCAGCCCAGCACCACGGCCTGAGCGCCTTCGCTGTAAAGCCGGCCGATTATCTCCGTGAAACGCGCCCTTGAGGCCTCGCTGAAATAATTGTGTATCAGCTCATCATCTATCACGGACTGTATGTATGCCCTGTCCTCGTCTCCGGGTATTACAGTGTCAATGCACATGTCCTTCAGCCGCCTTCTGTAAAACGCCATCTCCATCGTCTGCCGTGTCCCTATGAGCCCCACTTTGCTTATCTCCCGCTTTAATATGTCGCGGCCCACGGCATCCCCTATGTGTATAAGCGGCAGGTCCGTCCCTGCCGAGACCCTGTCGGCAAACTGATGGAGAGTGTTAGCGCACAACATCAGCGCGTCCGCCCCGGCGGACTCAAGCCTTGCGGCGGCCTCCAGTATTATCTGACATATACGTTCCGTGTCTTTTTCCTGTTTGAAACGGTAGACCTCTCCGTAATCCACGGACCATATGACGCATTTGGCGAAACTGCGGCCGCCTTCCCTCCTGTTGATCTCCTCATTGAGCTGCCGGTAATATTCCGCGGTGGAGACCCAGCCCGTTCCGCCGATCAAACCCAATACCTTCATCAACCACCTCCCGAAATCACGCTATACATGCCCGCTTAACCTTCCGTTACAGGCAGCCGCCTCCCGCTCAGACAATGGTCACTATTTCAGCATAACCCTTTCTCGACCGTCTCGGATACAATGGCCGTGATGCGTCGTAATAGCCCATGGCAAGAAGCATCACCGCCGACTCATCGGGGGACAGTCCGAACTCGGCGTTTACACCCGCCACGTCCATGCCGCTCATGGGATGCGTGTCCACTCCAAAATATTTCGCGGCATACATGATCGACATCGCCAGCAGAGCCGTGTTGCTTTCGGCGAACCTGATCCTTTTCTCTTCGTCGGCGCCGTATAAGGCGGCGGCTCCGCGGACGGCCGCGTCCGTGCCTTCCGCCCCTATCATGCCCCTTAACTCGGGCCAGGCGTCATTTTCCGCGCTCCAGCCGTTACGGTTTCCGGCCAGTATCAGCGTGACCGGCGCCTCAAGTATTTTAGGCTGTTTGAACGCCAGCCTGTGCAGCCTTTTCTTTGCGTCCGCGCCGCGCAACGCAATGATACGCCACGGCTGTAGATTATAGGCCGAAGGCGCCAGTACGGCGGCGTCTATTATCTTTTTGAGCAGCGCCTCGTCAAGATCCCGCGAAGGATCAAAAAAGTTCACCGAACGCCTTTCCCTGTATATATCTGACAAATCCTTCATCATCGCCTCCCTTGCCTTTACGCACAAGCCGCCGGATGAAACGTATGCCATCCGGCGTGCTCACAGTGTAAATATACCGCTGAAAAGGATAAAGGTCAAATAATGTCAGTATTTTTATAACATTTTTGCCGGAACAGTCCGCGCCGGCCATTGAAATAGAACACATGTTATAGTATTCTTAAGTAATACCGAAAGGAGATGGTATGAAAAGATTTTTTTTGATCATGCTTCTCATTCTCTTGGTCCTGGTTCCGGCAGCTTTCACGGAGGACTTCACGGGATGCTGGGTCGTGCGCCAGACGCAGGGCCAGGTCTTGATCTCAAGGTCGGGCGACTGCTACAAGTTCACCAAGGAGTCCTTTTACCGGGGAGAACTGAGCACGGACAGCGGCGTGCTTGACTGCAAGGGCCAGACCGGCGAAGTCATCTATAAGAACGGTATGAAAACACGCATAAAACGGGAGGACGACGGCCATCTTTGCGAGAACAGCATCGAGGACTGGGTGCGCGTGGACACAAAGCCTGAAGCAGGCTCTTTCGATATCAGCGGCACGTGGGTCATGGACGGCGGAAAGATCGTCTTCACCCAGAAAAACAATGAGATTACAGGCCAAAAATTCACGCGCGGCAAACAAATATCAGAATACTCAGGGCTGATCAGGGGCCGGATGATCTCGCTTAAGGAACATCATCTTGCGGCAAAAAAAGCGGATTCATACCATCAGATGGCAATTCTTGAGCCGGAAAAAATACTCATGTATTTCGGCTGGAACGGAGACACATACCTTACACGGCAATGACATAAAACGAAAGGCCGCCAGCGCCGGTAACCTTGCCGCATGTATAGATGATCTCGGGGGAGCCGTCACCGATCATGCCGCCCTTGTAGTCGCCGTCCGCGGCGATTATCTCAAAACCCGCCCCCTCAAGTATCTCCCGCAGCTGTTCGGGGTAATAATACTTCAGCGCGAGCCTGTCCTCATATGACACGACGGTTCCGTCCGCGTCCGTTATCTCAAACTCAAGCACGGGATAGATGACCTGTTTTTCCGTGTCAATACCCTCCCCGCGGTGATAACGGCGTATGGTCTTCCCGCAGTCCCGCTTTTCCCACAGCAGAGTGCGCGGATAAAGCCAGGAGGAGTCGAGAGGACGCCTGTAGGGGTTGAATACATCGACTATAAAGCTGCCCCCGGACTTAAGATGCCGGTACACAGTCAAAAGGCAGCTCATGACCTCCTCTTCACGGACCAGCGCCTGAAAAGACCTGAACGGCACGATAATAAGATCGAATTTTCTGTTAAAGGAAAAATCCGTCATGGACGCCTTCACTATCTCTATCCTGCCTGCAGTCTCCCTGTCCAAAGACCCCGTCTTCTCCCGGAACACATCCAGCATCTCCCCGCTCAGGTCCAGTCCGGCCACATTATGTCCCGCCTCCGCAAGGGGTATGGACACCCTGCCCGTGCCGCAGGCCAGCTCCAGTATGTCGATGTTCCGCCCGATCTTTTCCGCGGCCTTCAGATAAAAAGCGACATCCTCCCGTATAGATTCACGGTCATCCATGTCATAATATTTCGCGCTTTTCCCAAAAACATTACTGTGTTCGTCCATGGAAACACCTCCGCATTTCCATAATACAACCGTTCAGGCTATTTTGTTTCAAATAATTCGCGGTCTATTTTCACGACCGCTTTTTTTACTTTGACTGCCTTTCCCGGCTCCGCGGACACGCACGGCTTGTGGGTCTCGCCCGGCGCCAGTATCATAAAATCGCCCTTTTCCATAAGCTGAAAAACACCCTCTCCGCTGTAAAAAGCGATATCCGATACAGGGTCATACTCAGTCACAGGCTCCATGTCCGCATAGCTGCCGAAACCGATGCGCTCCCGTCCCGAAATAATGCATTGGATGTCAAAATACCTTTCATGCGCTTCCCATCTCTTGTCAGCCTCCTCAACGGTCTCGTATTCCTCGACCGACACAAAGACCTCATCACCCGACAGTTCATATTTTCCGGATTCGACGCCATCCTCGTAACAGGCTGTTAAAAACTCCTCTATGACGACCGCGCCCGGCACCGCCTCCAGGTATTCCCTAAGTCTTTCCATGCTGCCGTGTATCATAACGCCACCTCCGCTAAAAAATCTTCCTCTAATATTATACGCATTTTTCCGCCCGGAATAAATAACCTTTTTCCCGTTGACATCAAAACCCAACGACAATATAATACTATTGTGCATTGTACTATAGCATATTATATGGTATGGGAGAGACATGGATTACGATTTGCTTAATGTGTGGGACAGGGAATACAAGAAGGGATTCTTATCCTATCTGGTGCTTCTGATGGTCAAAGACCAGCCGGGGTACGGATATGAGATCTTCAGAAAACTATCGGATAAGATGAATCTCCAGATCAGCAGCGTATACCACGTGCTGAACCGGATGGAAAGAAAAAGACTTGTTGAATTCCAATGGATGATTTCCAATAAAGGCCCAAAGCGAAAATATTATTCAATAACAGAAAACGGAGAAAAGTTAATAGAAAAGTTCACATTCAAATCCATTATACCGATAATGGAGACAGTCAACGGATTAATAGACAAACATTATCTTGAACCGACTGCCGTCAAAGGAGATGAGACAAATGAAATTTACAATGCCTGAACTGAAGATCGGAAACCTGAAAGCCCGCATGCCCGTAATACAAGGCGGTATGGGCGTAGGCATTTCCCTGGCCGGACTGGCTTCGGCAGTCGCCAATAACGGCGGCATAGGAGTCATATCCGCAGTGGGCCTGGGACTGCTTAAAAAAAACAAGGACAATTATAAACGCGAAGACAATATATCAGCCCTCAGAGATGAAATACGCAAAGCCAGAAGCATGACAAAAGGAATAATCGGCCTCAATGTCATGGTCGCCCTCACCGACTTCGACGACCTGGTCAGAACTGCGTACGAGGAAAAAATAGACATATTGTTCCTGGGCGCCGGACTGCCGCTTAAAATACCCGAGGGCATGACAGCCGAACAAGTCAAAAACTCATCGGTCAAAGTCTTCCCCATCGTGTCTTCCGCAAGGGCCGCAAAACTCATATTCGACTACTGGAAAAAACATTACGACCACATCCCCGACGGGGTTGTCGTGGAAGGGCCGAGGGCCGGCGGACATCTGGGTTTTAAATCCGAACAGATAGACGATCCCGCCTATGCGCTGGAAAAAATACTGCCTGAAGTCGTTTCAACAATAAAGCCCTTCATCTCGGAATTCGGCAAGGACATTCCCGTGATCGCCGCGGGCGGCATCTTCAACGGCGCCGATATTGACAAATTCCTTGAACTCGGCGCTTCGGGGGTACAGATGGGCACCCGTTTTATAGCCACTAAAGAATGCGACGCCAGCAGAAAATTCAAAAAACAGTTCATCAAAGCCCGCAAGGAAAACATCACCATAATAAAAAGCCCCGTCGGCCTTCCCGGCAGAGCGATCAACAACAAATTCCTGCGCGATGTATCGGCAGGCAATAAGAAACCGCTTAAATGCCAGTGGAAATGCCTTAAGACATGCGACGTGAAGACCGCTCCCTACTGCATCGCCCGCGCCCTGACAAACGCCCAGAAAGGGCTTTTTGAATACGGGTTCGCCTTCACCGGCTCAAACGGCTACCTTATCAGAAAGGTCACAACGGTCAAAAAGATCTTTAAAAGCCTGCGGCAGGAGTTCGCCATAGCCAGCGGCGTCCGCATGGGCACCGAATCACTGGCGAAACTGACGGAATCACTGAAACAGAACAAATCCTTTCACACGGGATAGTCCCTGTTCAGTCAAGGCCCCCGGGTCCGGAAAAAGTCAAACCTGCGCCGCCCGCGCCTGCGGGATCCCGTTCGGGCGAAAGCCTGAACACCAGCACCGCAAGCCCCTTTTCGCCGGCGCTTCCTCCGTCAAGGTCCTTCACGGGGCAACAGCCCACAAGCAGCCCGTCAGCCACGCCAAGCAGCGAACAGCTGTTCTTAAGCCCGTCGACTGCCTCGCTGTATATACGCGCCGCCCTTCCGCTGTCCGGATCATATTCAACCACATATTTGTCATGAAACTCCCTCGAATAATGGCCGCCCTCCCACATATTCAGCACGGGTGAGCCTATGTACAGCTTTCCGCCGCCAAACGCCGCCGACGGCGCCATGTCATAGCCCACCGGTATGTTGTAATTCTTTTCCTTCTGCCAGTAATACTTTCCACGCCCCCTGTCAGGCGGCAGCTTATGTGTCCTTATGAGCCTCAGGTCATAATCGTATTCCTCCGCTCTCAGCGGCCGGTCATGATATACTATGAAAAACCTTTTGTTTTCGGGGTCGTTGCATAATATCCCGTTCACAATATCGATACGGTCTCCGGAAGTGTCAGGGGGATACTCGTATGCCGTCTCCTTTATAACGCGCCCGTCCTCCAGCGACACTTTCACAAATTTCTTTCTGAATACGCCATGCAGTATCACCGAATCATCAGTTATGATAAAATCATTTATAACATCTTCCGAATCCACCATGAAATCGGATTCAATATCGCCTTTTTTATCGTATATGTTCATCCTTTTCAGATAGGAGTCATATATGTACACCCGTCCGTTCAGCCTTCTGCCCTTCGCCGGAAATGTAAGTTCTCCGGGCCCCCTGCCTTTACGGTAAACAGCCTCTCCCGCAATGCGCCCGCTTAAATCAAAGGTCTTAAGCACATAATTGTCCCCGGCCTCGCCCCATACATACACCCGTTTGTCGTCAATACCCGACACACTGAGTATATTCCGCACGGACTGGCCCGAATTCCATACGCCGGCCAGCTCCATTTTTTCATTTTCCACCGCGGCGCCGCCGCATCCGTATAGCAATATCACAACCACCGCAATATAAAAACACTTCCTCATCTCGTCTCCTTTTCAGATTAATTATAACCGCATTTGAAGCGGCATTATACCTACTTCCGACAAGACGACAAAATACCCTGCTGAACCGCATTATAGACGGATGAACGGATTACAGCCGCCGCCCGGCGGCTCAAATAAATATCAAAAGATAAAAAAGGGAGTCTAAAGACAGTGGCGGAACTCTCCCGCATCTGAAAACAGGCCGCGAACGTCAGGAGCCGGCTTTTTCCTTTGCGTTTCGTCTTTTCATAAACTTATATGTGAAAACACCGGCAAGAGGCAGTATCATCAACGTCACGATAATAAACACAAATGCCCAGCCCAGTCCCATGGGCAGTATGTCGCGCGTTATAAACATAAAGGCAAGTATCAATAATATGCCCGCGACATAAAACAGCGAACACGTCATAAGAAAAAAAGCCGCCCCGATAAATATTTCACGCATGATTTTTAATAAATATCGCGTTTTTGAGAATGCGGATACGCCATGACAGGGCCTTGAAACTCAGCCCGGAAGCGACCGGGCCCTCATGCCGGCCTATCATCATTGCCGCGCGTCACTGCCTTTTCCGATCTTCCTGACGCAGACATACGTCAGTATGGAAGCCGGCAATACGGAGGCCACAGGCATAAGCAATAATATTGCCATCCAGCCCATTTCAAGATGCGACGTGTCCCGCGTCAGATACATCACAAATATCGTGATCATTATAAACACAACGGTAAGAGCCGTCCACAACAGGACGAATATCCCGACACCTGTCAATATTGCCATAAATGTTTTCATATATACATCATAACCCTTCCGCCGTCTTTTTAAAACCATGACATCCATAATACGTCATAATAACACCGAACCCGGGAAATACACAAAAAAGGGGGGCTTAAAGCCCCCCTGAGAAATCACAGATCATCGGGCCTGGATTCCCTTTTTTCCTTAAACGGGAACTGTTTGTCGAACTCTTCCAGCTCCTTGCCTTCGGTTTTAAAGACTTCCGGCTCAAAGTATTTACCCGACACCCCGTCCAGCGCGCCTTCATGCAATTCCATGCACATGAAGGGGTCTATGTTCGCGCCCCAGGAAGTCTGTATGTTAAACTCCCTGGCATTCCTGAACCCGAAGCGCGGATAATAGCCGGGATGCCCGAACAAAAACACGGAATTATGGCCGGCCTTTTTTGCCGCCTCCACCGAATGCCTCACGAGCATTGAGCCTATGCCCCTGCCATGAAATTCAGGCAGCACGCTCAACGGCCCCAGACAAAGCACTTCAGTCTCGCCGCCGTCTTCGGCCACAATGCGCGCTTTCGTATACATGACATTGCCCACGACCCTGTCGCCGATACAAGCCACAAAGTCCAGCTCCGGCACGAAAACGTCAGCCCCTCTCATGTTATGCACGATGAGATGCTCGTCACAACCCGGGTTGTGGAGATTCCAAAACGCTTCCCGTGTAATAAATTCAACTGCCCTGTGATCTTCCTTTGTCTCTAATCTTAATGTGATGTCCATCGTTAATTATCCTCCGGTTTTTTGTTATTGCTCTTTTTCACATTTTCACCGTAAAGATAAAATCAATCAAACAAATCCCGTTCCTTTCATGTCTGTTATACCTTATTCAGTCATATAGACAATATCCAATGCAAAAATGTTTCACCTGATCTCTATTTTACGGGATTTGAGACACTCATGATGTCCATGTCCATTATCCCTGTCTCCCTGTTATATTCGCTTACCAGAAGCCAGATCTTTTGCTCCGCGACACCGATTATATAAAATGAAGCCATCTCAGAACACTTTTCCAGGTTGGGGCAGATAATATGATACTTCAATTCATCTGTCTCCGTATCGAATATATTGATGAATATCGGCTTGTTGGGGCCAAGGTCTCTGCTTCCCGCGCACACGTAAATATATTTCTTGTACGGCTGCATGTTGCCCACAATCAGATCCCCTGTGAAAGACCTGCCGGTGAAGGTGTAATCTTTATAAGAATATGTCAAATCCGTTGTCATCACGCCTGTCTGATTTAAATCCAGGTCATACTTTTTGATCTCAAACGGCAGCCCGTGATTTACAAAACATATCTCTTCGGTGTCATGGTTGATGACGATCTGGCCCATATCTCCCTTGTCGCCTTTTTCCAGTGTTTTCAATGTTTTTTCATTCGCCAGGTTTCTCTCCTCGTTAAACTTCATGTCATATCGGGTGATCATATGTTCCCGGTACGCCCCGTAGAAATATATTTTATCCTTATGGACCTGCAGCGAATGGATCCACCCGGGAAACTCATGCATGACATAATCATCCACGTAATTTCCCTCAAGGTCAAAAATCGTTATCCGCTCCATCCTTCCGTCGAAAACATAATAATGTTCCTCATCAAACGTCACAGCCCACGGCTGCATGACCTCCCCGGGCCCCTTGCCGCTTTTCAACGGCAGACTTTTCTTCAGCGTGCCGTCAAAAGCATAATGGTTCAGCACATATGTATCCTTATCCACCAATGGTATAAACAACTGATTGTTGTCAAGACAAAGGCTTTGAATAGTACCGCTGCGCGCCCAGTTATATTCTTCTATCTTCCATTCGAGTTTCGCGTCCTCTGTTATCTTTTTATATCCCTTGCCCCCGCAGCCGGCTAATAGGCCGACAATCATCATAATCACTAAAATACGTTTCATTTTATACCCCCCAAACTTCAATGAGTTCACTTAAGTCAAATATATATTCTTTGAATATCATCTCATGTTCATCCGCGCCTTTCAAAATGTAAATATTCGAGCCCGCTTTAAACCCTGTCTTGTTCTTGCCGTGCCATTCAACCATGGCATGTATCTCATGTGAGCTGAAATGATTCAGTTCGTTTCCATTAAGATCAAAAAGATAAAACTCTTTTTTCTTACCCTTTTCATAGATATCTTTGAATGTTGTGATAAGCAAGACGCGGCCGCTTCTGTCAAATTCGACATTGAAGATATTCTTCATCCCCACATCTATCTTCTTCACCAGGTTTCCGTCAAAATCATACAAATACAGATACGGCTCATGCAGTTCACTAAATGATTTGCTGGGGCCGGTAAAGCAGATATATTTATCAGATACCGCGCATATCAAATTAGCGCTTCTGGATCTGCGGCTCCTCTTTCTTGTCTTTTTCACCAGCTTCAGATCTCTATCCAGGATAGTCAGCCCGTATGTACCTTTAGGGCCGGCACAGGACACAAGATAAAACCTGTTATTTCTGAAGAACATAAAATCTACATATGAGTCAAAAAAGTCATCAAGGTTTTTACGATCCTCATATTCAATTCCATCATCAGTTATTTGAAATTTGCTTAACACATTCAACGCACGATCGAATAGATAAATTGTGTTTTCCCCGGCAAAACATGTACCGCCAACTGAATCATACTCACCGGGCCCCTTCCCGGGAAGTCCGACAGGCCCTATATATTTCCCGTTTTTATCCCATACAGACACATGGATATCGCCGGCATAAAATTGACCTATCATGATGTATTTGTCATTGGTTTGTATCTCGACAGAGATGCGCGCCAGATTCGGGTTGTGCAGCCGTATCGTTTCTGACTCTTTATAAATATCAGAGCGCGATTGGACATTTTCACAAAATCTCATCTCTTCCTCAGTTAAAGCCGCCGAACCGCCATTGCCGCCCCCCGCGCAAGCCGTGAATAATAACGCAGCCAATAGAACCACATATAAATATTTTGGCAGCTTCACTCTCATTCCCCGTCACCCTTCATTCTCTTTTTTATGACTCAATCCGATACATTGCCTCTTCACAACGGATTTTTGATCTTCGCAAGCGCCCAGACAAGCTTTTCTGTCTCCACAGGTTTTCCTACGATTGTTTCCATATCTTCCTGTAAAGCAATCACCAATACATACAGCCAGTCATCATCCACGCCGATCAATCTGGTTCCCAGAGCCGGACTTAATTCTTCACATACGATCTCACTGTATCGCTCCGGGTCGTTCATGTCAAAGACCGTGATGAAAAAGGGGTCTCTGCATGCCTTATAATCATCCCCGTCAAGGTAAGTACCGGTGCCAAATGATGCAAGCAGCTCGTTATCATAAAACTGGATCCCGGAAATCAGCCGCTCTCCGAAAGTACCCTGCAACGGTTTATAATTCCTGTCCAAAGTTCTCGTAAATGTCCTTAATTTATTAAGGTCAAGATCAAATTCATCGACACGGTACGGCATGTTCCAGTAACCAATGTAGAGACGGTTCTTATCAGGGCCCGCAACCAAACACCCCCCTTCAAGGGGCGTCTTCAGCCTCGCATCCATATCAAACCAGCTTTTCCGCATTTTTTCACTATGAGGAATGCGTTTGACCTCTTTCTCCATATTCAAATCATATTTAAGAAAAAACGTGAGCGCCAAGCCGTGATAATACATAGCATTGTCAATAACCGTGATGCTTCCATAGTCGCCAATACCATCAAGCAGATATGAATCTATGAACTCACCCTCCAAATCGAATAACGATATCCGCTGCATAAGAGTTTCATAAATGCAGATATTTTGTTCAGTAAGTGCCAAAGAGGTGGGGAAAAATATTTCTCCCGGCCCTTTTCCCTTATCAAAATTGTATTCCCTTGTAACATTGCCTTTTTCATCACTGAATTGAAGTTTATAGCCATTATTCTTTTTGACCATGGCATAAAACTCCCCGTTACGAAAACCGCAGAGCACATCTCCCATACCTGCCCAGCTTGAATCCATTAACTCAATCTCTTCAATGACAACGTCATATCTTTCAGCAATATCATTGCCCCCGGCGCAAGCGGTCAACAATGTTACAACTGCCAGCACAATAATAAATGTAAAGCTCCGTTTCATCCCCGCCCCCTTATAAGAACCAAATGATTGTTTATATCCTAACATAAAAATGGATTATTCCAACGCCCTTCCGACGAACCGCAATATAGGCCGACAAAGCGTCACATTTCGGGGATGACCCGCATTTTCGATTCTACTGATTCTTGATCTTTTAGAACTCGGAACAATCATTCAAAAAAAGACTGCGGAATAGACGCCGGCCCGCAGTCCGTAATATCATGCTGTCTAACACAATAATACGTTTTCCTGGTTTTAAAAAGCTTACAGCATACTAAAACCAGAAAGACCATTAATGCAATAATTAATACCACAGAATCCATTTCAATGATATTCCTAATGATCTCTCTGAAAAATTCAGCTAAAAAGTATTGCATTGAAAATCCTTTTACCTATAACAAGTCCAAAATTTCGTTTAATGATAAAAATTACTATAAATAACGTAAACAGCACTATTACTTAGTATATATATCATTAACAGATACCAATACCCTCCTTTTTCCAGCCTTAGTTTTAAATATGATACTGTCAGTATCAGTCCTATTAAGAAAGATAACATTACATATGACCAATGAAAAAAATGAAATAAGCTATAAATTAAACTTGGGACCACTATAGTAAAAAATGAAACCCTCTCACTTTTTTTTATTTTGAATTGTAATTCAACCAAAAAACGTTGAAAAAACCAAGATTGGAAAAAAGATAACATTATTATTAATGAATAAACTCTATGATCTTTACTGGTGTAAAAATAATCAAGAAAATGACCTAAAACAGTTGCTTCATTAGTATAATTATTCTTGTATATTATAAAATAGATCAGATGCAATGCTATAATAATAATTGATGAACTTACTATTACTGCCAGTATATTACATGATTTATTTATTTTTTGTTTTTTTGAATTCACAATTTGTTTCCTTTCAATCTATAAAACAGCCATAATATTATTTATCATATGAATAATAAACACTACAAAGAATGGATTTATCTTCTTGCTGTACTTATAGACAACATATGAAGTGGCCAAAACGATACCGATGGGCAAAATCATAAAAATATAAGTGAAACTATAATAATGGAATATTGAAAAAACAATTGCTGATATAAGTATTGCAAACCCCTTTCCTCCCTTCTTTTTTAATATAAAATCAATTATTAATTTTTGAAACACATATGTCTCAACTATTGGCATTAAAAATATTAGCAGCAAATATACAACAATAATAGGTAGTTCGCTTTCTAATTTACTAATAGGCCCATTTGCCACTACCTCGACCTTTAATATTGTCGATATTACTAAAGTAAAAAATAAAATTATCAAATTACTCATGAATACATAAATGAGCACATTTATTTGACCAAGTTTTTTTATAAGTTTATCCATACAATCCTTTTCAAATTTAGGAGGGAGGTGTAAACCTCCCCTTTTTCATCAGTCCTCCAATGGATTGATCCATTCACCATACTGGATTCCACCAACTAGAGACCCAACAGCCTTCCCAGCTAGCTCAGCAGCTTCTACAAGAGTTAGTACAGCACCAGCAGCAACTACTACACCACCGATTATTGCTAGTAAAGATCCACCATCAACCTGCATCAATATTCACAATCATTACACCTGACAGTAAATATGGTTCCTATACTTTTTTTTCTATTGTTTGTCAATTTCGTTAAGTCTTTTTTCCAGATGTCTAATTTTAACTATTGCTGCATAAC
>CAZJQC010000025.1:0-19214 GCA_964548195.1 uncultured bacterium | reverse complement strand
GTTTCCATGGGTTCGCTTTGATTATTTGTATTTCCTCTTGCCATTGGTTCTCCTTTTATAATGAATAATAATATTCCCTGATTTTCTTTGCCATGAGCACACGTCTTAATTCCAGGAATTCCTCATAATCATCAATGGTCATATCAAAGATCTCCCACGGCATGCAGTTCATGCGGAAGTTTTCCTTTAATGCATCTATATCATTAATGTTTCCATAAACATATTCTTTTGTCTGACACTGTTCCAGTATAACCGGGAAATATTCATCCACAGCTTTCTTGCCTATCTTAATATTGATCGGCTGATACAGATATACGTAATTGGCAACCTGGTTGTATTCCTTTCGTGTCTTTCCCGCCTTCTTGAGATATTCCTTCGGGAATATATGATGCTTGTCACCACGCTGCATGATCATATCCCTGACTGTAATATCATTCGACAAAAAACCTTTATCATTGGCCTTCACCTGTGCCGCCAGATATGTCACATAGTTATTGTTATTTGAAAAGGCGCTTACAAGATTCATGGGAAGATTCTTTTCCCAATAAACATCCGGAAATTCAGATTCTTCGATATTCTTAAGATAATCTTCAAAATCGTGAGTCGCAATATTCCTGATATCATAATCTATTTGAGATTCAGAAGATCCTGAATATCTTGAAGTAAGGACAGACATCACAAACCATCTGCGAACATGAGACTCGATCTTATTTTCATCGTAACCGCCGGCGCGCAAAAAAAGATATAAAGCAAAGGCAAAATTCATATTGTTCATGGATGTGATCATCTTGGAATCAATAAAACCCGCTGACCTGATGATCATGAGAAAACGTTTGAAATGCGTCTCATTCATGAAATTCATAATTCCATGCTCAAGTTTTTCAAAGGAACTCTCCACTATGGAATCTTCAAACACTCTGGTCTCAAAATTTCTGCCCGATAACAGACTTACAAGATCAGCCAATTTTCCCCTCTTGAACTCAGATGTAAAAGCCACTCTAAGCATGTCTGTATACCTGGGATCATAGAGGTCGTCTATCTCATTTTTTAACCATTCCATCTTTTTAAAATAATCTGTCTGGACAAAGTCAGTATCATTAGACTTAATAAAGGGATAAAATTCAGGGGCAATGGCAAGGTGGCAAAAGTAATCAATGGCCTTCCTCAAATTGGGGCCGTTGTACTTCTCATTGACTGTAATCTTCGACATGGCGAAATCCGCCTGGTTCAGTTCCACGCCCTGAGAATTGATTCGTATAAATATCTCTGTGACAGTCTCTATATCCAACTCTGAGCTTAAATCTATTATACCTATGTCCTGATTCATAATATTATGGAGCTTGTATATTTTATTAAATAACATCTGTTTGTCTTCAAGCTCATTCATATCACAATATTTTTCAACAAACTCATAAATACTAAACGCGGGAGCAAAGACTTCAGCAATATCCTGAATCCAGGCAGGGTTTTTCGCAAGCGCCGGATTCCACACCTCGAACCTGCCCTCCTCTAAAGGGTTGAATGCAATTTTTATTCTTTTTTTACTATACTCTTCATTGACAACTTCCCTGCCTAATATAGCAGCCATAAGCGCCGTGACTCTCTGCTGGCCGTCTATGAGTATTTTTTTCCCGGCAGAGACAGAACCATCCTTCAACTTAACATTGGGGTTTTTCCAGATAATCAAATACCCGACAGGGTATCCCTGATACAGAGAATCCATGAGGTCACGAACTTTGACGGGACTCCATACAAATGGACGCTGTATTTCCGGAATAGCGATTTCCCCTGCCTTTACCCATGATAATAATATCTCGATCTTAAACTGATTAACACTATATTTCTGTGATGTCTGTGTAAGCATGAAGTCCCCCTCTTGAGTTGATCAGACTTTAATTAACTATCGTTCAAATTATAACAGGGTAATGGAAATACTCAATATAAAAGAGGTTCGCCAAACTTCGCAAAAAATCCGCATCTACTTCGACAAACCGTCAGGCAGGGTATCTCAAGGCGACGCGCACGCCCGCGGGAACGTCTCCGGAAATCATCCATGACACGGCTTCAAAATCATGATTTTCCTTTACAATGCATACATAACAGATAATCTGTTATAAAAGGAGGCATGATGCGTCTTAACCTGATACTCTTTCTTCTCGGATTTGCATTGCTTATAATAACCGCTTCCATAACACTCATCAGGGTCATAAAGACCAAAGAGCCTGCCTACAGGATCGTCATGGCGCTCTACCTTGTTCTCATGGCAATAGGCGTAAAACTCCTCAACTCCATACATCTTTTATAACACAATCCGAATAACACGCGATACTATACAACATCGGCACATAACGACACCTTTATCCCCCCCTTCCCGAAGAGGACTGCGCCCGACTCTCGCACACATGGCCGAGACCGTTCAAGCCGCGGAACCAAAAAAACTCTTTAAAAAAACAAAAACCCGTATATATTCCTTAAATGAACAGGATTCTTTTAATCGACAATTACGACTCTTTCACATACAACCTTGCGGCATTGCTAAGGACACGCTTTGCCGGCGAGGTGATCGTGGCGCGCAACGACAGCATAACAATAAAAGAGATAAGGCATATCGCCCCGTCCGCCATAGTCATATCACCGGGCCCGGGTTCGCCCCGGGATTCCGGCATAAGCATGGACGCCCTTAAACATTTCTGGGAAAAACTCCCGATTTTCGGCGTCTGTCTCGGCATGCAGTGCATAAACGAGTTTTTCGGGGGTACGACAGTGCACGCCCCCCATCCCGTCCATGGGAAAGCATGTCCCATACATACAAAACCGTCGAAACTTTACCATGGACTGCCGGAAATTATCACCGTCGCCCGTTACCATTCGCTCATGGTGGCCGGATCCGACAGCCCGCTATTGTGCACAGCCTCCACGGAGGACGGAAAAGTCATCATGTCGATGGAACATGAGACGCTCCCTATTTTCGGGGTGCAATATCATCCCGAATCCTTCATGACGCCCGGAGGCGCGGATATCATCGACAATTTTTTAAAGGAAATACCATGAAACGCATGATAAAAAAAGTAACCGTCACCACGCGCGTCTTTGACGACCCGCTTGCATATTTTGAGCCATTCGCCGCCAAAGACATGGCGGTGCTGCTTACAGGCGGAGCGGACCATGAAACGGGACGCTACTCCATCGCCGCGTACGGCCCGGCCGCCCTCTTTTACCATGACGGCACAGGTTTTTTCATGGAAACGGGAAGGGGAAAAAGACACATCGCCCGGGACCTGTGGGAAGGGCTGAGATCGATGACCTCACTTGAGGACGGATGTTTTTCAAAAGGCCACGCCGCCCTGTGCGGCGCCGTGGGGTTCATCACATTCGACGCTTATCACACCATAGAAGACATCAACCCGACCGTGCGCCGGCCTTATGAGCTGCCGTGCGCCCGTTTTGTCTACTACGACACGTATATAGTCTGGGATCATATGGAAAAAAAGTCCTTTGAGATCCGCCCGGAATACCTCATCGCACCTGTCAAACCTGAAGGGGGGCGGGCGTCGGGAAGTGATTTTGCCCTGTCCGGGCTTGAAGGCGAATGTTCAAAAGAGGAGTACATGGCCAAAGTGGAACGCGTAAGGGAACACATACGTGAGGGATATGTGTATGAAGTGAACCTGTCGCAGCTGTTCAGAGGCCGGTTTTCGGGATCGCCGTTCGCTTTCTTCAAGAGGATATTCACGGCAAATCCAGCCCCGTTCTCAGCGTATATGAATCACCGGGACGCCGCAGTGATATGCAACTCGCCGGAGATGTTCATCTCCTGCCGTGACGGCAACGCGGAGACACGTCCCATAAAGGGCACCGCCCCCAGGGGAAAGAGCCCGGAAGAGGATGTCCGACTGAGAGATATGCTGCTTGATTCGGAAAAAGAAAAAGCCGAACTCTTCATGATAACGGATCTGCTGAGAAACGACATGAACAAGACATGCTCGCCGGGCAGCGTAAAGGTGATACATGCGCGCATGATAGAGGCATATGAGAATGTGTTTCAGGCCGTCTCCGTCATACGAGGCGATTTGGACAAAAAAAGGGACATGGCCGATCTGTTGAAAGGCGCTTTCCCGGGCGGCTCGGTCACCGGCTGTCCCAAATACACCTGCCTTAAGGTGATAGACGAACTGGAGGAACACGAACGCGTGCTCTACACCGGTTCCATAATGGTGCTGAACGCCCGAAGCGTCATCTCAAACATAGTGATCAGGACCGCAGTCATAAAAGACGGCATATGTTATCTTAATTCGGGCGGCGCCGTGACCATCGATTCCGACCCCGAGGGCGAGTATGACGAGATCATGGCAAAGATCAGCAATTTCAAAAAGGCGGTATGCCCATGATATTCTGGCGCGACGGCCGATATGTCAAAAGCGAGGTCAAGACAGGCCTCGCCGACGGGATATTCACGACACTGGCCGTCACGGACGGCATCCCCCTGTATCTTGAGAGACACCTGTCAAGGCTGAGATCGTCCGCGGCAGCGCTCGGACTCACATCGCGCGAAGCGGACTTCGCGGAGATCATTAACACATTGACGTCAAAAAACGGGATGAGACATGCGGCATGCCGCATCACACTGGGCACGGGCCATATGTCCGTCAGCCTGAGAGCCATGCCCGAAACAAAAGAGGCTTACAGATTAAGTATGACAGCGGACATAAGAGAGACACCCGGACGCTTCCGGCACAAGCTCGCTGACAGAAGGGCATACGAAGAGATGAAAGCCGCCGCGTCTTCCAGGGAAGCCGATGACGCGCTTATCATCAGCGCTGACGGGAAAATACTTGAAACCACGACAGCAAACATTTTCTTTATAAAAGGCGCTGATATCAGCACCCCGCCGCTGTCATTGCCCATACTTCCGGGCATCATAAGGGCGATTGTCCTGGAAAAGGCGCAGGTGACGGAACGGATCATAAACAGGGATGAACTGCATGCATATGATTCAGCGTTTATCACAAACTCCCTTAAAGGCATTGCACCTGTCGCCTCGATAGACACTGTGGCCTATGACACGGCGCCGGCGCTATCTCTGAAAAAAAAGCTTCAACTGTGACAAAAATCGTACAAAGTAAAATACGAAAGACGCTTATTTTACTTTAAAGCCGTAAAGTAAAATATAAACTCCCTTTTAAATCGAAAGATCAAGCCCGCCCTGAGACGGAAACGGCTCATGGAGCATCCACCGGGCGATGACATCAACTCTTTTTTTGTAGACTCCGGGACCGGTGTTTATAAAACACATATTTGATGAACATCTCAAACTCTTTTAACGATGTCTGCTAAAGTTCATATTCCATGTGTATGTCGTCAGGCTCGAAACTGTACAGCACGGGGTCAGGGTCTTCCGAGAGTCTGCAGCCGAGATGCGTGTAAAAATCCACCGTGTTCTTGTTTTCGCATGATGATATGTACATCCTTTCGGCGCCCAGTTCTCTTGCCTTTCCGGCGGCCGTCATGAACATGATCCCGCCTATGCCCTGTTTTCTGTATGCCCGGTCTACATGGAGGAACTTCAGCTGAAGCGTCTTAGGTTCACGCTTCATAAGGCGCGTGTCGACCACTACTACTGCTTTTAATATGCCGTGCGTGTATCCCCCCAGAAAATATCCTCCGTTATCGTGGCAATTTTTCAAGACAGGCCCGTAGATCTTTTCCGAACCGGACGGCCAGCCGTAAAAGGTCTCTTTTACAGGAATCACTTTAAGGGTCCCGTCTTCATATTTATATATGGAGTCCACATATTCCGTACGGTCTATCGCCCATATGTCTTTGATCTCTTCCAATCGCATCTCTCTGTAATCCATCACACTCCTAAATATCTGTAATACTTAAACATCATCTTTCGCCTGAGCACGGGCACATCACATTCCTCTTCAGCGATAAGGTCAAACCCGCATTTTTCCAGCACCCGTTGCGACGCTATGTTATCCGAAGCCGCGGTCCCGATCAGATACGGCAGTTCAAAGACACGCAGAGCTGCAGGTGATACCGCGGCCGCGACTTCAGTGGCGTAGCCTTTTCCCCGTTTCGAAGCGACGATGCCGTAAAAGATCTCAGTCTCCTCATAGACGTCATGCACGCCTATGCCGCAGTGGCCAATATGTTCGCCGGACTCCTTTTCGATGATGCACAACCCTATGACATCGTTTACAGGGTCGGGGTCTCCGTATTTTGAGAGCTGCCATTTGAAAAAAGCCAGCGCCTCTTTCCTTTCCATTGACCAGCTCTCAAAAAACCGGCCGCGCCTGCTTTCCCGGCAGAGCCGGTTGTACATCTCAAATTCATCGGCATCCCACGGCCTGACAAGAAGCCTTTCGGTTTCCAGGCAAAGGCCGGAGAGAAAATCAGTAGAGACCGTCATTTTTTTAATATCACCGCTACGGTGCGCCAGTCATCCTTACCCGTGTCCAGCAAAGAGGATACAGCATCTCCGAACCCGTTTATCATCACCACTATATGATCATCGGTCACACCGATCAACGAGATGATGCCTTTATGTGCGGAAAGACGGCTGTTGACATATTTTATCGCCGAACGCGGATCGTCTTTTTTGAAGCCCATGATCTCAACGGGGAACGGTGTGAACGAAACGCCCTTGTCAGTCATGTCAAGCCTCGCGGCGATACGCGGCGCATAGACACTGTATCTGTCGGTCTTGACCGCTGTGATCGCCACGTCCCCTTCCACGTTCATGCCCCTTATATAACGCGCTTCGGAGAGCCCGTCCGTATTGGCAAGGTTATATTCGGACAATTTGTTGAACTCACTGTCGTATCTTTCTATCTTATACGGCATTGAATAATAGCCCATGAATATGTCACCGCTGAAGGGATCGACTGTGAGCAGCGCGTCCTCGACCTTGTCCCCGACCTGCGGAGCCCTTTCGGACTCGTAGCGGCACAACTTTCCGACAATCCCTTGGGAGGCTTCTATTTCACCCAGAAACACTTTGCTTTCGCCGTGAAAGAATATTGTGCCGTCTTTGACGTCATACGCGCTGATATCGCCTGTCTCCGTATTATATTCAAAACTGTCCGTAAAGGAGCCGTCCATATCAAACTTCGAGACCCTGTGCAGAAAGAGGTCCCTCATATATATGATGTCATTGTCTATGACTATACCGGCGGGATGCAGCATCTCGCCGGGTCCGCGCCCGGAATCCAGGGCAAAGCGTCTCAGCTCATTACCGTCAAGATCCATGAATATGACATTGTATGTCTCCCGTTCCTTGTTAACATAGACCAGGTTGCCCTTGTATATAACGGCTTCCGCGTAAGCGCTTTCCGGAGCGATGTCGCTGATATCTATCACCGCGCTCACGGCGGCCTCTTTTACTTCGACATGCACGCCCTTAACGCAGGCGAAAAGAGACAACGCGAAAACACAAAACAAAGCCATTATTTTGTAAGACCTCATCTTTTCTCCTTTTTTTTACATTTCTTGCAATAGATCCACCCAATGTGTATGAGACGTGCCCTAAACATCGAAGGTTTCACTTTCATCCAAAAACCTGATGCATTTTTCCCTTCACCTGCCGGTCTTACCCCCGGAATATCACGTACCGCCATTTTTCAGGTCCATTTTCGCGCATCGGGATTGCGCCTTACACCCTGAAAACCGCCTTTCGTCAGCCTATAATGCGGGTTGTCGGAAATACGGCCTCCGGGTATTGATTTTTTTAGCGAACCGCCGCATAATAGGCGTAAGCATTGAAACGAAACTACCGCAAAGACACAACACAGCCAAAGGCCGTTCGGGGGAGGATCCCTCACTCCTACAATCCCTCCCCCTCCCCGGCCGGTGGCGGCTTCCCGTCTTTTGTCATATATGTCCGGCCGCATTTCGGGCCCTGTATTCCCGCGCGATACTTTAAAAAATAAAAAACCGGTAATATATTTAATCAGAATATTCCGCATACATATTCATCACATTTTCAAAAGGAGGTTTATATGAAGCGTCCTGTCGTGTTGTTGACAGTCTTGTTGTTTGTGGTAGCCGCGCTATACCCTGCATCTCTGGAACTTATATCGCCCAAAGGGGGGGAGTCTTACAAGGCGGGGGAAGAGGTGATGATCCACTGGAAAGCCGAAGGCATCAAAGGCAATGTCACGCTGGAACTGATTAAAAACGGCGCTTATTTCGGGACCATAGTCAAAATGCCGGCGGCATACGGGTCATACAGATGGAAGGCAGGGTACACTGCCGGAAACAAGGCGGCTTCAGGTGATTTTTTTATAAAGATCATCTCCGAGGACCGTAAATATATGGACTCAACAAGGTCACACTTTACCGTAGCCCGGCTTTTTTCATCAAAAAAACCGGTCTCAATGAAACCTGCGGGCACATTGAAAACAACTGCAAAACCCGCGCTGAGCAAGGCCTATGACCTGCGCAAATACCGCCCGTCGTCGAAAAGACCCGCGCTGAGCAGGACGATTACCGCCCGTTTCGAGACCATGCGTCCCATGGTCGACGCATATAAGAATGCGGTAAAAAGCCCGGCGGCAGGCAAGGCCGCTCTGAAGGGAATAATAGCTCAGTTAAAGAAAACCGGGCCCATCGGCTATGTGAACGGCTATTGGGTGGCTGTGGTGGACATGACGCGAATATACGCGCTGCCGGAGGTGGGCATAGCAATGCGCTCTTCCATGACGACTCAGGAAAACACGAGATTTGATTCGCTTGTAACGGCCAGAGACCCGATGGATTCGGCGGCAAACGCCTTTGTGATATTCATCCCGGCAAAAGAGGCGGGCCGTATGGGGCTTGACCAAATACACGGCTTTCATAACGACATCATACATGATCCGCAGATGGGCGGATTTGACCCGGGTTTTATAGACTCGGTCCGTGGCCTGGCCGGGCTCGGCGCGCTGGATAATATCGGCGGAGGCGGGGGCATGGGCGGCGGATTCGGACTGGGTTCCGCCATCGACTCCGGTGCCGCCATACTGGGCGCCTGGATCGGCGGCCTGATAGGCGGGCCGCTGGGCTCACTCATAGGCGCCGCGGTCACTCAGGGCATAGTACTGCTCGTCGACTGGATAGTGGACTGGTTTGAGGATGACGATCAGAATGACAATGAACAGGATTCCTCATCGTCTCAAAACGGCGACAGTGACTCGGATAAGCCGGAAGACGGTTCAAGCAGCGGTATCATCGAACCCTGGTGGAGAGAGGGATTGAGTTCCGGATATCTTGAAAGTCACTCCGGCGTCAGATCCGTCATCGCAGTGGACGCGCGCGTGAGACAGCAGGACCTGATGATGGGACTTGCGGGAGCATACCTTGTCGCCGACTCTATGATAAGAAGCGGCGAGATGACCGCGGATACAGTCAGAAGCACGACCGGCATGAACATGATCATGGCTTTTTAACTCCGGGCAGACCTTAAAAAAAAGGGGGGATGACATCCCCCCTTTGCGACAGGCAATATCGCTATTTTTCCGTGTCGACCACCACAGCGTATCCGCGCCATGACTTGTCTTCAGCGTCGCCGCTGAAATTTTCCACCGATTTGCCGAATCCGCTGACTATAAGCACAAGCTTGCCCTGATAAGTGCCTATCACGCCCAGCGTGCCCTGATGCGCCGGCATCATCCTGCTTTTATATATGTATTTCAGTTTCCGTGTCTCTTTGGAAAAGGCGTAGATTTCCACGGGGTATTCGTCTCTCACGTTTTTAACCCCGTTCCACATCTCGCTGTCCCCGACATGCGGCGAATACACATAACCGGCGTCCGCCGCCAGAGAGTTGACAAGGGTCTCCCCGTTGATACGAAGCCCTTCCTTGTATACCAGATCGCGATAATCGCCGTCGTCGTTGTACGTATATTCCCCTATCTTGTTGAAATCGGTGTCATAACGTTCGATCCTGAACGGCTTGCATCCGTAGCCCACGTATATTTCATCTTCAAAGGGGTCCGTTTCAAGCATGCCTCCGACCAGTTTCGTGTCGACTTCCGGAAGCCCCCTGATAACATGGTCCAGCTTTTTTATGATACGGCCGTTTTCGGGATCCATCTCCCCGATAAACACCTCGTTGACACTGTGCACATAAAGCTTTTCATCAAGGAATGCAAAGAAGATGACTATACCCGCTTCATCCGAATAATCTATGCTGTCTATGAAATTACCGTCCAGGTCAAACTTTGACAGCCGTTTGAGAAAAAGGTCGTAAAAATACAATATTCCGTTGTTGATCTTTACTCCCATTGACATCATCACTTCGCCGGGGCCCTTTCCCACGGGTATGTCAAAATGCCTCAGTTCGTTCCCCTCAAAATCCGTAAAGACTATGGAATATGTCTCGGGCAGCCTTCTGACATAGAAGATGCTGTCCTTGTATATACCCGCCGAACAGGCTATGTTCCCGCCGGTAAGGTCTTTAAGTTCAAACACCTTTGATATGTTCATCTCCACCGTTTCGGGTTTCTCTTTTCCGCATCCGGCCATGAAAAATGCCCCTGCCAAGAGCAGGAATACGGTCATACGGTATAATCTATTCATCAGTGCTCCTTTCTTTTATATGGATATGACAGTTTTCGGGAAAAAAAAGTTTCCCAAAACGAATATGGTCCGCTTTCGGGCGGGGCCGGGACCTGTATTGCCGCCCCGGAATTAAAATGGCCGATAAAAGATCATATGGTCTTAAAAAAGAAAAAGCGGGGCTTTCAGGCCCCGCCGGCAACAGATCTTTGTTTATGTTGGAGTCACTCCGATTCGCAGACTTTTTTTAAATCGAAATAGAAGAATGTGTTTGCCGCATTGAGATAGGGTATGAGCCAAAGAAAGCCGAGCCCCATGGTGAGTATGCTTAAAAACCACCAGCCGGCGAAGCTGAGCTGCAGGAAAAAATACTCGTTTTTATGCCCTTTCATCATCTCGCCGCTTTTCTTTAATATGTCAAGGACCGGCATCTCGGGGTTTTCCATAAAAATATAAAACACCTGCGAATATCTTATAGCCGCGATTATACCCGGCACGATGAAAAGCAGCGACCAAAGAAAGATAAAAAGATTGGCGAAAAAACTCACCCCGCCCGCTTTGACTATGTGCTTAAACCCGGAAAAGGCATCTTCAAGCACGGGTGTGCTTTTCCTTACAAAGTTCATGTAAAAATAGGCCACTCCCGCGCCCAGGGCGCCCGCGAGAAACACCTCGCCCACGAAGAACAGCGGCATGACGGAAGCCACCGCATTTCCGCCCAGTGTGATCAGACCCAAAATGACGGTGACACCGATAGGAGTCCCCCATTTGCCGTTGAGCAAAGACCGCGCCTCCGCCCTTAGTTCATGACTCATCCTTATCTCATTCATAATACCTCCGTTACATATTAATTTGCCGTTTTCTATGGGACAATCAGAAAGATTAATAAGTTTCACGCATGTCGGAGGCTCGCAACCGGCCGCCTTATGCAGGAGGATACAAAAAAGATACGCTCAGGTCGTTTGCCCTTCAATACTCCACACGGTTTTTGCCATTGTGTTTGGCTCTGTATAAAAGCCCGTCGACGTCGTTAAGTATCTCTTCCACATTGGCATTTTCGCAATTCACCTCGCATATTCCGAAACTGCATGTGACCCTTCCGACTTTCGGAAAATCTTCCGTCTCCACGGCGCCACGAAGCTTTTCAGCGACTTTTTTCCCGTTTTCCATATTTATGTCGTTAAGCAGTATCATGAATTCTTCGCCGCCCCATCTGGCCACATAATCGCTGTGTCGTATGTTCCGGACAAAGACTTCCGTCAGATGTTTGAGCACCTTGTCGCCGGTAAAATGGCCATGCCTGTCATTGATGCTTTTAAAATCGTCCACGTCGGCCATGATCACTGCCATGGTGCTCTCGTTTCTGCGTATTTTGTGTACCATCTTTTCGAACACCTCATAGAACATATGCCTTGAAAAAGCGCCTGTGACTTTGTCGTGTACCGCGATATGCCTGAACTTTTCGCGCGAATATATCACAAAGACAAAACCGGAAGCCAGCAAAAGGTATATTGTTATGAGCATCGCGGTGTCGGTCATATAATCCCGGCGGAGCTGCCGGTAAACAGCGCCGTCTTCCTCCGTAAGCACATAACCCACATGCCGCCCTGAAAAATTTTCCACTGAGATGAAGATGAAACTGCCACCATACTTTCCGGGCAGGTTTATGCAGAAGCTTTTTCCGGAGTCGACAAGAGCGCGTATTTTTTTATATTTTCCTGTATTATCGGCTTTCAACTGTTCAAACCTATCACATATGGTCCTGCTTTCAACCTCTTTGTCTATAAGATAATCGTCAGAAATGCCGCAGGATTCATAATTTTCCAGTTCGGACTCAAACACCTTGCTTTCAACTACATCTTTCCTGATCATAAAACCATATTGCCTGGCGAACATCTCCTCCATGATCCTGTTGATCGCCCCCATGGAGAGACTGATCTCCACGCTGCCGGCATAAAGACCCTCGTAAAACAGCGGGTAAACAAAGCGGTACCCGTTGAATATGCGGCCCTCCTCGAAACCGGAGGACGGCCGCCTGTTTTCCATCACATATTTTATCGTATCCCGGAAACCCTTTAGAATATCGCCGTATTTTCCCGGCCTGTGCATACGCAAAAAGCTTTCGGAATCCGGCAGATGGAAATGAAGCTGCCTGTAATTGTGTTCGAGAAGCAGACTGTATAGTCCGCGAAGCTTCTTTTCAAGCAGCGCGCGGTTTTTCTCCTTATTGGCGGGGTTTCGGCTTGAGTCGGCCAGATAATATATCACTTCGGGCCGGTTCACTATCTCCTCAAAAATAATATCTGTCATTATGTGATACGTATTGGTGATGACATTGACCTCATCGTTCAGTTTTCGGGTGTTATGAGCATTCTCAGCACTTTCATCCCTGAGATAACCAGCTCTGTTGATGAAGAGCAAAGCGGCAAACACCAGGGTAAAAGCCGAGATCGATAAAAAATACTTGCCTGAAGTCCTTTTATATATCAAAAAATCCCCTTTTTTGACGATTATACAACAAAATATGAATACGCTCAATAATTAAAAATGGTTCGAGATCGGGAGCATTCAGATTGTGATATGCTTTCCGGGATACAATCTTTCCATGCGTCCGCCGAAACGTCTCTCCAGGGCAGCCAGGGCTTTTTCGCCGGTGCAGTGGCCCGCATATATCTTTTCGGGAGCGAGCAGCGACATCGCATCGACCGTACTTGCGATGCGATGTTCCGAAGCGCCTACAAGATGAAAACCGCCCATCACCGCAAGGATCCTGTCGCATCCCGTCACTTTTTTCATGTGCATCACAGTGTTTATGATCCCGGAATGGGCGCATCCCGAGATTATGACAAGCCCCTGTTTTGTTATAATGGCTAAGGACATATCGTCACTGAGCAAGTCCTCATGCGCCAGGCCGGGATCCCTGAAAAAGGTCCCTTCTGTCTCTTCAAAATCTGTCGTTCTCGCAATCTCTCCGGAGATGAATACGCCCGGCATGACCTCCGCCGGTTTTTCGGCGTAAAGGACGCGGGCGTTATTGCGTAACGACTCGATCGCTTTCGGAGACATGCCTATGTAACGGCCGTCTCTCGAGTATTTAGGCGACAACGCCTCCGGATGTATGACGATGCCGGCTGAAGGCGATCTCCGGCAGGCTGAGGGCAGTCCGTTTGCATGATCATAATGCCCGTGGCTTATTATAATAAGCGGGGCCGTTTCAAGCGGGACGTCAAGAAGGGCGGCGTTGTGTTCAATAACGCCGCCCTGTCCCGTATCAAAGATGATATTGTCTTTGCCGGTATGTATGAAAAATGACAATCCGTGCTCATGAAGCAGTCCGCCCGCCGCCGCGGAGTCCTCGGATAATGTAATCACACGCATGATCTTCACATACCCTTTTTCACGGCCGCTTCAGTGGTCGCAAAGGTTTTCGCCTGTGGCCAATGTGCCTTCCATATAGGATTTAACCAGCAGTTCCGGCTCATTGGCAGGCGAACCCACCATGACTTTGATGCCGTTTTGAGTGAAGAGCTGCTGAGCCCTGCTTCCCATGCCGCCAGCGATGATCACATCCGCGCCCTGCTCGTGAAGCCACTGCGGGAGCACGCCGGGTTCATGCGGCGGAGGGATCAGGTCTTCCCTTCCGACGATCTTTCCGTCGGCGATCTCTATTATAGCAAATGAGGCACAATGCCCGAAATGCTGCGCCAATTTTCCTTCTGCCAATGGTATTGCTATTTTCATCTCTCCTCCTTAAACCTGCTTTTCAGGTTTTTCCAGATCTCTTTTATATCCTCAGCCGCTTCGCCTCCGTGTTCTATGACAGTCTTAAACGCCACCTGTGCAGATGTCACGGCATTGTCATATCTGATACGCCCCACGGAAATACAACCCAAATCTGCCGCCATTTTTTCGATATTCTCTGTCATCTCCTCATTAAGGTCCCACTTGTTGACACAAAGATACGCCGGCAGAGCGAAATGAGCCGCCAGGCCGAGCACTCTCTCAAGGTCGTGCATGCCTGACACTGTGGGCTCGGTGACCACGAGAATGCCGTTTGTCCCTGTGATCGATGCGATCACGGGACAACCTATTCCGGGAGGCCCGTCCACCAGCAGCCATTCAGCATTCGCCTCTTTGGCTCTTTTGCGCGCTTCCATCCTCACTTCGGACACGAGTTTACCTGAGTTTTCAGCCGCTGTATACAATTTTGCATGGACCATCGTCCCGAACCTTGTGTCCGAGACATACCACTCGCCCGACTCGGCTTCCTCGAAACGCACCGCGTCGGCGGGACATACCCGGGCACAGACCCCGCAGCCTTCGCATGCGTATTCATTTACTTTATATTTACCGTCTTCAGCAGGTTTGATCGCGCCATACCTGCAATGTTTATAACATTTGCCGCATCCGATACACTTTTCGGCCTCTATCGCCGCCGACTTTCCGCCTGTGAACACAACGGTCTTTTTAATGTCCGGCACCATCACAAGATGCATGTTCGCCGCATCCACATCGCAATCGGCGAAGACGGCATTCTTAGCCAAAGCGGCGAAGGAGGCGGTGACACTGGTCTTGCCGGTACCGCCTTTCCCGCTGATAATAGTCAATTCCGTCATGATACGGCCCCCCCTGCGCGCTCTTTCACTTTTTTGTATAAGACAGTGAAAAGTTTTTTATATTCAGGCATCAGTTTTACCGCCGCGATACCCTTTGAGTAAGCCACCGCCACCCGCCGGTCATCGGGCACACGCGCAAGTATTTCGATATTTTCCATTTCACAATACTTGTCGACCTTATCGTCGCCGGACCCGTCACGGTTAATCACCACGCCAAACGGGATCCCGATCGCGCGCAGCGCCTCCACTGCAAGCACGAGGTCATTCATGCCGAACGGTGTCGGTTCGGTCACAAGCACGACAAAATCACTGTCAGTGACAGCAGTGATCATCGGACATGAAGTGCCGGGAGGGCTGTCAAGTATTGTCATCGGATTTCTTTTCACATTTTTTACCGTTCTGATGAGAGGAGGCGACATGACTTCCCCCACATTCAATATGCCCTGATAGAAGTCAATATTTGCGGCGGCCCCCTCTTCAATCACACCGATCACGCGGTCTCTCTCCGTTATCGCCTGCACAGGACATACCAAAACGCAACCTCCGCATCCGTGACATAGCTCGGAAAACAGCATGACGCCCTTCTTTGTCATCGCCAATGCATTATACTCACAGAACTCGGCGCATTTCCCGCATGAGATGCAACGGCCGGCATCGATCGAGGGTACCTTTACCGTTGCGTCAGCCAGATGCTTCGGCTTTTCCATCCTGATGAAAAATCTTCCGTTGGGTTCCTCCACATCACAGTCAATAAGGGTTATAGGCTCATCAGCTACCTGAGCAAGGTTGACGGCTATGGTAGTCTTACCCGTTCCACCCTTACCGGAAGCCACGGCCACTGTCAGACCCAATGTCCCTCCACGTCAGCGCCATCAGCAGCCTTGTATTCGCCGGCTTCAAATTTTTTAATCGCGTCATCCACATTGCCGAAAACACCGGTGATGACTTTTACATCTGACGCAGCCAGCACCTTGAAAGCTTTTGGGCCGCAGGAAGAGGTAAGCAGTACTTCCGCTCCCGCCTTGACAATATTTTCAGCCGACTGTATGCCCGCTCCCTGAGCGCTGTTCAGGTTCTGCGTGTTTTCCACGTATGCAAATTCCCTGGTCTCAGCGTCAAAGATCGCGAAGAACGGAGCTCGTCCGAACCTTCGGTCAATTTCACCATTGCTCTTCTTCTCACTGACTGGTATCGCTATCTTCATGTCAAGCCTCCTCAGTTGTGCGCTTATTCGCTTTTTTCCGTATTGATCTCATTGAGCCTCTTGCTGATATATTCTATTCTCTCTTCGATGTTTTTCATCTCGGCTTTAAGGCCCTCAGCCTCTTCGGCCGCCGTATACGACCTTGGCTGCGCGTAAGATGCGCCCGCGTAAAAAGAACGGCCATAACCGGAAAAGCCCGCGCCGCGTCCCCCTCCGGTAAAAAAACGCCCTCTTCCGCCTCCGCGTCCGAATCCGCCTCCGCGTCCGAAATTATCCGTGTATCCGGGCTCACCGTATCCGGCGCAATAACCTCTCGCCCTTCCTGTCATCTGACCAGCTCCATTAGGTCCCGTTCTGTCTCCTCTTGGCATATATGTCTCCTTTCATTTATTACCTGTTAAACCGTCCGCCTCGTCCCGGCCCGTTCCCGTTTCTATTGCCGCATCTCAATCCCTGTCTGCCTTTAAGATGCCTGCCCGTGCCGTTCCTTCTTCCGCAACAACCCGGCATCAGAAAAGCCTCACCGATGACTTTACCGGATTCAATCTCTGCGATCAGCGCTTCCGCGTCTCCGCATATAAACGGTATAAGCTTTATCCCACGGGCAAGAAAAACATGTTCGGCAAATCCCGACACGGCGCCGCATACCAGCGTCGTGACACCAGCTTCAGCCAGCTGTGCAGACTTCACATGTATGTCCTCGGCCAGTTCAAGCTCCTCCCTATGCTTTCCATCCAATATTATGAAACTGCAGGATACGTCAAGCACCGGTGCGATCCTTCCCCTTGATACCGATAAAGCTGTTTTCATATATCCTCTCCTTTAATAACTATTAAAGCATAAAGTGTGCCAAAAAACATGCCCCCTCTCCATATCCATATGTTGCTCTATATAAGCGACTTACACATATAACGCGCAAAAAAGAAAACAGACACAGTCGCATTATTGCGACACACCGGCACTATTTGTCGCTTTATTGCGACGATGTCCCGGCCTCATTGTATTCTAATGCAAGTGGCGGTATATTAGAATCAACCTGGGGGGCAAATATGCATGTATTTCTGATCTTTCTCGTTCTCTCTGTATTTATACAGATGGCCATGTTCATACCGGCATTTCTGAAGAAAACAGATAAATTGACGGACATGTCGTATGCCCTCACGTTCATACTGCTTGTGTTGGCGGGCATACCCTGCTTGCGCGGAAACGCGGTCAGGCTTTTTGCGGCCTTTATGGTCACGGCATGGGGTATACGCCTGGGTATATTTTTAATCATACGGATAAACAAGGCAGGCGGGGATTCGCGTTTTGACGGCATAAGGGAAGACTTCGGTAGATTTATCCGCTTCTGGATACTGCAGGGAGTGACTGTCTGGATACTCATGCTGCCATTTTTTTTCCTTCTCGCCGCGGGCGGCCGCCCCTTGTTCACAGGACTCTCTTTAGCCGGAGCGGCGGTGTGGGCCGCGGGGCTTTTAATCGAGTCGGCCGCTGACGCCCAGAAGTTCCGATTCCGTTCCGACAATGCGAACAAAGGGCGTTGGATAGAGCGCGGGTTATGGGCTTATTCCCGTCACCCCAATTACTTTGGCGAAATATTATGCTGGTGGGGCCTCTGGCTTTTCGTCTTTCCGCACCTGGCTCCTTTTGCGAGGATGATATCACTCGCGGGGCCTCTTTTTATCACGGCTCTGCTGCTTTTTATCACGGGGCTGCCCATACTTGAGAAACAGGCGGACGCCAGGTGGGGCACGGAAAAGGATTACATGGCTTACAAAAAGCGGACATCCGTGCTCATACCCTTTTTCAGAAAAAAGTCAAAAGATGAATAACCACAGCTTCTGAGATAAAAGAGACCATTTATGTATTTATATTTTTTTCATATCCACTATAATGGATCATCAGCCCTTTTTTATTAGAGCTAAAGAGGTGATATGAGACACGACGCCATCAACGGCCACAGGCTTTTTCAGGCATTCAGGAACGGAGCCACGGAAGTGATATCCCGGAGACAGGAACTGGACAGGCTGAACTTCTATCCCGTGCCGGACGGGGATACGGGCAGCAATCTTTCCCTGACAATGAAGCCTATCACAAGAGTCACCCATTCCAAGGCATCGGCTTATTTGACGCTGGCATCCGTAGCCGAGCAGGCATTGAGGTCCGCCCGCGGAAATTCTGGACTGATATTCGCCCAGTTTTTACAGGGGCTGCATAAGGGCATGTCGGATTGCACGCATATCACCCTTTTTGACATGGCCTCCATGTCAAAAAGCGCGGCGGCGCATGTATACGACGCCGTTGAACGTCCGGTCGAAGGCACGATGCTCACGGTGATACGGGAGTGGAGCGAAGCCGTGGAAAATGCCTGCAATACGGCTTCGGATTTTCACAATATGTTTGAATCCGCATTTGAGACCGCTCAAAAATCACTTAAAAAAACGCGCAACATGCTGAAAGAAAACCGCGAACACGGCAGTGTGGACGCAGGCGCGCTGGGGTTTGTCTATTTCCTTGAAGGGATGCTGAATATATTCAAACAGAAAACCGTGATAAAAACCGCCTCCGTCCCGTTGGAAACAGTTGCGGGAGCAGGCCGGGGAGACTCGCATGAACACAATGACATGACGCACAGATATTGTTTCAACGCGTACATCAGATCCGGGAAAAAAAAGGCGGAGCTCGTCTCTTCATTGAAGCCTTTCGGCGAATCACTCATCGTAATCGGTGACGAGGATTTTTTTCGCATACATCTGCATACGGACTCTCCCGCAAGCGTCATGGAAAAACTCACTTTATATGGTCTCGTAATAGAGCATTATGCGGACGACATGCTTCTGCAAAAACGCATCGCA
>CAZJQC010000024.1:5095-19469 GCA_964548195.1 uncultured bacterium | reverse complement strand
CATGTGAATCATCTGAGGGAAAAACTGGGAGCGCATGGCGGGCTCTTGAAAAATATCAGAGGGGTGGGTTATAAATTAGACTTATGAGAAAATCCGTTTTTGTAAAAATACTGTTTTCGTACATACTGATAATCGTGTTTCTGCTCATACCCGTGAGCTTTTTTTCTTTCAAGTCTATACAGTCCCATTATATATCGACGGTGGCAAAGAACCTTGAGACACAGGCCCGCGCGCTTATACCCTACGCGACCGAACTGATCGCACAGCCGGAAAAGGCCGACGCCGCCGTCACCGAACTTGCCCGGGATACGGAGATGCGCGTCACACTCATAGGCAAAGACGGCACGGTGCTGGCAGATTCCGAAAAAAAACTGTCGGAACTGGAAAACCATGCCGACCGGATCGAGATCAGAAAGGCTTTTTCGGGCAAAGTCGGCATCTCAAAGAGGTTCTCCGAATCCGTAAAGCGGGACATGCTTTATGTCACCGTACCCGTATCCGAAAACGGGGAAGTATACAGCGTAATACGGGTAAGCATGTATCTTGAGGATATCACAGGCCTTATACGCGACATAGCCATGAGCCTCCTTCGCATAACCGCCGTCGTGCTTATGCTCACACTGCTCCTTTCATATATGCTTTCGAGATACATCACAGCCCCGATCAAAGCACTTTCAGAAGCATCCGGGGAGATCGCATCGGGCAACTTCAAGGTAAAACTGCATCTTAAAAACAGGGATGAGCTGGGGATGCTTGCGGAAAGCTTCAATGCCATGACAAAAAAGCTGGAGGGGCTCTTTAGCGCCACAAGACAAAGCGAAGAGAAGATGAGGGCTATAATCGAATCTTTCGAAGAATATCTCTTCGTACTCGACGGGGAACACCGCCTGACCATGTGCAACTCCGGATTTAAGCGCTTCATAGACAAAGAATTCCACTATGGCGATCATATTTCGGATCTTCTCAACTCCCCCGAACTTTTACGGCTCATAACAGCTCACAACGCCGGGGAGGGTCTCTCGGAAATAACCATGGACAAAAAATTTTACCTGGTCGGCATAAATATTGTAAAGGGGTCCGGGGAGTACGTGGTGATACTGCACGACATCACAAGACTTAAAAACGCCGACATGTTTAAAAAAGACCTCGTCGCAAATGTCTCTCATGAGCTAAGGACTCCCCTTACGGCCATCAAGGGTTTTGTTGAGACTCTGGAAACAGAGAAAGCGCCCTTAAACATGAAATACATAGCGATCATAAAGAAACACACAGACAGGCTGATAAATATCGTATCAGACCTTATCACACTCTCCAAGCTGGAGGACGGGAAAGTACGGGAGAAATTTGAAGATGTCGATCTGGCAAACTGCGTCAATGACATCGCATTGATCTACAGGGACAAGGCCGCGGCAAAAGGACTGACATTCAATATTGATATGCCGGAAAATCCGTTTGTTATACGCGGACAGGAGTTCCGTATCGAACAGCTGCTTGTAAACCTGCTGGACAATGCTTTTAAATACACGGAAAAGGGTTCTGTCACAGTATCGCTGAAGGATACGGAACGGGGCAATGAGATGACCGTGTCGGACACCGGCATTGGGATACGCACGGCTGATCAGGACCGGATATTTGAGCGCTTCTTCGTCGCGGACAGGTCCAGGTCCAAAAACACCGGGGGCACGGGGCTGGGGCTTTCGATAGTAAAGCACATAGTCAATCTTCACAACGCTTCCATGGAGGTCAGCAGCAGCGTCGGCAAAGGCTCCGTCTTTACCGTAATATTCCCGAAAGATGTTAAAAAATAGGGCCGGCGGATGCCGGCCCTGATATATAATATATGCGTTCTTACTGTCAGCTGTTTTTCTTAAGGTCCACAAATTTCTGGACGACAAACTGCATCTTGTTTGTGTAATCAAGAAGCATGGCATCATATTTTACATATTCTTCATTATGCTGTTCCACCTGACCGACCAGTTCCATCATTACGGGGTAGAGGTCATCGACCCTGCCGTCAGCGAACTTTTTCACATCTTCAGCCTGACCCTTCAGTTTGGATGCAAACCTTATAAGCCTGCCGGCTTTAAGATATGACGATATTTCATCGATCTTTGCTATATAATCTTCAGCCTGAATGGATATCTTGCCGATGTTGTTGATGGACTGAGACGAAAGCTCTTTTACGTTTTTAATACCTTCGACCTTTATGGCAAGTTCCTGAAGCCTTTTTTTGGCATCCTCATATTCGCCCTGATTAATCTCATCAAGGCTCTTTGCGTCCCTGAATGCCTGATACACGGAATCTATAAGGGTGAAATACCCTTCTGCATCTCTGTCGTTCAATTCCACGAAATCCGCGTCGATCTCGGTAGCCTTCTGCTGAACGACTTCGAACACAACGAGTTCGTCATCAATATCTTTTTTCATGCCGTCGAGCTCGCCCAGATAGGTTATAAGCGATTTTTCGGGGTTGACTATCTCGATCTTTTCCTGTGTCATCACATATTTATGAGGATATCTGTCTCTTGCGAAAACAACTATCTCATAACCCCTCGGATTCTTTTTGTACGATGTGCCGCTTACCGCGGGATCAAAAGCGTTTCTGATGTGCTCGAAATCGATCTCATCAAAAACGAAGACCTGAGAGTTCTCAACATCATCGATTATGGAACCTATTGCGGAAATATCCTCACCTTCACGTCCGGGAAGCATGCCGTAATATTTCGTGGAATACATGTCAATGGCAACCTGCAGAGTCGACAAGCCTTTTTCCACTTCAGACTGTGATTTGAGATCGATGTGGGACAGTCGATTCGGACGGATGAAAGAATATATCAAGGCCCCCAGCAAAATCACGATAATGAGGTCCAATACTATCAGGCTCTTACCTCTATTACTCATAAACCACCTCCGTATTTTTTCTTCAATATAGTACCATACCGTCAATAAAAGTCAACATGTATGTTAAACATATCTGCCGGTTTTGTACTTCTCCCGCAGACTTGTCAAATAATCGTCATAGCGTCCGTCCCTGAAGTCCGGAAATGTCCATGGAAACGGAAGCCAGCGCCCTTTTTTGTAATACATCGTCATATCCGCCCAGATCCCCTCTCCCAGATAGATCTTCTGCCCCCCCTCCTTGTAAGAAGCCAGCACTATCTTGAAACAGTCCATATAGCCCGGGTCTATATTGACGGGCCGGCACCCGTTTTCGCCGGCCAGGCGCTGCTCGATCAGAGCCGCGCGCGTCTTCATCCCGACGATGCTCGAGGGGGAGGAGACAGCCTCAAGCGATATAAATTCTCTTATAAGCCCGCGGCCCATCTCGGTCTCATAGTAATCGGTCATGTCAAACGGGTATTCCGGACTGTGTGTATCCGTTGGGCCGAACTCCTCCCTGATAAGGCTGATCGCTTTACCTGACGGGTAATCCGGCGCCCTTATTATGCCGAAGAAAAATTTGCACAAAAGGTTATTCATCGCCGCGCGCCTTTCTTGAGAGTGTCAATGATTCAAAGGCATGCGCGTACACATCCTCATCTATGCCGAAATACTCGCTTAGCTTTGAGGCCGCCGCATCGCCCGTTTTTATATTTGTTTTCCCGTTGATATCACTGATACGCAAAAAATCCTTCAGGAAAAAAAGCTGCCTGCCCTCCGCTGACCTTGAGACGCATATATGCCTCATCGATTTGCCCGTGAAGGAATCCGCCCAGTATTCCCTGAACTCCGCCTCGTCCACAGCGCGGTCTTCAAAGGCGTATCTCCATTTTATGCCGGAATACGCGGTGTATGTGTACAGATTATACATGCCTCCGTCCCAAAACAGGCCGGTCATGGTAAACCCCATGGGAGACAAGCCGCGCGACACCGGCTGCATCGGAAGGGGTTCGGAGTAGAGATAGCCGGGATCGAGGAGAAATTTCCGTCCTTCGGCTTCTGCGATAACCGCGCAATGGACATTTCGTCCGGCTCTCATATGCGCGGTTATAATATAATGGGGGATCTCAAAATAGTCGAGCACCTCTTTTAAGAACCACGTAAGTGAAAAACAGGTGCCGCCCAGTCTTTTTTCGAGATGGTCGCAAATAATCTCATCCGGTCCCCTGAATATCGAAGGATCGCATACACAGCCGTTTCCGGAATATTTTATGATCTTTGAGATATTTTCATACGGAAAGAGGGAGAATGCGCTTATTATACGCCTGACTGCGGCGATATCCCTCTTCTTTGACTCGCCTCCATCCAGCCCGAGGCGACGGATCATTTCTCCTGATATCATCACTGAATGTTCGAGGCCATCGTAAGAATAGGCAAAAACAAAGCGATGACTATTGTACCTATGCCGCCGCCCAGAAAGACCATGATCAGCGGCTCCATTGCCGAGGTGAGCGCACCCACTGACTGGTCCACTTCAAGCTCGTAAAAATCGGCGATCTTAGTAAGCATGTCTTCAAGAGCTCCCGATTTTTCGCCGGCAGATATCATTGACACGACCATGGGCGGAAAGACTTTGGATTTTGCAAGCGGTATGGATATCTCGGAACCGCCTGATATGGAGGATCTCGCATCCATAATAGCCTTTTCTATGACCAGGTTGCCTGATGTCCTGGCCGTGATCTCAAGCGCCTTGAGTATGTCGACGCCGCTTGCGACCAAAGTGCTGAACGTCCTGGAAAATCTCGCCACGGCGTTTTTCTTTATAATAACGCCGAAAAGAGGGGTTTTCAGAAGGAACTTATCCCAGTTGTAGGCGCCCTTTTTCGTTTTTTTCCACATCACAAAACCCACTATCGCCCCTATTGCTATGATCACTATGGGCACGACGTTATGCTGGGCAAACCGGCTCGCATTTATAACGCCCTGTGTGAGCGCCGGTAGTTTTGAATCCATGCTCTCGAACATCTCTTCGAATTTCGGTATGACTCCGTACATCATCGCGCCAATAAGACCGACGGCGACTATGAGTATGATTACCGGATACGTCATGGCTGATTTGACCTTGCCTATCAAGGCCATGTTCTTCTCCATATAGCCGGAAAGCCTTTCAAGCACATTGATCAACAGGCCGCCGGCCTCGCCGGCCTCGACAAGCGAACAATACAGGTTTGTGAATACTTTTGGATATTTCCTCAATGCCTCATTGAGCGGTTTTCCCGATTCCACCTCGTTCTTGACGTTTTCCACCACGTTTTTCAGCGCCTTGTTATCCAGCTGCTGGGACAGTATCGAAAGACAGTCCACCAGAGGTATGCCGGCATTGAGCATGGTTGAAAACTGCCTGGTGAAGACTACAAGGTCCTTTGTCTTGATGCCCGTCCCGAAAGAGAGGCTGATCTCCTTCTGCTTTTTATAGACATTTTCCACGTTGACATTGCGCCCGCTGAGTATTCTGTTGGCATCATCCAGATCCGCTGCCTGTATTTCTCCTTCGGTCCTTTTTGTTCCTACGGTACCTACATATTTAAAAACAGGCATTGCGCACCTCCGTTTATGTCCTGTTGATCTTGTTGATCAGTTCTTCAGGTGTCGGGGATCGCCTTATGGCATCCTCATAAGTGATGACCCTGTCGCTGTACAGTTTGAAAAGCATCGAGTTAAGCGTGGTCATACCGTATTTCTGGCCCGTCTGCATATGGGAGACGATCTGCTGTATTTTGTCTTCTCTCACGAGGTTTCTTATTGCAGGCGTGGCGACGAGCACTTCATAAGCTATTGTCCTGCCTCCCCTGGTCGAGGGTATAAGCTGCTGTGATATCACCCCTTCGAGCACAAAAGAAAGCTGGGTCCTTATCTGCTGTTTTTCATGACCCGGGAATATGTCCACGATCCTGGATATGGTCTGAGCAGCCGAATTGGTATGGAGGCTGGCAAGGCACAGATGCCCGGTCTCCGCTATCTTCAACGCTATGCGCATTGAATCTATGTCTCTGAGCTCGCCTATAAGTATGACGTCAGGATCCTGACGCAGCACGTGCTTCAGGGCTCCCTCAAAACTGCCCGTATCCGTCCCCACCTCACGCTGGTTGATCACGCTGTTGTTATGGCGGTGTACAAACTCGATCGGGTCCTCTATCGTCATTATATGGGCGCGTGTGTTTTCATTAATAAAATCAACCATCGCCGCCAGCGTGGTGGACTTGCCGGAACCCGTGGGGCCGGTCACCAGCACAAGCCCGTTGGGCCTGCTGCAGAGATCCTTGAGTATCGCCGGAAGCCCCAGCCTTTCGAATGAGAGTATCTCAAAAGGTATGGTCCTGACCGCCATGCCCACAGCGCCTCTTTGCCTGAACACATTTCCTCTGAAACGGGAAACACCCTTCACCGAAAAGGAGAAATCCAGTTCATTGGTCTCCTCAAACTCCTTCTTTTGAGCATCCGTCAGGATGCTGTACACCAGAGCCTGCGTATGCTGCGGACTCAGAATAGGCATATTGGGCATCTCCTGCAGATTGCCGTCAATACGCACCACGGGAGGCTTGCCGACCGTGATATGAAGGTCGGAAGCGTTCCGCTCTTTCATGTATCTGAACAATTCCGTGACATTTATCTTATTTCCGCTTTTGGGGACGGCGCTTTGATCGTTTTTAGAGCCGCTAAGATCCAGTCTGCCCCCTCCGAGATTGTTGATTCCCAACTGGTCGTCGTTAATCATAATTCTCCTCCCGATTATTAATCTTCAAATGTCGTTCTTATGATCTCTTCGTAACCGGTGATACCCTGTTTGAATTTAAGAACAGCACTTTCACGCAATGTGCGCAATCCTTCCCTCCTTGAGACTTCCTTGATATCGAGTACGGATCCGCGTTCAAGTATTACTTTTCTTATGTTCTCGGAAACAGGCATGACTTCGTATATGGCCACCCTGCCTTTGTAGCCGGTATTGTTACAGGTCTGGCACCCCTTCTTCTTGTAAAAAGTCGTCGAAGCGGCTTCTTCCCTGGAAATGCCCAGACTTGCAAGTTCCGCGTCAGAAGGGCGGTATTGCTCCTTGCATGACGAACAAAGGGTCTTCATAAGCCTCTGGGCCAATATCAACACAACGGAAGACGCTATCAAAAAAGGCTCGACACCCATGTTTATCATCCTGTTGATGGTGGAGGACGCATCATTCGTATGAAGAGTGCTCAGTACAAGATGGCCTGTCAGGGCAGCCTTGATCGCGATCTCTGCCGTCTCAAAATCCCTGATCTCTCCCACAAGCACTATATCCGGGTCCTGACGCAGAAAAGACCGCAGCGCCGAAGCGAATGTCAGGCCTATTTCTGCATGTACGTTCACCTGATTGATGCCCTTCAGGTTGAACTCCACCGGGTCTTCCGCCGTCATTATATTCACATCCACGGCATTGAGGCTGCTTAAAGCAGAGTACAGCGTCGTCGTCTTACCCGAACCGGTAGGCCCGGTGACAAGCACCATGCCGTAAGGCGATTCTATGGCTTTCTGGAACTTGCCTTCATCATCCTTTTCAAACCCGAGTTTGGTCAGGTCAAGTCGAAGGTTTTCCTTGTCCAATATACGCATAACGACTTTTTCGCCGTATACGGTGGGAAGCGTGGAAACACGCAGGTCGACGACTTTGCTTTTTGAGACTTTGAATTTACATCTGCCGTCCTGCGGAAGCCTTCGTTCGGCTATGTCCAGTTTCGACAATATCTTTATTCTGGAGGTGATGGCATTTTGAAGTTTTTTTGGCGGTTCAAGCACGGTCTGCAACGTGCCGTCGACCCTGAACCTCACACGCACGCTTTTTTCATAGGGTTCGATATGTATATCACTGGCCTTGTCCATTACCGCTTTGGCTATAAGCTGCTGTACCAGTTTGACTACCGGTTCATCCTCCACCTGGCTGAGCAGCTCCGCTTCACTTACATCGTCGCTATCCTCTATCACTTCGAATTCGGACAGATCCATGCTCTCGTCAAATGAATCCGACAAGTCCTCCATCTGCACGTTTTCGGCGCCATAATATTTTTCAATGGATTTCATTATGGAGGTCTCTGCGGCCACTACGGGTTCTATGTTGAATCCTGTCCTGAACTTGATGTCGTCTATGGCCATCACATTTGTGGGATTTGCCATGGCAAGGGTTATCGTATACCCCATCCTGTGCAGGGGTATGACTTTGTATTTCCTCGCTATTTCCTCGGAGATGATCTTAAGCACATTATTGTCAATTTCAAAATGTGACAGGTCGACGGAAGCCACGCCAAGCTGTTTGCCCAATGTATTGGTCAGATCGGTCTCGCTGACGAAACCCAGTTTGACGAGTATTGTCCCGATGGTCTCGCGGGTACGTTTCTGCTCTTCCAGAGCACGCTGAAGCTGGGCATCGTCTATAAGCCCTACATTACGGAGCATGGAGCCGATTTTTGACATAGTCCCCCTTTAAAAAAGGCAAATGGTCCGGGGAGAGGAAAATGCCTCTCCCCGTTTTATTTTATACCATGCTGTATCCTTTTTCAAGGGCTTTCTGATTTACTGCCACGAGGTTTTGACGTCTCGCGGATAATACTTTTTTGAGTGATTCCTTAAGCGTCTCAAGCTTTACAACGCCTGTCATCTTGCAGAATGCGCCAAGAGCCACCATGTTCGCAAATCTAAGGTCGCCCAGCTCCACTGCGATATCATTGCATTTAAGGCCGAGCACAGTGACATCTGTCCGTTCCGTGTCCCTGTCGATGCTCGATGTGTTCACTATCATGCTGCCGCCTGCGATCATTTTGGGTTCGAACTTGTCCAGCGAAGGCCTGTTCATGATTATGGCATACTCCGGTTCGGAGACAATAGGCGCGGCTATGATCTCATCCGCGATGACAACGCTGCAGTTGGCAGTGCCGCCCCGCTGTTCCACCCCGTAAGACGGGATCCAGGATACGTTTTTGCCTTCGGCCATGGCGGCATACGTCAGCAGCCTGCCCATTACCATTATTCCCTGGCCGCCGAATCCGGCCATGACTATTTTATGTTCCATTATTCTTCCCCTTTCCCGTTACTCTGCGTCTATGTCTTTCTTGACACCAAGAGGATAGTACGGTTCCATGTTATCTTTCAACCAGTCTACCGCGTCAAGAGGAGAAAGTCCCCAGTTGGTGGGGCATGTGGAAAGAACCTCGACCATGGAAAAACCCTTTCCGTCGATTTGGTTCTGGAACGCCTTTTTTATCATTTTTTTGGTCTCCATCACATGTTTGGGGTCGTACACCGCGCCCCTGGCAATATATGCCACACCTGCGGTATTCGAGAGTATTTCAGAGACTTTCATCGGGAAGCCGTGCAGTTTCGCATCACGCCCCCCTGAGCTTGTGGTGGTCTTCTGCCCTATCAGCGTGGTCGGAGCCATCTGCCCGCCGGTCATGCCGTAAATGGCGTTGTTTATAAATATAGTGGTGATGTTAAACCCTCTGTTCGCAAGGTGCAGTATTTCCGCGGCGCCTATGGATGCGAGGTCGCCGTCACCCTGATAGGTAAAGACGATCTTGTCGGGCTGAGTCAGCTTGATGCCTGTAGCCACTGCGGGAGCCCTTCCATGGGGTGTCTCTGAAAAATCAACGTTAAAATAATCATACGCCAGCGCGGCACAGCCCACGGGAGCAATGCCTATAGTATTTTCCCTGATACCGAGTTCGTCTATAACCTCAGCCACAAGCCTGTGAGCAATGCCGTGATGGCAGCCCGGACAGTATATTGTCGTGGCCGAAGTCATCGATTCCGGTTTTTTATATACAGTTTTCATATATCAACACCCTTCCTCATATCATTTTATTTACACGGTCCACGACTTCCTTGACAGTGGGGATCCAGCCTCCGGCATACCCGAAGAACTCCACATCCGCCTTGCCGGCGACGCCTATCTTGACGTCATCGATCATCTGGCCGAGATTCATCTCTATTGTAAGGAATTTTTTGGCTTTCCCGGCAAGCTTGCCGATCTCAGCGTAGGGATAGGGCCATATCACGCGGGGTCTGAACAAACCGACTTTTTTGCCTTCTGCCCTGAGATGTCTGACGGCTCCTATACAGGCCCTTGAAGCTGACCCGTAAGATACGAGTATGATATCTGCGTCCTCAGTCTCCATCTCGGTATATCTGATCTCGTTCTTTTCAATCTCCGCATATATTTTTCTCAATTCCTCGTTATGCTCGAATAATCCCGTTCCGCCAAGCATAAGGGAACGGACCACATTCTTCTCGCGGCCCTTTGCACCGGTCAGAGCCCACTCTTTGGAAGGCAAAGATGACCTGTCAGCGGGTTTTTTGAACTCAACCGGCTCCATCATCTGACCCAGCATGCCGTCTGCCATGACCATCGTCGGCACCCTGTATTTGTCCGCCAGGTCAAAAGCGTCCATGACATCGTCGGCCATTTCCTGTACGGAGTTCGGAGCAAACACTATGAGTCTGTAATCGCCGTTTCCGCCGCCTCTGGTGGACTGATAATAATCGCCTTGCGCCGGTGATATGTTTCCAAGGCCGGGGCCTCCGCGCATCACGTTCACTATGACCGCAGGCAGCATGGCACCGGCAAGATATGATATGCCCTCCTGCTTCAGGCTGATTCCCGGTGAGGAGGAGGATGTCATGGACCTTTTTCCGGAGCCGGCGGCGCCAAAGACCATGTTTACGGCTGCAAGTTCGCTTTCCGACTGCAGAAAGACCCGTCCCTCTTCATGCATCCTTCTTGACATGTAAGCGGTGAGTTCGTTCTGCGGAGTGATCGGATATCCGAAATACGCATCGCAGCCGGCTATTATGGCAGCCTCGCCGAGAGCTTCATTTCCTTTCATCAATACTTTTTCACCCATAATATCCTCCTAGTCCTCTCTGTAGACTTCAATGGCCACGTCCGGGCACATCATCGCACAAAAACCGCATCCTATGCACTCGGCCGGATTAAGCGGGGTCGAATAACGATAGCCCTTGGTATTAAAATCCTCCGACAAACCCAATACTTTTTTGGGACATGCCTGTATGCACAACTCACATCCCTTGCATTTTTCCTTGTTGATAACAACTTTTCCCTTAGGCATTCAGATAACACCTCCTACTTTGTTACTCCCGATAAGTCTATCATCGTCTTCCCAGGGAGTATGGTAAAACAGACCTAATCTAATGACGTCAACATCATATCTTCCGGCCAGGACGGCCGCTTTTTTATCGTCATATAAAAATTCAGGGATAGTGGCGAACCTGAAGTCCAGATCCGTTTTGCTTGCCGCCTCGGCGCAGGCCTCGGCGCCCCGCATGATCATATCCATGTCAGTAAACTGTTTCAGATGGGTATTGGATATTATAGATGCGGGCTTGAGCCCGCTCATCTCGCTGATCATATCGGCCATCTCTATGATGCCGGCCGCATTCTTTGTAAAAGGACGGTTGATATTCGCGACGATGAAGACCTCGTAGTCGCCGCGTGAGACAATACGGTTTTTTACACTGCCCAGCGGTATAGTCCCCACATCATCGCCGCCCATGTCAAGTATGAGTTTGTAATCAAGATTGTCTATCATCCCGCCTATTTCGGCGGTCAGCGTGGGCAGATCCGCGGCATTAATACGTCCCGGGGGCGCGATCAGCCTGACCCCGTTTGAATTGAATAACTCTTCCTTGTCCCGGCTTCTGAAATAGGGGTTGACCACATCCATGTCAGCAATGGCAACATGTTCAAAAGACTTACGCATATTCAGCGAAAAGTTCGTGGCGACCTCCGTTTTCCCGCTGCCGTAATACCCGGAAAAAATGAAGATACGCTTGCTCATAGGTGACCCCCTTACCCGGTTACCATAGAACACATAGAAATAGTTGTCAACAAAAAAGGGGAGTCAAACCGTTATTTCTGTCACGATATCGACAGATTTCGATTTATCAGCGGGAAAATAAAAAATGGGCCGCAGCGAGCATGATAAAACCTCCCGCAAGCACCGCGTATACAGGAAGGCCCGCTCCGAGCAGAAGATATCCGAAAAACGCCAGGGCCGCCGCCGCCCCGATCTGACGGCTCTGCGTTCTCGTGTGATACAGTGGTTCTATCCCGCAGGCCGCCGCGGACATGACCGTCTTATCCGAATACGGTATCAGTTGAGCACCGCATATGGCGCCTGATATAGTCGCAGCTGCCGCCCTGGTCACCAGTCCGGGCTCGGGCGAGGTCATCTGCACTGCAATCGGCATGATCAAAGCCATGGAACTCCATGAAAAACCGCTCGCCACCGTCACCGCGGCAGCTATTACAAATATAAGCGCCGGAATATAAGACGGCGGAAGGGTATTCTGAAAAAGTCCGGCCAGATGATAGCCGGTCTTAAGGTCACGCGCGCAAAATTCAAGCCCCTTGGCGAGTATGATGACTGCTCCGGTGGGTATCATCGCGCGCACCCCTTTGAAAAACACTTCCGCAAGACGGGCAGGACCGAGCACATTGTCTTTGAGTATCATAAAAATCATCACTGCGGCTCCCGAGATAACGCCCCAGTTCAGGGCGTCTATGGTGGAAGCGTTTCCCAGTATATCCATAATGGAATATTTCCCCGAAGCGCCCGCGGCAATGCGGCCGGAGATCAATATGCCCGCCATGCTGACCGTCAGAAGCGTCAGTATAGGCACCACCATATCCCTTCTTCTGGCGCTTTTGCCCGGATCTGACTTTTGCACCACTTTCAAAGCGGCCCGCTCTCTCCTGCCGGCAAACCATCTTCCGTTATACGCCACAAGAAATACAAGAAATATATTAAAATAGGTAAATATATGAAAAGGTATGGCGGAAATAAATGTCTTTACGGGGTTCAGCTCCATGCCGGCATTCTTAAGAGCGCCTCCTATCAGGGACACTTCGAAAGCGGCCCAGGTTGACACGAGCATCAAAGAGGCCAATGCCGCAAGCACATCTATGAAATAGGCAAGTTTCGCGGGAGAGACGCCATGCCTGTCCGTCACGGGCCTCATTGAGGCTCCTGCTATAAGCACATTGGCATAGTCATCAAAAAACAGAAGGGAACTCAGGCCGACTGCTGTAAACCTGGCCGCCCGGCCATTCGGCAAGGCTCCGCCCACACTCTGGCCGAATTTAAGATTTGCTCCGGTCTCGGATATAACGGCAAGCATCCCGGACACCATCATGACAAAAAATGTTATCTTAAGTCGCTCCGTGTCGGCAAAAGCGCCCGCCAAATAATTTCCGAACCCGGCCGCCGCATCGGTCCCAATGCCGTTGAAAGCCAGCGCGCCCGAAAAGACCCCGAGCAGCAGGGCAAGCCACACCTTTCTGGTGCCGTATGCAACTATTATAGTGACCGCCGTGGGAATTAAAGAGACAAGTAGTTTTGTGATCAAGGAACCGACCTCCGCCGAATCAGTCTATTGCGTATCCGTTTTCCTTCAGTTCGATTTCCTCAGCCGGCGAAAGCACCTTTATATAACCGTCATGCATGCCATGTATCTCGACATTCTTTTCATACAATGCCGTCAGATAGGCTACTATGTCGCCGGTCACTTCCTGTCCCGGGACCAGTATGGGTATGCCCGGGGGATAGGGGACGATCATGCCCGCGGCTATTCTGCCCGCTCCGTTCTGAATGGCTATATCTTCGCCGTCACAATAAAAGGCATGCCGCGGCAGATATTTCATCTCAGACAGCACCATCTTCAGAGGCTGCACGGGCCTGAGTGTGCCGGCACCGCCCTTTCTTTTGGAAAGCGCCTCAAGAGCGAGGAACATCCTGTTTATCTTGGACCTGGTAGTGCCTATGGTGATGAGCAATGTCAGCGTATTGAAAGTGGTCTTTTCCACCTGTATGCCGTACTCAGTCAAAAGTAGATGCTCAAGCCTTTTATTGGTGTATCCGCTTCCCGAAATATCTATGGTCACCTTGGTCCTGTCAAGCCGTACACCGTCTTCCATGACCTCATCCGCCATGAGATCCTCAGCCTCAAGCGTCCTGAAGAGGTCAAGTGAGTTCACGGAATCCCTCAGATCTTCGGCCAGGGCCAGGGCATTTGTCAGAAGTTTATAGCCTTCCATCACCATCTGTTTTCTGGCGACATCAAGCGAGGCGATCATCGGGTATCCCGGGGACGTCGAACTGTAAAGCATATAGTTTTCCATAAAAAAATCCTCTATGCCGTCAAAATCCGGGTCATTCACATGTATCATCGAAGCCTGGCTGAACGCGCTCATGGTCTTATGCGTCGACTGCGTGGCATAATCCGCTCCCGCCGCCATCGCCGAGGGATAAAAAGCATTATGGAAATTGGCATAGCCGAACCATGCCTCATCGATAATGACCTTTATACCCCTGTCATGCGCTACGGAGATGATCGAGGGAAGGTCATATATCAGTCCGTCATAAGTGCAATTGGTAAGGATCATGACCTTCAG
>CAZJQC010000024.1:0-4995 GCA_964548195.1 uncultured bacterium | reverse complement strand
GAAGGTCATATATCAGTCCGTCATAAGTGCAATTGGTAAGGATCATGACCTTCAGCTTTTTGCCGGCCGCCAACGCATTGTCCATGGTCTCGAAAATGCGTTTTTTCGGGATGGGCCCGAATATGCCGTAATCATTGTTCACCGAAGGCCTCATGTACACCGGTTCCGCGCCGGCCGCGATTATACCGTAATGGACGGATTTATGACAATTCCTGTCCAGCAGTATGGCGTCTCCGGGTTTCAACAATGTCTGAAGCAGTATCTTGTTTGAAGTGGAGGTGCCGTTTGTGACAAAAAAAGTCCTCTTGGCGCCAAACGCCCTTGAAGCAAGCTCTTCCGCCTGACTTATTACGCCCCCGGCCTTCGGGTCCAGCAGCGAATCCAATGCGGGCACCGATACCGATATGTCAGAGGCAAACATATTATGGCCGAAAAATTCATAAAAGTCCCTTACCCAGGGAGAATGTTTGACGGAATCACCCGACGAATGGCCCGGGGTATGCCATGAATCATTGCTTTTTTGCGAATAATTCACCAGTGCATCAAAAAAAGGAGCCTGCTGTTTCTCCTTAACGACAGAATTGATCTTTCTGCATATGTCATCATAATCCCTGTCGTTTTTGTAGAAATACCCGCTTATAAGCCCCTTGCCTCCGATCTTCCTCGGATCCTCTTCACTGGTAAATAAAAAGACATTCACCTCGTAGCGTATGCGCAGGACTTCCCTGAAAATGATGTCGCCCTCCATGTCGGGCAATGAAGAACCCTTATGCCTTTTCGCGCACCAATTGACCAGGACTACCTGTATGTCGCCATCGCTGCGCAACAGCGAGAGGCCGTCTTCCATGTTATCCGTATCGATGACTTCAAGACCGCGTCGAAGCAGTTCACGTTTTGTGTCTTTTCTGAAATCGTCATCAACCTCTATCATGAGTACCTTAAAACCCATAATGCTTCTCTCCATTCTTTTAAATCATACGAATACGGCCCGCGGCCGCCAAAGCGTCAAAGATTTCTATATTTTCTGAGGATAGTATCAAACAGACGTTTTTTATAATCCTTGTCGATGAACTGATACACATCCATCATATGTCCCTTTTTTGTGACCCTGACGGGAACTTCTATGCGAAGGCCTCCATCGCCCGAGTCCTTATCGGAAAGTATGCGCATATCCTTCAAAACGAATGTATCGCCGACCTTGAGGGTCACAAACGCCTTTATACTGCCGTTGTCAAGCGTCTTATTCACCGCTATATCGGTGATATCCATCCAGAGCGGCTTGTCGCCGTTCACGTTCTTCAGCCGTTTGTGCAGCTTGTTTATATAAAACATCAGTCCGATTATTACTACCGGGAAAATCATCCACCACATACGCAAGGGATTATATCCTGTTTTCCCGCATTGTCAATATGACAATTCAACTTATCAGCAGCGCGCAGCAGTAAAAGACAGGCAACACAAAGATCATCGAATCAAAACGGTCAAACACTCCGCCGTGCGGCCCAAGAAGGCGTCCTGAGTCCTTTACGCCCGCTATCCTTTTCAGAAAAGACTCAGCCAGATCGCCGCATTGCACACAAAGCGACAGTACCGCAATCAGAATAATGGACCCAATCGGGCTTATATCAAGAAAACGCGAAAGCAGCGGATAAAAAGCGGCCGGCAATATCAGTCCTCCGAGAAATCCCGCCACTGATTTTTTCGGTGACACAGGGAGTATATTCCTCTTTCTGCCCAGCGTCATGCCCACAAAATAGGCGGCGCTGTCGATTATCCATACAAGGACAAAAAGGGCCGCGGCCCATCTTCCCCCCAAAGAGGAATGCATCTTGAGTCTCAGATAAAATGAAAAAAAGTAGGCAATATAAAATGTGCCGAAAAATGAGACAAAAAGTTTCTGAAGGCGTTCTCCACTCCCCTGTTTATACGACAATGCCTCATATACCAGCATCATCATCACCATGGCCGCATAGACCATCATCAATGAAAATGAGTATTTCAATGCGGCAATACTGAACAATGCCGTTATCGCGGATACCGATGTATAGAAGGCCCCGTTCACACCAAACATCCTCAAAAACTCCCATAGGGAGGCCAAAATGACAACCGCCGTAAACACCAGATCCAATGTGCCCGAAGGGCGCAGCGCAATAAACAATAAAACCGGTATTCCCGCAAGGGCCACAAGGCTTCTCTTCAGCATATTCACGTCAATCCTCCGTAACGTCTTTCTCTGCGGGCATACACAGCGAATGCTTCGTTTAACCGAGTCTCATCAAAATCAGGCCAAAGTACATCTGTAAAAAAAAATTCACAATAGGCAGACTGCCATAAAAGAAAATTTGACAAGCGGTGTTCCCCCCCTGTCCTTATCATAAGATCGGGATCGGGGCAATCCGCGGTAAAAAGATAGGAGCCTATAAGTTCTTCGTCAATGTCCTCATGGCGCACTCCGTCCAGGGCCATTCGACGAAACGCGTCTGTCAGTTCGCTTCTGGAACTATAATCCAAAGCCACATTGACACGCATCACATCGCCGCCGGAAGTCATAGACTCGGCCCGGATGATCTTCGCCTTCATCTCCTCGGAAAGACGAGTCCTGAGCCCGATAAATCTAAGGGATATGCTGTTCGCCATAAGCTCATCAATTTCACCGTCAATGGTCTCAAGAAAGAGAGACATCAATGAATCCACCTCCAAAGGCGGACGTTTCCAATTTTCCGTGGAAAAAGCATACAGTGTGAGAAACCTGACGCCCAGACGGGCTGATTCCCTGACGACCTTCCTGACAGCGTCCACACCCTTTTTGTGGCCGACAGACCTGGGTAGCAGCCGTTTTTTCGCCCAACGCCCGTTGCCGTCCATTATAACGGCAACATGTGCCGGAATATCCGGCGTCATCACACCTCCATGATCTCGTCCTCTTTGGCCTGGACGATGAGGTCTACGGACTTGACATGTTCGTCCGTGATCTTCTGTATCTCATCAAGAAGTCTTTTTTCAAGGTCTTCGGGGATATCCCCGTCCTTTTTCTGCTGTTTTACCTTTTCGTTCTCATCTCTTCTTATGTTACGCAATGCTATTTTACAATCCTCTCCCATTTTTTTGATGACTCTTGCGAGATCCTTCCTGCGCTCTTCAGAAAGAGCCGGTACGGGGACTCTGATGACTTTGCCGTCGTTTCCCGGGTTCAGCCCCAGCGAGGAGGCCCTGATCGCTTTTTCGATCTCAGGCAACATGGTAATGTCCCACGGCGCAACCGTTATCATCCTGGGTTCCGGGGTATTGACTGTAGCCATCTGTCCTATGGGAGTGGGCGTACCATAATAATCCAGCGTGACATTGTCCATCAGGCTTACAGATGCCCGCCCCGTACGTATTCCGTGCAGTTCATCCTTAAGCACAGAGAGAGTCTTTTCCATTTTCATGGTACATTCCTTGATATTTTCGTTCACAGTGATACACACTCCTTTCCGTTACCGGTTCAGCGGATCAAAGTATGTGCGGTTTTTCCGGCGATCAGACCCATCAGACTGCCCTTGACCGAAAAATCAAAGACCATGATGGGAATCTTGTTTTCCCGGCACAGATTGACCGAACTGATATCCATTACCTGCAGCCCCCGATTCACATAATCGGCGTAAGAGATTTCGTCAAAGCGCACCGCTTCCGGATCCGAAAGGGGATCGGATGAATACACTCCGTCGACTTTTGTGGCTTTAATAAGTACATCGGCGCCTATTTCAGCTGCCCTTAGCGCGGCGGCTGTGTCAGTGCTGAAAAAAGGATTGCCGGTCCCGCCGGTAAATATGACGACGGAATCGGTGATGGAGTTCATGACTTTGTCCGAATCGAACCTTTCCGAGATGCCCGGTATGCCGAGCGCGGAATAGTGCTTTGCAGGACACCCGTTCATACGAAACGCTGTCTCAAGCGCCAGCCCGTTGACGACTGTAGCCGTCATTCCCATGTGATGGGCCTTGGTTTCGGGGAAATCAAGGTCCTTTATCAAAGCGCGGCCCCTGAATATGTTTCCACCGCCTATGACAATACCTGTCTGTATCCCCTTTTTGAAAATTTGTGTGATCTCATCGACTGCGGATCGAAGGGCTTCGGGGTCTATGCCGAAGCCCTTTTCACCGGAAAGCAATTCTCCGCTCAATTTGAGAAGAATCCTTGAATACATTATTCTCCCATGGCGAATCTTACGAATCTCTTTATCTGAATATTCTCTCCAAGTTTAGCGATGTAACTGTTGACATGGTCTTTTACCGACATATCCGTATCCTTTATAAAGGGTTGCTCCATTAAACACACATCTTTATAATAGCGTTTCTCGAGCATTCCGTCAACAATCTTATCGGCCATATTCGCCGGTTTTCCCTCGGCAAGGATTTTTTCAAGATATATTTCGCGTTCCTTTGCAATCAGTTCCTGATCGAGCTCTTCGCGGTTTACCACCTCGGGGCTCGAAGCGGCGATTTGCATAGCCACGTCTTTGACCAGGCTCTTAAAGTCATCGGTCTTCGCGACAAAATCGGTCTCGCAATTGATCTCTACCAATACGCCGATTTTTCCGTTAGCGTGTATATATGATCCTATATAACCTTCGGAAGTCGTTCTGCCCGCTTTTTTAGCCGCTGAAGAAAGACCCTTTTTCCTGAGAAAATCTATCGCCTGGTCCATGTCGCCTGAACATTCGGTCAAGGCTTTTTTACAATCCATCATCCCGGCTCCGGTCCTCTCTCTGAGTTCCTTCACCATTTGAGCTGTGATCTCCATTACACTCACCCCTTTGCAATTATTCTTCCACAACGCCGTCAGCAGCGCTGTTATCAGCGGGGGCCTTTTCGGCCGCCTGATCTTTTGCAGCTTTAGCGGGAACCTCCGCCTTTGCCTCATCCTTGACGACATCTGCAGCGGCTTTGGCAGAAACCTTCGCCTTCGCCTTTGCCTCGTCCTTGACGACATCTGCAGCGGCTTTGGCAGGAACCT
>CAZJQC010000023.1:0-22013 GCA_964548195.1 uncultured bacterium | reverse complement strand
GGCTTGTAATGGAAAACCATGCAAAATATACATTTTCGTCTCCGATAATCTCAGGCGTGTTTCTGAAATACAACGATGAAATAAAATATAATTTGTTCTATTTATCAGCGAAATACAATGTCTTTAAGGCTTTATATGCAGGATTACGATTAGGCTGGGGAACAGCAATATATCATGATTACTATGATTTATATGAATATATGACTTATGTTCCCAGTGAATTTTCAAGACAGGAATATGATACAAACGGTTTTCTTCTGATGTCTTCGGTGGGATTGGAAAAGAATATGTGGCGGTGTTTCAATCTTGGTATTGAAGCCGGATATCGTCATCTTGACATGAAGGATATTGAGCATTATTACCCGAACCAGGTAGACGGGGATCCGGAATGGAAAAGTACAACGATCGATCTTGACTCCAGCGGCTTCTTTCTGAATATGTTTGTAGTTATTAAGATGTAAGGGAGACATATCATGAAAAAAGAAGTTATCTTTACTTCTGTATTTATCCTGCTGGCAGTTGCAAATATTTTTGCCGGTGGGTTCGAATTAACTTTTGGCGGTGGATTCAGTACGTTTGGACTCAGTGATCTTAAGGATGATTATAAAACTGCAAATCACATTTTTTCAGAGAAGCTCTATATGATCTCATATGACAAGTTTGATGAAAATATGTCCGGAGGGTTGTATCTGTACGAAATGCATTACTGCATCTCACCGAAACTCAGAGTGGGAACAGGGTATATGCGCATGTCGTGTGAAAATTATGCGGAACAAGTAAGTTACTCGCCGTTGATAGGACCTATCTATGAGCAGTATAAAGATGAGATAAAATATAATCTGTTTTATTTATCGGCGAAATACAATATATATGAATCTTTGTATGCGGGATTGAGGATAGGCTGGGGTAATGCAATATTCCATGATTACTATGATCGATATGAACTCGGGGATTATGTTGTTACTGATTTTTCACGACAGGAATTTGACACGGCCGGGTTTTTACTGATGCCTTCAATGGGTGTTGAAAAGAATATGTGGAGGTGTTTTCATCTCGGGATTGATACAGGTTACAGATATTTCCCCATGAAAGAGATTGAAAACCATTACCCGAACCAGGTAGAATGGGCACCTGAGTGGGAAAGTATGACCATCGATCTTGACTCCAGCGGTTTTTTCATGAATCTATTCATGGTGGTTAAGTTATGATAATAAAGGGGCGGATATTCCCGCCCTTTTTTTCAGGTTCTCAATTGGATTCGATGAAGAAATTCAGGAATTTTTCTTGTGCATTTAACTTAATGAGGCAGCGGCAGATTTTTTTTACGCTTTCCTTAATATTTGCCTAAAAAATAATTTACACGCATTTTTCTACTGTTATAATCACTGTGCGTTAAGCCAATACCACGCAATTTTAAGGCCTTTCAGCGAGGCCGTTTGGATATATCGGAGGAGGAAAAATGGCAGATTACAGGATCACGGAACATCCGGTTCTGGATGTCCCCGAAAAGAAAGATGTTACTTTCTTCTGGGAAGGTAATCAGTACAGCGGAAAAGAAGGCGAGATGATATCAGCCGCCCTTTTCGCAAATGGTATCAGAATATTTTCGTATCATCAGAAAGACGGCGCGCCACTGGGGTTGTTCTGCGCCAACGGACAATGCGGCCAGTGCACCGTGATCGTAAACGGCAAGCCTTTGAAATCATGCATGACAAAACTGGAAGAAGGCATGCGCATCGAGCCTCTGCGCGGATTGCCCGCCCTGCCCGATGACGCGGAGCCTGTGGAAACGGCGGAGATCAGGGAACTGGCGACGGACGTGCTTATAATAGGAGGCGGGCCCGCGGGGCTTACCGCGGCGATCGAACTCGGAAAAGCCGGGGCAAAGGTGCTTCTCATCGATGATAAGGATAAACTCGGCGGAAAACTGGTGCTCCAGACACATAAGTTTTTCGGGTCCGTAAAAGACTCGTTCGCCGGCACAAGAGGTTATGAGATCGGCGGGATCCTTGAAAGCGAACTCAGGAAATTTAATAATGCGGATATATGGCTGAATTCTTCCGCCATAGCCGTCTACAGCGATAAAAAAGTGGGGATATTAAAAGACAACAGTGAATACATACTTGTCACACCGAAGATATTACTGAACGCCACCGGCGCGCGTGAGAAAAGCCTGCCCTTCCCGGGCAACACATTGCCCGGCGTGTACGGCGCCGGCGCCTTTCAGACGCTTGTCAACCGAGACCTTGTAAAGGCCTCTGACAGATTGTTTATCGTGGGAGGCGGCAATGTCGGACTTATTGCGGGCTATCACGCCCTGCAGGCAGGGATAGACGTGGCCGGCCTTATAGAGGCGCAGAAAGAAGTGGGCGGCTATAAAGTCCATAAGGACAAGCTGGTGCGCATGGGCGTGCCTGTCTATACGCGCCATACAGTGGTAAGCGCGAACGGAAAAGACTCCGTCGAATCCGTCACCGTGGCTGAAGTGGACGAGAAGTTCAATATAGTCAAAGGCACCGAAAAGACATTCGCATGCGACACATTGCTTGTCGCCGTGGGCCTTGACCCCGTGAACGAGTTTTATCTTCAGGCCGTGGATTTCGGCATGGAGACTTATGTCGCGGGCGACGCAGAAGAGATCGCCGAAGCCAGCGCCGCCATGTTCAGCGGCAAGATAAAAGGTGTGGAGATCGCAAAGAAACTGGGCCTTTCAAAATCGGATATACCCGGCGAATGGGCCGTAAAGATGAAGATATTGAAAAGCAAGCCCGGAGACGACGTGCCGGTCAACAGAGAAGGCAGGAATCAGGGCGTCTACCCCGTGTTCAACTGCGGCCAGGAAATACCCTGTAACCCCTGTACTTCCGTCTGCCCGAAAAACGCCATATACATAGATCCCGACAACATGATGGACGTGCCTGTTTTTAAAGAGGAAAACGGCTGCATCGGGTGCATGCAGTGCGTGGCCATCTGTCCCGGCCTGGCCGTGACGCTGGTGGATTTCAGGAAAGACAATGATATGCCCACCATCACATTGCCCTATGAGTTCGGCGGCAAGGCGCTTGAAGCCGGTGATAAGGCGATGATAACGGATAAAGAGGGCGCTCATCTGGGTGAGTATGAGGTCATAAGCGTTAAAAAAGCGGGCAAAGTGACCAACACATATCTTGTTCAGTTCAGACTTCCCGCCGAAGAGGCCAAAAAAGCCGCGGGGCTTATCATTCAGGACGACCATAATATAACCGATCCCCTGAATGAGTATATTCCGGAGATCAGGGATGATGAGATCGTCTGCAGATGCGAACGCGTCACCGCCGGCGAGATCAGGGAACTGATCAACAAGGGAATAACCGATATAAACCAGATCAAGGCAATCACAAGAGCGGGCATGGGGGCATGCGGCGGAAAGACCTGTCAGAGCATTATCCTTAGGCTTATGCGCGAAGCGGGCATACCCATGGACGATGTGACAAAGGATACCATGAGGCCGCTGTTCTTCGATACGCCTTTAAAAAGATTCGCCGGAATAAAGGATGGTGAATGAATATGAAAAATTACGATGTGATCATCATCGGCGCGGGCAGCGTGGGCACGCCCATGGCCATGGAACTTGCCGAACTGGGTCAAAAGGTGCTTGTCATCGAAGAAAAACCCTCTCCCGGCCAGGGCCAGAACAAAAGGGCTATCGGCGGCATACGCGCCACCCATTCTGACAGGTCCAAGATACTCATCTGCCATAAAAGCCTGGAGATCTTCTCCACCTGGGAAGAAAAACACGGCGACAACATAGAATGGGAAAAAGGCGGCTACTCTTATCCCGCATATACCGAAGAGCACGAGAAGGTCTTCAAGGACCTGCTTGTCAAACAGAAAAAACTCGGGCTTAATATCGACTGGTATGACAGGGACGAATATCTGAAGATGTTCCCCATGATCAACCCCGAGGGGCTGCGCGGCGGCACGTTCTCGCCTGACGACGGTTCCGCTTCCCCCATGAGAAGCGCCAACGCCTTTTATTTCAGGGCTTTGAAGCTTGGGGTGGAGTTCAGGTTCAAGGAAAAGGTAAAAGACATGGAAGTGAAGGACGGCAAAGTCATGTCAGTCACTACCGACAAAGGCACATACGGCTGTGGGACAGTGGTCAACGCCGCGGGCGCTTATGCGCGGCAGATCGGCGCTATGGCCGGACTTGAAGTGCCGGTGAATCCCGATTCGCATGAAGGCGCCATCTCCGATGCCGTGGAGATGATACTGCCCACCATGATCGTGGATATGAGGAAAGCGCCGGGTTCAAACAACTATTATTTCTACCAGCATAAGACAGGGCAGTTCATATTCTGCATCACGCCGTCGCCGTCAATAGTCGGAACGGATGAGAAACCCACGTCGGTGTTTCTGCCGCAGATCTCAAAGCGCATGATAGACCTCATGCCGATACTGAAAAATCTCAACGTGAGAAGGACATGGCGCGGGCTTTACCCCAACACACCCGACGGTTTCCCCATCGTGGGCTATGCCAGGGAAGTGAAGGGTTATTACAATCTCGTGGGCATGTGCGGGCAGGGTTATATGCTCGGCCCCGGCATGGGTTATTACGCCGCCCGCGACCTCATGGGCATGCTGGATCCCAAAGACAAGGAGATCCTGGAAGACCTCTCTCTCTACAGAGACTTCAGCGGCCAGGAAGCGTTTAAATAATATTTGGCGGGACGGTGTATGCCGTCCCGCCATCTTTCTTTTCATCATGCCTTTTAAATTATATATTTAGTGTGATATTTAAAGGTAAAAACGGAGATGAATATGGATTTTAAACAGGCTCTCGCATACCTCAATTCGTTCATAAACTATGAAAAGAAAAAAGATGTCGTCTATGATGCGGATCATTATAACCTTGAATCCTTTATGGAGCTGACCCGGAGATTCGGGAGCCCCCAGTCTGACGTGCCCTGTTTTCACGTCACGGGCACAAAGGGCAAGGGTTCCGTCGTCGAGTTTATAAAGGACGCCCTGATGAGCATGGGTTATAAGACCGGTTCCTTTACATCGCCCCATATCGTCAATGTAAGGGAACGCATCAGGATGGGGGAAGAGTGGATATCCGAAGCGGAGTTCGCCGGTATTGTCGAAAGGATCGCTCCGGAAACGGAGGGAAGAGAAAAGAGATACAGGACATTTTTTGAGCTGATCACATTGATGAGTTTCATTTATTTCAAAGAAAAAAAGGCTGATTACGCGGTATATGAAGTCGGCATGGGCGGACGGCTTGACAGCACGAACGTGGTCCTGCCGAAAGCATGTGTGATCAACACGGTAGCCCTGGACCATACCGAGACTTTAGGCGACACGCTGGAAAAGATCGCGTTTGAAAAAGCCGGCATCATGAAGACCGGCGTGCCTGTTGTCATAGGCCCGCAAAAGGAAGGGATAACGGATTTCCTTGTCGATCGCGCTTCGACGGCCGGCGCGATGCCGTTTGTGTTCGGAAGAGATTTTTTCGTAAAGGACGGCCATATCATGATCGCCGAAAAAGACCTGGGCCCGGTGAGCCTTAAGGCGGCGGGCAGGCATCAGATGAACAACTGCGCATGCGCCATGGCGGCCCTGCATGTCTCCGGCATGTTAAAAGGCGGTGAAAGCGCGGCGCTTGAAGGGATGGAGAAGACCGAGATAAAGGGACGCGTGGAGATCTTTGAAAAAAAGGGGCGCGTCATGGTCTTTGACACCGGGCATACAGTAGAATCCGTGGAAGCGTTGTTCGACGTGATTTCCGAACGCTTCGGCGGAAAAAAGGTCTGGTCCGTCACGTCCTTCTCGTCAGGCAAGGCTATACGCGGCATGCTTGAAGTCGTAAAACGTTCCAAGGCCATATCAATATATACGGCCAACTCTTCATTCAGAGCGGAAGACCCGGAGGAGATGGCAAGGATAGTCAAGCCATTCCTGGTGGTTAAAGATCCGCTGGAAGCCGTTGCGCATGCTTTGGAAATTTCTGATCCCGGTGATATTATCGTTGTACACGGCTCGTTTTATCTGCTGGGGGATGTGTATGAGCGGTTCAGATAAAAAGAAGGACTCGGGCTACCGCCATATGGGCGAACCCGCATTGATCGAAAAGGTGAAAAGCGGCGATGTCAAATCCTTTGACGAACTTGTACGTCGCTACAGCCTGTTCGTGATAAAAAGGATAAGAAAGTTCGCGAGGGAAGATATCTTTGTGGAAGAATTGTTTCAAAATGTATTTATAACGGTGTATTATAAAATAAACACATATAAGGGAGACGGGTCTTTTTCCTCCTGGCTTTCCGCGGTCATCAACAATGAGTGGCGTATGTATTTGCGGCAGATAGTCAAAAAACACATGGTGCCGAAACGGGAGGAAGAGCTTGAGATCATAGACAGCAAGGACGCGGTAAATATAGATGAGGCGCTGGAATTCAGGGAAATATCCGGCAAGATCGACGCTGCCATAGAGAAGCTGCCGCCCCATTATGCGGAGGTTATAATAAAATCCGCGATTGAAGGCAAAAGTTATGATACAATTGCGGATGAATCGGGCCTTACGCGAAGCCAGGTGAAAAGCCGGCTTTTCAGGGCCAGGAAGATGCTTGAGAAGATGCTTGAAGAATATTTCGGCGGATAGGAGAGACATGACAAAAAAATTTATGTTTTCGCGCTCGTATGTCGAGAAAATAAGGAAAATAAATGCGGGCATCATGATCTTTATGGTAATAGTGGTGGCCGGATACATAGCATGTATTTATACCGGCAAAGTAAACCAGCTGATGAACTACATATTGATAGCCACCTTTTTCCTGCTTTTCCCGCTGTTCAAATACTCCAAATATTATCTCTGGTGCTCCACGGTCAGGATCTCCCTTGACGACAATGAGATCTGCGAACTGGTGCCGGGGAAGTCAAAACTGGGCATAAAGTACGCTAAGGTCGGGAATATCGACAAATACGAGAACGGCCTGTCGGTGAGCGGTGACGGGAAAGAGATCTTTGTTGATTCGCGGATCGACGGATACCTCGAATTGGAGGAGCAGCTTCGAGGCGCCGTGAAAGCGGCCGGAAGCACTGAAAAGGGGGAAGAATGAGAAAAAATCTTTTGATGATAGCGGTGTTTGTCCTTTTATGCGCCGCATCGGCAAGCGCCTTGTCCGGCAAGGTCACGTACAAGGAAGGCAATACGTTTATCAATTATGCCGTGCCGAAACTGCGCCAGTGCGTGAACGAGGGCGACCTCATATCCACAGAAAAGGGCCGCATGGAGATCACGCTTGAAGACGGGAGCATAGTCAGGATCGGAGAGCATTCGAGAATATATTTTGAAAAACTAAGGTATGAGGAAAAAAACAAGAAGATCAGCATAAAAGTGACCCTGGGCCGCTTCTGGACCAAGGTGAAGAAGCTTGTAAAAGGCGACGATTATAATGTCTCGTTCAGAACGGGAACGGCCGGGGTGAGAGGCACCTCGTACAGGATAGACCAGTTCGCGGATGATTCCGCATTGCTGAACGTCTATACCGGCACCGTGGCTGTGGCCGGGAAAAGGCCCGCCGCGGACACCGCCTCCGATGCGCAGGATGTGCATGAGATCAGCGGACCGGAAGAGGTGCAGGGGCCCAGCGAGATCACCATGGAGGAATGGGTCAAGATCGTGGAATCCATGAATTCGATCTCGGTGGATGCCGGCGGAAACCCGACCGAGCCCGAACCGTTCGATATCGAAAAGGACAGGGAGGACCCCTGGGTGAACTGGAACCTGAAACGGGACGAAGAGGATAAGTAATATACTCCCTGTACGGGAAAATGATGGAATCACAGGGGGGCTTGTCCCCCCTTTTTTTTAACGCAAAAGCAGCATCAGCTTTTTCTTTTGCCCGGGCACAAACATCGACTTACAGCTCTCCGGCCATTTGTTTGATGACCCGTATGGCGGAGCGCGCGTTCGGGATGCGATGCGCAAAAAAAACTTCTTTCCGAAAAAATGTATGAAGAGATCTGACGCGTGCTTGTGACCGCGCCGTTTATTTAGGCCGTAACGGGCTTTAGAACGGGGCGGATATGCCATATAGTTATGGTAAAGGAGGTTTTTATGAGCGTTTTGAAAACATATGTCTTTCTTATTTCCATGACACTCTTTTTTTCTTTCGGCGACTGCCGTGAAGCGCGCGCCGCAGGGATAAGTACGCCCGAACAGGCGTTTATTGAGATGGACTCCTTTATCATGGGGTCCGATGACGGGGCTGAAGATGAGAAACCGCCCCATGAGGTCAAGCTGTTTTCATTTTATATCGGCATCTATGAAGTGACGCAAAAAGAGTTCGAAAGCGTCATGGGATATAATCCGTCGCGGTTCAGGGGTGAAAACAGGCCCGTTGAATCCGTGGCCTGGCTTGAGGCCGTGGAGTATTGCAATAAATTGAGCGAGGCCGCGGGATTGACTCCCGTCTATACGGTAAACGGAGACGACGTCATCTGTCAATGGGGCGCGGACGGCTACAGGCTGCCGACCGAGGCCGAATGGGAGTTCGCCGCGCGGGGCGGAGGCCTGTCAGGAGGATACGCATATGTCGGCTGCGCGAATGCGAAAGACGCAGGCTGGTACGGGGAGAACAGCGGCGGGCAGACACATGAAAAGGGGTTGAAAAAACCGAATGAACTTGGGCTGTATGACATGAGCGGGAATGTCGCGGAATGGTGCTGGGACTTTTATTCCGAGTATTTTTACAGGATGTCCGACGACCGCTCGCCCAAGGGCATGCTGATGGGAACGCATCACAGCACACGTGGAGGCGCATGGGACAGCGAAACGGCCGGCCCGCTGCGGGTCACCGCGAGAGGGAAAGGGGCTGAAAAAACCGGCAGCTGCGGCTTTCGCGTGGCAAGAAGCGCGGACTGAAAGATCTGCCGCGGGCATGTTAAGTCTGCCCCGGCTGTTATTTTATGGAAAGATATCATCAATAAAAAAGAGGGCGGCCGGGCCGCCCTCTTTTAAAAGAGTCTCATGTATTGGATGTCAGTGTCCCTGCGACTGCATGTATTTGTAATACTGGGCGCAGTACTGTCCCGACTTGTCGGAATAGGCCGCTCCCTGCCTGTAGTATTCCGAAGCCTCGCTGTTCATGCCGCTGTCTCTGCAGATGTCGCCGAGCAGCGCGTATGCTTTGGAACCGCTTTTTACGGACAGTAATTTTTTGCCGTAGATAAGCGCTTCGTCATATTCTTTAAGCAGATAAAGCGATTTGGACAGATAAAACAGGGTGTTGTCATCGGTATTCATCGCGGCGGCGGCTTTCAGCGCCTCGGCGGCAGGCTCGTATTTTTTCATGAAATACAGGAACTTGCCTTTCAGATAGTAGCTGTCCGCTTCGGCGGATATGACGACGGCTTTGTCAAGCACGTCTATGGCCTTGTCGAAATACGCGCGGTCTTTCAGTGATTTGTACAGCTTGTAATACGCGTTTGCCAGCCTTCTGTAGTCGGATGTGTCCGTAGACCCCATTTCCAGCGACTTCGCAAATGCGTCTGCTGACTTTTTGAAATCTTCAAGGTTATAGCAGGATTTGCCGAGAAGCGAGTAGGCGCCTGCATCGGGCCTTAATGCGATGAGCTTTTCCAGTACGGCGGCGGCGTCACCGTATTCTTTGTTCATGTAAAAAGCCTTTGAAAGCAGGTCAAGGGCGTCGGCGTTGTCCGGCGCCAGGTTCGAGGCTTCCTTGAGGGCTATTTCCGCATTGTTCCACTGGTTCAGCTTAAAATAGGCCTGTCCCAGTCCCAGTCTGGCTTCCAGATGAGCCGGATCCGCAAGGGCGGCAGCCTTGAAATTTTCAACGGCTGCGGTGTAATCGCCCCCGTTGAGGGCATCAACACCGGCATTGTAAAAATTCGCGGCGGACTGAGGTGCGGCAGTCATTACAAACAGGGACAATATCAACAGCATCATGGCGTTTTTTTTCATAAAGTTACCTCCGCAATCTAATTTCTTGACAGTTTATGAATTATAAATAATATTAGAGTTATGTCAAGTTTAGAAAAATGAAGGGGTGATCTAATTGGAAACCAAAGATATGTTGAAATCTTTGACGGAGACCCCGGGGATATCCGGTGCCGAAGAGGGCATTGCAGACCTTATCAGAAAATATTTTTCCCGATATTGTGAAGAGTCATATGTTGACAGGTTCAATAATGTCGTCGGGATTAAAAAAGGTTCGGATTCTTCCGGAAAGATAATGTTCGCGGCGCATATCGATCAGATAGGATTTATTGTCAGGTATATTGAAGACAGCGGCTTCTTAAGGCTGGCCCCCATAGGCGGACATGACCCGCGGGTGCTGCCTGGCCAGGAGATGATAGTGTTCGGCAAAAAGGAGCTGAAGGGCATTGTGGGCAGCGTGCCGCCTCATCTGCAGAAGCCCGGAGACACGTTAAAAGTCACTCCGCTTGATGAGCTATACGTGGATACGGGGCTGACGCCCGAAGACGTCAGGGCAAACATCTCCGTGGGGGATAACGTGCTCTTTGACTCCGTGTGCTCGGAGCTTAAGGGGGACAGGCTCTCTTCGGCCGCCATGGACAACAGGGCCGGTGTGCTCGTGCTTATGGAGACGTTGAAAATACTTGAAAAAGTCAAACATAAATGGGACGTATACATGGTGGGCACGGTGCAGGAAGAGGTGGGCACCAGAGGCGCGTCTATTGCAAGCTACGGTATCAAGCCCGACCTGGCGGTAGTCGTGGACGTGACATTCGGCGATTTTCCCGGCATTCCGGAAAACATGACGGTCAAGCTGGGCGAGGGCGGGTCCATATCACACGGCGCGAACTTTCATCCGGGCCTTACAAAAAAACTCAGGGAACTTGCCGGCGAATGGGATATACCCTTCCAAAGGGAGATGCTTCCCCGGCCCGGCGGCACGGACGCCTACACAGTACAGATCTCTGCCACGGGCGTGCCCGTCGTGGAGATGTGCATACCACTGAGGTACATGCATACCACGGTGGAGACGCTGTCGCTGAAAGACGTCAAAAGGACGGCCAGGCTGCTTGCGATCTTTGTGTCCGAGGCAGACGTCTTATTCAGGGAGGTGGAACAGTGATACGTACATTGGAAAAATATTCAAACGCTTTCGGCGTCTCAGGACATGAGAAAGAGATCATGGAAGTAATAAAGGCGGAAATAAAGGACGATGTCGATGAGACCTCAGTCGATTTCATGGGCAATCTTTACGCCCGCAAGTACTGCGGCTTAAAAGACGCGCCCAATGTCATGCTGGTCGCCCATATGGACGAGGTGGGCCTTATGGTCACCGGAGCCGACGCTTCGGGCATGCTTAATTTTCTTACCGTAGGCGGACTGGACACAAGACTGCTTGTCTCGAAAAGAGTGGTGCTTGGAAACGAGGCCGTCAAGGGCGTGGTCGGAGCCAAACCCATACATCTGCAGTCGCGCGATGAATGGCAGTCGCCCATACCGCTGAGCAGCCTTTACATAGACATAGGCGCCTCTTCCAAAGAGGAAGCGCTGAAAATAGTCGATGCCGGCACATACGGGGTGTTCGACACAAAGTTTGTCTCTCAGGAGGATGTGGTCATGGGCAAGGCTTTTGACGACAGGGCGGGATGCGCGGTCGTAAGCGAGCTGCTGCACACCGAGGAGGATGAGTCGTATCCGGTGAATATCACGGCCGTATTCTCCGTGCAGGAAGAGGTGGGTTTAAGAGGCGCCTCCATACTCGCCGAAAGAGTCAGTCCCGACTACGTGATCGCTTTCGAAGGCACGACCGCGGGAGATGTCCCCGTGAAGGAGGACGTGTCGCCGTCGACGGAGATGAGAAAAGGGCCGGCGATCACATTCATGGACAGGACGACCATCGGGTTCCGGGTGCTGCGCGACCATCTCACAAAGACAGCCGGCAAATACGGGATACCCTTCCAGTATAAACGCACCGTCACCGGCGGGACGGACATAGGGGTCATACACACAAAAGGGGGCATACCCTCCATCGTGATCTCCGTGCCCGTGCGGTACATACATTCACCAAAGGGCATACTTGCGGCGGAAGATTTGAAAAATACCGTTAAGCTGGCGAAAAAAGCGCTCATGGATTTTAAGGAGGTATTATGAAAAAGCTGATAAAGACAGTGGTCGAGACGTTCGGCCCTTCCGGCAGGGAGGACAAGATAAAGGCGGTCATAGAAAAAGAGATAAAACAGTATGTGGATGAGATACATACCGATTCCATGGGGAACCTGCACGCAGTCAAAAAGGGAAAAGGGGCCAGGATAATGGTCGCGGCCCATATGGATGAGATAGGTTTTGTGGTGACCCATGTGACAAAAGAGGGATTTCTGCGCATCTCGCCCGTTGGCGGAGTGAACCCCGTGCGATGCATAGCGCAGCGCGTGATGCTTGAAAACGGCATAAAGGGCGTTATCGGCGCGGAGCCGGTCAAAAACATATCCGATCTCGATTTTTCCAGGCTGTTTGTGGACATAGGCGCCGCGGACAGGGATGAGGCCTTCAAATTGGCCGGCGAGGGTCTGTTCGGCGCATTCCTCAACGACCTCATGGAGATCAACGGGAGGCTGGTGGCCAAGTCCATGGACGACAGGATCGGCTGCGTGGCCGCCATAGAGGCGGCGAAAAGGATAAAGCAGACGGACAACGAGATACATTATGTGTTCACCGTCCAGGAAGAGGTCGGGCTCAGGGGGGCAAAAGCCGCGGCATATGAGGTGGAACCGGATCTCGGCATCGCGCTGGATGTGACTATTGCCGCAGATACGCCGGAAGCGCCCAAACTGCCCATGAAGCTCGGCGCGGGCGTCGCTATAAAGATAAAGGACAACTCGCTTTTGGTGCCAAAAAAGGTCAAGGACTTTTTTATCGCCACCGCGGAAAAGAACAACATCAAGTATCAGCCGGAAATACTGACCATGGGCGGCACCGACGGCGGAGCCATCAATCTGTCCCGGTCGGGCGTGCTGGCCGGCGTGCTTTCAGTGCCCACACGATATGTGCATTCCGTCTCGGAGACCATATCCTATGACGACCTGGAAAGCACCGTGCAGCTCCTTGTAAAGATACTTGAGGCGGATGTTAAGAAGGAACTTTCCCTTTAGCAGGGAAGCATTATGATGATCCCTTCGCCTCTGGTGGGCGTGTCAAGAGAGTTGTCAGAGATCAGGAGTGTGATAAGGAAGATATCGCATTATGACAACTATGTGCTTGTCAGAGGCGAAAGCGGCTCGGGAAAAGAGCTGGTCGCCAGATGGATACATGCGCTTTCCGCCAGAAAAAACGGCCCGTTTGTCGCGGTGAACGCGGGGGCTTTTCCCGGAGAGCTCATAGAATCCGAGATATTCGGCTATGAAAAAGGCGCCTTCACCGGCGCCGAAATAAGGAAGCCGGGCAAGATAGAGATAGCCGGGGGCGGCACGTTCTTTCTGGATGAGATAGGCGACCTGCCGCTGCATCTGCAGGTAAAACTGCTGAGAGTGCTTCAGGAACGTTCGTTCGAACGGCTGGGCGGCGTGGAACAGATCGATGCCGACGTCCGTTTTCTCGCGGCCACCCACCGCGACCTGGAAAGCATGATACGGCTGGGCGATTTCAGGGAAGACCTCTATTACAGGCTTAATGTGATCACCATCAACATTCCTCCGCTGAGGGAAAGGCCGGAGGACATCCGTTATATCGCCAGATATTTCATCAGGTCCTCGCTGGGCTATATACCGCGCATAGAAGAGGCCGTCTTTGAATACCTGGAGGAGTTCAGCTGGTACGGCAATATACGCGAACTGTTCAACAACCTGCAGCGCGTATTGATCTTCATGCCTGACGGAGATGAGATCACCCTTAAGGACGCAAAGGGCCATATAAGGCCGTCGGCGCTTCCGCGTGAGGTGAGGGGCGATCCCGTGTTTACAATGGAATACAAGCAGGCGCTGCGTGAGTTTAAACGGAACTACATACACATGAAGTTGAGGAAAAACAACTGGCATCAGGCTGCCACCGCAAAGGAGATCGGTATGGACCGCACATACCTTTCAAAATTGATCAGGGAACTTAACATAGAAAGATTCAGTAAAGACGACGGACGAAAATAGTATCACTGTGAAGGTCCGCCCCGCCGGTATCATCGCGCGAAAGCATATGTAAACGGGACGGAAGAGTCCTTTGTTTTTGTGATGAGGGAAATATAAGAGAATGCCGAAGAAGGGACTCGAACCCTTACGAAGTTGCCCCCACTGGATTTTGAATCCAGCGCGTCTACCAATTCCGCCACTTCGGCATTGAAGGTGGGAAAATTATATTATATAATTCCAAAGTGTCAAGTGAAAACGGGCGGGGGAAAGGGATGGTGTGTCTTTGAGATCTTACAGGAAAGAACTCTGGTTCGACCTGCCGCAGCGCGCGGGTTTTGTCAGGATCACCGAAAAGGTGCGTGACGCGTTGGCTGAAAGCGGTATACGGGAAGGGCTTTGCCTTGTCAACGCCATGCATATAACAGCCAGCGTCTTCGTGAACGACGACGAGACGGGGCTGCATCATGACTATATGAGATGGCTTGAGGACAATATACCCCATGACCCGTCGCTTTACCGCCATAACCTTACGGGGGAGACAAACGGGGACGCGCATATAAAAAGACAGTTCATGGGCAGGGAAGCCGTCCTCGCCGTGACCGCGGGAGCCCTCGACCTGGGCCCCTGGGAAGAGGTGTTTTACGGGGAGTTTGACGGCAGAAGAAAAAAAAGAGTGCTGATAAAGATCATCGGTGAATAAAGTCCGCTTGGAATATTCCCGTTCGGGTGCTATCATAAGAAATATTGCCGGAGGTGACATATGAAAAGGAATCTGTTGATGATAATGGTCTTCGTGATGGTTGCGGTATTGACAGCCGGTGCCGAGGACGGCAAGGGTATAATAACGGCCCTGGAAGGGGACGCGCAAAAAAAGATCGGTGAGGAGGCGGACTGGCTTGAGGCCGCTCTGCAGATGGATGTGAACTCAAGTGAAGTGGTCAGGACTCTGCCCGAATCATTTGCCGAAATATCGCTTTTGAGAGGGACCGTGATACGCCTGGCTCCCAAGACCACCGTTAACATGCTTAAATTATACGAGGAATCAAAAGACAATGTAATAACCCAGATAGAAGTCGACGAGGGCGAGATCTGGGGGAATGTGAACAAAGCGGGCGAGGATGAACTCTTCGCGGTCGATTCGGCCGCTGTTTCCTCTTCCATAATCGGCACGGTGTTCAGGATCAATACCGATGACGCCGGGACGCTTATAAAAGTCTATAAGGGCAATGTCGAAGTGAAGGGAAAGCCCGCGAAGGATCCCGACGACGCGATGTCGTATGACGAGCCGACCGAAGTTTCCGGGCCGATGGAAGTCGAGGGTCCCAAAGAGATCACGCTCGAGGAATGGACTGTTATAGTGCGCGAGATGATGGAGCTGAGAGTCGATGCCAACGGCAGGATAATGAGAATGGACAGCATCGATCCCATGAGCCCCGAAGAACAGAACTCATGGGTGGAATGGAACAAGGAGAGGGACAGCCTTAGCTCAGTGAAACATTGAGGAACGCATGAACATCCTTCTCTGCAATGACGACGGAATATTCTCCGAGGGGATATTTGTACTTTGGAAAGCGTTAAGCGGAGAACATGACGTCATCACGGTGGCTCCGATGTCCGAGCAATCGGCGTCGAGCCACTCCATAACCCTGCACGAGCCGGTACGGCTGAAGACCGTCGTCCGCAGAGAGGGCTTTACCGGGACCGCCGTCAACGGCACTCCCGCAGACTGTGTGAAAGTCGCTTTCGCCCGGCCGGGCGCGGCCGATCAGATCGACTGCGTCGTATCGGGCATCAACAGGGGGCACAATACTTCAAATAACATATTCTATTCAGGGACGGTATCGGCCGCGGCCGAGGGCGGCATGGCGGGGAAACCCGCGCTCGCGGTATCCGCCGGACTTATCCGCAAAGAATTGGCTGAAGTGGGGGAATATGTGCTCGCTTTTTTAGACAGATGGGCGAACAGCCGCTGGTTTTCGCCCGGCATCGTGCTGAACCTGAACTATCCGGACGCGCCCGGCCAGACGCCGCCGCGCATGGAGTTCACGAGGCAGGGGAAAAGTTATTACGAGACATCGCTGGTCGAACGGTCGGACCCGCATGGAAATGACTATTACTGGTTTACAGGCAGGATGATGCCGGACACGGACCCCGCTTCGGATGACGGCTGCCTTGCAAAAGGATGCGTTTCCGTGACGCCTCTGAGGTTTGATTTGACAGACGAAGAAACGCTGGATAATATAAAAAAGGCGGAGGAGAACTTTTGGAAAGAATAGATATATTGAAGGAGACCGACCTGTTCAGGGATGTGCCCGTATCGCATCTGCCCGGGATGGTGCGGTATTTTGAAAAAGTCGTCTTCAAGGACAGGACTAAGATATTCTCGGACGGAGACAAAGGCGATTATCTCTATCTGATCGGCGCGGGCAATGTAAGCGTCATCCTGAACATCGACGGCATCGGCGAAGAGGAAGTGGCCATTTTAAAGCCGTTTGATTTTTTCGGGGAGATGGCACTGATAGACGGGGGCGTCCGCAGCGCATCCGCCTTCGCCCTGAAGGATACGGAACTGCTCAGGATATCCGGAGAGGACTTCGGGCTTATCACGGCCAGAGGGGCTGATTCCGCGGATATAATACTCAGGAACATCATAAACAAACTGAGCAAACGCATCAGAAGCACAAGCGATAAGCTGAATAATTTTTATCTGATGGACATGGGAGTGTAGGACATGATAGAAAAGTATTATCTGTTTTCGGAACTTGACCCGGATGAGACGGACGCCGTGGAAAAAAGGCTGTTTCTGAAGCCTTTTGAGAAGGGCACCGTGATCTATGAGGAGGACGACCGCCCCGACGCGCTCTATTTCATACAAAAGGGCAATGTCGAGATCTTCAGATGCATAAGGGAAAAACCGCTGCAGACCATAATGAAGCTCGGCTCCGGCGATTTTTTCGGCGAAGTCGGCATCATAGACGGGGGAAACCGCTTCGCAGGCGCCAAGGCTCTTGACGACCTGGAACTGCTTGTGCTGCTGAGATCCGATTTTGACCGCATCGTGGGCGAAAACACCATACTGAGGCATAAGGTATATACCACATTCATAAGGGAGATGGCCGGACGGCTGAGGGCTTCCGACGACGCATTCAGGGAGTTCTTTAAAAACGCGTTGATGAAGGACAGATGAACACAATAAGCCTGTTTTCAAGATTCAAGATATATTTCAATGAAGACGCATACAGTTTTTTTAAGGATGTGTTCTCGGTCATCAATCAGACATACGGCGTGGATTCCATGTTCCTGCTTGACATGGACCATGACAAATGCCTCCATTACGGTATAGATAAGACCGGGTATGAGATCGACGACTGGATGCGGGAATACCTCGATAAGTTTTCCAAAAAGGACGACATACATTATTCGCTGGACTGCAAAAACGATCCGCAGTTCAAAAGCATCTATGAGAAGATCGGGGTGCGCACGTCTGTGTTCATACCCATCAGGATGGAATTCAGGACAAAACCGGTGTTTCAGAACCGCGAGTTTCTCTTTGACCTCAAGGACATGATGCACATAGGCTTTAAAAGGGCCAACGCCATGACGGAGACGGAGATGGTGCTGCTGGCTCTCCTCGTAAACCAGTATACCATAAGGCATTCCTCATTCAGGGAACTGGGCTCATTTGTCAATCTGAACTCGGCCATATATGAAGGCATTCCATTCGGATTGATGACGCTGGGCGAAGACCTGAAGGCGAACATCAACTCTGCCGGACGGAAGATGCTCGGCATCGCCCCAAAATCGGGGGTGGTATGCACCGGCATGGGGATGTGCTACAACTGCGACAGAAAACGATGCGCGTACAGGGACATCGACCTGATAGACATGAGGACGATATTCGAGGAGAAGGACCTCAAGGATTTGAAGGCGGCCATAGACAGCGCATTGGGGACATTGGAGCTTTCCGGGCTGAAGTTCTGGCATTCGGGACGTTTTCTGCAGTTCAAGATAGTGCCCTTTGTGTTACGTTATGAAGACCTCCGTATGTTTTATCAGGGGAAGAAGAACTCCTCGCTTGTAAGCGTCATCATATCTTTTGAAGACCTTACGGAGACCGTTGAAAACCAGAACATGAAAAACGAGCTGGAGATCGCCAGAAAAATACAGATGGAACTGCTGCCCAAAAGAAACCTTTCAATAGAGACGCTGGAAATAAAAGCGGCATATGTGCCGTCCATGGTGGTGGGCGGCGACTATTATGACATAGTGGATCTCGGGAAAGGCAAGTTCGGAGTCGTCATCGGCGATGTCTCGGGCAAAGGGGTCAGCGCCGCTTTTTTCATGGCCGAGCTTAAGGGAGTCATAAACGCGGCATTTACCTTTCAGAACGAGATAGAAGACGTGGGTATCTTCATCAACGGATACCTGAGAAAGACCAAGAAGAGAGGTTTTTTTGTCACTATGGTCATCGGCGTGCTTGATACACGGGCGGGATACTTTGACTGGATACGCTTCGGACATGAGGAGCCGCTTCGCTACAGTTCGACCACCGGACGTGCTGATTTTCTCCCGTCGGAGGGTGTCGGTTTCAATCTGCTGGATGCAAGCGGGTTTGAAAAGGTGTTTAAAAAAAGACGCATATGGCTGGAAGCCGGCGATGTGCTTCTTTTTTATACGGACGGCGTCACGGAGAGGACAAACCCCGAGGGCGAACTGTACGGCAATCAGCGCATCATGGATATCTTTGAAAAGGACGCCTCCGGCGATGCTTCCACCATCGTGAAGCATCTGCTTGAAGACGTTGCGGCCTTCGGCAAAGGTAACGAGCGCTTTGACGATATTACAATACTCGCGGTAAAATACCTGAGAAAGGCCGACTGATGGAACGCGTTTTCGACCACGTTGTCGTCGGCGCCGGAGTCACGGGCTGTTCGCTGGCGCGCCTGCTGGCCGACCGGGAAAAAAAGGTGCTGTTGATCGAAAAAAGAGGCTGGCCCGCCGGACAGGCGTACGATGAATACGACGAAGCGGGCATACTGGTACATAGATACGGCCCGCATCTCTTTCACACTCCGAGCGACGAAGTCTTCGCGTTTCTCTCACGCTTCACCGAATGGCATACATACGAGCACAGGGTCATAGGCGAGGTCGACGGCGCGCTGATACCCATACCGTTCAACATGAGATCGCTCAGGACGCTTTTTCCCGGAGAAGACGGTGCGCGCATGGAACACAAGCTCACTCTCAAATACGGACGCGAAAAAAAAATACCGGTCTGGGAACTGATGGGAGACGCGGACCCCGACATATCTGGACTGGGCCGCTATGTATATGAAAAGGTCTTTTTTAATTACACTAAAAAACAGTGGGGCGTGGAGCCCGATAAACTTGATAAAAGCGTCACGTCGAGGGTGCCGGTGGCGGTCACTGATGACGACAGATATTTTTACGACCGTTATCAGTGCATGCCGCTTGAGGGGTACACGGCGATGTTCAATCGCATGATCGATCACGCCGGGATCAGTTTTATGCCCGGAACAGACTACGCCGGGATGCTCAGGCTTGAAGGCGGTTCTTTTTCCCTCCTGGGCAAGCCGTTTGACGGAAACGTTTATTTTACCGCGCCCCTGGATGAACTGTTCGACTACAGGTTCGGCGCGCTGCAGTACCGGGGGCTTGAATTCGAGTTCAGGACGTTTGAGAGGGAATATTTTCAAAGCGCCTGCACGGTAAACTATCCGAACGAACATCGCTATACAAGGATCACGGAGTTCAAGCACTGCACCGGACAGCGCTCTCCGGCCACGACGGTGGTCTATGAATATCCCGCGGAATGCGACATACGCAGGGGCGACACCCCGTTTTATCCGGTGCCCCGCGGGGAAAACCGCGTTCTGTACCAAAAATACAAGGATGAGGCGAAACGGATAAAGGGGCTTGTCCCGGCCGGGCGTCTCGCAGAATACAGGTATATCAACATGAGTGAGGCCGTCGCGACGGCTTTGGGGATGATAAGTTAAACGGGAGGTTTGAGATGCTGCTTTTAAAGAACGGGACGGTGTATGACGGCAACGGAAAGGTAAGCGAAAATACGGACGTATTGATAAAGGACGGGATCATCGACAGCGTGGGCAGAGGGCTGAAAGCGCCTGAAGGCGCGGAGGTCAGGGACTGCAGCGGCTTGACCGTCACCCCCGGCCTTATCGACGCCCATTGCCATATAGGCATGTGGGAAGAGAGCAACGGCTGGGCGGGTTCCGACGGAAACGAGATGACGGCCCCTTCCACTCCCCATTTAAGGGCTATAGACGCGATCAATCCGGACGATGAGGCGTTCAAGGACGCCGTAAGCTCGGGCGTGACCGCCGTGTTCACCGGGCCGGGAAGCGCCAATGTAATAGGCGGGCAGTCCGTGGTCATAAAGACCGGAGGCTCTCATATAGTGGACGAGCTGGTGGTCAAGGACCCGGCCGGGCTGAAGATGGCATTGGGCGAGAACCCCAAAAGGGTATACGGCATGGGAAAGAATCAGCTGCCTTCAACGAGGATGGGCAATGCGGCTGTGATGAGGGAGGCTTTTTACAAGGCTAAAAACTATATTGAAAAAAAGAAAAAAGCCGAAAAGGACCCGGACAAGATGCCTGAGTTCGACCTGCAGAACGAGGTGCTCGCCGCCGTGCTTGAACGCAAACTCACGGCAAGATGCCACGCGCACCGCTTTGACGATATAATCACGATGATACGCATACAGAAGGAGTTCGGGTTCGACCTGAAAATAGAACACGCCACGGACGGACATAAGATAGCCGCTTATATGGCTGAAAATAAAATAGACGCCATTGTCGGGCCTTCCATGAGCGCGAGAGTGAAGGAAGAGCTGAAGGACATAACGTTTGCCACGGCCGGGGTGCTGGAAAAAAGCGGCGTGACCGTCGCCATCATGACCGACGCGCCCGTCATCCCGATAAACTACCTGAGGATCATGGTCGGATTTGCAAGAAAACACGGCCTGAGCGAGGACGGGGCCTTCAAGTCCGTCACTTCCAACGCCGCGAAAATATGCGGGGTCTTTGACCGCATAGGCAGCATTGAAAAAGGCAAGGACGCGGACATAGCCGTCTTCAGCGGGGATCCCTTCAGCATGGATTCCGACTGTCTGCTTACCGTGATCGACGGGAAAATAATCTATTCGAGAGACTGATGTTCTCGGGGGAGGTATGATAATGGTCGAGCTTTTTAAAGGGCTGTCGCCTGTCAATCAGGCGCTTATAGCCGGGGTGTTTACATGGCTTTTGACGTCACTCGGAGCCTCGGTCGTGTTTATGACCAGGACGGTAAACCAGAAAATGCTTGACACCATGCTTGCCTTTGCCGGCGGGGTCATGACGGCTGCAAGTTACTGGTCGCTTCTTGCCCCCGCCATAGAGATGTCCGAGGAGTTTCCCTATCCCTCCTGGGTGCCCGCGACAACGGGTTTTTTGGGAGGGGTGTTTTTTCTGTGGGTGCTGGACAGGACAATGCCGCATCTGCACATAGGATCGGACATAAAAGAAGCGGAAGGCCCCAAGACACATATGAAAAAAACGGCGCTGCTTGTCATGGCCATCACGCTGCATAATATACCCGAAGGGCTGGCCGTAGGCGTGGCTTTCGGCGCCGTGGCGTCCGGCATACATTCGGCTTCTCTTACGGCGGCCGTTGTGTTGGCGATCGGCATAGGCATACAGAACTTTCCCGAGGGTATCGCTGTTTCCGTGCCGTTGAGGCGGGAGGGGCTTTCACGCTATAAAAGTTTTTTCTTCGGCCAGCTTTCAGGCCTTGTGGAGCCTGTGTCAGCGGTCATCGGAGCGGCGGCCGTCATCCTGATAAGGCCCATGCTTCCCTATGCCCTTGCGTTTGCGGCCGGAGCCATGATGTTT
>CAZJQC010000022.1:21741-22800 GCA_964548195.1 uncultured bacterium | reverse complement strand
CCCCCTCCCCTGTCCTCTTCGGCGATCAAAGCGGTCCAGTAAGCACCTTCCCGGACAAAACCCGCGTATGTCCCTTTAAATGATATGTTCACGGAAGTATTGCCGTCTTTGCGGCTTCCCCTGCTCTCATACAAGGTTTTTTCAACCACCGGGTAATCGACGTCAGAAATATTTTTTATCGCCTTTCCCTCAAATGTGAGAAACCTCATCTTCCTGTCAAGAAAATAAAACAACATCATGTTGTCACCGTTGCATACGGGAAAAAACAGGTTCGACCTCAGGAATGTCAACAATTCCCTGCGGCTCATCTTATTGATATCGGGGATCTCGATCGGGATATATTCGGCGGTCTTTACCCCGTCCGTATTGAATGTTTTCAGCATATGGTCGTCCTGCACCAGGGAGAACGCCATCTCACCGGCGCCTGTCATGCCGCCTCTGATCATCGAACCGGAATCTATGAAAAACTCATCCTCAAAGGCAAAAGAGCTGTCGCCGTCCATCTTAAAAGCGACGATCTTGTTGACATCGCTGTCGGCCACATACAGCCTTCCGTTGTGAATCCCTGCGAGAATGAGGTCACTCTCGCTGAACTCTCCCGGGCCCTTGCCCTTTTTGCCGTATCTGAATAATATGCTGCCCTTTTCATCAAATATTTTTATCTCATATTTGTCGTTAAAGGAATCCAGGACGATGTAATTTTTGCCGACTGTCAGAAGGTCCTCTATATCGATCTCCTCGGCAAGCCGTATCGTCCCCACCGTGTCCATCTTATACTCATCAAGCCCGTCAATAGAGATTTCCCGTACACCGCAGGCGCAAAGCAAAAGGATCAGTGCCGTCGTGATGTGTTTCCGCATAAATGCCTCCCTTTTTACTATGAGACAGCTTCTATGGGGAAACGTTTCAATTTTTTTTGTCGCGCCGGCGTCTCCGTCTCAAAAGAGGCCGGCCGAAAGCGCCCGCATGTTTGCAATAGGAAGTAAAAAGGTCTCCAAACCTATACTTAAGTTCCCTGTCCTCGGCGCGCGAGGCCAGATAAAACAGGATTGCTGCGGA
>CAZJQC010000022.1:0-21641 GCA_964548195.1 uncultured bacterium | reverse complement strand
GCTTTTCACATGGCGGCTCGGCAGTATCAAAAAAACGACAAGCTGTAAAAGCAGGAGCGCCGATCCCGCGGCAACGTATGCCGGCGGGTCTATAGTCCCTTTCGTTCTTAAAGGCATGATATCCGCATCTCTGTCCGTTTCCCGTGATTCAGGGTTTGCATACGGGCTCAGTCGCATCGCCCTGCAATATGCCTCTGGCTATCAGTATGCCGTTCACACTTGCGTGCATAAGCCCCCTGGTCAAGCCGGCGCCGTCGCCTCCGGCGTAAAGCCCCTTTATATTTGTCTCAAACCTTTCATCCACGCGCACCCTGTTGCCGTAAAATTTGACTTCAATACCGTACATAAGCGTCTCATCGCTGGCAAGGCCCGGTATCAGTTTATCAAGAGCCTGTATCGTCTCCTTGATGTCAAGCATCGTCCTGTATGGTATGGCGTGGCCCAGATCGCCGGGTTCCGCGTCCTCCATCGTCGGGATCACGTTTCCCCTTTTAAGCCGTTCCGGCGTGGTTCTCCGGCCCCGTATAAAATCGCCGAAACGCTGTACGAGTATATTGCCGTCCGCGAGCATATTGCCCAACTCGGCGACTTTTTTGCCGTATTCAATGGGTTTGTTGAACGGATGGTCGAACTTATTGCTCACCAACAATGCGAAATTGGTGTTATTGGATTTCTTGTTCTTGTATGAATGTCCGTTTACCGTGGCTAGATCCCCCTCATAGTTCTCGACAGCCACATACCCTGATGGGTTCTGGCAAAATGTACGTACCTTGTCATCATATGTGTCCGTATAATATATCAACTTGCCCTCATACAGGGCTTCGTTTATGTTATTCATGATCTCGTCCTTGACTTCGATGCGCACTCCCACGTCCACGGGGTTCACATCCGTCGCGAGCCCGTAGCGGCCGCACATGGACTTAAACCATTCGGAACCCTCCCTGCCCACCGTTATGACGACTGAATCGGAATAATGCTCTTCGCCGTTCGCAAGCCTGACGCCCTTTATCATGCCGCCCTCTATGATCAGGTCTTCCACCTTTGAGAGGAACAACAGGCTCACCATGCTTTTCCGGAGGAAATCCTGAATACGCGCGTATAATTCATATGCCTGCTCGGTGCCAAGATGCTTGAGGGGATAATCTATGAGGCGGAGATTCGCCTGAATCGCCTTTAATTTCAATGCGGATATCATGGCGTCTTTTTCGATGCCGTAAGTCTTTGAATCAGCCCCGAATTTTTCATAATACTCTTCATATGCATAGGCTATCATACGGTCAAGGACCGCGTCATCCAGATAGTCATCAAGCCCGCCCACGAAGGGGCTTAATGAGAGTTTTCCGTCGGAGAAGGCCCCTGCGCCGCTGAAACCCGTTGTTATGTTGCACGGTTTGCAATGCGCGCATGCGCCGGTGCTTCTTTTAGGGCATGAGCGGTCATATATGGAACGGCCCTTTTCGATCATAAGTATCTCCGAGCCCGGCATCTCTTTTAACAGTTCCAAAGCGGTAAAAATTCCCGCGGGGCCCGCTCCGATGATGATCACCCGTTTCCTTTTCACTGTACGACTCCATCTTTCGACATCAGTCATCCTGACCTGTCGCGTTTTTTCTCCTGAAGGGGGATGCCGCCACCGATTTTTTTATGTTTTTGAAAAATATCGCCCATATAAAAGCCGTAAAAAATATAAACAGCAATGCGACCCAGGATAAATTTGTCACCAGAAAATTAAATGCGCCGTGCAATGCCACGGCTGCGAGCAGGGTATATGCCAAAAAGTTTTTTTTCTTTTTACCGAATTTAACAGCACCCAGGCCGTAACCCCAGACCGTTGAAAAGAGAAAATGGCCCGGAACACTGAGCAGCGCCCTCATCACGGATACCGTGACAAACTCGCCCCCCAGCATCGCTGAAAGCACATAGCCTGTATTTTCCAGTGTCGCGAACCCAAGTGCGACAGCAGCGCTGTATACGATGCCGTCTACAGGCTCGTTGAAATCTTTTTTTCTGAAAAAGAAGAGATACACGCCCAGAAACTTCATCAACTCTTCGATCACGGGCGCCCCTGCGACTATGGTGATATAGTCGTTGACGTGAAAGAGCAGCTCGAGCAGTATCGCAGGCACAGTAACCGCCATGCCGACAAAAAATGCCTTTGCGATCAGCTTTTTCGGTTCGGGTTCATATCGGTCTTTCGAATAGACAAACCAAAGCCAGAACAGACCCGGCGCCACCGCCGAGACCAGCGCAAAAAGAAATATCACGTATCCTCCTGTCGTTACAGGATATGATACAATAAAATATCGGAATTGGCAAAACTATAATGACCAGGATGAAAAAAGCGACAAAAGAAACAGACGGGAACTGTTTTTAAATGCCTTTTAACTTCTTATAAAACGTCAGATCTTATTAACGTTTTTGGCGCAAGGACCTTTTTTGCCCTCGCCGATCTCAAACTCCACATTGTCGCCTTCGTCAATAAGATCATTGACGTCGCTTACGTGGACAAAGATATCTCCGCCATCTTCTTTTTCAATAAACCCGAAACCCTTTGTAGTATTAAACCACTTGACTTTACCTTTCATAACTTACCTTTCCTCAAAATTTAATATTAGATACTAAACTCGATTCATTAGATTGGTTCCCGTCCTGTGATGATAATAACCTGAAACCCGCGCATGTCAAGCAAAATATTTTTTATTATTTCACCTTCTAATATTTTATTTTGAACTCCACACCTTGCGCAAAATGGAGCGAATCTCCCCAGTTTACCGTACTCGTCTGGCGTCTCATATAAGATCTCCAGGCATCGGATCCTGATTCCCTGCCTCCGCCTGTCTCTTTTTCCCCTCCAAACGCTCCGCCTATCTCAGCGCCGGATGTGCCGGCATTGACATTGGCTATCCCGCAATCGGAACCCCGATGCGAGAGAAACAGATGCTCCCGGTGTATGTCATTGGAAAACAACGCGCTGCTTAACCCCTGCGGGACATCGTTTTGTATCTTTACGGCCTCTCCGAAATCATCAAATCCGACGACATACAATATCGGCGCAAAGGCTTCCCTTTGTAGCGAGGGGTTGTGCCTGTCGCATTCGATGATGGATGGAAAGACATAATGGCCTTTTTCCCTGCCGGGAACAGTCACCGACCTGTTACCGATGATCAGTTCTCCCCCGGATGCGCATGCCTCTTCAATAGTCCTGTGATAATCATCGACGGCGTTTCCGTCTATCAGCGGCCCCATGACCGTTCCTTTGTCGAAGGGATCTCCAATCGCCGTACTTTCATAAGCCGCCACAAGCCCGGCCATAAAGACGTCTTTGACGGATCTCTCGATCAACAGCCTCCTGGTGGATGTACAACGCTGGCCTGCCGTGCCGACAGAACCAAAATATACCGATTTCACAGCCAGATCGATATCCGCGGTCTCATCCACTATCACTGCGTTATTGCCGCCTAATTCCAATATGCTGCGCCCGAAACGCGATGCCACGGCGACACCCACGTCACGTCCCATCCTGACGCTGCCAGTGGCACTGACAAGAGGTACGTTTTTGTCGGAGGCGATCATCTTCCCCGCGGATGAATCGCAATCGGCAATCATGTTAAAGACTCCGGACAAGCCATTTTCATCGATCACCGGCGCAATTATATTTTGAACGGCTATCGCGCAAAGCACGGCCTTTTCACTCGGTTTCCATATGACCGTATTACCGCATACTCCTCCCAAAAGAGAGTTCCAGGCCCATACGGCCACGGGAAAATTAAAAGCGGTGATCACCCCCGCCGGCCCCATGGGATGATACTGTTCTTTCATCGTATGGTCTTTTCTTTCACTGTGCATCGTCCGGCCGTAAAGCATCCTGCTCTGGCCCAACGCAAAATCCGAGATATCCGTCATCTCCCTGACCTCTCCCCGGCTTTCCGGAAGTATTTTTCCCGTCTCAAGGGTTATCAGCGAAGCGAGGTCCTCTTCATGTTCCCTTAGTCTGTTGCCGATCTGCCGTATTATCTCCCCCCGTTTCGGAGCAGGCATGGAACTCCATTTATCAAAGGCACGGCGCGCCTTTGATGATATGTATTCATAATCAGACGGTGTGGCGGATATGACCTCCGCTATGGCTGAACCGTCTATCGGCGAATAGGATATGAATCTCTTTCCCTCACATTTTTTCATACCCCCTGAGGATCCGTCATGAATGCCGTTGTTTTCATCCCTCAGCCCCAGTCTTTTCAAAATCTTTTCCATCTTCTCAACCTCCGATATGTTTTCTAAAGCATATCGAACATAATGTAAAGACCGGGCGCTGTCAAGTCAATACATGGCGGGTAAGGTGAAATCCGGGGACTATTCCTCCGAAACAGTGTTTTGCAGCGTTTCAACAAGATTGGAAATCTTTTTAAAATCGTATGGCTTGCTCACAAATGACAAAAAACCCTCATATGCAAGATCGTCTATGTCATATCCCAGAAGGTACCCGGAGCCCAGAGCGACTTTAACGTCATTGTCGATCTCCTTGAGTTTGGTGAATACTTCCGCGCCGTTCATCTTCGGCATGATCATGTCAAGAAGTATAAGGTCTATGGCATCCTTTTTTTCCCTGTATATCGAGATCCCCTCCTCACCGTCCTCAGCCGTGATAACAGTGCATCCGAGTTCTCTGAAGATCTCCGCGGCAGTCTCCCTTGTCACAAACTCGTCATCAATGACCATTACACTTAAACGGTTTTTGTGGTCCCCGATCCGTTTATGCTTTTTGGTTTTACTGTGGTCCTTTATCACGGGGAGCATCATATGGAACAAGGTCCCGGCGCCCGGAAGGCTTTCGCACTCGATTGTGCCGTGATGGCTTTTTACCGCCCCGTATACGGATGGAAGGCCGAAGCCCGTGCCTTTTCCGGGTGGTTTCGTGGTAAAAAAGGGTTCGAATATCTTTTTTCGTGTCTCCTCATCCATTCCCGTGCCGGTGTCGGAAACAGTTATGCATATGTATTCGCCTTCCCCCGGCTCATGAGCCTCCGCAAGCGTCTCATCACCATGTCTGACCGTGATGTTTTTTGTCGAGACCGTGAGCGTCCCTCCGTCCGGCATGGCGTCACAGCCATTGACGCCCAGGTTGATGATCGCGTTTTCCAGCTGTGTGTGATCGCCCGATACCGTGTGCGCGGAAGCGGCAAGAACCGTCTTCATGACGACCTTCTTGTCCATGCTTCGTTCAAGCAACGCGATGGAATCATTGATGACCTCGTGTATATCCACGGGGACCGATTCAAATTTGCCTTTGCGGGAAAAATCAAGCAGCTTCCTCGTAAGTTCCGCCGCCCTTTGTGCAGCGGACCCGATCATCTCGATGTTTTTGACAGCGGAGGGTTCTTGTATTTTTAGTTTTAAGATCTCGGCCCCTCCCAGTATGCCGGTGAGCATATTGTTAAAGTCATGGGCTATTCCCCCGGCAAGCAATCCTATGGAGTCGAATTTCTCGGATTGTATCAGCTGCGCCTCAAGTTTTCTGCGCTCGGTGATGTCGGAGCCCGAACAAAGCAGCCATTTATCGGTTTTATCACGCACCACAGTCATATGCCATTCAATATCCCTGATGTTTCCGCGGGCAGTCAAAAGTAAGCTTTTCCGGTATGCGGGCGCGTGGCCGTCATCGCGCAGATAATCCCTCATAAACTTGCGTTCATCATCCCGGATCTCTTCCGGGACAAAAGACTCTATAAGGTTTTTGCCCAGAATATCCTTCTCATCCGCCTCGAGTATCTCGCACCCTTTGGGGTTGATCATTTTTATTTCAAGCCCGGCGGTCAGATCCATTATCATCACCTCCACCACATTCAGATACCGCTGCGCAAGTTCCTTTTCCCTGATAAGCTCGGCCGCCGCCCGTTTGCTCCCGTCAATGTCGATGACCGATATCAGTCCTGCCGGCGCGCCGCGGAATACGGCCGTAGTGCCGACAAGACGGACCCATTTCTCCAATCCGTTTTTCCTCACGATTTTGAACTCATATATATTGCTGACTTCCCGCCCTTCCTGCCGCCTTTGACCACGCTCTTTTACAAGGGCTTCAAAATCCGGATGGACGATGCTCCAGAAATCCATATTGTCCAGTTCCGACTCCTCATATCCCGTTACTTCGGTGGCTGCCGGGTTGGCATATACCCATTTGTTTTTCTGATACATCATCACAGCGACCGGCGAGGATACCGCAAGCGTCCGGAACAATTCCTCACTCTCGGCCAGGGAACGGTTCAACTGGTATTCACGGGAGATATTCCTGAAGGAAAGCACATTGCCGTACATCTTACCGTCACCGCCGCTCACGGGAGTCACCCTGCTTTCGACGTGAAACATACCCCCTTTTCTGGAAAAGAGTATATTATGCGATGCGGCCCCGGAGCCGGCACTTTCGATGATATTGATCCGACTCGCGTCATAGACGCCCTCTCTGTCAGGTTCGTGGTCCGGGATCACATGGTATACGTCTGCGATATTCCGCCCTTTTGCCTGTTGCATCGTCCAGCCGGTGAGTTTTTCCGCGGTCCTGTTCATCATGGCAACGGATCCGCCTGTGTCAGCGGCTATGACTCCGTCCTCTATGGAATCAAGTATTATTCCGTTTATCCTCTCCCTGCCGGCGGCGGCATTGATCTCCGACAGGGTGAAAAAGCGTATCACCGCCACGCTGAAGGCTGTGATCAGCAGACTTATTACAAATTTAAACCACGCTGTCCTGGGCGGATACTTCTTGAAAAAAAGGCTCCCCGGCCTGACCGTAATGTCCCAGGCAAGCATACTGCTCTCGAAACGCTCATTATACACCAGCCCCTGTGTCCCTACTTTTTTTTCGGGAGTCCCGAAGCGGTTTATGATCCCGTAATACCCGGTATCTCTTACTTCCATTGAAAACATCCCGTACGGTGTTCCCGCCATGGCTTTCTCAATGATGACGGAAAGGGCCGTAATACCCTCTATATAGCCTTTTCTGCGTCCGTTGTATGTTACAGGGGCGATGGCCGAGACAGCGTCCTGAGGGCCTAAATGAGACGCATACGGGGGTGCCAGGACCAGAGCTCTGGCACCGGAGCCCGCGGCAAGCATGTATGCCTCCCGACGTCCCCCAAAACCTCCCACATCCTTCCCGATCAGATCCTCATGTCCTTGCAGAGGTTCCATGTATTTTACCCGGTAGACGCCGTCACCTTCGTCTATTACCAGTATCAACGCATGCAGTTCCCGCTTTTCTTTCAGAAAACCTTCCGCATAACGCCTGAACTCGTCAGCCTTGACGTACTCGCTGTTGGAGACATATAATGCCGTGGCTTTGACATCCGAAAAAACCGATCTGAAAACTGTATTTAGGGACATCACCCTTTCCCTGGCTTCATTTCTGAAGGTCTGTCTTAAGAAATCGCGATGGCTTTCATAGGCGGAGGAAAAGATCACTATAGAGAGACCGACACCCAGCATGATCATGCTTGACGTCAATTTTTCTATGTTTCTGTTGCCGATCGAATAGCGGGTCTCATCTTTATGAGACAGCAAGTAGATGACCACATTGGCGGAAAGCAGCATCAGCGCCGCGACATTGACAGCCAGAAAATAAAAATATCCGACCCGGGAAATAGCAAAAAAGCTGTCTCCTCTCAGGTATCTTATCAAGGATAAGGCTATCAGCATTATGAACAGCGCAACACCGCTCGTAAAAAAATATGCCTTATGTCTTTCTTTCATAAACTCCGCCCGGATGTTGGAACATACTCTATTCTATCATCTTTTTCCGCGCTGACAAAGAATAATAATAAATTCCCCCGTAACGGGGCGGAGACCGGATGTATGGAAGGCTTCTTAACGCCCCGGGATGGATCCCCGGGGCGTTAAATGACTATCATTTTTCAAGTTTTTGTATCAAAGCCACATATATCACCGGTATTATTATAAGCGTAAGTATGGTGGATGTGATGAGCCCGCCGATTATAGTCACGGCAAGCGGCTTTGTCAATTCACTGCCTTCGCCCAGGCCTATAGCAAGCGGGAGAAGGCCGAGTATCGTGGTCAGGGATGTCATCAGTATCGGACGGAATCGAAGCTTCCCGCCTTTTTTGACAGCGTCAAGCAGAGGGTATCCCTCATTTCTCAGCCTGTTGATGATATCTATCTTCACAATACTGTCATTGACGACAATACCGACAAGCACGACTATTCCCATGAGGCTCATGATGTTCAGAGAAGTGCCGGTGATGAAGAGCATGACAAGAACGCCGATCATGGCAAGCGGTACGGCAAGTATGATGACAAACGGCTGGAAAAAGGATTCAAACTGCACGCCAAGTATCATATAGACCAGTATCAGCGAAAGGATAAAGGCAAAGCCAAGGCCCGAAAAAGAGTCCTTCATGTTTTCGATCTTTCCCCCGAACTTTATCTTGATATCCTCGGTGTCCTTAAGTCCGTAAAATTTTTGTCTGACTTTCTCGATGGCGTCTTCAAGCGAAAGCCCTTTAATATTGCAAAGGAGTGAGACCTTGCGGCGCTGATCCTCACGTTTGAGCTCATTGGGCACCTTTATGACTTTAAGGTCCACGATATCCCGTATCTTATAGGGGCTCCCGTCGACGATCACGATCTTTTCAAGGAACTCATCATAATCGGGCACATCTTCATTGTTTTTGACCCATATATCCACTTCCTTGCTTTCATCATACACTGTCGTGGCCTTGGAGCCTATTGTGAGCTCCTTCAGCCTGTTTATGACAGTCCACAGCGGGGTATCGATCGTATCTATAAAAAAATCCTTGAACCTGAGTTCAATGATCTCCCGTTCGAGCTCCAGGTCTTTGATCACAAGGCGAAACCCGTCAACGGATTCGATGGCGGGCTTAAGCTCATCCGCGACGTTGTTCAGCCTGTCGATATCCTCGCCCTCAAGCACCACGTCTATGTCGTATTCGCCGAAATCAAAGAACTGGTTATATATGCTGCCCGCGGAATAAAAAGTGACACTGCCTTCAAGAGCGCCAAGCCTGTCGAGAAGATATTGCTTAAGATCGTCGACCTGCTTCTGTTTATTGACCGCGACCATGAAATACCCCGTGTTCAGGCCTGAAATACTGTTCCCGTATGTCTTGCCGATATTGACCACATAATAGTCTATCATCTCTTCCTTGTCGCGCAGTATGCTTTCGACAAACTTCACGTATTTTTCATTGGCCGAGATCGTAGCGCCCGTTGCAAGTTTGTATTCCATGAAAAATTTATTTTCCTTCACGTCCGGCACAAACTCTCTCTTCAGAAGAAAGGAGAGCCCAAGGGAAAAGATAAACGCGCAGAGTGTATATGTGACAGCCCGCGCCTTGTTGTTGAGGGCCCAATCGAGGGCTTTTTCATAATATTCCATTCCCCTGTGAAGCAATCCGTCAAATCCGTCGAATATTTTTTTGCCTTTTTTGACCACAGTGGCGTTAAGCCTGTCAATAAGGCGGGACTTGCGTGAAAAGACCATGGGTACAAGTGACAGCGCCGCTATCAAAGAAGCTATCAGGGATACGGAGATAACAAATGCCTGCTGTTTGAAGAGCACCGCTATGACACCTTTCAGATAAAGCACAGGCAGAAATACTGCTATCGTCGTCATCGTGCCTGCGACAATGGCCATTGCGACTTCCGAGGCTCCCTTTACGGATGCCTCCTTGTTGTCCATGCCGCCGCCCAGATAACGGTCCATGTTCTCCAGTACGACTATGGAGTTGTCGACCAAGAGGCCTATGCCTATGGCAAGCCCCCCCAGTGAGAGTATATTGATGGATATCTTCGCAAGATATATCGCCACAAACGCCGCTATTATGGACAGGGGCATTGACAGCCCTATTATAAAAGGCGATTTAAAGTCATGCAGAAAGACAAAAAGGACAAAAAACGCGAGTATTCCGCCCAATAGTATCGAAAATACGACATTTCGTATGGCATTGTTTATAGTCTCGGAATCATCGTATAATATCTTAAGGTTGAGTTTTGCGTCTTCCGCCTGTAATTCCCTTATAAGCTGCTTGACCTCTTTGGCGACATTGACCGTATTGGCCGAAGAGGACTTTATTATAAGCAGCCCTATGCCCCTCTCGCCGTTGAAACGGGAATATTCGTCAAGTTCGGCGGTCCCGCGTTCTATGCGGGCTATGTCGCGCAACTTGACGTTTCCCTTGATTCTCAGATTCCCGATCTCTTTGACAGAGTATTGATTCTTCTCCATGGAAAGCGAATAGGAAAAATTTTCATCTCCTATCTCACCGGCCGAATTCACAAAATTATTCTGCCTCAACGCAGTCTCTATTTCAGAGAAGGAAATCCCATATGAGACCATCTCGCGATTCGTCACTATTACACGGATCTCCTCCTCATCGGCCCCTATGACGTCGCATTGCGCCACTCCCTCCAGCCTTTCAAATCGTCTTTTAAGGCTGTCCGAAGCATAATTGCTCAATGTGAGGAAATCATAATCCCCTTCGACCATGATCTGCATGACAGGAGACTGGGCGGGGTCAAAATAAAGGATGTTCGGCTTTTCCGCATCGCCAAGGTCATCGGTGATATTATCAAGTTTTTCCCTGGCTTTCAGCATGGTGTATTCCATGTTTACGCCCCAGTAAAACTCGACAGTGATCAATGATTTTCCATCGGTGGAGATCGAGGATATTTTTTTCACATTGGGCAGCGTTCCCAGCTGCCGCTCAATTTTCTGCGTGATATTGGTATCCACTTCCTCCGGAGGAAGAGACTCGGCTTTTGTCTCGACCACTATCTTCGGTATGTCGATAGAGGGAAGAAGTTCTATTTTCAGCATCTTCAGGGATATGAACCCGAGCAGGATCACCGCAAGGGATATCATGGTGGTCGTGACCGGGCGTTTTACTGAAAATTTCGGCAGACTCATCATTCCTCCGTTTCAAGTTCATCTGAGATCACTACCGGGGCCTTATGGTTCAGGACATAATGGCCTTCTATAATAAGCATGTCCCCTTCATCCACCTTTTCCTCGATAATAATATTTTCATAATTTTCTTCCCCGGTGGTGACATAGACCCAGTATGCGAGATCGTTTTTTATCTCAAACACAAGTTTTTTTCCGTCCCTCTCAAGCACGGCCTCTTTGGGCACTATGACCTTGTCTTTTATCACTCCGGTCTGAAGCAACACATCGCAAAAAACGCCGGGATTCAGCTCGCCGTCCTTATTATCGAGCTCCACCACCGCATAGGTCGAATTGTCGTCATATATCAGGGGATTTACCGAATAAACCCGCCCGCTGTATTTCTCATCGTTGATAACGGGAAAGATCAAGGCTTTTGCCTTCTCTTTTATGCTTGTGATATCCTTGACCAATATGTTCGCCTTGATACGCAGGCGTGTTATATCGGCTATGGTCAGGACAGCTTTGCCTGACTGTACGTGCTCGCCCTGTGTAACGGAGATCTTGCCTATCACGCCTGAAAAGGGGGCTCTGACAGCACATTTTTTGTAATCCTCAAGGGCTTTTTTGAGTGCCAGCTCCTGTTCTCCCAGCCTGTATTTGATGCGCTCGCGGCTGATAGTGCCCTTCTGCAGCCCCTCGAGCACCTCCTTTTGTATTGCGGCCACTTCATTGTCTTCCGAAAACAATTCCTGCTGTTTGGGCAGAAACCCCTCCAGCCCTTCCACATTCTCATTTATGGCCAGATACTGTATATATGACTTTTTATATTCAAGCAACGCGTTCTCATACGCGATCTGATAATTGGGATTATCTATGGTAAAAAGCAGTCTCCCCTTTTCCACATACTGCCCTTCCCTGACTTTCACAGATATATTCCCCGAGACTTCGGAAATATAATCATTGACCTGTATGGCCTCAAGTTTGCCGGATGACGATATATAAAGCGGGAGGTCTCCGCGCGTAGCGTGTGTGACCTTTACCGGCACAGGGGCAGCCAACGGCTTGCTTTTGTCTTCATTAGTCTCCTCGGCTTTTTTGAAAAACAAAAAATATGAGCCGGCCAGAGCGGCGGCAAGTATGACCACGATCAACGTTATGGTTAATCCTTTTTTCATAATAATCCCTCCAAGATAATATCTATATTTCCCGCGTAGGCAGAAGCGTCGAGCGCCTTAATATTATAATCCATGATAACGCTGAGATACTCCATCTCAGCGGTGATATACTCATCCTCTATATCCATCAGTTCCTGAAGGGAGATGGCGCCGATCGTAAACCTTGATATGCTTGCGCCGTAATTCTGTTTCAGGCTCGGGATGATCTGTTTGTACAGTTCTATCTTAATAAAGTCGCTGTCCATCTCTGACAACAGTTTATCGAAATCTTCCGCGACGGTCTCAATGTCGTCGTTATATGAGTTAAGCTTCATAAGGTAGCTTATCTTTTCCTTTTTAAGCTTGCTCACTTTGGACAGGTTCGCCAGCGGGATGTTCACTCCGATGCCCGCGGTGAATCTCGTTCTGTCCATGTTTTCTATGCTTCCGTCCCCTTCACCCTCATAGGTGGACTGGAGAAAACCGTATACTTTCGGTTCATAGCTGCTTTTCAGCGCTTTATAATCGCGATATGCATTGTCCAGCTCCAGGTTAAGACGGGTGTTTTCCTGTTTCGGGGCGGCACTGTCAAAGGCCGACTTGTCGATGATCTTCACATCCTTTTCAAACCGGGGGATATCCTCGTTTATAAACGACCTTATAAGGTTTTTCTCTTTTTGCAGATTTGTCTCGGAATCTCTGAATGCCACGTCAAGAAACATGAAGCGCTTTTTTATCCTGTTGTAGTTGATCACATCCACAAGGCCCATCCTGTAGCTGTTTTCCGTAGCCTGAAAAATATCCCTGTACCGCTCGGACTGTCCCTTGTTGAGCTCATATTCCCGTTCTGCTCTCAGATAGCTTATATAGCGTATGTACGCCTCCCGCAATATGTCGAGCTTGTGCCGGTTCATATTTATGTTTCTCTCCGCCCGTGCGTTCAGCCATCGCTTCATGTCATGATATCCCTTATTGCTGCCCCAGAGATATTGTTTGAGTGAGACTGATATATCGGCAGCCCTGTATCCGTCTGCATTCTCCTGCCCGTATTCACGGTATTTCGAATAATCGGCATAGGTCATCGACACGCTTATCTCCGTATTTGTGGGCAGCTGCTGTTCCAGTTCGACTATCGCCGCATAATATTCATACTCGTTCTCATATTCAAGATCGAAACCCTCGATCTCATCGGTTATTTTCGTATATGTCGGCAGGTTCATGGTCAGATCCAATCTGGGTATCATCATCGAAAATTTATCATAAAGATCCCACTTGTCATACCTGTCGGCTAATTCAGCGTCGCGTTTAGCGTCACTTTGTAAAAACGCCTTTCTGACGAATTCCTGAAATGTAACGGCTCCGGCCGCTGACATCAGCACCGCCAATATAAGTGTCAATGCGGTAATTCGCTTCATCAAAACCCCTTTCTGTTACTCTTTCCGTCTCTGATACTGCGTATTGTCCCTTTAATATATACGACCCCGCGTTTAACGCTGCGAGGCATGTTTTTTACATGATAAGGCAGTCTGATTACCTCCCTCAATGCCATCCCCGGGACCTTTCTCCATCGTATACGTCTGAGCAGACGCGATATTCCCGTCCCCGGGTATTCTTCCTCGTCGGAGTCCTTCTTCGTGAAGAAAAAATAGAGCATGGGCATGAACGTCAATGTGAAAAAAGTCGATGTGGTAAGCCCTCCGACGGTCGCATAGCTTAGATGTTTCCAGATATCCGCCGTGGAAGAATCATCCCCTTTATCCTTAAGCAAGATGATGGGGAGAAGCCCCATTATGGTGGTAAGCGACGTTATCAGTATCGGCCTCAACCGGTCGGAAGCGCCCAATATCACCCCGTAGACCCTTTTGACATCCTTTTCACGCCTAAGATAATTGATATGGTTGACCATTATTATGGCATTGTTTACGACAATGCCCGCCATGAGCATCGACCCCATTATGGCATGCACACCAAAATTCAGCTGAAATATTTTATACAGCCATATGACGCCGATAAATGCCAGCGGCAGGGTAAGCAGTATTATAAAAGGTTCGGTATAGCTCTCATAAAGCGATGAGATGATCATATATATGAGCAGGACCGCGAAGCCGAGCAGCACCAGTATCTTATTATAGTCGGTGTCCTCATCCCACCACCACCGCTCGTCGTTCTCAGTCTTGAGCGAAAAACCGGGCGGATAGATTATATTGGTCTTGAGTGTCTCCTTGAACTCATCCTCCGTCTGGTTTCCCCCTGAAAAATCAAAGGAGACCGGATAACTGTAGGTCTGGTTTTCCCTTTCGATCCGGTTCGTGCTTGCTTCAAGCTCCACAAGCGCGATATCGCCCAGTTTTACACCGCCTCCTATATAAAGGTTCCGTAACTCAAAGAGGCCGATCTTCTCTTCAGGCGCCAACGTGAAACTTATATAATCGCTTTCAAGTTTAATGGCGTTCTGGACAGTATATTCGCTCACCAGCTCTCGCACCTTGCCAGCGATCGTGCCGGTTTCAAGTCCATACATGTCAAGCTTTTCAGGGTCCAGGTTGACAACCACTTTTTTTATGGAGTTGGTGGACACCTCTCCCAATTTGACGTCGGAGACTTCCCGGAATGACAAAAGCACCGTTTTGAACCTTTTGGCCTCCTGCTTCAGTTTGGAGTAATTATAACCCTGAAGCCAGACCGTCGAAGAATACCTTACGCCCCCCATGAATCCGCCGCCTCCGAAATCGGGGCCGATCCCCCAGGTGCGGACATTGATCTGAGACATCCTGTTCCCGTATATCTTAAGCTTTTCCCTCAATGCGTACGCGGGAGCGCTTCCCTTGAAATCCTCCTTGAAATATATGATTATGGTGGCCCATTGGGAAGAGATGGATGTACGGTAGAAGTCAACGATCTCATTGCCGGATATAAGCCCCTCAAACTCGCTCACTGCGTCCTTTAAACGGAAATCCGGGACATTTGCCTCCGACCTGAAGTTGCAGTGCAGTTCCGGCGGATAATCGAAACCGCCCCAGGAAAAGCTGCTTTTATCCACGTCCTCGATGAACACGTAGACACTGTATCCTATGACAAATACCATCACAGCCAGGGCTATCCAGCGTATTCTTAATATAAACCCGAGATATCTCTGGTAAAGCCTGACGCTTTTATGTTTTTTCTTCCTTTTGTCCGACTCAATATGTAGAAAACTGAATGCGATGGGTATAAGTGAAAACGATATAAAGATCGAGGCGATCAAAGCGAAGACTATGGTCTTTGCAAACGGTACGTAGTATACCTTAAGTTCCTCCTGCAGAAAGACAAAGGGCAGAAGCACACATATGGTGGTAAACGTCGAGGCTATTATCGGAACAAACATCTCCTTGAAGCAAAGGCTTATCGACTCTCTGATCTTTTTACCCGAATAAAAATGGCGGTGTATGTTCTCGTACACCACCACCGCATTATCGACCAGAAGGCCGAAAGCAAGCGCTATGCCGCTCAGTGTAAACTTGTTAAGGCTTTCGCCCGCGAAAAAGAGATAATTGACCGCGAACGATACCGAAAGAAATATGGATGACATCGTTATCAGCGACGGCTTGATGTGGCGCATGAAAGAAAAAAGCACCAAAAATATGGCCACAACGGAGACTGCTATTTTTAATAGTATGGAGTCATAACCCTCCATTACTTTTTCTCCCTCATTATCCGCGACCTCGTAAAATATGTTCGGATTTTCCTTCTTAAGGCTCTCCAGTTTTTTCATCACGGCGGAAGAGACATTGATGGCATTGGCCTTCGCTGACTTTGTGAGTATGACATAGACAGCCGGCCTGCCGTTTATCTTGTGGATCTGAGCAGGGTCCTTATCCTTGAAATAGACTTTTGCGACCTGCGAAAGCTTGATGCCTTTGTCCACTTCCCAGTTCTCAATATCCTCAAGTTTCACGTCATTCACAAAAGTCACATATATGCGTTTGTCAAAGCGTCTTATATTGCCTATGGATATTTTTTTATTCAGGCTCATCAGTTTTTCATAGACCTTGTTGAACGGTATGTTGTAGTACTCGATCGTGGCGGGGTCGTACTCTATGTAAAGCTCCCGTTCAACGCCCCCACGTACGCTTATATTAGCCACGCCGGGTATCTCGGACAATGTGCGTTTGAGTTCCCGTTCGGAAAACTTCGTCAGGCTGTACCCGTCCATGATGTTGCTTGAAAGATAAAGGCTGAAAAAGGTGGTATCCCCTATGTCTTCCGGTACATAACCGCTTACAATGGGCCCCTGTATGTCATTGGGAAGGTCATCCTTAAGCCCCGACATCCTTTCATTGACCAGAAACATCTCAAAATTCGGATCGGCGTCCTTTTCCAGTTCAAGGGTGATGGTGGAAAAGCCTTCCCGTGTCAGAGACGTCACTTTGCGTATGCCCTTTATGGTGTAGATCTCCTCTTCTATGACGGAAGAGACATACTTGATTATATTTTCGGGAGATTGCTTGCGCCATCCCACCCATACGGTCAGTTTCGGATGGTCGACTACAGGAAGATCCTCTTTGGGTATATGGTAAAACGCATATATGCCCATGACTATTATTACAATGAAGAGTAAGACAAAACCCTTTGGCCTTTTTATGACAAGATCCGAATAATTCATCGCTTTATACCCCCGTTTCATGCCGGTCCTCAAATAGACATTCTTCAAGGCAGAAATGTTTCATGCACGGATCATCCGGGCAGGATAATCCGCATATAATATAACAGCATTTTTCCGATAATTTAAGATAAAACCGACAAGACGTCAAAATCGGGGGACAAGCGGTGGTATTTAACATACCACCGCCGTTTTTTAGTTGAAAATATTTTTTACTTCCGCGAACAGCCGGCTGTTTTCCCTTAACACCGATTCGCTGCCCACCACGCAAATACCGGAGGCATGAAGCACGTCATTGATGACGCCTGAAAGCTTTTTTATCTCGGAAGCCGTGCAGTTCAACACTTCACCGCGCTCGCGCTGTATATCGGCATGCGTCATGCCTTTTAAAATCATTGAAGCCGCCTTCTCTCCGCGCATCGAGGGTGTCAGCGGCGCATCAAGTTCTCCCACAGCGCCGATAATATGGTCAAGCATCTCCGCCTCCCCGATATCCAGTCCCGATATATATGCCGGTATACCCTGATAGGCGTCCAATGTCTTTTCAAGCTGAGGGTCCCTGTAAGAACAAAATGCCATTACTCCGTCACGGGCGAACACGGAAAAGACCCCGTATGCTCCGCCGTTTACGCGCACCTTGTTCCAGAGATATCCGTACCTGAGCATGTTGGACAATACCTGAAAAGCGCCGGTATATTTATACCCCAGTCTTCTGAAATTATACCCCCTGGCGACATATTGCACCTGCCCGGGTATGGCTATGCCCTCATCCAGGTTCTTCGCGGGCGCAACGGTTGTCACGGGCTTTGCACCCGACTCGCCCAATCCCTCTGCGATCGTGTCTATCCAGTGCCGGGCGTCATCAAAGCCGAAGCTCTCGTCGCAGGTGAAGGCGGCCATCATCCCCGTCCTCACCAGCACCCTTTTCATGGTGTCTTCAAGGTTGGCGTGTATCTCATCCCACCGGGCCTCGAAATCTTCATCCAGTTCCCTTACAAACTCATAAAAACTTTTACCGGAGGTCTTCTCCTCAAAGAGCTTTCTGCCGCTGAAATACGACCCGAGGCGGTTAAGCGCGAATCTGTGGCCGGCCGACATGATGGAAGATTCGAGTGATGAGCGGATCTCCTGTATGATCTCCTTCACCCTGGCCTTGTTGCCGAAATCGCTGCTTTTGAGTATACGGCACGCCAGTTCCAACGCCTTTTCCGCGTTCTTTTCAAGGAAACGCATGGAGACCACAAATCTCGGATTGGGGTCTTCCGGCAGTGCATCCGATGTGTACGTGCCGACAGCCGCCCCGAAACCGCCAAACAATATGTCTGTTTCCGTGGATATGTCCTCGTAGCTTCTGCCCGCGGCCCCTACCGCGCCGAGCATACGGCTTAAAAGTGAAAAATATTCCGGGGAACTCATCTCCGGATCAAAGTACAGATCCGCATAGATGATGCCGTTTGCGGCCTGGGGAACGATGACTGCCCTTACACCGTTGATGTCCGCCATACTATATTCAATGCGCTCGGATTCGGCGGATATGTCCTCCTTCAGAAGGCGGGGCAAAGAGGCCACAGCCTCCCGGGTGTCCGGGGTGTTCTGCCATGTCTCCATTTCCGCTTTTTCAATACGCATCAGTGAAAGCTGATCGGCGTCAAACTGTTTTTCCGCCAGAGCCATCTTGCGGCGGAATTCGCTGTTTCTCTCCTCCAGAAGCCCCTGCCTCGGTTTTAATACAAAAACAGACATGTGGGGGTTGTCAAGTATCACCTCTGTGATCAAGTCCTCAAAATAGCCTTCGGAAGCCTTTTTTCTCAATCCCTCAATATGCCTCCCGAACTCCAGGTAAGCATAGGGCTTCAACCCGTAAAGCCATCCCTTCATAGCGGTGATGTTGTATATCAGACCTTTGGGCATGCCCCTGAAGTCGCCTTCGCGGAGCTGAAACTCGAACTTATTGATCGCTGACTCTATGAGTCCCCGGTCTATTCCCTCTGTTGCGAGGCTGCGGCATGTGTCCATGACCGTGGACAGAAAAAGTCCTTTCTTTTCCTCATCCGACTGCTTCACAATAAAGGCAAGAGCCGGCTGTCTGATGCCGTCATAAAAGTAACCGGACACGTCCTTGCCGATGCCCTTTTCGATGAGGGCTTTTCTCAGGGGCGATGCCGGAGTTTCCATGAGTATATACTCCAGTATATCCGATGCGAAGACCTTCTCCACGTCTTCCGCGCCGCATACTGAAAAATTGCAGGACATAAATGTCTTTTCCGCAGTGCTCTCGCCTTCGGACACAGGATAATAGTCGTCCTCGTCGCGCGACGCGTTCACGGCCGGATGGGGCGCTATTTCGGAATCCACATCCACTGCGGAATATCCTGAAAGATAATTCTTTTCAAGGAATTCAAGCATCTCCCCGGTGTCAAGGTCGCCGTATGCGAAAATAAAACTGTTGGATGCGCTGTAATATTTACGATGAAAATCCAAAAAACCGTCGTATGTGAGTTCCGGTATGTGCTCGGGATCCCCGCCTGACACATAACCGTAAGTGTTCTGAGGATAAAGAAGATTGGTGATCTTGCGGAAGACCACGCTTTCCGGTGAGGAAAAAGCGCCCTTCATCTCGTTATACACCACACCGTTTATCTGAAGCCCGGAATCCGATTCCTCGTATCTCCAACCCTCCTGTAAAAAAATGCTTTTGTTTTCATATATAAGCGGATTGAAGACAGCATCACAATACACATCCACCAAGTTGTAAAAATCTTTGACATTGCGGCTGGCCACCGGATACATTGTCTTGTCCGCGAATGTCATGGCGTTAAGGAAGGTCTTAAGTGAGCTTTTGTTCAGCTCGATGAACGGGTCTTTAGTTGGGAATTTTTTCGACCCGCATAAGACGGAATGTTCCATTATATGCGCCACTCCGGTGCTGTCTGCCGGCGGTGTCCTGAACGTCACTGAAAACATCTTGTTGTCGTCGGAGTTTTCAAGATGGACGAACCTTGCTCCTGTTTTTACATGGCTGTATATCTTCATCACCGAATCGGTCTCGGCTATGTCCCTTATCTCTTCAAGTATGAATCCGTTCGCTGCGTTGTCCATCTGAAATCCCCTCTCTAAAACCATCCGCCGTCGGCGACCTTTTCTGAAAAATCCGCTATCTCTTCATATTCTTCACGCACTATCTCCGAATAATCAGCCATCCTTTTTGTTTTAAGGAAGATCTCCGCGGTCTGCGGGAACAACAGATAAAGCAGCCTGTCTTTGTCATTCTCACATAACGGCATCCCGCATTCCTTGCAGAACGGATCGTCAAATACGACCTCCTCCTTGTCATACAACCTCGCCTCGGAAGAGCCGGTGATCCTCTTTCTGAAATCGGGATCCACGGGATACGGGGTCTTGCCGTAGATGCCCTGCACCAGAGCCTTGAAAGGCGCGGTGATCATCTCATAACGGCCTTTGATCACATTCATCACGGCCTGCACTCCGACGATCTGAGATGTGGGTGTGACAAGAGGGGGATATCCGGCGTCCCTGCGGACCTCCGGTATTTCCTTCATCACATCTTTTATCTTGCTCGTGGCATTGAAGGTCTCAAGCTGCGATAACAGATTTGTGTACATCCCGCCCGGGATCTGAGCTTCAAGCACAAGATAATCCGGCGGAGAAAAATTAAACATCTTCTCAAGGTCATGCATATTGGACAAGGCCGTTTCAAAATCTTTTCTGTCGACCTGATCAAGGATCAGGTCCATCTTCTGTTCAAGCTGCTTCGGCAAGACCACGGGGAAAGGCATCGGGGTGTTGAGCCTGTCAAACGCCTCAAGTTCCTTGCGCACGCATCTCAGCCTGTTGTCTATTTCATTAAACAGCTTCATGTCACAATTGACGCTGCGCCCCATGCGCTTGGCAAAAGCGCATAAGATCTCTATTGACGGCAATGAAGACCCCCCGCTCATGGACATAAACGCGGTGTCAACGGCATCCACGCCCAGAGCCATGGCGATCACCGCGCTGAGATGTCCGTAACCCGGCGTCGTATGTGTGTGAAGATGGATGGGCAGCCCTATTTCCGATTTAAGCCTTTTTATAAGTCCGTATGTCATGTCCGGCGACAACAGTCCCGCCATATCCTTGACGGTGATTATATCCGCGCCGGCTGATTTAAGAGACTGGGCATAGCCCACAAAATAATCAATGTCAAATACCGGCCCGGTAGTGTAAGCGATCGCGCCGTCAAACACACCACCCTCGCCTTTGACCGCAGCAATGGAGGTTGTCAGGTTCTGAGGGTCGTTGAGGGCGTCGAATATCCTCATAACACCCACGCCGTTTCTCACCGCTGTCCTGTTGAACTCATCCACTATCGCATCCGGATAAGGGTTGTATCCGAAAAGGTTTTGTCCCCTGCAAAGTGCTCTGATGGGTATTGAAGGACCCAATATATTATAGATCTTATCGAGTCTGTCCCAAGGGTCTTCATCCAGATAACGCATTGTGGCGTCCAGAGTGGCGCCGCCCCAGGCCTCGATGCTGTTGAGGTCCGCTTCTTTCAGTACTTCCAGCACGTACATTATTTGCTTTGTCGTCATCCTGGTGGCAAGAAGGCTTTGATGCCCGTCCCTGAGAGAAACATCATTGAAACGTATTTTCATACGGGTACCCCCTTTCTTCGGCTTGAATATAACAGAATCAGCTAAGGTTTCAATACAAATCGAAGCCGCTGTTCCAGATAATAATCATTGACACGACGACAGCATTGACTATTATAATCATTATTTATAAAGGAGGAGCAATGCAGCTGAAGGACTATGTCAAAAAGGGCCAGATAATATTTCATGACGGCGAGATCAGTAAATCAGATTCCATAAATATATTGTGCAAAAGCCTTTGCGATTCCTATGCCCTTGATTACGAGCATGTCAGGGAGATGGTC
>CAZJQC010000021.1:0-24311 GCA_964548195.1 uncultured bacterium | reverse complement strand
GATAAGGCCCATGCTTCCCTATGCCCTTGCGTTTGCGGCCGGAGCCATGATGTTTGTCGTCGTGGAGGAAGCCGTGCCAGAATCGCAGCGGCACGGGAACATAGACCTGGCGACGCTCGGCTTTATGGCCGGATTTGCCATTATGATGACATTGGACGTATCGCTGGGCTGACCCTTTTGTTTGACATGCACAGTTGATATGATATTATCGACCTATGTACGAAATCTCTGTTTTTCAGGAACTAAAGGCCGCCTCCGCCGCCGAAAGCGTCAGGGCCGCATTAGAGGTGACAATGGGATTTGACGAACAGTTTGCCTTTGATCCCATACCCGACGTCGCGTTGATAAAAAAAGAAATCCAGTCTATTATTGATAGTGTTTCCGGCGGACACAGAGAACTCGCGGACGCCGTTTTAACGAGACTCGCCGCCTTGACGGAATGTAACGATCTCGGCGTCAGGGTGACGGAAGAAGACAAAAACGGAACGGGAGCGGAGTTTGCCAGGACAGAGGAATATGTCCCCGTGATACTGGGTCTCGGCAGCAATAAAGGCGACAAGCTGCGCAATATTGAAAAGGCGGTCGAACTGCTCACCCGGGAAGGAATGCTGCTGGCGGACAAGGCCTCTTCGTATTACGAGAGCAGGCCGGCGGGCTTTTCAGAGCAGGACGACTTTGTCAATATCGTGATAAAGGGCCGCACGCAGATGGCGCCCGAGGCGCTGCTCGTTTTTGTGAAGGATATCGAATCGAAACTCGGAAGGGAATGGAGCAAAAGGAACCGCCCCCGGGTCATAGACATAGACATACTGTATTACGGCAGACGCAGGATCATCTCGGAAGCGCTTGAGATACCACACAGGCGCATACATGAACGTGCGTTTGTGCTTGAACCGCTGAGGGAAATAGCGCCCCGCTTTAAAGATCCGCTTACGATGATGCCCTTAAAGGGCGGCGGATCGGAAGGCGGCATAATCGGAATTATTCCGCGGGAGGAGTAATGAGAAGAGTTTCTTCGCAGGACATTGTGAAAATGAAGGCCGGCGGCGTCAGGATAGTTGCTGTCACGGCATATGACTATTCCTTTGCCCGCCATATCGACGAGGCGGGCGCGGACATGATACTTGTCGGCGATTCCCTGGGCATGGTCGTTTACGGCCACAAGGATACGCTGAGGGTCACGATGGAACAGATGATAGCCCATACACGGGCGGTCGTGCGCGGAAGCGGCAGAGCATTTGTCGTGGCCGACATGCCGTTCATGTCGTATCAGGTCTCCGTCGAAGAGGGGATGAAAAACGCCGGGAGGCTTATCAGCGAAACGGGGGCGTCCGCGGTCAAGTTCGAAGGCTCGCATGTCGAGCTGGCATCAAGGCTTACGGACATCGGAATACCGGTGGTGGGACATCTCGGATATACGCCTCAGTCTGCCAGGCTGTTCGGCCGTGACGTGGTCAGAGGGAAGGGCGCCGAGGAGAAGAACAGCATACTCGAGAGGGCTCTTGCCCTTCAGGAGGCGGGCATATCCGCTCTTGTCATAGAATCCGTGCCCGAATCGCTGGGCGGAGAGCTTTCGCGCAGGCTGAACATACCTGTTATCGGCATCGGCTCGGGCAGATATTGCGACGGGGAGATACAGGTCTGTTATGACATACTCGGGCTTTATCCCGATTTCATGCCGAAACATTCAAAAATATATAAAAACATAGGCAGAGCCGTGAAGAACGCGGTCAAAAAATATGTGTCGGAGGTGCGTACGGGGGATTTCCCCGCCGAGAGCAACGTTTTGAAATTCTGAGGGGTGTCATGGAATTATTGAAGGACGTAAAAAGTGTACGCGATTTTTTGGGCGGATTCAAAGGCGCTTCTGTCGGGTTTGTGCCGACTATGGGCTTTCTGCATGAAGGGCATCTCTCTTTGATCAGGAAGGCCGCCTCGGAAAACGACCTGGCCATAGTCTCGATCTTTGTAAACCCCACACAGTTCGGGCCCGCTGAGGACCTTGACGCCTATCCCCGCGATTTGGAACGCGACCTGCGGCTTTGCGAACAGGCGGGCGTGGCCGGCGTCTTCGCCCCTTCGCCTGAGGAGATGTACGGCCGCGAAGGGACATTGACCTGGATCAATGTGGAGAAGATCACCGAAGGGCTTTGCGGGGCTTCACGGCCCGTCCATTTCCGTGGCGTCTGCACAGTGGTGGCCAAGCTTATAAACATAGTGTCCCCTGACAGGGCGTATTTCGGGATGAAGGATTATCAGCAATACCGCGTGATCTCGAGGATGGCCGCCGACCTGAACATGAGGACGGAAATAATACCGTGTCCCCTCATAAGGGAAGCGGACGGCCTTGCCATGAGCTCGCGGAACAAATATCTTTCCGCGGCTGAAAGGGAGGACGCCTTAAGCCTGAATACGGCGCTGAGACGCGTGAAGGAGATGCTTGACGCGGGCGAACGGGATTGCGCGGCACTGATACAGGCCGTACGGGATATCATAGGTAAAAAAAGCGGCACACGCGTAGATTATATAGAGACAGTGCATCCGGAGACATTGGAAAAGATCGAATCGGTCGACCGGGAGACCGGCGTGCTTACGGCGTTGGCCGTATATGTGGGAAAGACCCGGCTGATCGACAACCTTCTGTGGGGATATGGTAAGCAAGACTAAAACTGCGGGCCTTTACGGCATTGAGCCCTTCGGGGTCACAATAGAAGCGGGTGTCTCCAAAGGCATTCCCTCCTTCACTATAGTCGGGCTTGGCGACACCGTGACAAAAGAGAGCCGTGAACGCATACGAGTCGCCTTTGAAAGCGCCGGAATACGGATGTTCAATAAGAAGATAGTCGTAAATCTTGCTCCGGCAGACCTCAAAAAAGAGGGTTCCCATTATGACCTGCCCATGGCCGTGGCATTGCTGCGGGCGTTCGGGATAGTGAGGAAGAACACGGACGGATACATCATGGCGGGAGAGCTTTCACTTGACGGCAGCCTGCGCAAGGTAAAAGGCGTCCTGCCCATGGCGGAGTACGCCGAGAAAAAGGGGAAGGCGCTGATCTGCCCGGTGGAGAACAGCCGGGAAGCCGCTTTTATAGAAGGGCTGGAGCTCTATCCCGCGGCGACGCTGAACGAGGTCATCGACCATCTCAACGGGGCGTTTCCGATACCGCGTTTTGAGTTTGACAAGGCATCGTTTTATTCCGACTTCAGCACGGACTCGCCGGATTTTTCAGAGATAAGGGGACAGGGCATAGCGAAAAGAGCGCTGGAGATCGCGGTATCGGGCGGCCATAACGTGCTCATGATAGGCCCTCCCGGCACCGGCAAGACCATGCTTGCCAAGGCTATGCCGTCGATACTGCCCGAACTCAGCAGGTCGGAAGCGCTTGAAGTGACCAAAGTCTACAGCGTGGCGGGGCTGCTGAGCGAAGACCGGCCGGTGATGCTTGCCAGGCCTTTCAGGGCGCCGCATCATACCATAAGCGATGTGGGCATGGTGGGCGGCGGCAATTCGCCCAGGCCGGGTGAGATCACTCTGGCCAACAAAGGCGTGTTGTTCATGGACGAGTTTCCCGAGTTCAGAAGAAATACCGTGGAGGTCTTAAGACAGCCTATGGAAAGCCGCAGCGTGACGGTGACCAGAGCCTCCTATTCGGTCAGATATCCCTCGGATTTTCTGCTTGTCGCGGCGATGAACCCCTGCCCCTGCGGTTACCTTGGCGACAAGGAGAAGACATGCAGATGTTCGGCGGGCGACATCGAACGGTATAAACGGAGGATATCGGGGCCTTTGCTGGACCGTATCGACATACAGGTCGAGGTGCCCCGCATCAGGTATGAAGAGCTCAAGGGGGATTGGCAGGAGGAACGTTCGGAAGACATAAAAGTCAGGGTAGAGCGCGCCAGGGCGGCGCAGATGAAAAGGCTGTCACGGGAACATGTCATATACAATGCCGCGATGACTCCCGCGATGGTAAAAAAATACTGCGCGCTCACGGCGGATGCGGACAGATTGCTGGGCGGCGCCGTGAAAAGGATGTGCCTTTCGGCCAGGTCGTATCACAGAATACTTAAAGTGGCCAGGACGATCGCTGATATGGACAACAGCGTCGAAATATCGGATATACATGTCGCGGAAGCGATACAGCATAGAAGAGTTGTCGAAGAAGTTTATGAGTAATTCACCGGAGAAGGAGGAGAAATGAAGGTTTTGGCTATTAATCCGGGCTCCACATCAACCAAGATAGCGGTATATGATGAAAAAGGGCCGCTGTACGAGAACACGATCAGACATGACGCCGAGGAAATAGGGCGTTTCGGTTCGGTGGTGGACCAGTTCGAATTCAGAAAAAAATTCATTGAGGAGACTTTGGAAAAAGCGGGGATCTCCCTGGATGAGCTTGATGCCGTTGTCGGGCGCGGCGGACTGATGAAGTCCATAGAGGGCGGCGTTTATCCCGTCAATGACGCCATGCTTAAAGACCTTTCGGACAAGAGCCTCTGGGGGCGTGAACATGCCTCCAACCTTGGCGCTTACCTTGCGAAGGCATTGGGTGACGAGATCGGCAAACCGTCTTTTATAACGGACCCGGTCACAGTGGATGAGATGGCGGACCGCGCGCGCATATCGGGCGTTCCCGAGATCGAAAGAAAATCCCTGTTTCACGCGCTCAATGTGAGGGCCTGCGCGAGAAAAGCCGCGGGTGAAATCGGCAAAAAGATGGAAGAGTGCAATTTTATTGTCATACACATGGGTGGCGGCATATCCGTAGTGGGTATTGAAAAAGGCAGATGTGTGGATGTAAACAACGCATTGCTGGGCATGGGGCCGTATTCACCCCAGAGAGCCGGCGCCCTTCCCATAGGCGATCTGATCGAGATGGCATACAGCGGCAAGTATTCCAAAAAAGAACTTATCGCAAAGCTGACCAAGAAAAGCGGCCTGATAGCCTATACCGGCACCGACAACGGATCCGAACTTGAAAAGAGGGTCGCCGCCGGCGACAAGGACGCCGAAAGGGCCATGCTGGGAATGGCGTATCAGATCGTAAAAGAAGCGGGCGCAATGGCGGCCGTGTTAAAAGGGGAAGTGGACGGAGTGATATATACCGGCGGGCTTGTTTATGCGAAACATTGCCTTATGCCTTATCTGAGGGAGCATCTGTCTTTTGCGGGGACTCAGATCGAATATCCGGGCGAAGAGGAGATGCTCGCGCTTGCGGATGCCGGCATGCGCGTGCTTAGAGGCGAGGAAGAGCCCAGAGAATACAAATAAAAACGGAGGGAATCATGATTACCAGACTTGAACAGATGTTTGACCTTTTGAAAGGCAAAGAGAGAAAAAAACTCGTTGCCGTATACGCCAATGACTCACACACAATAGGAGCCGCCCACGAAGCGATGAAGCGCGGACTGGTGGATGTGACTCTTACCGGCGATAAGGACGTCATAGAAAAGATATGTTCCGAAGAGGGCATAGACAGTTCACTCTTTAACATAGTGCATGAGCCGGTGGATTTCAAAGCCGCGGCGAAAGCGGTGGAACTGATCAACGCCGGCGAGGGCGACATACTTATGAAAGGCCTTATAAGCACGGACAAGTATATGAGAGCCATATTGAACAAGGAAAAAGGGCTTATGAACAAAGGCGCCGTCCTCAGCCATGTCACGGTCATCGAAAATCCGAATTATCACAAACTGCTTATAGTCGGCGACGTGGCCATACTCCCGTTGCCCGACCTGAATCAGAAGATCGCGATCACCAATTATCTTATACGCACGGCCCATGCGCTGGGAATAGAGAAGCCCAAGGTGGCTTTGCTGGCGGCTTCGGAGCAGGTTCTGCCGAAAATACCGGCCAATGCAGACGCTTCCGTCATATCGAAGATGGCGGACAGGGGACAGATCAAGGGGGCTTATGTGGACGGGCCGCTGGCGCTTGACCTGTGCATCGATCCCGAATCGGCCAGGATAAAAGGGCTCACGGGTGAAGTCGCCGGCGATGCCGACTGCATACTCTTCCCCAACATAGAGTCGGGCAATGTCTTTTACAAGACGAACACAAAACTTCAAAACGCGAATCTTGGAGCCATTGTCGTGGGAGCCAGGGTCCCCGCCATATTGTCTTCCAGAGGCGACAGCGTGGAAGTGAAGATGTATTCCATAGCTCTTGCCGCGTTGTTTGCGTAGGAGTGTTATGAGCAGGATAGAACGGCTTGGGGACATAGCCGCGGAATTAAAAAAACAGGGCGTTGTAAGGACGATCGCGGTGGCCTGCGCCGAAGATTCAAATACCGTGGGGTCCCTCGCGCGCGCCGCGGAGGAGGGGTTCGCAAAACCGATGATGTTCGGGGATGAAGAAAAGATACGTTCGACGGCCGACGCCGAAGGCGTCTCCGCGGGCCTGTTCGAGATAGTGCATGAGCCGGACCCGTATAATGCGGTTCGGGCGGCGCTTAAGGCCGTCAAAGACGGCCGGGCGGATATTCTGATGAAGGGGCTTGTGGGTACCGATAAATTCCTGAAAGCCGTTCTGGACAAAGAGGAGGGGCTGCTTCCCAAAGGCGCGGTCATGAGCTATACATGCGCGGTGGAGATACCGGAATATGACAGGCTGCTGTTTATATCGGACACCGCGGTGCTCCCTTTTCCGGACCTGCTTCAAAAAAAGGCCATGATAGAGTATTCGGTGGCGATGGCCCGCAGATTCGGCGTGGAGATGCCGCGCGTGGCGCTGGTGGGAGCTTCCGAAAAGGTGAGCGCCTCCATACCGGGCTCTCTGGATTATGCGATGCTTTCGGTGATGAACAAGCGGGGCCAGATCAGCGACTGTATTGTTGACGGGCCGCTGGACATCTTCTGCGCCTGCGACCCTGAAAGCCTGCGCATAAAGGGCGTTGAGACTCCCATAGAAGGAAAAGCCGATGTGCTGATATTCCCCTCGCTGGAGGCCTGTAACGCATTCTATAAAGGGCTTATGCTTTTTGCGAAAGGCGAGCTGGCCGGATTGATACAGGGCACTGAAAAGCCCGTTGTGGTCATGTCCAGAAGCGAAAGCGCGGCCTCAAAATTCTATTGTGTGGCATTGGCCTGCCTGATGTCCGACTGAAAAGAGGGGCGCAAGGCGCCCCCCTTTTTTTTCACTTTATTAATGGTAAAATCATGATATAATCCAGTGGAAAAATTAGGATTAATCTGATCCTTCGTTTTTTATATTTAATATTATGAGGGGGTTGATTGCAAATGCTTAATACTTTAAGGTCAAAACAGAAGTCGATACTATGGTTCCTGGTAATCATCATCACGCCTGCGTTTATCATATGGGGCGCGGGTTCGGGAGGAAGAGAGAAAGCCTCGCCGGGCATAGTGGCGAAGCTTAACGGGGAGAAGATCACATATCAGGAGTTCTATCCCGTTTACACGGCATCATATGAGAAAATGGTTAAATTCTACGAGAATTACATGGGTGTTGTGTCAAAGGAACAAAAGGAGTCAATACATAAACAGGCCGCGGGCGAAGCCGTGTCCCAGCTTATAAACAACCATCTGCTGCTTGCTTATGCGAAAAAGGCCGGACTTTCCGTCACGGCTGACGACATCAAGGACGTTTTGCGTCAGTATGACGTGTTTAAAACGGACGGCGTTTTTGATGAGACCAAATGGCAGACATGGATCACCAATGTGCCCGCCGACAAGATGGCGGAGATCGAGGAAAGTTTTTCGCGGGAAATACTCGCGCGCAAGGCCCTTGATTACATGCGCGACACCATAACCGTTTCGGATCAGGAGATCAGGGATTATTATCTCGCCAACAACCTTCGGCTGAGTTTTACCTATGCCGGGACCGAGCTGGGCAATTTTGCCTCCGGCATAGTCTATGACGACGAGGCGCTGAAGCCTTTTTACGAGATAAAAAAGGAAAATTTCAGGGTGCCTGCGAAGGTGTCCCTTGAATACGTGGCGCTGTCGCCTGAGAACATAATCGACGACTACAACGTGAGCGAGAAGGAAGCGGCCGCCTATTTTGAAAAGAACAGGGATGCTTACGAGCGCGACGACGAAGTCAATGTCGAATATGTCAAAGTCAGGGTCTCTGATTACATGGATGATGTTTATGTGTCCGGCGCGGAGATAGGCAAATATTACAACGAACATATCGACCAGTTCAATGCCGGCAAACGCATTGCATTCAAATATTTCAAGATCAACGCTTCGGGCCTTTCAGGCTTTGATATAAGCGAAACTGATAAAAAGGCCTATTATGAGAGCCATAAAGAGGATTTCAAAGTCGCGGAGACCGCGAGGGCCAGACATATACTGTTCTCTTTCAAAGCCGGCATGAGCGATGAGGAAAAACAGGCTGCCTTCAAACAGGCGGGCGAGGTCATGGAAAGAGCGAAAAACGGAGAGGATTTCGCCGCGCTTGCCAGGGAATTTTCACAGGGGCCCACCCGCGAAAAAGGCGGAGACCTGGGTTATTTTGAAAAAGGCGACATGGTCAAGGAGTTCGACGAGGCCGTTTTCGGCAAGATGAAGGCCGGCGACATATACGGACCCGTTGAGACAAGATACGGATACCATGTCATCAAACTTGAAGACCTGAGCCCCGAACATTACGCGGATCTGGAAGAGGCGTCCGTGCAGAACACCATCGTCAAGGCTGTGGAAGAGAAAAAGAGGGCCGCGGCTCTTGCCGAAAAGGAAAATGATATCAGAAACCTTATGCAGAAAGGGACACGCATAGAAGAGATAGCCTCTCTTGTCGGTGCGGACCTGAAAAAATCGCCGCTGCTGACCGAGGACGAGTTCAGACATAAGATCAGTCCTTCAAAACAGATAGTCAGAGAGGCTTACGCGCTTACACCCGGCATGACCGCCGGCCCCGTTAACACCGGCAAAGAGATCATACTGGTCGGCGTAACACGCGCGCAGGATGATTATGTCACGCCTTTGAGCGATTCAAAAGTGCGGGAAAAGATCACACAGGAGCTCAAGACAGAGAAAGCCTTTAAGAAGGCGCAGGCCGTAGCGGAGAGATACCGCAGCGGTTTCGAGGCCGCGGGAGCGGACGCTTTCGCCGACAAGGCGAAGGAATACGGCATGGTGCCCTTCCAGACGGGTTTCTTCGAAGGCACGTATAATTCCTTTGTCCCGGGCTTCGGATATGACAGGAATTTTAAACGCATGGCGTTTTCGCTTAAATATGATTCCATATCGTCAGCCGTCAGGACGCAGGACGGATACACGGTTATGAGGCTGCTGGAAAAAAGAAGCGGATATCTTCCCAAATATCAGGAAGTGAAGACCAAGGTCATAGAAGACATAAAACTCAACAGCGCATACAAAGACCTTTATAAGATAGCCCGTACGATCAGAAGCGAAGGGCTTAAGGGCGAGATCGGCGAGGGGACCGCCGCGAAGTATAAACTGCAGGCTGTGAAGACAGGCTTGTTCGCCAGAAACGAGCTGCCGGCTTTTCTTACCAACACGGTCAACCCGGAGACGCTTAACGACCTGGCCGAACGCATGTTCGACGCCAAAAAAGGATATGTGCTGAAGCCCTTTAATGCGGGCGCCGGCTATTACATCATAAAGATAGCGGGGAGCGAAGAGAGTTATATCAGGCCGTTTGACGAGGTCAAACCGGATATCACGGCTCTCTACATCAATGAGAAGGCGAGGGAAGCGGCTTACGAATCTCTCAAAAAGACCGCGCCTGTTACGGTAAGAGGCGTCGATGTGGGCAAATCCTTTGAGGGATTCAGCAGCGACAACCTTAAGGAGATCGCCGAGGCGGCGGGCAATGAGTCCACCTACATCGAGTCAGGCAACAGAATATACTTTATCAACAACATAAAGATAGACGACAATGTGCTGACAGAGATGAGCGAGGAAGAATATAAAGCGGCCGGAGAAGAACTGAGAAACACCAAGTATCAGGAACATCTGGGGTCATGGCTGCAGAAGACACGCGAAAAAAGCAAGATCGCCGTCTACATCGACTGACGGTATAAAGTGATAAAAAAAAGGGGGCGTTAAAAACGCCCCCTTTTTTTATAATGACGATATTTCTTTTAATAACAGTCGGTCTCGCTCAGCTGTTCGCGCAGCAGCCTGAACGCGGTGATCTCGTTCTGACGAACGGCTTCCGACGATATGCCCAGCAGGTCTCCTGTTTCCTTCAGCGAATGTTTTTCGCCGTCGACAAATCCGAACCGGTACTTGATGATGAATTTCTTTTTCTGAGGAAGGGCTTCCACGGCCTTGTTTATAATATTCGAGGCCTCTTCCCGCATCATGGTGTCCTCGGGCGATTCGTCGTCATTGAGCGTCAGTATGTCGCCCAGCATGGAGTAGTCGTTTTTGTTCTTGATGGGCGAGTCCAGCGAGTAGAAGGAGTTTGGTATCTCCTGCTCGAGTTTGTCGGCTTTTTTCTGTTCAATGTCGGTAAGATCCCTGTTGGTGTATTTGTATTTGAAATAATTGTGCATCTTGTTCAAAGGCACTCTGATCAGGTTCTTTTTGTTGTAAATGGCTCTTTCGATCTGGTTCCGTATCCACCAGCATGAATACGTTGAAAACTTGTATCCCAGTGAAGGGTCGAATTTTTTCGAAGCCTTGATCAGCCCGATATTCCCCTCCTGTATAAGGTCCTCAAAGGATATCCCGCTTTTGATGTACTTCTTGGCAATCGATATCACAAGCTTCAGGTTTGATTCGACGACCTTGTTGTATCTCAGATCATCCTCGGAATTTATAAGAATACTTTTTAATTCGTCAAACGTTATCTCACTTTTGGTCGATACATCCTTAAAATAGTCCTTTATCATAATGACCTCCGTTCAATATAGTATTTAGCACTATCCATGCCAATACAGAAAATGCGTTATATAAGCAAGTTACAAAATCGATTGTTGATTTATGTTGCGAAATAGTCAACATGTTGTAAAAAAACACTACAGCATGCAAAGCCGAACGAGATTCATTTTTTTACTGAGAGCGGCACTTTTCGCTTGACAATCATAGTGTGATTATATAGTCTTTTCCCTATGAGAATTGATTTGAGGACTGTGAAAAAAGAGTCCACGGTTTATGAGGAAGACATAGCCCTGGACATCCCCGAAGTGAATGGCGATGTTTCGGCCGCGGTCACGGTGTGGCGCTTATCGGGCGGATATGAAGCCTCGGGATCACTGAAGGGAAGCTACAGCCTCGTCTGTTCAAAATGCCTTGAACCGTTTCAGCAGGTTTTTGAGATCGCGTTCAGGCTGGTCTTTCGTAAAAGACCCGTAGAGACGGCAAAGGAATCTGAGCTTGAGAGGGAAGAGCTTGATGTCATCTATTATGATGACGATCATGTCGATCTGACCGAGCTTATCAGGGGAGAAGTGTTGCTGGACCTGCCGTCCAAACCGCTTTGCGGCGCGGGATGCAAAGGAATATGTCCAAAATGCGGGATGAACCTTAACAGCGGAAGATGCGAATGCTCGTGTGAGCCGATTAATCCCGCAATGACTGATTTGAGTGCGATTAAGGAACAATTATACGGAGGTGAGTAGATATGGCATTGCCTAAGAGAAAAATATCGAAACAGAGAAAACATAAAAGAAGAACCCATTGGAAGTTGTTCGCGCCCACACTGGTGAAATGCGACAATTGCGGTTCTCTGAAAAAACCGCATGTGGTTTGTCCCGAGTGCGGAATGTATAAAGGCAAACAGATAATACAGACCGGTGAATAATATGCCGATGGCAAAGATTATAGCTACCGGTTCGTGTCTGCCGGAAAAGGTTGTGACCAACTTTGATCTTGAAAAGATGGTCGACACGACCGATGAATGGATAAGGACGCGCACCGGTATATCCGAAAGGCGTATTTCGGCGAAGGACCAGCCCAGTTCGGCTCTGGCCGCCGGCGCCCTCACGGATGCTCTGGATTCCATAGGCATGGACAAGAGTGACCTGGATTTTATCATCCTGGCCACCGTTACTCCCGATACCATGTTCCCTTCGACAGCCTGCTGGGTGCAGAAGCGTCTGGGCATCTCCGATATACCCGCTTTGGATATTTCGGCAGCATGTTCCGGGTTCATGTACGGGCTGTCTCTTGCCAGATCCTTTATTGAGTCCGGGATGTACAAGACCATAGCCGTTATCGCGGTGGAAGAACTTACCAAGATAACCGACTGGAACGACAGAAGCACCTGCGTCCTTTTCGGGGACGGCGCCGGGTCCGTTATCGTACAGGCCGCTGAGGCCGGAGACGAAAGCGGCATACTCTCCTCCTATCTGGGAGCAGACGGAAAATTCGGCAATCTGCTCGTGAAAGAGGCTGAAGGCACGCTTAATCCCGCCACTCATGAGACCATCGACAAAGGCATGCATTTTATCAAGATGGAAGGCCAGGAGACGTTTAAACAGGCTGTACGGGTCATGAAATCGGCTTCGGTCGAAGCCGTGAAACTCGCCGGCATAAAGGAAGAAGACCTGGACCTCGTCATACCGCATCAGGCCAACATCAGGATCATCGATGCCCTTGCAAAAAGACTTAAAGTCGATTATGACAAAGTGGTCATAACCGTAAATAAATACGCGAATACATCGGCCGCTACAATACCCATTGCCCTTAACGAGGCCAACAGGGAAGGACGCATAAAGAAAGGCGACAATGTGTTGATGGTCGCTTTCGGAGGCGGACTGACCTGGGGCGCAACGGTGGTTAGGTGGTAGCATGAAAAAAGCCGCATTGTTTTCGGGACAGGGCTCGCAATACGTGGGCATGGGCAAGGATCTTTATGACAAATACCCCGTCTTCAGAGAGATACTGGAGAGAGCCGATGACGTCCTCGGAAGAAAACTTACGTCCATAATGTTCGAAGGCTCCGATCTGGAGCTGACCGGGACTGAAAACGCTCAGCCGGCCCTTCTTGCCATGGATTATGCCATCTTTGAATTGCTTCGCGGCCATGACAAGGCGGATTTCGATTATACATCCGGCCACAGTCTGGGCGAATACGCCGCCCTGGCGGCGTCCGGAGTAATCAGCTTCGAGGATGCGATGGAGATCGTCGCCGAGCGCGGCGCGCTGATGGCCAGAGCCGGTAAACTTGAACCCGGCACCATGGCGGCAATCATCGGACTGGATATAGCAAAAGTCCAGGAGATATGCGATGAGAATGACGCCGATATGGCAAACTTCAACTCGCCTCAGCAGCTGGTCGTTTCCGGAAGGGTGGCCAATGTGCACACCGTTATGGAAGCATGTAAGGCGGCAGGCGCGAAACGCGCGGTTCAGCTCAACGTATCAGGCGCCTTCCATTCAAGGCTTATGAAAAAAAGCGGCGCGAAACTGGCGTCTCTTATAAGTGACAAAAAGTTCTCGGCCCCCGTTATACCGGTGGTCATGAATGTCTCCGGCGAACCCGTTTCGGAACCGGAGACCATAAAACAATATCTTATTGAACAGGTCAGTTCGCCCGTAAAATGGCTTCACGGCATGGAGTTCATGATCAATGACGGACTTGAGATGTGCGTCGAATGCGGCCCCAAAAACGTGCTTACAGGACTTGCCAAGAGGATATCAAGAGAGCTTGCATCATATTCCACCGACACCGTCGATGGACTGGAAAAGGTACTGGAGGTTCTGTGATGACTGATCTTTCCGGAAAAACCGCACTTGTCACGGGCGGAGCCCGCGGCATCGGCAAAGCAATCGCCTTGCGTCTGGCTCAGGCCGGCGCCAATGTGGGCATTGCCGATATAAATATGGAAAATGTGACTGAGACCGTTTCGGAATTCAAAGGCGCGGGCTTTGCATGCTTCGGCGTGGAATGCGACGTGACGTCCGGGACTTCGGCCGAAGAGGCCGTGAAAGCAGTGGCCGGCGAGTTCGGCCGTGTGGATATACTGGTCAATAATGCCGGTATAACACAGGACACGCTCTTTATGAGGATGGATGCCTCCAAATGGCAGAAGGTGCTCGACGTAAACCTTACCGGCGCTTTTAATATGACAAAAGCAGTCATAAGGGATATGGCGAGAAACCGTTTCGGCAGAATAATAAACATCTCGTCAGTGGTGGGGCTTATCGGTAACGCCGGACAGGCAAATTATTCCGCTTCAAAAGCGGGACTGCTCGGTTTTACAAAAAGCATCGCAAAAGAGTACGGACAACGCAGTATCACATCAAACGCAGTGGCGCCCGGTTTCATTGAGACCGAGATGACCGGTGTGCTTGATGACAATGTGAAAGAAGATTTCCTTCGGAGTATCCCCATGAAACGCATGGGAACGCCGGAGGATGTGGCGAATATAGTGTTGTTTCTTTCGTCAGAACTTGCTTCTTATGTGACCGGCCAGGTTGTGAACGTGGACGGCGGCATGGTAATGTAAATCTTACAAGGAGGTGTAGATAATGAACGCAGAAATACTGAAGAAAGTAAAAGAGATCGTGGCCAGCCAGTTGGGAAAAGAAGAATCAGAAGTGTCAGATAATGCTTCTTTCATTGATGATCTTGGTGCCGACTCGCTCGATACCATGGAACTCGTGTTGGCGCTGGAAGATGAGTTTGGAATCAAGATCGAAGATGAAGACGCCGAAAAACTCAAAACAGTGACGGATGCAGTAGAATATATCGAAAAATGCAAATAATCTCACACAAACAAAGGAGCCGTTCCGGCTCCTTTGTCACCAATGCCGTGTAACGGAGGATTAATGTTATGAAAAAAAGAGTAGTGATAACAGGAATTGGCGCTGTTACTCCAGTTGGTTGCGATATAAACGAGATGTGGGAAAATTTGTGTGCAGGCAAATCAGGTGTGCGCACCATAGACAGGTTCGATACGGAGGAATACGCCTCCAAAATAGCCGGACTTGTGAATGATTTCTCATTCGAAGGTTATATCGATCCGAAAGAAGCACGCAGGATGGATCAGTTCATCCAGTACGGACTCGTCGCGGCTCTCAAAGCCGTTGAAGATTCCGGATTGCAGATAGATGGAAATACGGCCGATAAGACCGCCGTTATAGTCGGGTCCGGCATCGGGGGAATGGATACACTCTGCCAGCAGCATTCTGTGCTTGTGGAAAAAGGGCCCAGAAGGGTATCCCCCTTCTTTATACCCATGATGATACCCGATATGCTCGCCGGATATATATCAATTAAAACAGGCGCGAAAGGCCCCAATTTTTGCGTGGTCACCGCCTGTGCCACCGGTACCAACTCCATAGGTGAGGCATTCAAGACCATACAACGCGGCGATGCATTGGCCGCCATAACAGGCGGAGCCGAAGCTCCCGTGATACCCATGGGCGTCTCCGGATTCACAGCCATGAAGGCTCTTTCCACACGCAATGACGAACCTCAAAGAGCGTCGCGTCCTTTCGATAAGGACAGAGACGGCTTCGTCGTCGGCGAAGGGGCGGGCATACTCGTTATTGAGGAATATGAACACGCAAAGGCGAGAAACGCCCATATATACGCGGAACTGATAGGGTACGGCGCCTCAGGCGACGCATACCATATCACCGCGCCTCAGGACACTGGGGACGGCGCCGCAAGAGCCATGAGAATGGCCATCAATGACGCCGGCATCAGCCCCGACGATGTCGATTATATCAATGCTCACGGAACGTCGACTCAGCTTAATGACGTCATAGAGACCAGAGCGATAAAGACCGTTTTCGGAGAACATGTAAAAGACATCAGAATAAATTCCACAAAATCAATGACGGGACATCTGCTCGGTGCCGCGGGAGGCGTCGAGGCCATCGTTACCGCCCTGTCACTTGAAAAAGGAATGCTTCATCCGACACTCAACCTTGATGCACCCGATCCCGAATGCGATCTTGATTATGTGCCCCATAAATCCGTCAAGGCGGATATAAAATATGCCCTCAGCAACTCATTCGGTTTCGGCGGGCATAATGCAGTGCTTCTGATGAAAAAATATGAAGAATAGGGAAACACGCTTTCAAAACGACCAGAATATACGTTTCAACGATCAGGGCCTGATCAAAAGGGCCCTGACGCATCGCTCAGTCACCACCGGCAGCAGCGGAAACAACGAACGTCTTGAGTTTCTCGGCGACTCCGTCGTGGGGCTGGTCATCACATATTATCTTTACAGGACCACGTCGCTCTCCGAAGGGCGCATGGCAAAGATCAAAAGCATAGCGGTGGGACGCGATATCATGGCCGATATCGCTGATACTCTGTCCCTTACGAAATACGTTTATCTCGGAAAAAGCGAAGAATCCGCGAGAGATTCCAAAAAAAGAAATCTGAAGGCAAATGTGCTGGAAGCCGTTATCGGAGCGTTGTATCTGGATAAGGGGCTGAAAGAGGCGTCCGATTTCATAGAAAGGCTCTGGCAGCCCTTTATGGCCCGCATATTCGAGGGCCAATATACGGATTATAAGTCCGAGCTCCAGGAATATGTCCAAAAGACAGGTTCTGAACTCCCCGAATACAGAGTCATAGGAGAAACCGGCCCGGATCACGATAAGGTATTCGTTATCGAATGCATCGTGGACGGAAACATCATTTCCCGCGGCGAGGGCGGCAGCAAGAAAATAGCCGAGAGCATGGCCGCCGAAAAGGCTTTTTTGAAGATCACGGAAGGCAAAGGCCGGCAGTGAAAAAGTATATAATGCCCTATTTCATACCCTTTCAGGGCTGCCCCTTCAAATGCATATACTGTGACCAGACCGCGATATCCGGCGATAACGGCATCGGACTCGCAGAGGCGCTTGAAAAATTCGCCTCGGAACATAAAAACGAACAATATTCGGCGGAAGTGGCTTTCTTCGGCGGTACATTTTCGCTGCTGGACAGGGAAAAACAGCATGACTTTCTAAAAATCGCAAACGATTTTATCCGCAAAGGCGCAATACAGGGCATACGCTTCTCCACACGCCCCGACGCGCTGGATGACGGACTGCTCGAATATTACCGCGCCAACAGGGTGAATCACATAGAACTCGGCGTACAGTCCTTTAACGATAAATACCTGGAGATGCTGAACAGGGGATATAAGGCCGATTCCGTGATGGCCGTGATCGACCGTATAAAAAGCCACGGCATCTCGGTAGGCGTGCAGATGATGATGGGTTTTCCCGGACAGACCGAAACGGAGTTCATGGAGGATATCAACACCATGATCGCAGCCGCGCCCTCAGACTGCCGCCTCTACCCGCTTACCGTGCTCAAAGGCACCGAACTTGAACGACGCTATTATCAGGACGACCTGAAAATAATGGGTATGGAGACCGCCGTTGACTGGGTGGCCGGCGCGGCAGACATGATCGAGGCGGCCGGCATAGAGATCAGGCGCATAGGATTGCCTCATTCGGTAGAATTACAGAAAAACGTCGTGGCCGGACTCTATCACCCTTCGTTCGCGGACAAAGTCAGGTTCAGGATGCTCAATAAGGCGTTCGACAATATCACCATAAAGCCGGGCGACGTCATACTGGTAAACCAGGCGGATCTTCAATATGCTAACAGGATCATGCGGTCGAAAAAGATAAATAATAAAATACTGCCGGATAAAGATATGGAAAGAAGCAAAGCCGCTATTCAATGACAAATTGTGAATTAGACAGATTATAACGCACCACAAGCACGCCCCGGAATGGTATGGAATCCGTCCCGGTAAGCACTATTTCCCCCGACATGTTCAACTCATTGCCCACAAACCAGTAGTCAGCGTCCAGCGCGATGTCCCATCTGTCCCTGATACCGGGCGGCAATGTCATGCCGAGTACCGTCTCGATGTTCGCAGAGGTGCATGACAGATGTTTGCCGGGAGGCACTTCCGTTTCGCCTGCGCCCATGTAACCATAACGCGTGAGGTTCGTCTTCATCTGAAGAGCGATCCTGTCAATCGTGAACTGGGCCTCAGTAATATGAGAGTTCTTGACATGGTTGATGTAAATGGGCCCGCCGGCGGCAAACAGTATGCCTATTATGACCAGCGTGATTATCAGTTCAAGTAACGTGTATCCCCTGTTTTTCATAAGCAAATTATATATTTAAATTTTCTTTTTTCAAGGCGATGCGTTGATTATAAACACTAATAAGCGTACATTTGTAATTAAACGCGGATTTCCCGCTACGAAGGAGGTATGATGAGAAAATTGTATGCTTTGATGTTCGCCGCGCTGTTCCTGACATGCATCGCAGGCGCCCATCCCGCTTCCGGCATAAAGCTGAGCTATAACAACGCCGAGGGGGTGCTGCGCGTCTCCGTCGCCCATTCGGTCAAAGACGCCGGGTCGCATTATCTGTCAAAGATCACAGTGTCGATCAACGGCGAAGAGGCCGTCCTGCACCGCCTGAAAGGGCAGAACTCCGATGAGGGACTTGAACTCAGGTACTATCTGCCGGGCATGAAAAAGGGCGATAAGATCACGGTCACCGCGGTATGCAATAAGTTCGGCAGCAAAAAAGCAAGCTTAAAGATCGACTGAAGCCAGCAGGCTGTCAAGCATCGCGATAAAACGGCCGGATTCCTCAAGCATCGGGTAAAATCCCGACGCCGAAAATGTCATCACAACCGCGTCCGGAAGAAAACAGGTGATGCGGTCCTCCTGCAGCCCCGGTGAAAAGGGGCCCGAGCCCGAAAATACCATGACAGCGGGTATGCCGCCGATGGCCGAAAGAGCCGATATGATGTCACGATCATAAAAATCGTCCGAATAGACAAAGGCCAGATAGCCGTACTCATCATAAGGTTCCGTGAACAACGGCTCCTTGAAAAGAGCCTTGAAGGTCTTTGCCTCACCGTCAGGGGCTGTCCCGCTTTTCAGATAGGGGAAACCGCCGTCCGCCTCCTTGAACAGCTCGTGATAACGCTCCATGTCCCTGCCGGTCAACGTGTTCTTCATCCAGATGTCCGTTAATACATTGCTTTTATTCTCATCCAGCGCCGCAGACGCTGATTCGCCCGCCGCCGCCGAACGGCGCATGAAAAAATCGCTCATCTCGGACATCGTCCTTCTTATGCTGTTCCTGTAGTCGAAACGGGGGTTCACCGCTATGAAAAAATCTATTCTCTCAGTATGTGAAGATGCGTACAAAAGGGCCGTGTATGCCCCGAAATCATGGGCCATGATGCCGAATGTCTCATACCCGAGCACATCCATGATCTTGCCTATGTCGTCGGCCAGCATCGACGCGTGAAGGCCTTGAACCGGGTTCCTGTCATAGATCAGCCGCTTGCCGTTCAGAGGCGACCGTCCGCCGCCGTAGGGGTCCGTGTATACCACGGTAAAACGCCTGCGCAGTTCCCTGCCCAGCCCCTTCCTTACGTATTCACAGTTTCCGCCCGGCCCGTACGGCAGTACAAGCAGTACCGGCGCCTTGTCGTCATCCGCCTCCACAGCGACATATATCTTGCGGCCGTCTATCTGGACGTATTGTTCCGTGCTAAGCGGCGATCCCTGCGCTGTATGCGCGTAAAGGCATAAAAATAAAATAAATATCAGTTTTTTCATGATGTAATTATAGCCGAAAACGTCAGGATGGTCAATGTTCTTGAAAAAAATGGCCCGGGGTGTATAGTGTATCATATGTAAACATGAAAGGTGACCTGCAATGGATGAAAAATGTTTTGTGTGCGGCCAGAAAAATGAAAGAGGCATGAAACTGGTGTTTACGCCAGGCCCGGACAGGGCAAGCGCCGAATACGTGATGCCGGAATATTTTCAGGGATACACCGGCGTTGTGCACGGCGGCATCGTCTCCACACTGCTTGACGAGGCCATGGCAAAAGCCTGTCTCTTCGCCGGCTACAACGCGTACACGGTCGACCTGAACGTCAAATATAAAAAAGCGCTTCCCGTGGGCACTCATGTTACCGTCACGGCTGAGATCAGCGAAAAAAGACATAAACTGATACGTGCAAAAGCCGAACTGCGCTCGGAAAACACCCTCTTCGCCACGGCAGAGGCCAAGTTTTTTGAGTTTTAGGAGAAAGATGAAGATCCTTTTAGTCGCGGGCGCCAGGCCTCAGTTCATCAAACTCGCTCCGCTGGCCGCCGCATTGAGCGAAAACGGCCGGCCGCCCGAGATACTTAATACCGGCCAGCATTATGACGATAACATGGCAAAGCTGTTCTTTGACGAGCTGTCCATACCCAGGCCGAAAAAAGACCTTTGCGCCGGCAGCGCGAGCCACGCCGTCCAGACCGCTCATATCATGCGCGGCATCGAGGAATACCTGCTGGAAGGCGGACATGACATGTGCGTCGTGTTTGGGGACACAAACTCGACCCTGGCGGCCGCACTGGCAGCGGCGAAAATACACGTGCCCGTCGCGCACGTTGAGGCAGGCCTGCGCAGCTTTAACATGAATATGCCGGAAGAACAGAACCGCGTCCTGACAGACCGGCTCTCTTCCATACTCTATTGCCCGTCGCCCGCTTCCGAGGAAACGCTCAAAAAAGAGGGCATCATCTCAAAAGACAGCGGCAGCGGATACTACCTTAGCCGCGTGGATGTCCTGGTCTCAGGCGACATCATGCTGGACGCCGTGCTGAGGCACTCCGCCTTGGCCGAAAAAAGGCCGACACTTAATAACATGAGCCTTGAACCCGGCGGCTATATACTCTCCACCGTGCACCGGGCGGAAAACACCGATATCGCGCCGCGGCTGCGCAATATATTCAGGGCATTGGGCGAGCTCCCGCTTCCCGTGATAATGCCGCTTCACCCCAGGACCAAAAAGAAGCTCTCCGATATGAACATCGCGCCGAGAAGCAATATACGCCTCACGGAACCGGCAGGCTATCTCGATATGCTTAACCTTGAAAAAAACGCCGCCGCCGTGATAACCGATTCCGGCGGCATGCAGAAAGAAGCCTATTATCTGAAGACTCCCTGCGTGACCATGAGAAATGAGACCGAGTGGACGGAGACCCTTTTAAACGGCGAAAACCGGCTCGCATCGCCCGATGACCTCAATGCGATCATCGACGCCGCGGACAGCGCGCTTAAAGACACAGACCGCTGTCGCTGGGCGCCCGTATACGGTGACGGCCGCACATCCGAGCTTATCAGGGAGCATCTGAAGACATGGGCTTGAAGTATTTTGTCGTTTGCGAAAATTTTGCGGGCACCGGCGTTGAAAAAAAGGCGCGCGCGCAGAGCAGGGCATTGCGCGAACTGTACGATTACCGCCCCGTGCTTTATTCCTCACGTTCCCCGCTTAAACGTATTTTCACCGATCAGTTCGACGCAGTCTCAAAAATGATCAAGGGCGAAAAGGTGTATTACAGATACGCCGCGCTGAACCATATCATCAACGGCTATCTTATCAGCCATATGAAAGGCAGATACATACTGGAGATCAATACAAAAAATACGGAGGAACTGAAACGCGAAGAAGGGCTCAAGGGAAAGCTCAAACGGTATCTGAACAATAAATATGAAAAAAAACTCTACGATAACGCCGGACATATAATAACGTTCACCGAAGAACTGAAGGCATACATAAACTCCATCTCTCCCCACGCGCCCGTCACCGTGATCGACAACGGATACGAAAGGCCCGCCGTGATACCGGAAGAGGATCCCGGCCTGAACGAACGCATAGACAGTCTTCGCGCCAAAGGCTTTATGATAACAGTCATGGCAGCCACCTTCTTCCCCTGGACAGGGGTCGACAGGGTCATAGACATCATCAACGCCTCTGAACGGCTCGCCCTCGTCCTTGCCGGCTTCGGGCCCGAACAGAACAGCATACTTAAACAGCTCGCCGCCTCGAAAAGCGGCAGGGTAATATTCGCCGGCAGAAAGACCGCCGCGCAACTGGCCGCTGTCTATGAAAAATGCGACGCGGCATTCGCCTCGATGGCCCTTGACAGAATTGCCATACACGAAGCCAGGCCACTTAAGGCCCGCGAATACCTCGCCTACGGACTGCCCGTGATCTGCGGATACAAAGAATCGCCGCTATTGGCCGCATCCCCATACCTGCTCACCTATGACGGCAACGTGAAAGACATCGAGTCCTTCGTCGAAAACGCCGCCGCTTCCGCCAAGGCGGATATCATAAAACCACAGGACTGGACAGACATATTCAAAAACCTCAAGGCAGGAAATATTTTATGAATGTGCTGATTTTAAGCTATTCATACGTTGCAAGAGACATCAGAATAATCAAGCATGAACATTTTTTTAAAAAGGCGGGACATGCGGTGACCGTCTGCGGTTATGATGAGCCGCGGCAAAAGCGTTTTGGGTCTCATGAAAAAATTTCATATCTTCTGAATATGTTCCGCAAGCCGGAACGCTCGGTCGAGATACTGTACGGCAGGCTCTCGCCCCCCGATGCTCTTTACGATGTGATCGTATGCAATGACTGGAACACTTTGCCGCTCGGGTATGAGCTGGCTCGAAAGTATAATGCGAAGCTCATCTATGATTCTCATGAAATGGCTACCAGGCAATTTGGGATCAAACTCCCCAAATGGTTTTTTATGATCAAACCACTTGCAGGTATAATCGAAAAAAAATATATTCACAGCGCCGTTCTCGTATCCGCGGTAAGTCCGGGGATAGTAAACGCGCTTAAAGACAAATACGGCCTTAAAAATGCCATACTACTTCGTAACATCCCCATTCAGGCGCCGAAAGATAAAGATCGCATCAATGAAGAAATCGGACATGAAAAGATACGCATATATTATCACGGCGGCGTGACAAGGCTTCGCGGCCTTGAAATATTGGCGGAGGCTGCTGTAAAATCCAAAAACACGGAACTTTTCCTCAGGCTTGTCGGGAATTTCGCATGGCTCAAAAAACGTTTTGAAGATCAGCCGAATATTTTTTTCCTGGAGCCCGAACCGCCCACGACCATCGGCCAGGACTTCCACCGTTTCGATATAGGAGCAACCATATTCCCCCCGAACTCCTTTAACCACATACACGTCATGCCGAATAAGTTTTTTGAATACGCGCTGAACGGGTTGCCCGTTCTCGTATCCGAGGAAAATGTCGATCTCAATGAACTGGTGCATGATTACGGCCTGGGTTTTTCTGTTAAAAAATATAATGTCGCGAGTCTGGTGAGACTATTCGATTCCATCGATATGGATGACGTGCGCAGCGCAAAGACAAGGCTGCGATCTTCGAACTTTAACGTCTCGGCTGAAAAAGACTGGGGACGATGGATATCAGAGATCTTCGCCTGATTTATTTGCTTTTACGGCTTTTCTTACGTAGCATAAATATTTTTCCGCCATATCTTCAGAACGCATGCCCGATACGGTTTCAAAGGACGCTTTAAGTATTTTTTGAAGTTTTTCTTTGTCAGAGTTAACGATGATCTCTTCAAGTGTTTTGGACAAATCTTCCACACTTTCAGGGGCGACAAGATAGCCGTTTTCGCCGTCACGGATAATGCCGTCAATGCCGCAACCCTTTGAGCCGATCACAATATTTCCGGTTGCCATTGCCTCAAGATATGCCATCCCAAATGTCTCATTGGTACTTGGAAGAACAAATAAATGAGACGCAGACATAATTTTAAGGGTCTCCGTATGGCTTAGCAAACCGTGAAAAACAACTCTATCGCTTATTTTATGCGTGTCCGCCACATTCCGTAAATGTTCTGACTCTTCGCCGTCTCCCACAACATGAAATTTCCAGTTGCAATCCAACAAGGCAAGCGCCTGTAATATGACATCGATATTTTTCCTTTTTATCAAAGTTGAAGCGGTTGATAGAACGACATTATTACTACTGAATAAATTTGTATACTTTGGAGAATTATAAAAATTTTTGGTTATTAAAGATGCTCTGATACCTGAATATGCGGAAAAAACCATCTCTTCATCGACAATTTTCAAATCACTAAAGTTCTTTTTTATGTGAGGTGCCCTACAAGCTATTCCTGCAGCTTTTTTTAATTTTTTAATCAGTATACGTTTAAAAATGTCGTGCTTATTTATATGAATCATATCTGATATATGAATTCCTGCGACGAATGGTGTTCCAAATCGTGCGGCTATCTTGGCACCGATGATGATGCTTCTGCCAAAATGTGCGATGATCACATCCGGCTTGAAATCCGAGTCGTGTATGCTGCGTTCAAGCTTTCCGGTGAGAAAGATCTCGGTCTTGGGAATTCTATATACCGGAACAGCCGAGATGTTTATGCCGTCCAGCACATACTCTCCCGGAGATACGATGTGCTTCGGATAATAATGAAACGGTTTGACCGGATTGGCATTGATGATCAGAGGCCGAATCACACGCACCTCATTGTCTTTTGACCAAGCCCTCACAAAATCATGAAGCGCATGCGTTA
>CAZJQC010000020.1:20474-25379 GCA_964548195.1 uncultured bacterium | reverse complement strand
CTTTTACCCTCATAAGATGAAGGAAACAAAAGACGGTTATATTTTCGTAATGCTCCAGGGATTAAAGGGGGGATATAAGTTTATTGCCACGGACAGAGAGCTTAAGATTCAAAAACAGATGGCAAAAAGAACACGCGAAGCCCCCGGTTTGTGTCTGCATAACGTGATTTTTTCTGAGGATAGAATTATTTATCCTGATGATTTTATCAAGGACAAATATGCGAGCAGCACGTTATTTGTCATGGATTATGACGGCAATCTGCTGAACGAAATCCAATTTCCGGAAAAAGAAGCGACGTTCTTTTATATGGACGAGAAGTCCGGCTTAATACTTGGTTCCGGGACAAAAAACATCTTTGTGCTGGATCTTTCCGGCAGGATGATACATAAATTCAAGAACAAAGGTGAGTTTTATGTTAAGGGCATAGGCCCTTCGGTATTTAGGCCTATTGGAACTTTTATTACAGGCGACAGAAATGAAAAAGAACTGATACTTGGCGTTGACCACAACGACAACCTGCAGTTGAGGATCAATGAGATTCAGATGTTATGAAGCGCATAATATCAGTGTTTGTTGTTTTATTTATAGGCCTGGGTGTTTTCATATCGCGTTTAGATTCCAGATTGAGAGATTATGATAATAAGATAACATCGGCTCAAAAAACTGTTGAGATTTATAAAAAATATTTACACTCGGATCGGCATATTTTCATCGAGCCGGCGCCGTATCGATTCGTAATACTTGTTATTCTCACTGAGGTTAATTGTAATGCATGCATTGAAGATATCATCTTTGAGCATCATGGAAATAATTTTTTGTTTTATGTCAATCAAAAATTAAAAAGCAGGCTGGTTGATAAATACTATTACCCGGACATAAAAGATCATGTTCAATTTTACACAGGGGATCTACATGATTTGGAATCAATGATGGGGCCGGTTATGATTCTTTATGACAGTAAGTATAATGAGATCTTGGATCTCTATTTTTCGAGTAAAGAGGGTTTGTTTCCGGAGAAATCGATATTTTTCAGTAACGTAAAATATTTTAGAAAGACAATGGCAAGTAGTTATGGGACCGAGAGCCTTTAATTGCACTTGTTAACGTTCCGTATACTGCGCCCCATCAATAGAAGAGAACTTATGGATCATATTGTTGGTTTATCCATAAAATCCCCGATGACACTGCCTTTAATTTTTCCTCAAACAATGTCATTCATCCCCCGATATTGACGTCTTGTCGGCCTATAATGCGGTTCGTCGGAAAGTCGGGCCGTACGGCTTGAAATATCGGTGAAACCGCATATCATCATGACAAGCATTCGAACCGCAAGCGACCGGAGATGCTGCGGATGTTTTGCAAAATGCGGTTGGTCTCCCGGATTTCTTTTGTTCGCCGGGCCTCATATAAGGGAGGTACGCAATGAAGCGTTTTTTTTGTCTGTTGTCATTTCTTTTATTTATTGTCTCAGTGTTGTTCCCGTTTCAACTGAAGCTGGAGCGATCGTATGCTTTGGAGGAGTCCGATACGGTGACGCTCATCACATGCGACCGGGATCATTTTTATCTTTCAGACTGGAAAGATGTATGCATATATGTTTATGACAGCGCTTTTTCTTTACAGGGAAAACTGCTGCGGCAGGGCAAGGGCCCAGGGGAAGTGTCGGCCAATTTCTTTTACACGGAAGTCTCTCCTGACGGCCTTCTTTATGTGTTTGACCCTATGATGGCCAGGTTCAATGTTTTTAAGGGGATGGAACTCGAGGACACCGTCAATCTTCGCATGATGCTCAACAAGTTTGTCTTTCTGGATGAAGACTCGCTTATCTTCAGTTTGATCATGGACTTCGACGGCCAGGTCCTTGAGCAGGTCAATCTTGCTGCGGGTGACAGCGAGCGGAAATTCGCATATAAAAGTGAAGAAAAGGGGCAGCGCATGGTCATTGAAGGGCAGATATCCATGCTTCTTTTTGACGGCGACCTGTATTTCGGCTATACGTTTAAAAACAAGCTGATCCGCTATTCACTGGAACAGGACTGTATTCTGAACGAAACGAAACTTCCCTTCATAAAGGATGCGAAAAACAGCGACAATCCGATTTCCTCGCTTTATACGCTGGGGATTGCGGAGCTGAACGGTCGGATATTAATACTTGCGGCTGACTATAAGGGGATGAAGTTCAGCGAGGGAAAAGCGGATATTTATTTGTATCAATACGACAAGTCCTTAAACTACGTGGACCGTTATAAGTTTGACGGGACCGTATCCGCCATGTGTGTGAAAGAGGGAAATCTTTACGCGGTGCAAGGCGGGACGGTGAATTGTTACTCGCTTAAAAACTGAGCATCGCTAGCATCAAAAATATTCCTGCAGCTGCAGGTGAAAGACAAAGAAGGCCGCTGAAAAAGCGGCCTTCTCTTATTGGCGCAATCAAAAAAAATCAGAACAGATACAGGCTCATGCCCGCGGTGAGGTATCCGGCGCTGTATAGCGTATTGGGGTTTTCCACCATCTCCGAAGGTTCGAACCTGTCATTGTCGTTATCCGCGCCTTCGCCCCCTATAAGACAGTATTCAGCGTAAAGTTCGGCAAAGCGGAGCATCTTCCACCCCATGCCGAATGCGATCACCGGCCTGTACGCGGATGTCTCGAACGTCTGTTCTTGCGGATAATATTCCGGCTGTCTTGCGGTGCGAAGCCCTTCCTGCGTATAAGTGCCTTTCAGGCGCGCCACGCCCATGCGGGTGAATATATTGATATTGTTCGCAAAATAAAACGCGCCTTTCAGCGTAAGGTCGATGGCGTTTTCTTCAAGGTATCTGTAACCCTCGGCCGGATCGACCATCTCGTCGTTATAGGTGACATCGATGTCAAAACTGCCCAGATCGGTGTATCCGAATTGCACGCCCAGCACAACGCGCACGTCGCCGCCGAGTATTTTGGTCTCATTTTCCAGCAGGTCGAAGCCGGCGAAGACCCTGTATACGCTTCCGTTTTTCGCGCTGCTTTCGTTTATATCCAGCTCAGGCTGGCGCGCGTTATTATCGGAACTGTAAATATACAGATCACTGTCAAGCGCGGCGTCTCCGATCCCCCCGCCTACATAGAAGCCGTTGCTTTCCGCAGAAGCCGCCATGCAAAATACGGTTAGGACCATGCTCAATATGCATATTGTTTTTCTCATAGTGAATTTCTCCTCTCGTGTCCGTTGATCTAAAATAATAGTTTATAGGAATAAGAAAAAACGGCAATGACTATCTGCGCGCGTGAAAGTAAAAAGAGCGGCAAACAGCGGCGGCTAGCCTCTATTATCAATGCGAGAGCTTATATTCGGTGATCCGGTATTCTCCGTTTTTTGCGTACGGCTCAAGCACAGTACCGTTATCGAGCTGAAGCAGCAGCCTTTTTTCGCGGACAGTCTTTTTAGTCTGTTTTTTTGCGTCAAAGACAACCGCGTCACCTTCTCCCTCCGCCGGAGTCAGATAAATATGCCTGCCGTCAAACAGCAGCGCGTAATAGTAACCTTTCTCAAAGAGATGATATTTACGCAGTCCGCCCGAGGATTTGTCAAATATGATGAAATCCTTTTCCGTGCGCAGAAGCACGTGAGTGTCGTTTTCCAGCGCCTTCATGCATTTGACGTCCTGCCAGTCTCCGGTAAAATCGCTTTTCACCATCCTTACGGAATCGCTTCGCCCTGCGGGCTCCCTGAAGACCAGATGTCCCGAATAATCGGGATACACGCGCCCCATATACCCATTTTCTGATCTGTAAAACCCGATGACATTGTAATAGCAGAATTCCTCGTCACGCCCGATATAGTTAAGCGCGGAATCGAGGTAGATCATCTGCCGCCGATAATGGTCATATACGCCGACGCCGTCCGGCAGATGGACGAAGCCGGCATTGCGGGGATCGATTCCTTTTCCCGCTTCGCTGATCTTTTTCGCCCCGGCCGGTTTAAACACGCTGTCATAGTACCTCAGGGCAAGATAATCCCTGCCGGTTGTCCCGTTCTTCCGGTCCAGGAAGAGATATCCGCCGTTCACGGAGAGTATGATCTCATCGCTATTCGTCCTGTGGCAGGCGTCGACCACGTCCTCATAAACGGCCTGACTGACGGCATAGTCGCCGGCCCGGCTGAGTCCGAACAGGCGTTCGACATCCGGGCTCTCGCGCTCTTTCCTTACGCCCCCGATATCAACGACCTGCTTCCCGTTGTAGATTATCCTGATCCGTATGAGCGAAGCCAGGACAATGAGTATTATCCCCAACGCGACAATATAATATGCCCTCCTCATATTAAACCTCCCGGGGGATTATATACCACCCGGTCAGTTTTTTAAAGGATTTTCTGACGAAACGTCAATATCGGGGGGCAACTCGCAATATACGGGGACAAAAGGGTTGGAGGCATCAATGTGTTTTACTGCAGACGAGTGTTTTTAGCAGCCAGGAGAGGAGTGTCAGCCAGACTGCTATGATCACGATGGCGGCGGCGACATTTTTTTTGAGGTCTATTTTTTGCGTTTCAGCTTTTTGTTCGGCAATTTTAAGTATTTCGGGCGGTATAAGCCGCAATGAGAGCGTTATCATCAAAGGCAGAAGCAGCAGGTCGTCAAGATAGCCAAGCACGGGTATGAAGTCGGGGATAAGGTCCACCGGGCTCAGCGCGTATCCCAATGTGACGCACAGCATCACCCGGGCGCATAGCGGTGTATTCGGGTCCCCGTACGCGAAATATAGCGTTTTTATTTTAAGTCTGATTTTGAGGGCGCGCGCCCTAAGTGATTTAAACAGTCTCATCATCCGGCCTTTCGCAAGACAATCCCTTAATATGTTTCCGCATAATTGTCAGGAGGTATATTACATCATTATTTGTGTGATGTGCAGTTTTTTTGGGG
>CAZJQC010000020.1:0-20374 GCA_964548195.1 uncultured bacterium | reverse complement strand
CTGTTTTTTCTTTTTAGCGGGCGGGCGGGCAGTTCTCTTTTCAGACATGAGTACATAATAGCCGTATTTTTCGCACACGCGCACGCCGCCGAACACGGCTTTCATCTTGTTCTCATACCACTTCAGCCTTTTCACCACCAGCGCCATGCGGCCTCCTACGAGGAGGTGGGCGAATCCGTGTTCGATAAAGCCTTTCGCCACGGAAAAATCAGTGTGATACGGCGGATTGGACATGATGAGCGTAAAATCCCTGTCCATCTCATCGGACACGCCATTTGCCGTGACAAATGTGATCCCGTATATATGGTTGAGTCCGGCGTTTTTTTCTGCGCATTCGACCGCCCGGGGATCCGCATCGGCCATCACCACGTTTTCAGGAGCGGTCATCCGCGCCGCGGCAAGGCCCACCGGACCCCAGCCGCAGCCCAGGTCAAGCACCTTGTCATGTGGCAATATCTCGCATAGCTCAAGCATAGCCTGAGTACCCTTGTCCAGTCCATGGGGCGAGAACAGATGTTCGTCGGGACAGGAGAAATCGAACGCAAGCTCCTGCCCGCCGAGTCGTATTGAGAACGCGCCGGTCATCGCGCGCCGTCTTCGCGCATCATATTGAGCGCCGGCGCCCGTTTTAAAAATCTGTCCATCGCCTTTTTCAGGTCCCGGTCCTCCATTAAGATGCTCTTTGCCAGGGAATAATGCGCTGTGTATGAACGGTAGCGCAGGATGAAAGCGTTGTTTATCTCTTTGCCCAATTCACTTCTTTCCCACGCGTCCGGCATCTTTTCGCAGATCCGTCTGGCCTGTTGCGTCAGATCCCGTTTTATTTCAGAAAGTCTTTGCTCCGGAGCATTGTCCTCGGCGGCCTGCGTCACGAGAGCATCGCTCTCGTTCACAAAATCCGCGAACAGAGACCAGGCTGCCTCCTGATCGATGCAGGCTTTCATAAGCGCTTCGTCACCCGTCTCTTTTGCGAATTCAATCGCACCGAAAAGGCCGACGACCCTTCCCGTGGATTCCTCATAGGGATATGTGAACCGGTATTTATTCACTCTGCATGTCGAATGCCAGCCCTCATGGATGATGACATAACATTGCCGCGCCCCGGGCGACGTCAAAAGTTCTTTTGTCACGGGGCATTCCCGCCCGCCATGCGCCTCGGCATGATAGAGATATGCGTCATGTCCCTTTTTTTTCAAATGCTCATATCTCTTCGACGCTTCATCCGGATCTCCGTAAAACTCGAAAGGGGCGTTGTTTCTGAATACCGACCTGATCCGGTCCCGGTGACTTGCATATACCCAGTTGCAGGAGAATCCGTTTTCAGCCAATGTCTCAAATGAGCCGTCAAAATTAAGAGCCAGCTTTTTTTCGCCGAACTCTTTTATTTTTTTTATAAACTCTAATTGTCTGTCCATTTCATTCCTTTAAGATCGCGCAGTGTGATCTTTCATGCCGCGCGCTTCCGTATTCACTTGTATTTTCAGGACGGCCCGGCCGGCCCCCTTAAAACTCGCTCTTATTTAATGAGCGCCATCTTATTGATGTTTCGTGTGCCGTTTATTTCAAGCATCACGTAATAGACCCCGCTGGATACTTTCTCTGCCTGGTCGTCGCAGCCGTCCCAGGCAACTATATAAACGCCGTATCCCTGGTTTCCCTCGACTAATGTACGTATTTTCTGTCCCCTTGCGTTATATACAGACAGGATGACACGCCCCTCTTCCTTCAGCTCATATTCAATATTCGTCGAATCGGCAAACGGATTAGGGTAGTTCTTGACGACGCGGTCTCTCTCTACAACCCGGCCGCTGAAATCGATGTTTACCCCCAGATCTACGGGAAGGAAAATACCCGCCGGCGGCCCATCGTAGAAAAATTCCTGCGGCGTATCACCACCGTAATAGACAACGCTGAGAGCGTCAACAACGGCATCGCCTTCAGCCTGCAGAAAGACTGTGCCCCGGCCTTCGGTGAACTCAGGAATCAGGCAAGACGCGTCCAAGGCGATCTGCATGGTCGTGCTTTTCCCGTCTCCCAGCATGGGATATTCCCCGCCTGTTTTATTGAACACCCATGGAACGCGCACCGTCTTCGCGGGTTCGGATGCGTAAAGCTGCGGAGAGCAGCCCATGACAATATCCACGGTATTCCGCTTTTCACTTGTCACCGTGGCCTTGATCACCAGCAACGGATTATTAGGCTCCACCTCCATGCTCATAAAATAATAATTTGCGTTTGTGTCGAATGCGTCGTACATCACCCAGACCATTCCACCAGTACCCCAGGAGGTGCCATGGCTGTTGACCACGAGAAAAGCGCCGGTGCTCTCCCCCACGGTGATCTCATCGGAATAGCCGGCGATTGTCAGCGCGTGATCCGACCCTGCGGGGCATGTTGTCACAACGTTATACCCGGCAAACGGCCCGTCGGAAATCACGCCGCTTGTGTCCCAGGGCCATGCGGCGGCCATGGTTATGGCGCCTCCGTTTGTACCCGTGCCGGTGCCTTTGTCATAGAGCCATGCTTTCATCGATTCGATATCAGTGGTCTCAAAAGTGACTATGCTGTCGGCCTTCACATGGCACTGCAATGCGTTCATATATTCCGTATAACCGCTGAGCCAGTTGGTGTAAAAGGTCCCGTTGGCCCAGTCAAAATCACTTTCCCGCGCCACACCCATGTATTGGGCTATCTGATATCCCCATGCCGGCCAGGAACCCTGGTTTATTCCGTCATTGACAAAATTCCATGTAAATATATAGGATGACATATTATCCGCGTTGCTGTTACAAGGGATATTAAGCGCCTGATTCCGTTCAAACGTATAATGATAACCGATGGAGCTGGCCTGGCCGCAGCTTCCGCCCCATTGAATAAACACAGGCCTGAAATAGGGCGACGTGGTATGCCGCACAGTCAGGGGCAGGTCCGCACGGGGAGCCTCTCCCATTGTGAAAAGCGGCAGGCTTTTGTAATAGTCTTGGTCTTCCGGCGTTAAATCAGGCAGCCCCCCGGCGATCCACGGGTCGCCGTCGGGGTCCGGGTTGCTGTTGAACAGCCCATGCCACTGGCCGCTCTCATCATAGATTTTCGTGCCTTTCCAATGTCCCTGAGCGTCATAGAGCGGCTCTCCGAGGCCGTGTACAAAGCCCGGTATCAAAACCATGAAAAAAGCGACAAAAAGAAAACGCGTCAAACACCTTTTATTAAATAACCGCATCATCAGGCCTCCGTCACATCATATATTCAAAAAACCATTGCATACATCATATTCATAATACCACAAGGAACACGAAAGACAAGAAGTTGTAGAAGAAGCCAGTTCGACACAACACGGTCTATTTTTCTCCTAAATCACTTGCGATATATTGGCATCACCACATTCTTCCCCTTGTAAAAAAAACTATGGCTACTTGACAGATCAATAACACAGCGTTATATTTACTACAAGTGTAGTATCACTACTTAACGCAAGGAGGTTGTTTTGAAGAAAAAGGGATTGTCGGAAGTTGAATGGAAAATCCTGAGTTCTCTCTGGGACAACAGTGAGATGACAGTCAAAGAAGTTCAGGAAAGCATACAGGATTTAAGGGACAAAGCATATACGACTATTCAAACCTACATGGAAAGAATGGTTAAATACAAATACCTGAAAAAACGCAAAAGGGGAAGCGTCAATTTTTACTATCCGGTTATTGACAGAGATTCAATATTAAAGCAGGAAACAACATCTTTTCTCTCAAAAATATTCAACGGCTCCGTAAGCAACCTTGCGGCGTTTTTATTATCTACAGACAATATCAGCAAAGAGGATTTAAAAAAACTCAAGTCTGTTCTTGCAGAAGAGGAGAAAAAGCATGAGTGATTTTACTATTCTTTTCAACAGTATCTCCCATCAGTGGCTGAAACTACTGATGATGCACATGTTTCAGGCAACGATTTTCATACTCATACTGATGATCTTCCTGAAAATCCTTCATAATAAGAACAGTCTGTACCTATATATCTTATCGCTTCTGGGCCTGACAAAATTAATGATCCCGCCGATTTTCATAAATACCGCGTCTGTAATACCGCAGCCATTGAATACTCCTCTGCTTTCCATAATAAACGCAGGCAGTGAAACGGCGGCGCCTGCTGCAACCCTGACTGTTACGTCAGTTTTCTTCGCAGCCTGGCTGTTGGCCACGGTGTTCCTGCTTATCCGATTAACAGCTGCAGCCGTAACCTATACGCGATCGTTTCAATACACACAATGGGCCGCCGGCACAGAACGGGCAAACAGCATTGCGCGTATGTATGGCATTAAAAGACAAATACGAGTTTATACCCTTGAACATCAATATTCGATTTTTACTTCCGGGGTGATTGCTCCGGTAATTTATCTGCCTGAAGATGCTGCCCACTGGTGCGACAATCAATTAGATGCGGTTCTTACCCATGAAATCGCTCACATTAAGCACTATGATATATTTTTTATTTACTGTCAGAATATACTACAGATCCTGTTTTTCTTCAATCCTGTTGTATGGATGCTTAATGGTGTTATCAACAGCTTCAGAGAACGCAAATGCGATGATCTGGCATTAACTTCATCCGAGGATCCCAACGCCATTCAATCATACCGTTCTTTCCTGTTTGATATTCTGGAGAAAGCAATACAGTCAAAAAGCATAAATACATGCACATCTCTATTCGGAAATAAGTGGTGGTTATATAGACGGTTAAAGTATCTCAGCATAAAAAAGGAGGTTTATATGAAAAAAGTGTCCGTATACCAGGTTATCATCATGATTGTCTTATCACTCTTTGTAGTCACATCCAGCATAACGGCATCCGCGTTAGAACAAACAAAAACAACATCAGTGGAGAGAGATTCTTCCATTCCGGATCAAGGCACATTCATTCCCTATACGAAAACTCCGGTGTTAATAACAGCCCCTGCCCCGGAATATCCTGAAGAGGCAAAGAAGAAGAAAATCGAGGGCAAGGTTTTTATAAAAGTTTACATAAGCAGGGAAGGACAGGTCCTTAAGGCGGTACCCATAAAATCACCATCGGAAGTCCTCATAGACGCCGCTGTAAAAGCCGCGAAACAAGCGACTTTCAAACCCGCTGAAAATAACGGAGAACCCGTGGGAGTCTGGTACGTTCTTTCGTATGACTTTAAACTGAAATAATTATTCGGCGGAATGGGTTTCCCATTCCGCCTTTTTTCCCCAGAAGAAAATCACCAAAAATCTCCAATATGGAAATCACCAGTTAGTTGTTTTTAAATACCAACTCTTACACTTAGCCTTAATCATACAGATCAAATAAGCTGCATATTAACTCGTTGTTATTTTTTTATTATCAGCACCATACTCAGATAGATCAAACACGCAATGGAAAGCCAGACCAGCAGATCCCCAATGGTTGAATAAATAGTCGGAGAACCTTTTACCGGAACATCTGAATAAAAAAGCTCTTCATCAGCAGTAAAATAGTCCTGATATGACAAAACCTGTCCTTTATAGTTAAAACTTGCCGAAACTCCCCTTGAAACGGATCGGACAAGATTAAAACCATATTCCAAAGCACGGAACGACGCGGCATATGTATGATATGGGGAAATATTCTCATAGTCATTTCCCGGTACAAGCATAATATCTATATCCATTGCTTTGACCTGCTTGATTAACCCCGGAAAATCCATGTCAAAACATATGACAGAACTTATGCGCCCGTATGGCGAATCAAAATACCTGATCACACCATCCCCATACGCACCTTCTCCAGGCGTTGGTCTTGACTTTGAATACTCGAACAAGATCTTACCTTGAGGCGATACCCAGATAATCTTGTTCTCGGGTTTCATGTTTGATTCCGGCTCAGGATAAATCAGCATTGGAAGTCCAATATATATGTTCTCTTTTTGAGCGGTATTTTTTATTTTGTCGACAAAGCCGCTTACATCTTTCAAATACATGTTCAGCATTGTCTCATTACCAAAAACTATTTTTGCACCGGACGCTGAAGCTATTGAACAACTCTTCAAGAATCTTTCATTCATATTTTTATTCACATCATCAGGCCGGTAAGAAGATATATTCTGTATTCCATCCTTTGGAATATTTATGGATGCTACTTTTACAGTACTATCGGTAATCTTACCGCCCAAACGAAACTGACCAAATACAATAATCACCAAGACCGGTATCATATAGTAAACAAATATTTTTTTTATTGAATATTTATCACATCCTTTTTCCATAAACCAGTTAAATACAGATGCAGTCCAATAGATGAGAAAAGTTATTCCCCAACTGCCAGTAATTGAAACCAGCTGTAACAACGGCATTGATGTCTGGGTTGTAGCTATGGCACCAAACGTCCCGCCGGGATTACTTGAAACAGAAATGAAGTCCATCAACACAAATGCGGAGGGCAATAGAAGTGTTGCAACAAAGCCATTTAACTTTTTGGAAAAAAGCCTGTCTATAAGAAATACAATAGCTGTAAAGAATGACATCATGAAAGTCATTATATAATAAAACACACCGGATACCGGCATAACGCCTTTCCAGATAAATACATTTGATATAAAACCGGCAATAACAAGGAGAAAAAATCCCGCAACGGGTTTGCTGATGCTAAAAAAACGAACGATAAACAGGGGTGCCAAAAATGCTGCTGCAGGCGCCACCCATCGCCCATTGGAAAAGAAAAGAAATATAAACCCGAGCAAAAGATACAAAAATGCGGCCTGATTCTTTGACTTAATCAACTTCATTATTATTACTCCTTTAGCTAATGCTACATTACATTTATAATTTCACGATTATGAAGAAAGATCAAAAGCGTAGCCCACGCCCTGATATTCAACGCCGCCAAAGGTATAGGTCTTATATTCCGCGGCGACTCCACCCTGTTTCTCATAAAACGCATTGTTTTTTACACCCGACAGAGTCCAGATGATCATCTTTTTATGGCCCCTGCAAAATTCCTTTGCTCTGTTTAAAAGCGCCGTGCCGGCGCCCATGCCCTGAAAGTCAGGATGCACATAAAGGCCGCCCACTTCGCAGTCGTATCCCTCATCATCAGGCGTCCGTATGGAGACAAGCCCTATGACACTGTTTTCGTATTGACATACAAAGAGCGTCTCCTTGTCTGTTTTGAGAATCTCATGAAAGATCGCCTCATACTTATCAGCGGTGCGTGTTTTGGGAAACTCCGGGCCCATGACATCAGTATAGGCGGTCTGCCAGGCGTCTGATATAGCCCGCGCCATGGCAGGCACGTCGTCCCGCACAGCGGAGCGTATTGTAAATGTTTTCATATATTTCCTTTTTTTACTTCATTTCCTTTTTTATCTTATTCACGTACTTCGCGGCGTTCTTGCTCTTGGGATTCAACTCAAGGGCTTTCTCATAATTCTCCAATGCCTTTTTTTTATCCCCTTTTTTATACCAGGCCTCGCCCAGGCTGTCGTAAGCGTTCGCATGGGACGGAAAAAGCCTCGTATACATCGTGAATACGGCAATGGATTCGTCATAAAGCCCCTCTTCGAGAAACTTGTAACCCGCTTTGTTTATCTCAAGCTTATTGACCTCATACTGTGCGAGCTGTCCGGGGCTTGCAAGCCCCTGTTCGAAGAGGTCCTTCGCCGCTTCAATACCCTTTGTCCTTATCACTGTCTCCATTATAGCCGCGAAGGTGTTTTTTTTCTCGCGCACATAAAAACTGTATGCGTAAGCCGGCGCGAACAATTCATCGATCTTAACGACCCTGCGGCCCTTTTTAAATTCCTTTTTCAGGTCTATTGCAACGGCATTGACGAAATCGTGAAAGTGATAGAGATAGACAATGCCTTTTTTCAGATCGCAGATATTTGAATACTGTGTCTGTGAATATTTGCTCTCCTGCCTCACGGCGGACAATATTTTCGCAAAAGCGTCGACCGTCGCGGGCGCGTCTTCAAGCCTTTCGGAGGCGATCATGTATCTGCCGCAGCTGACAGGGTCTCCGGGCTTCATCTGTGAAAGGTGGAAATTGGTGGCGGCAAGGTCCTTTTTCATATTCTTGTACATGCCGCCGCCGTCAAGGACCAGTGTGTCGCCGTTGCGGTCCGCGAATACAAGCTGCCCCCTGGTGAGCCATGAGAGGTCATACTCTTTCAATGTATTCATGGCCTCGTCTATATCCGCGCAGTTTTCCATCACCATTGGTATCAGCCCTTCAAAATAGTCCTTTGTCCCCTTCGCTCTTTTTGTGGACATAAAATCGCATGCAAGGCCGTCGAAAGCCAGCCCTTTCTCGTTCATCCCCCCCTGGGGATAAAGGCTTTCATAACTGAAGTACAGGACGCCGTAAGCGCCGTCTTTACCGGGTTCTATCCTGACATACGTATCCGTCATCTTTGAATCTTCATTATTGCCGAAAAGCGTCTTTTTGCCATCTGACTTGACAATAACGGTGCAGGCGTATGCGGTCTCGAACAAGAAGACGCATGCCATAAAAGTGAAAAGGGAAAGCAAACACTTTTTCATAAGACTCCTTTCATATACTTATGCGGTTCCGGAGTTTTTCTCCTGTGTTTATCAGGAAGCTGATCAGAAAGTCGCATTACAAAACTCTCACATGTACAATAAGCCGGATCCTGACACCGGTTAAAGCGGCTTTCTCCGGGCGGCCGCGCTGTCAATACAGCAAAAAGGCTGCAAGCATCAGCGCTGCGAACCCCGTCAGGGAGGCGATGTTCAGCGCGATCATCCTTTTTCCGCCCCCATAAAGCCACAAGGCAAGTTTTCTGAGGGATGCGTAAAAGAACATCCAGCTGACCATCTTCACGAAAGCCAGGGAAACGACCACGGTGATGATCATGGCATTCGACTCGGACCCGGACAGCGCGCGCTGCCAGGCTAATAAGGCCAGGACGAACATGATCAACGTGATGATGTCCACCCAGGCGGGCCGTTTAAGGGGAAACATCTTAAGTGTCGCTTTTGCGGGGTATCTTTTAAGGGGAAAAGTGAATCGTCCGAACAGCACGAACGCCGCCAATATCAGGCACAATATCCTGTAAAAAGACATAAACACCTCCAAGTCATACAATAATACAATATTTTCGGCCTTTCGGCAAGTTGCCTGAAAAGAAGCCGCCGCGCGAAAGCGGCGGCCGATGATCGTTTAGAATGAGACCATGAGTGTCGCGGAAAGAAGTTGAGAGTCTCCGTCGGCAAAAAAATCATTGGACTCGTTTATCTGCCTGCTCCAACCGCCCATGAGCGCCGCCGAATCCGTGAAATAATATCTTAGTTCCCCCCCGAAATACGCATTCCTCGAATAAGCGGCCTCATCCGAGAGAAGAGTTTCGTCCGCATATGCAAGCCGTTCGTCATATTCCCTTGACGCATAAGCCGCTGTCAGAAGGAGAGACCAGGGGCCTTTGAGCAGATAAATATCCGCGCCGGCCTCCCATACGGAGGACGTGTCCCCGTCCGTCTGAGTGTAATCGGGTGAAATAACGGGGATGATATAGTCCTCGTTCCCGCTTGTAAATCCCATGCCCGCGTGAGGAGAGACCACCATAAAACCCCAGGCGTATATTTCGCCGGAAAGGTCGATGCGTATAATATCGGAGGACACATCTTTTGAGCGGCTTCCCATGCCGGGCATCCCCTCCGATTCCACGGAGGAAGTCCCCCATTGCACGTGTGTGTAAGACGCGGCCACGGATATGTTTGAGGCAGCGCCCGTGTATATCGTACCCGTCAATGCGCTGTCAAAATAGGTCCTGTCGTAGTCATCCGTACGATGATTGTATGAGCCGAACCCCGCACTGAATTCCAGTATCTTGTCTTCCAGGTTGTCCGCTGTAAAACCGGCATATATGCCGTAATCGGTGAAATTATCGTCCTCGGAACCTTTGTATGCCACGCTGTCCATATTTCCGCTGACCTTGAAAAGAAATTTCGGCCCGCCGCCGATGATCAGTTCGGGATGAAGTTCCATGTTAAAATGGCTGTCATCCGGAAACTCGATCACATTGGCATAGGAAAACCCCGCGTTGAGGGTAAGGTCTCCGGACCAGACATCCAGTTCGACGCGGCTTCTTGTCATGCCGCTTTTCATTTCCGTATAATCCGTATAAAGGTTGTCCGTCCATTCATAGGACTGCATCAGTGTAATATCCGTTCCCGCGTATGCGGTGGCCAGGACTGCAAAAACCGTCAAGGCCGCAATGATTGATCTCTTCACTGTTCCACCAGCTTTCTGTTGATGTACCGGACCGAATAACCGCCCGCGAACAATTCCATAAACACGGTCTTTGCGTGATTGGGTTTCCAGGGTTTTGACGCCGCTCTGACTTTCATGAGTATCCTGTTAAGGCTTTGGAGGTCTTCCTGCGAGTAATACTGCGAATAAGCTGCGACGACCGACTCCAGCTCATCCGGGCCGCAGCCGAGTACGCCGCTGCATACCGTAAGAAAATCGGCTAATTTTGCGGGGCCTGTATCATCCCTCTTATTATTCAGGACAGTCAGCGCCTCTTTTTTCACGCCCAGATCCGATATCTTCAGATAGTGCGGTATATCGTCACGGCTGAAGCCGGAGAGTTCTTTTTCAAGAAACTCTATATAGTCGACTTTCTCGCTTATTATCAGCGAGATCTCCTCATCATCCATTTTTCTGATCTTCGCAAGCTCGACATAGGGTTTCCAATGGGCGGCTTTATACCGCCCGTCGGAAATCCTCCGCCAGGGGTCTGTCTTTGTGCGGGCTTCCCCCGGCAGCGCCTGCAGGAATATCAGGAATAAAACAAATATCAGGTTTCGCGTCTTCATTCCGGCCGGTTGCCCTCGGTCTTCTTTTTAAGCATGGCCCTGACCTTCACTTTTCTCATGTGAGCGGTCTTCTCCCGCTTTTCAGCGTTGATCCTGTTTTCCACTGTCTCTGCGAAATTTTCAAGGGCGATACGGTGTTCCATGCGCGCCACCCAGCGATACATGTTCTCAAGTTTCTCCCCTGACAGTCCGCTTTCCGATATCTGTTTCATTATGCCAAGCGTCTCTTCATGGGAATACCCGAGTTCATTCATGGTCCTGACCGCCCTTGCCTTCATTTCTCCTGCCTTCTCAGCCCTGACAGAGGCAAACAAAGGCATGGCACAGATCATGAAGATCAACAATAGGGGTATAAAGCGTCTCATATTCTTTTTCCCTCCCCGTCCGCATTGACCACGGACACTTCCTTCCCGAACGGATCTATTATGGTGATCCCTTCGGGATCCGTCATGTTCTTCCCGTCGACGAGGAAAAGATATCTGTAGGTGCCCGGATCCACCTTTATCTCCGCGCTCCATTCTCCCTCATCGTTTTTCGACATCTTCAGGCCGGGTTCTTCCCAGCCGTTAAAATCGCCCACCACCCTTACATTGGCGGCATGCGGCGCTTCGAGAAGAAGCCTGACATTGACGGTGTTCCTGTACGATCTGTCGATGCCGAAGAGTACCACGGAAAACGTCAGCGCTAACATGAAAAAGGCGCCTATGCCGTTACGCAGTGTCCTTCGCCTGTAATCCACTCTGAATATCTCATCCATGATGCCGTCGGCCAACTCCCGGTCAAAACCGCCGTTCACATTTCCGCCCATCATGTCACCTCTTTTCAGCCCCGAGGGCTTCTCTTATATCCTTGCGTCCCCGATGCAATATCACCTTTATATTCTCCGGGCTTTTCCCCGTTATCTCCGATATTTCCCGGATCTCCATCTCCTCGTAATAAAAAAGCACGAATATCTCGCGTGTGTCTTTTTTAAAGCCCGCGATTATATGCTCAATATCCCCCGCGATCTCCGGACCGTCTTTTTCCATGGCGCCGCCTTTCTCAGCGGCCGGGGTGTTTTCCAGCGGCACCATCACAGGCCGCCTCTTCCGTTTTCCCAGATACGTGTTGATCGTATTCAGGGATATTCTGTACAGCCACGAAAAGAACTTATATTCGGGGTTGTACTTTCTAAGGTTCTTATATATCTTGATGAATATATCCTGCGTGAGGTCACGCGCCTCTTCCACATCGTTCAGATGGGTGTACGCAAGCCTGTACACCAGGTTGCCGTATTTGTCCATTATACTCCTGAAAGCGGAGCTGTTCCCGCCCAGAATCGTTTTTATTATCGCATAGTCCTCAGATATCATACAGCCTAATCATAATTCCTGTTCTTCCGCAATGCAAGCCTTTGATAATCAATACCATATAAATGCATCAAAGGTTACATATGATTCTTAAATCCGCTAAAAGGTGATGTTTTGTCTTAAAATGCGCCGGCTGCCGGGATGTTGCGGGCGAATGCGGACATCTGTTCTATCAGCCTCTCCGAAGGCATCTCATCCATATCGCCGTTTTCAACGAGTTCTGCGAACACTTCTTCAATATGTCTTTTGTTTTTCACATGATCAAATGCCTTAAAATATCCGTTGATCCTTCCGGAAAAGCCGTTATTTACATCAAGCAGCTCGGGCGCGCATTCAGAACCGAAGTCAAAATCACTGACATGCAAAACCTTAAGAGCCGGACTGCGCGATGTCCTGTAAAATATACTGAACGAGACGGGGTCGTATATGATACTCCATTTGGTGTCATCGGAATGTTTCGTCTTGTCGAGTATCTTAAATCCGTATTCGATCAGCCCGCCGGCCGAATCCGGGTCATACATCCTTATCATCTCAGCCGCGCCGGCAAACCTGTTTATGTAATCGTCGTCGACCGGCCGTTCTCCCCCGAATCCCTTAAACATCAAGAGGTTCTTCAATGAATCCCCGTATTTATTGTTTGCGAGCACGGGAACGGGCAAACGCCCGTCTTTGTACACAGTCATCTTGCCGTTCAAAAACTCTATCACGGCCCGTCTTCCGCTGCGATCGCACACAAGATAGTGCAGCCGGAACATCACCGGCTCTATACGTATTTTGCGCGCCGAATCTATGACATCTTCCAATACGGCGCTGTTGTCGAGCTGATACTGTATCCATTGCATCGCATCCATTGCGGGGCGTTCGTCCGGCTTAGGGTACACCGAGTAAAAGAGGTTCAGGCTTTCCACCACCAGGCCGGCCTCATTCATGCCGCCCAGCGGAAACCCGCAGGAAATGTGGTTAAACGTGACGCTTCCGTAAAGGGACACCCATTTCGCGGGATGTGAGTTATAGCCGTCGCCCACTTCCTTCACGCGATTTCTTTTGTTGACCTGTATTACTCCTCTGTCAGACGACCAGTCGAGATTTTTACCCAGAATGACGGTGCCGTCCCCGGCAAGCGAAAAAGCCGTGCAGGGAAACACCGACGACACGCCGAACAGCGTGAGGGCCATCACCATCAAAAACAGACTGCGCCATGGAATCGATCGCGTCACGACAACCTCCTCAGTCCCCGTACTTTTCCACCCGCTGGAGCGCGGGCGGACATCTCATCTCAGGAAAAGATATATAAGCTGCGCCAGATATATAATTATGAACGCCGCGCCTTCCCTTCTGTCTATGCGCCTCCCCCTGCCCGTGAATATGAACAGGAAAAGCAGGGCGCTTGCAAACATATTTATTATGATCTCGGCTCTAAAAACCGGATCGACATCCACCCTCCCGATTACGGACGACACTCCCAATATGAACAGGACATTGAATATGTTTGACCCCAGGACATTGCCCAATGCCAGATCCGTTTTCCCTTTTCTCACCGCGGAGACAGATGCCGCAAGCTCGGGAAGAGATGTTCCGGCAGCGACGAAGGTCGCGCCGATCAATGCTTCGGACATGCCGATACTTCTCGCGAATATCATTCCGTACTCAACAATGACCCGTCCGCCCGCAAAAAGCAGAAAAAGCCCCGCCAATATCATCAGCGCCGGAAACAGCATTCCGCCCCGCCCTTCCGGCCCGTCAGCCGAAGCCGGTTCTTTTTTCAAAAGCGATGCATTATAATAGAGAAATCCCGCGAACAACAACAGCAAAATCATGCCGTCAAAGCATGACAGCGTGCCGGCGCCCGATCCGGGGGCAAAGAAAAGATCCGAAAGCACAAATACGGCAAGCGATGACAGGAAGCATAACGGCACATCGACGCGCGTGGTGTTACGGCTTATTCTCACGGGCCGCATGACCGCGGAAACGCCTATGACCATCAGTATGTTGAAGATATTGCTTCCGAGCACATTGCCCATGACTATGCCGGAACTGCCTTTAAGGGAGGCGAGTACGTTCACGGCCAATTCCGGCGCCGATGTCCCGAAAGCGATTATGGTCATGCCGATGACCATGTCGCCCACCCCCATTTTTTTCGCGACGGAGGACGCGCCGTTGACAAGCATCTCCGCGCCGGCAATAAGCGGCAGGAAACCCGCCGCCATTATAAGGCCATTCAGCATGTGTCACCTGCTTTTAACGCCGACATAGGCGCCTCCTTTTTCCAGGGATAATCCATATCATGGGGGCGAAACCCTGCGGAGCGGTAAAACGCAAGCCGCTCTTCTCCGAACGATTCGACAAATGCCTTCCCGGCGCCTGCCATCTTTAAGCGTCGGAGTCCTTCAAGGAGAACCGCCCGACCAAGCCCCTTCCGCTGATGTTCCGCAAGTGTTCCCACCGGCTCGAACATCCCCGTTTTACATCTTTTATCATACCATGCTATCGCGGAAGCGACAACTTCGCCGTCTTTCCCGACGGCGACTATGTCCAGGTCACGCCGGTACATGGGCGAACTCATCATGCTGTAATATGAATCCGGGACTGTATGTGTAATGGTGTCCCCGGGGTGAAAGGACCGGTGCAGCGCGAGATACCTGTCCGTGATATCTATGCCGTCTTCCATCGTCCTTATGGAATAACCGGGCGGCGCCGCCGGGCGATAGTCGCCGTCAAGTCCTTGATGATTCATAAAATTGCAGGTCTCGCCCCTAACGTAACCCTTTGCCCGCAGCAATCTTTCGCGCACGGCATCCCCCGCATTTGACCAGACAGACAGCGGCGTCCCGGGATCATCGTCAAAATGCTCTTCGGCGTATTCAAGCATCTCCCGCTGCAGTTCAGTCAAACCTTGTCGTATATGGATGAATATGTTCTTATTGCCGGCTGCATTGAGCACGCCTGCAATATCGCCGTCTTTTTCCCATATGATTATCTTTGATTTCCAGTCCGCGAAGCCACGCTCGACGTAAAGCGGGTTTACCAGATAATGCGCGTAGTTCCACCGAGCGGGAAGCCAGCACCGCTGATATTTATTGTTCAGATACATCCTGGCCAGGAAATCCATGATCTTGTCATGGTCGTCTTTGTATTTGCGCATCTTATACATGAGGGGCCCGTCCTCTATTTTCCGCGCGTGCGCCGCCATTCTTCCTGCGTCAGTCCGTACAGTATCTCATCCTGATATTTGCCGTTCATGTACACGCACTGCCTGCGCTGTCCCTCGACAATGCATCCGAGTCTTTCCATCATCTTGCCCGACCCTTCATTTCCCGCAAGCGTTCTGTCATTGAACTTGTTCAGCCTTCTTTCAAAAAAAGCGTAATCGAGCAATATGCTCATGGCGGCCGTCCCGTATCCTTTTCCCCTGTGGTCGCGGTCTATCTGCATGCCGATGCTGAACGTGCCGTTTTTCATATCGATCGAGTTGATATTGGCGCCGCCCACATTCTCGCCCTTCATGTTTTCTATTGTAAACATGATCCTTCCCGTACCTTGCGCGAAGTTTTTAAATTTCTCGGCAAATTCATGCGACCGTTCCTCTGTCGGCGGCAGTTCGACTTCCGCCTCGAGGAGCTGTCTTGCCCCGGAATCAAAAAGGTTGTAATAATGGTCTTCCCAGTCTTTTTCCTGAACGGCACGCAGCCGCACTGTCTCATTCTGCCAAAAATAGTTGTTGAAACTTATTTCTCTCATCAAATCACCTCTTACTGCGTTATAATCTGCGTGATAAGTTAAATTAATATTATAAAATTCCGCCGAACCGGCATGATTTTTGTGACTACAGAACCATTTTTCAACCTCATCTTTTATCAGTCGTTTAACTGATACAGATAAATTGACAAAGCAGGCACCTATTATGTTTCATGACAGATCTTAAATATGCGGCCGGATCTGTCTTGCCTAAAAAACAACACCGTCATGGCGAGCCCTCTGCTTTTCCCTTTTACGGATCTCATAAATCAATCCATGTTTTTATGTACAGGCCTCGTATCCATAAGTTTCGATCGTTCACTCAAATTCAATGACATTGACTTTTTCATCTGTCAGGCCCGGCATGCTTACTCCGATACCTGCGTTCACATAACTCGGATCGGCTATGACGTATGCGGCGCCACGATACTGTACGGAATCGCCGCTCACATCCGCATTAAACCTCACCGCGGCAGACACATGGTTCGGATACTCTACGCCGATGACATCGAGTCCGAGCAGCGTCTTCACCAGTTTCGCAAAAAAGACCGTCCTGTCCTCGCAATCCGAATAAGAGTAAAAAAACATCTCATGTGGAAAGAGCACCTTTTCACGCCCGAACTGCTCCTCATCCGTGCCATATTCAAAGGCCTGATGCATAAAGCGCAACAGGGTATTCACCGCATCGTATTCGCTTTTGCCTCTCACTATGGCTTTAAGGTCCTCGATGAACATGCCGTCATACCAGGGCGCCTTAAAATAGACCGCGAGTTCCGTCTGAGGATAATGGCGGAGAAACTCTATGACCTGCATGTCATATCTTGCGTCTATGGCATATGACGTGTTTCCGTCGTTAAATTCAAACGTATTGACGTATCTGTTGCCCGGCAATTCCGGGTATTCGTCCATCACAAGGCTGAAGATCCTTCCCCTGCCTTTGTTTTCATCCGGATACAAATAAAAAGACTCCGACAGAGGCCTTTCTTCGTCAAACCTGAAATTATAATATTTTTCCCCCTCGATCACGGTGAACATGGTCCCGTAAACCGTCTCCCTGTTCGGCATGAGAATATATATGCCGTTATTTGAAAACGCGGCCCTGACATCATAGCCGGCTTTTTCAAGGAGGCCCCAGACGATATACTTCTGGCCGTTTTCCGATGAAGGCAGCAGTTCAGCCGCCACTTCTTTCATAAGCTGCAGATATCCCCAGTCGTTAAGCCTCATGTCTTCCTTAAGCATCGTCAGTTCTTCAAGGAGAGGCGATATGTCGTATTTAGCGAATCTCTTACGGATTCCCCGTATATCCTCGACCGTCTTCGCGTTATAGACACCGGCCGTATAAGCCGGACAATCTTTTATAGCGAACCCGCCGCCGAAAAAGTTGATTTTAATATCTTTCGTGCGGCCTTCGCCGGACAGGGGCAGTACGGCCGCAGTAAACACAAGCAAGGCGGTCAATATCCTTTTACGCATGATCACTCCTCCCGCGCCCTTTAAGGCAAAAATCCGCCATGGGGCACATATCGCACAAAGGCTTTTTCCGGCAATAACGCTTGCCGTGTTCCACAAGAAGGGCGTGGAACTCATTATATAAAGCAATGTCGGGGGGCAACACGTCTTCAACGGCAAGGCGGAATGCGTCGTACTCGTCGGGGACGCTTATCCCTATCCTTGAAAATATGCGTCTCGCATAGCCGTCGACGATAAAGTACTTCTTTTCAAGGGCATATAGAAGAATGGAATCCGCCGTCTCCCTGCCGATGCCGCTGATGGAGAGAAGCTCCCGGCGCAGTTCCTCACCCGGCCTTTTTTTCGCCGCGTCGACCGCGCAGTCGTATTTGCCGAACCATTCCGTCAGCGCCTTGAGGCGTGCGGCTTTTTGATTGTAAAACCCGCTGGGGCGTATGATCTCCGCCAGTGTCTCGCGGGATATTTCTTCTATGAGAGACGGCGACAGTTTTCCCTCGAACCCTTCAAGCGCCTTTTCAACATTTCTCCAGGCGGTGTTCTGCACGAGTACCGCGCCTGTCATCATCTCGAATGGACTCTCCGCGGGCCACCAATGCTGTTTCCCGTAATGAGAGAAAAGGAGTTCATACAGACGGATGATCCTCTCCATATTAATGAGCTGCCCTTTAAGTTCAAGTCCGTAGGCGTATCCGACAAGCTGTCCGCTGGCGCCCACGACTCTGTGGCACGGTATGATAAGAGGGATCGGATTTCTGTTGTTCGCCATACCCACGGCCCGGGCCGCTTTTTTGTTGCCCGCCGCCGCTGCGATCTCACCGTATGTGCGTAGTTCGCCATACGGGATCTCTTGAAGCGCGGCCCATACTTTCTTCTGAAAATCAGTGCCGGCGGGATTCAGTTTCAGGCCGAAGGAGCGCCGTTCCCCCCTGAGATATTCGCCTATGCGGTCTACGGCGTCTTCAAACATCGTCTGGTCTTCCAGCCAGGACCTCTCGGGTTCAGCCTCACGGCCCCCGGTCAGAATATGCAATGAGCTGATGCCGTCCTCATTTCCCGTTATCATCATCTTGCGGCCTTCGGCTTCAAACAGGCGAAAATAGACTTGATTCTCATCCATGACAGACTCCAAGCTTTTTATCAACTATATGCCTTCCCCGCCCGGACTCAAGAAAATTATCGTCCATCCGAAAAAAGTCCGCCATGACCGGTCGCGGCGTTTCGCGCCATGTTTAATGTATAGTCATCAGAAGACATAACATAGGCCAGCGTATCCCCCTCATCGGCGGGGGCAGACATGCCGCATTTTTCAAGCACCCTGCGAGATGCGATATTATTTTTCAGGCATCTGCCGTGAATAACGGAAGCTTTAAGCACATCGAAGCCATAATCAAATACCCGCATTCCGTGGCATACCCGTTGTTCCGCTGCTCCTCAGCGATAAGATAAAAAATATTTACGATGCCGTCTCTTGTGCCGTCCAGGCCGCACCAGCCTATGATGCGGGCGTCTTTAAATACCGCAAGACAGAGATGGTATATATGGCCCGGACTGTTTTTGTTATGGTTTTCCGTCAGTCTTTTTATGACGTCACGGGCCTTCTCCGGCGGGACAGGCTCCACCCCAAGGTCCCACATCCTTGTGACCTCGTCCACATCGTTTTCAGTCACGGCCCTCAGTGTGAGGTTGTTTGTTGTCAAATACGTCATATTTCTCCTTTCACCTGTTATATGACCTGGCCCGCCTTATTTTGTTTCATCGCTTTTTTATAATCACGGCGTCCTGGCAAAGAGTACCGGGCATATATTATTGATTGTATTTAAATACATGATATCATAACCGTTCAGGAGGTATTAAATGGAAGACATCCTTGTCGGCTTTGTCTTATCTCTTTTAACCATCTTTGCCGTATATTCGATATTCAGAATGCCGAATACCATGTGCCGTATTTTGAGGGTTTTTTCAATACTTGTGATCATCATCATGGTAGACAGTTTAAAACTGTTCGAGATAAACGATTATGCGGTATTTTCCATAATACTGATGTTTTTCATTGAGATACTCTTTTTTCAGTCGGGAGCAAAAAGGAACAAAGAAAGGCCGCCGATACCGGGCAACGAGGAGATCGACATACGGTTTTATTCAACGCCCATGTTCATGACAAAGATCATGATCATACTGATCGTGCTCATGTACGGTGATGCGGCATACCCGGGCAATACTGAAATGCCCGGCCATGTGTATGTGTTCCTATCCCTGCCGTTGCTCATGCTCGTTGCGGACGGGATCATATACGCAGTCAAAAAGAAAAAATATTCCGGGTTGGATAATTATTTTGAAAACAACAGGCTGAGGCGGCTGGATCACGGGGCTTCATTTATCATCTCCGCACTCATGATGGGTTTCTGTGTGTTTTCAGCCGTGGCCGACATCGAGTTTTTTTCAATTGTGTTTCTTGTGGCCGCTATTTTATCCGGGATAAACTTCTTCAAGCATTTAGGGCGGGAAAGGGCGTTCAGGAGGCTGTTGTCGGGAAAGGTCCGGCACACTCATTATTCTTTGCGTTTTGCCTACGGCAAATTGAAGAATCTGGATTGGAAAGAGCCTGAAAAAAAGGAAGGCCTTATTGCCAGGACAAAACGTAAGACGACGGACACTGTGAAACAGGGGACAGAGAAGGTCAAGCAGGGGTTTTCCGGATCAAAGGAAAAACTCAGCTCACTGTTTCATAAAAAACAGTGACATTGCCGATGTTTTGCTTAAGCACAAAGCGGTAACCGTAACACAGCGACTGCATGTGTAAAACAATATGTATTTAAGCAACGTCTATGAAAAACCTCAAACTGTTGAGACGCGATTCATGTATTTGAATAAAGAGAGTCCGGACGCTTTCAGAAATATGCGTCCCCGCATAGAAGAGCTTTCCTCTTTTATCAAAAAGCACAAATGAGGAAAATGTCTTCCCCCCCAAAGACATCCACTGTGTTATGTTTT
>CAZJQC010000019.1:0-25641 GCA_964548195.1 uncultured bacterium | reverse complement strand
AATGTCGGCTATGTCCTGATCAGGGGGAGACGTGCCCCCATACGCGGCCGTATATGCATGAATATGACGATCGTCGATATAACCCATATCCCGGATGCATCGCTTGAGGACGAGGTGGTCCTTATAGGACGTTCAGGAGACGAGACCATATCGGCAGAAACGCTGGCAGAGATGGTGGGGACGATCAATTACGAAATAGTCTCACGTATCAATCCGCTCATACCCAGGTACATAGTGACCTAGTCCAGAGTCTCAAGGACATCGCGCATATCGGGCCATACAGCCACCTCGAAACTCAATTCTTCCCCTGTTACCGGATGGCTGAATGAGAGTCTTTTTGAATGGAGCATCTGACGGCTTATGGACCGGAAGGGTTTTAGCCCCGTCCTGCCTCCGTATACCGGGTCTCCCAGTATCGGGTGGCCGGTAAATGCCGCGTGAACCCTTATCTGATGCGTGCGCCCTGTCATGAGCGAGAACTCCGTAAGCGAAAAACCGCTGTAGCGGGTCAGTACGCGATATTCCGTGGCGGCGGGCCTGCCCTCGTTTACCACGGCCATCTTGCGCCTGTCTTTTCTGTCCCTTCCGATAGGCGCCGTTATTATGCCGGAATCGGAATTGAAGTTACCCACGGTGATGCCCCAATATATTCTTTTGACCGCCTTCTCCGCGATCATGGCACTTAATTTCCAGTGAACGCTGTCATCCTTTGCTATGATCATCAGTCCCGATGTGTCCTTGTCAAGCCTGTGGACGATGCCGGGCCGCGCGGCCTCTATATCCGAAAGTCTGTCAAAGTGATATATCATGGCGTTTACAAGGGTGCCGTCCGGATTGCCCGCGCCGGGATGGACAACAAGGCCGGGCTGTTTGTTGATAACAGCGAGCCATTCGTCCTCATAAACGATATCTATAGGTATGTCTTCGCCTTTCATCTCAAGCGGCTCTCTTTTCGGCACATGCAGTTCCAGCAGACCGCCTGTCTCTATCTTCCTGCCCGGTTTTGACAATACCGTCCCGTTCAACTTGAGACACCCTCCCAGTATCCATCTTTTTATGGTGCTTCTTGTCGCCCATTCCAGTCTGTCCGACAGAAAGCGGTCCACTCTCTGAGCGGGGGCGTCCGATATAAAAGTGATCTTATCCATACTTTTTTTCCATGCTGTTTATATACAAACTCAAGTCCTTTGGGTTTTTGATCGTCACGACGTCCCCGTCATCGATACGTTTCGAACTTGCGCCCACCCCGAATCCCATGATGGGTGTCTTTTCCGATATCATCGCAATATTGTAAAGACATTCAGCATCCTGCCTGGCGTATCCCACGTTCTCAAGGTTGTCCGTAATATGTCTTTGTTTATAGAGATAATACGGCGCAAAACCCTCCCTTTTCAATATCTTGCCGGCAGTTTTCAGTGAACCGGCAATATTGGCCGATGACGCGCTGTCGTCGAATCTCATCGCGGCCCCCCTTTTCGGGGAAAGGGCATGTATTGTGACATTGTCTATCTTTTCAAGACGTGAGAGTTCGCGCACGGATCTGATGTGGTCCCGTCCGGTCTCCCCCGGCAGGCCGATAATAAGGTCGGCGTTTATATGCTCAAACCCATGGCGCAGCGACATCTTATAGGCATGGTGAAAATCAGCAGCCGTAGACAAACGCCCCACCCGTTTAAGGGTGTTGTCATTAAAGGTCTGGGGGTTTATGGCGATCCTGTTCACGCCGTGTTCCCTCAATATGGCGCATTTCTCATCCGTGAAAAGCTCGGGGCGTCCCGCCTCCACGGTAAACTCCCTTATTGCCGAGGCATCCGTCAAACGGGCCAATGTACTCAGAAGCATATCAAGCTCTTTTTCGTCCAGCGTAAAGGGGGTCCCGCCGCCTATGTAGATGAAATCGACAAGTTCAGCGTCATGGAGACGGCCTTCCATCTCCATGGTCAGCGCGTTGACGAATGGTTTGTAGTATTTGGCGTACTTCTCCCTGGGGTACGAGGTGAAAGAGCAGTATGAGCATTTTGAGGGGCAAAAAGGTATGCCGAGGTACAACCCGCCGGAACCCACAATTGCTTGTTCAAGAGACTGTTCCTTTTCATAGACACTCCGCAGCAGCCTTGCCTTTTCTCCCGACACGCGATATTCCCGTTTAAGCGTCCTGATACTGTCACCGTTTTCTATACGCTCCATGATCTTTGACGGCCTTGTCTGAAAAAGCAGCCCCCATGGTGATATCCGCCTGTCGAGAAAGGACTCAAAATCACGGTACACCCTGTTCTTCGCGCCAAGAGACGGGTCCTTCCGGATCTGTTTAAAATCCGAGGATAATATAAGCGAGCCCTTGTATGTATAGTCGACATGATCCGGACATATATGTACGAGCAGCTCCCCGCTTCCGTCCACATCAAAATATATTCCCGGTATAACCGACCTGAGCAGATCAAAGACCTTTCTATCATAGAGCCCGCTCACGCTCACGCTGTTTACTTTCAAAGGGGTCTTTATAAAAAAGATGAGCACAAAGGGTATGAGGTCAACCGCAAAATCCGAGACATCGGGGGCTCTGCCGGGCACAAACTGTTGAAAAAACTCATCTGCGAATGCAAAAAAAATGGCAAAGAGAAAAAGAAAAGACCTGAAATTGCGTCTTTTTCTAAACGCCACATATCCGGAAAATGCGATCAACAGGAATTCGATAAAATGGAAGAGCTTGTCCTGCCCCTCAAAAAGCCTGATATCCAGATAGGATCCCGGTATCTTCGAAGCCGAAAAAGCGGCGGCGGCAAACAGTATAAACAGTATTATAAAAAAGCGGTTAGATTTCCACAATATTCTTTCCATCTGATTCCACTTTCAGTTTATGCGGCTTGTTGTCTTCGATCTTATAAAGGAATATTTCCTTTTTGACATCACCGTCGCCGGTGACCTCGATGTTACCGCATAATCCGTCGTAAGCATCGATGGACAGGAGAGATCTTACCAAGTCATCGCCGCCGATCCCCGCACTTCTGCGTATGCCCTCAAAAGCCAGGTTATACGCATCGATGCCCAATACCGACATCTGATCGAGAGTGTGGTTGTAGCGGTCAATAAATCTGTCATATATGTCTTTTTCAAGTATGCCGAAATCATCCTTATTGAAATAAGTGGCTATGATGACACCGTTTATATCATCGCCAAGCACCCTGAAAAGGAAATCGTCGTACAGGCTTGAATCGGACAATACTGATACGTTAAGGCCCACATACGGTATTGAGGGCACCAGCTGCTGAAGGTCTTTCTGATTTGTGCCGTATATGAACAGGCCTTCGACAAAGGAGCTCTGAGCCATTTTCAACTGGTCCGTATAGGTGGTGTCTCCCTTTTTATACGTGGCGAAAACGGGCAGGACCGCATTATATGTCTCCACCCTTTTCTGAAATGTCTTTCCGCAGGAGATGCCCTTTTCATCATCGGGCACAAGCACTGCAAAATTAGTCAGCCTCAATTTGCGCACTCCATAATCGGCAAGCGAGAGAGTCTCGTCGTCATGCCTTATGGAGTTTCTGAAATAGTATCTGCTTTTCAACGGTATGTTGTCGTCCGATGCCACTAAAAACATCACGGGCACTTTATATTTTTCGACATAGGGCTTTAACGACTCGGCAGCCTGTGACTGCACCGGCCCTATTACAATATTGACTCCCTTTTTGACAAGCTTTTCGTATAACTCCGGTATCTTGTCGGGGTCGCTGCATGTATCGGCGCGTATGATGACGGCCTTGCGCCCTTTTTTAAGCCTTTCATTGTTATACTCATGCATCATCGTTATGGAATTATAGAGATCGTTGCCGAGTTTGGAATACTTTCCGGTAAGGGGCAGCATCACCCCGATCTTGGCGCCGGGGAATTCACCCTTCAACGCGGCAAGGCTGAGATAATATTCGGCTTCCTGAGAAAAATCGGTCATTTTCATCTTTTCGAAGACGTTTGCGGCGTCTTTGTATCTGCCGGCCGCCAAATAAGACCGTCCCACATCCAGATACGCAGCTTTCAGGGCATCCGAAGGAGGCAACTGAGAGACCGCGCGCTCCCTTGATTTTGAATCCAGCCGCTTCATCGCGATGTTTTTCACCATATCTTCCGACATACGCCTTATATTATCATCGGCAGTATCCGAGGCCGCTATGTTGTTATAGTATTCCAGAGCCTTGTAGAACTCCCCGTCTTCATCATACGACCGGGCAACGTAAAACTGAGCGCGCATGTTTATCGAAGAAGCGGGGTAATCGGAGATTATCTTCCAATAAAAAGATCTGGCCCTCTCATATTTCAAGGCATATCTATAGATATTGCCCAGATAAAAGTAAACATCCGGAATCCGCTCATCGCCTTTATCAGCCGCCTTAAGGTAATCCGAAAAGACCCCGGCGGCTTCCCTGAAATCACCATCCGCATACTGCTCGTATGCCCTTTGATATATATTGTTCAAAAGCGACGGGTCCGGGGTCTTCCCCTCGGCACCGGCGCATAAGATAAACGATGAAACCATGAGAATAACAAATGTGCAGATCTTTTTCATATAGATTTAGTCTCCTTATATTCCATTGCCAATTTCCAGTAATGCTCCGCGGAATCGGTCAGCATGCGTTTTTCCCCGTCGCTGAGCGCTCTTACCACTTTTGCGGGCATGCCGAGCACCATGCTGCCCGGCGGCACAGACATGTTCTTGGGGACCAGGGCGTTGGCCCCTATCACGGAATCCCTCCCTATTCGGGCCCCGTCCAACACAGTGGCGCCCATGCCGATCAGACAGTTATCCCCGATCTCGCTGGCATGTATGACGGCGGCATGGCCGACGGTGACGTTATTTCCGATGACTGCGGGGTATTCCTCCGCGACATGTATCACGCTGTTGTCCTGTATGTTTGTCATCTCGCCGATACTGATGCGGTTGACATCCCCCCTGATGACCACACCGGGCCATATGTTGACAAAATCAGCTATCTCAACGCGCCCTATGATCACGGCCGTCTCATGAATAAATGTGCGTAGCGATATCACAGGCGCTTCTTTTCCGTAGTTTTGTATCATCTCAGCCGTTCTCCCTGCGGGTTGCCGCTTCCTGAATGCACAGTTTGACCTTGTCCGGATCGGCGCCGTAATCTATGGCCTTTTCCCAATATTTGATCGATTTGTCGTAATCGCGGAGATTATAGTGCAATGTCCCGAGATTGACGTATATAACGTCCCAATCCGGCTTTTTTGAGAGTATGGAAAGATAGACGTTCTCTGCGTTCTGATAAAATCCGTCCTGCAGATAGGCATTGGCCAAAAGCAGCGCCACATCATGGTAGTTGGGTTTTATGCGCACTACTTCCTTGAACTTTTCTATCGCCTGCCTATACATGTTTTCCTCATAATAGGATTTCCCTATATCTATCATGAACTCGACCTGGTCAAAGCCCCTGCCCTGCGATTCCTTGCTGGCAGCAAGTCTGAGATTAAATAACGCCTCGGAATTATTGGGGTCCAGGGCAAGCGCTTTTTTAAACTGTTTTATGGCATTGTCCTCATCGCCTATCTCTGAAAACAGCGAACCCAGGTTCACGATGGCGTCAAGATAGTTGGGGTTGGCTTTCAGGGCGTTTTTGAACGAGTCAACGGCTTCATGTTTTTTACCCAAAAAGTTCAAAATAATGCCTATTTTGTTATATACGTCCGGATAGACACCGCCGAATGTTATTACTTTGTTATAAGCCTCCAGAGCTTTGTCATAGTTCTCGAGCACATATTCCTCGTCGCCTATTTTAAGCTGATACTCAACGCTGTCGACATCCGCCCGGCTTTCTATGCTGACATCCTCGGGAAATATCAATTTTTTCATAATACCTCGCTCCTGCGTTTAGTATATTAAACGACGCGCCATTATCAAGAGAAAAATCCATCCGTGCGGCGCTCCCTATATAGTTTCACACTTTCGATGCTTTTTTTCAACCGTTTATTTTAAAAAACCGCAGGTATTCGCCTTTCAAGATCGAATATACCGCCTCATCCTCATAGCAGTTCATCCTGATATAATCCCTCAACACCCCCTCAAAGACAAAGCCGTATTTTTCAGCAAGCCTCCTCGAGACACGATGTTGCGGATGGCATCTCAACTCAGCCCGTTCCATATGCATATCACCGAAAGCAATATCAAGGAGGACCGGGATGCTTTCGCCGCCCTTGCCCGCATAACGGGAACTGTTTTTCAGCGCCATGGTAAGCTCGCAGCATCTGTTTGGGGCGTCGATATGGGCAAGCCCCATGACACCGATACAGACATCGGACCCCGGACCGGAATATACCAGCCATCTCACGCCGCGCCCTTTTTTAAAATCTTCGAACCATGACTCCATCAACGCCACGGCGTCCCGGGGGCATTCAAGAGGCTTCATCTGCAGATACCTGCAGACGTCATGATCCGAGTATATCTCGAATATATCATCAGAATACGCGGATATAACATGTTCAGGCCCGGATCCAGCCGCGAACATCCCGATATTCAACGTGATTGCCCCATTTCACGCGGCAGGAAAGTCACTTTCGCTTTCGGTGCGTCCCTTTGACCCGGCGCCGTTCCGTCGGCCGGATAACCCAGCGGCGTCATGGCGATCAACTCAAAACCCTCGGCCGGCCGGCCGACGTAGCTCACGATCTCCGCAGCTGCGTAATTCGCACTTGTCATCCAGCATGTGCCCAGCCCCAGGGCCGCGGCCGCCAGCAGAAGGTTTTCCATTGCGGCGGCGACGCTTTGAATCCCCGGCGCCGTCTCGAGTGCGCGCCGGCTTTCATCCTCGAGCCCGGCGGCCTTCAGTTCCGCGGCCCCTGTGACATTATAGGGCCCCGCAAAGACCAATATAAGGACCGGCGCATGTCTGAAGAAAACCGAATACCGGGAAAATCCCCGAAACCGCTCCGCGGCATCCGGGCTTCCTGCCGATTCCGCGATCTGTCCATTCTTTGCTGTGACAAGGTCCGCTATGTGTCCGATCATCTCACTGTCGCTGATGACAGTAAAATGCCAATTCTGTTTGTTTTTACCCGAAGGCGCGCGGCAGGCCGCGTCGATCACCCTGCGTATATCTTTTTCGGAAGGCATCTTGTCCGTGAAGACTCTGACACTACGGCGCTTCATGACGACGTCCCAAAATGACATATCCTCCATATCTATCACCCCGTATTCAATATGTCACACAAAAAAGCGCCGGTCAACTCATCTTTTTAACGCCTTGAAAAGATCACATATTTGGTCTATAATGCGTGCGGAGGACGGATGAAGACCGAAGTGATAGGCTCTCTCGAGGGCATAGTGAAAATAAGGACGCAATGGGACGAGTGGTGCCGTACTCTCCCCGAGGAAAATATTTACAACACATGGAACTGGACGGTGTCCAACCTTCGCCTTTCAGGCAATTCTCCGGCAATCGTCATAGCACGAGACGATCGGGAGACCATACTGTCCATAATACCCCTGGAAATCAAAAGATCCTTCGGCCTTAGAATACTGCAGCCGGTGGGGAATGATTTTGTACGCAGACTTCGCTTTTTCCCCGGAGACCTTCCGGACGATGTCTTCTTTGCAGAAATGGAAAGACTTATCCCCCATGATCTGCTTATATGGAACTATTTCTACGAGGATGAGAAAAATAAAATAAAAACGGCAAGAACCCGATGGTTCCGCTTCGCCAGCGAACTGATAATAGAACTTCCGCCATCTACGGAACTCTATTTTTCTTCGCTTGAACGGCGCATGAGACGAAACCTTTTCCGAAGGATAAGCAATATTGAACGGGACCTGGGCACGCCCGCTCTGATAAAGGCCTCGCCGGAAGAGACCGGAGAGACACTGGCGCTGCTGTTCGAATTAAACAAAGAGGTGTTCAGCCACAAGGTATATGATTCGGTTTTCAACCACAGTGAGTACAGGGATTATTTCACCGGCCTCACGGAGGGGCTTGACCCCCGGGCATACCGTCTTTACTCGCTTAGCGCAGGCGGAAAGACACTTGCCATAAGGCTTGCATATATTACCGGCGACACCCTGCAGCTCCGCATACCCGGCTATGATTATGATTACAGAAAGTATTCGCTTTCGCACTCGCTCTTAAAATTCATAGTCGAGGACGCCCATGCCGAAGGCATCAGAAAGATCTCCTTCATGCGGGGAAACGAATCCTTTAAATATGACTGGAATCCGGTCGAATACCCCAGATACAGACTGTTCAGATACAGACACTTTTGCCATTATCTCTATTACACGGCGGCCCTTTCCGCCAGCCGTGAGTTACCCAGGCTGGCGGAAAGAATATGCCGGCTGTTCAAAAAAAGATCATAACATCCCGGGTTTTTCGATCACAAGCATCGCGGAGCCTCCGGCGTCATCCTTGCCGAACACCCTGGCAAAAGCGAGTCCGGTGTCTATCATATGGAGGACGATATATTCATCTGTCACTCCGATCACCGATATGCCGCCTCTTACCCTTGAGATCTTCTCATTCTTGATCTCATAGAGGAACCTGCCGCTGCTCTTTTCAAAGACATATATGCTGAAATCAGTGTCGTCGACCTCTCCCGTCGGTTTGATATTAAAACCGCGTGAAGCATAAAGATACTTTTCATCCATCACCATGGAGATCACCATGAGCTCGCCTGTGACGCTGTTTGCCCGAGGGACAGACCATTTGATGCGGTCGTATTTTTTTGCAAGTTTTTTACGTATCTTCATGTTCCTGTTCAAATCGGAGTCGTATCTGTCTATCCTGTAAGGATAACTTGCATGGGCCACAAAGATCATGCCGCTTTGAGGGTCCGACCTCATCGTGCACAGGTCCAGGGTTTTTCCCGGTTCCATCGGGTATGGGCCGTCTTCATAAGGCAATGTCCTTATGACATCTGAAGTCCTGTAATCCATTGCAGTCAGTTTGTCTCTGATCAGCCCCGTAAAGATGAGTTTGTCCCCCACCACGTCAAACGTTGTGGGAACGTCAATACCCTCATCCATCAGATATTCATCCAGATAATGCCCTTTTTCATCAAACAGGCTGATACGGCTCATGACAAGATCCGCGAACATGATGTTTCCATCGACGAACCTTACCCCCATGCTCTGCATCACCTCGCCGGGCCCCCGCCCTCTTGGGATCGTGATCGAATCCTTAAACGTCCCGTCAAAATCGGTGAATTGAATGGCGAACCTGTTCTCCCATTCCCTGAGATAATACAGGACCCCGTCCTTGATGCCTGCGCAAAGCATCGCGTTTGAGTTTGTCATGTCAAGCGTGGGCCAGGCATAGACGATTTTTGTCTGCAATGTGGCTATGTCGGGGTTGACCCCGTTGTTCACAGTCATCACCTTCTCACCCGAGCAGGCGGCCAGGACCATAGCGGCGGCAAATATAAATACTTTCAAGGTTTTCATATGCTCCTTTCACAGCTCATTCCGGCAAAACGGAATAGTTTTTTATGATCTCTTCGAATCTGAAACAAGACTGCAGATGGTCGTTCACGATCCCTGTAGCCTGCATATGGGAGTACATGATTATGGGCCCCAGAAATTTAAAGCCCCTTTTTTTCATGTCCTTTGCGATTTTTTCGGAAAGCGGCGTACTTGCGGGGATCTCGCTTTCCTTTTCAAAACCGTTCACGATCGGTTTTTTGTCCACAAATGACCATATGTAAGCCGAAAAGCTCCCATATTCCTCAGCAGTCTTTAATAAAACGCCGGCATTCACGATAGAAGCCTCTATCTTTGCCTTGTTTCTTATGATACCGCTATTTCTCATCAAACCCTCTTTTGCCTCATCGGAAAAACCGGCCACGACAGCCGGGTCAAAACCGCTGTATGCCCTGCGGTAGTTTTCCCGTTTTTTAAGGACTGTTATCCAACTCAGCCCGGCCTGAGCGGATTCGAGCACCAAAAACTCAAAATGGGTCCTGTCATCATACACCGGCACGCCCCATTCCTCATCGTGATACACTCTGTACAACTCACCGTTCGACGCTGACCACGGACATCTGCACATATTCCCTCCTTGATTCCCTTTATTAAATAGTATACACCATAACAGCGCATTAAGTTTCATTTTATGCCCTTTACATCACGAATAGGGTGGGATAAAATATACGGAACGGAGGTATTATGAACAAATCAAAAAAGGAGACCGCGCTTGAGCGCAAGATCATAAAGATGCTTCCTGTCAAGGTCGTTCCTCTGGCCGAGGCCATATTCAATGACCCGGAGATCTGCGCTCTTCAGGAATATTCCAATATAGTATCCATAAAGCGGCTGGGGTTCAACGATCACGGCCCGGTGCATATGAAGATCGCCGCGATCAATGCCATCACCATGTTTGATCTTCTCAAGAAAGCCGATATCATGCTAAACCTTGAGAAGGAGATAGATGCATCCCCCGAAGACAGTCTGTCCGCAGTGCTTACGGCTGCCCTGCTCCATGACGTGGGCATGACAATAGGACGGTCAAACCATGAGATACACGGCGCCTATATCGCATATCCGATCATCACGCGCATACTATCGCGTTTCTACAGCGATCCGCTGCTGCTCTCGGCCATACGCGCGACTGCGGTCGAGGGGATCACAGGCCATATGGCCACACAGAAGACCACATCCCTTGAAGCCGGGCTTATACTGATCGCTGACGGCTGCGACATGGAACACGGACGCGCGCGTATCACGTCACAATTGTCAAAGCAGGCGAAACTGGGCGACATACATCGATACTCTGCCGCGGCGATACAGAAAGTCTCTATTGAAAAAGGCAGTGAGCGCCCGATCAGGATCACCATAGAGATGGAATCCAATGCGGGGTTTTTCCAGGTTGAAGAGGTGCTGTACCCGAAAATAGAGATGAGCCCCGTTAAAGAGTATATAGAGCTCTTTGCAAAAAAGACCGGCAGCAGCGAACAGCATTATTTATGATTCTATAAAGCCTGTCATTTCGCAAAAAGCGCACATAACGGCCTTCCTGATCACCCTGTTCCGGCTGCCGGCGTGGCGGGACCTCTTAACATGCAGCCTGCCGCCTATATCATATCCGGTAAAGACCGTCCCCAAAGGCTTATTCGCCGTGTCTCCCCCGGGGCCGGCGATACCTGTAAATGACAATGCGCAGTCCGTTCCGAACCTTCTTCTCGTTTCGCATGCCATAGCAGCTGCGACTGGTTCCGATACCGCCCCGTCTCTGCTCAAGATATCCCTGCCTATACCAAGAAATTCAGTCTTGGATCCATCCGAGTACACCGTGATCCCGCCCTTATATACCGCTGAAGCCCCCGGGATCGACACCAGCAGGGATGACGCATATCCGCCTGTAAGGGATTCGGCCAGTGAGATCGTCATCCCCCGTTTTTTCAGCGTCTCAAATAGTCGCTCATGCGGCAACATCTCTTCGAGAGCATATATACCGTATGTCTCTTTTATAGCGGCGGTTATCGCACTCAGCGGGTAATCCGGCGAATCCTGGCACCCTGCGGGCCCGCTCAACTCCACTTCCACCCAGCCATCTTCACTGAAATAGTAACCGGCATGAAGAGATCTGAGTTCGAGATTGCCGGACATGTCAGCGATATCGCTCTCACCCTGGCCGCATATGTATATCCTTTTTATGAAGGCGGCTTCACCGGTCAGATTTTTTTCCCGCATGAGAGGTATGCATTCGTTTTTTAATATGGGTATGTTCTCTCCCGGAGGACCGGGGAGGATGAATATGTGAGTGCCTTTATATTCCAGATACTGGCCGGGAGCAGTGCCGTTGGGATTATCAAGGAACGCGGCCCCCCTGGCCAGATATGCCTGTCTTTTATTGCTTTCCGCCGGGACCTTGCCCATGGCAGAAAACCGTTTTCTGATCTTTTCCCATCTTTCGGCATTAAATTCAAGCGGCAGGCCTGTGAATGCAGAAAGCCCGTCACGAGTCAGGTCATCGTCCGTGGGGCCCAAACCGCCCGTGATAAAGACCATGTCATATCTGCACGCTTCGGCCAATGCACAGGAAATATCATCGGCCTTGTCCCTTACGGCGGCCGAACACTCGACATCAACACCCACGGCTTTTAATTCCCGTATGATATTAGAGGTGTTTGTATCTTTTTTAATGCCGTTCAATATTTCATCACCAACGATTATCAAAGCCGCATTTGCCACGACGCACCTCCGTTCGGGAAAAGCAATCTTATATCTTCCCGGATGCGGAATCAACTATTATTCGCTATCTCAGGTCCAGGGAGTAGGAAATTTTCATAAAATATCGCGCCGTATCCATATTGCTGGTCTCCTCCGTCAGTGTAAATCTCTCATTTGAATCCTGTATGCCGGCGTAGAGAGAGATTCCAGCTCTGGGCTGATATACGAACAGCGGATAAAAAAGTGTGTTTACCCTCTCGGAGCCGTTGTCCTTGAATCTCACCTTCATATTATGCGCGTCCAGGCGCATCCAGAAATTTTTATGGAACTGCAGTTTCAGACTGCTCTGAAAACTAAGGGCCTCGAACTTTCCGTCCATATCCACCCATTCCAACCCGCAGGCGAGGTCGATGCTTTTGCCCGGCCTGAACGTCACGCCGGACTCCACATTCCTGTACGCCCTCACCTCCGGCGCATATGTGTCATACCAAAGACCTCTGCCCGAGGTATAACGGACAAAACCGCTCAGCGCGCTAAAGGTATCGGAAGAGACTCTCGCCGTGTATGAATATACATGGTATTCGTCCCCCAGATAATCCTCCATCTCCTGCAGCATCCCCACCCAGAGATTCAGATTGTGCTTGAAGCCCATTGATATATATGGCTGTGTGTTGATGCTCAAACGGTCGCTGTGGTCCCAGTCGTATTTTGCATAGCCGCTTATTGAAAAATCGGCAAACCTGAAGAATGCGGTATCGCTGTATGACATGATCAGCATCCTGTTTATCGTGCCGTAAGTACGCACGCCCTTTTCACGTATAAAACCCATGTCAGCGTAAAAATCGGGCCCCGCTCCGTTGGCCATTATCTCGAAATGCCACTTTTCATCATCAAATGACGTCGAGGAGCTGTATGCGATATCCGGGGCCGCATCACTGTCGTCCAGGTCCGTGAGCGATCCGGCGACCTGATTGTGGGTATGGAAACCGGAATCAAAAAACAGATTGCTGTCCAGACTGGCCACGTTGTTCCATTTGGCGTCAAACTCCCTGGACGCAAGGGCAAATCTGTAATCGGAATCGGTATTTACTCTTTTTTTGACGGATATAAAGTTCCACATCACATCTCCACTGTCACCGTAATATCCGAAACGTTCCGCTGGTATGTCTTCATCTTCCGAGGACATCGCAAATATGCCGACATCCCCCTTGTTGTATGAGCATTTAAGCCCCCACATCGGATTTACAATATTTCTTGTATGGTATATATTGATATCCGCTGCAAAGGGATTGGTCTCTTCAATAAAGAAGGGGCGCTTTTCTCCGTAATAAAGCGGATATCGGTTGTTTACATCTATCTGATAGGCATCAGCCTCGATGGTGCTGTAATCCGGGTTCAAGGTGCCTGTAAATGTGACGCTAGAATTCGGCTCATAAAAGATATTGATCTCCGCATTAAGTGTGTCTGAGCGTTCTTCAAAGCCGGAGACATCTTCCCTGTCGGAGGATACGGCGCCCGTCAATGACGGCTCCACCGTAAAATTGACCTCGGACGGCAGGTTCGCAAATGAATAGGTGCCGTAATTATTGAAATAGTTGGAATCGGCCCTTGTCAGAATATGGTTGCTTATCTCCTCGCCGTTCTTGACCAGATATCGTCTGAAGAGAAGCCCCCATTCCGGCCCTTCACCGCCGGAATACTTGATGCTTTTAAGGGGTATGGCAAACTCGACCACATAGCCGGACGGCCCAGTTGACGATTCGGATATGAAATAGATGTCCGAAGAAATGTCATGTCTGTTATATGCGGATACAATGCCGTCCGCCTGTTCGCCGTATCCGTTTGAAGCGAAAAAATACGCCTTGTCCTTTGTGTTGAAGGTGTCAAAGTAAAGCACCACCCTGTCGGTGTTGATGTTGTCTCTGCCGCAGTGAAAGAGGCGCATATCCGCCACATTCTTATATTCACATAATGCAAGCACATATATGTTTTTCTCATCGTGTCCGATCTTGAACACCGTGGATTCCGACGGCATGCTGTTGTCTCCGGGACTGGTCTGATAGTATGAATCAAATGTCATCGCGTCCTGCCACTCCCCCGCTTCCGCATTGCCGTCCACCATCGGAGAAACAGCCATAAAAGGGATCCGCGGCACGCCAAAGATCATCGGAACAAACAAAAAACTCAGCAACATCGTCAACAGTCTCATCATTCTCCCTTCGGATTTTCCTGTCATAAGATTTAGACACCCATCTAAATAAATCTGTTTCAACTTCAGGAAAAAAGATTGGGATAAAGAGTTTTTCAAGCCTCTACGGTGTGCATAGTTAAAGTTCATCGCCTGAAACAGTTCTGCAAATACCTGATATGGTGGCCGAACCTTATCATACCATGTCAACACACATAACGGCCACGGCGCCATGTTTTGTCCGCCCCCTTTACAGAGGCTCCATATGCTGTAATAATGATTGCTGGCAAAGGAGGGGCATATGTATCATCTCGGCACGTTTTTTGGCGGACAGACATACCCGCAGGAGAGGATCGACGAAAGAGGCGCATACGGCGAACCGCTCATACTCGCCTCTGATATAAAGGAGGCGCGCATAAAGGATTCCGGGAATGTGTGGGAACGATTCGCCGATTACTTTCCTCGCGTAGATGGCATTTATTTCGGCGAAGGAGACACCCCTTTGTTAAAAGGCGGGGGGCCGTTGCGTGAATATACAGGGCTTAAGGACCTTCGCATCAAAGACGAATCGCGCAATCCTACCGGCAGTTTCAAGGACCGCGGCACAAAGATACTGACAGATATCGCCCGTGTATACGGGGAGAAATATATGATGACCATATCGACCGGAAACATGGGGCATTCCGTCTCCGCATATGCCGCAAACAGCGGGGGACTGACGGCGGTGGTGGTAGTGCCGGACTACGTACCCGGAGAAAAGCTGGCTTTGATGCTGCGATACGGCGCCCGCGTCATACGGATACGCACGAAAAACTATTCACAGCTTAAAAAACGGCTGTTAAAAGCCTCAGCCGCTTCGGGCATACGCATATCGACCGGGAACAACCCATTCCGTGTTGAGGGATATAAAAGCACGGCTTTCGAGATATACGAGCAATACAACAGAAAAGGGCCGGACTTTATAGCCGTGCCGGTATCGGCATGCGGGCATATAAGGGGGTTATATAAGGGTTTTTTGGAATTGAGGCTGTCGGGAAAGATCGAAGAAATACCCCGTTTCATCGTCGTCCAGGCGGAAAGATGCAGTCCAATAGTATCCGCGCTTGAACGCAGGCAGGATGATATTGTGTCCTTTAAAAAGACGGATACGATCGCGCACGCCATAACATCTGGAGAACCATACGGCGGTGCGGAGATCATACGGCTGGCCAATGAGAACAAATGGCTTTATGCGAGCGTGTCAGAAAGCGGCATAAGGGAAAGCAGAGACACATTGCTCCATACGGGATACGACGTTGAATACGCGTCTGCATCGGTCGCGGCGGCTTTAAAAAGCCTTGTCGTAAAGGGCAGTATACCTGAACGGGCGCGGGTCACCGCCGTCCTGACAGGCAGCGGCATGAAAGAGGCGCCGGGCGGCGCAATCCGTATGCCCCCGCCGCGGGATGAAGACACTTTTTTTGAAGAGATGCCCGTATTGTTCCGCGACGGGTTTATCAGATGACGAGCTCGTACCCTTCCTTTGTGACAACATCGCTGACCTCTGCGCTTACATAGTCACCTTTGAAGAATATTTTCACTTTGCCGCTTGCGGAATCGGCCTTCGCGTCAACCACCCACCCCAATCCTTTCAGAGCCCCCTCGACGGCCTTCTCGCAATGGCCGCATGACATGCCGGAGACCCTGATTTCCAGACTTTCCACACTGACTCCTTTCCTGCCGAATTTTTTCAACATCAATGAATTTGTCACGACCGATACGGAACTGAAGGACATCGCGGCGCCTGCGATGACGGGGCTCAAAAGTCCCGCGCCGGCAAGCGGTATGCCCAGCACATTATAAAAAAACGCCCAGAAGAGGTTCTGTTTTATCTTTTTAAAGGTTGCATTTGAAAGGTCAAATGCCCTCAAAACGGTATGGAGGTCTCCATTCATAAGGACCGCATCGCATGATTCCATCGCGATCTCCGTGCCGGTCCCCATGGCTATGCCGACATCAGACACGGCAAGCGCCGGGGCATCGTTTACGCCGTCCCCTATCATGGCGACCACTTTCCCTGTTTTCTGCAGTTCCGATATCTTTCGGGATTTATCTTCAGGCATCACGCGAAAAAAAACATGTTCTTTTTCAATGCCCGCCAGCTTCGCCACGGCAAAAGCCGAATATTCATTGTCGCCGGTTATCATGTAACTCTCTATTCCCCGTTTTTTAAGCGCGGCGACCACGTCCGCAGCCTCATCCTTTATGACATCCGAGAACGATATCATGCCGAGCGTTTTTTCATCCCTCGCCACAAAAACCGGAGACGCCCCGGTCAAAGCGGCTTTTCTGCCTTCCTCTTTAAGCGCCGGCGAAATCAAGGCGAACCCCTCCACAAAAGCTTCCTGGCCGATTGCGATGCGCGCTTTCCCCACCGTTGCGACAACACCTTTACCCTGCAAATAATTAAAATCAGCGCTTTCCAGTATGGCAAAGCCCTCCTTTTTTGCATGAGCGACAACCGCGCCTGCAAACGGATGCTCGGAACGGGCTTCGGCCGAAGCGGCCAGCTGCAGCATCGATTTGCCGTCGACGCCGTCTTCCGCCACGATACGGGAGACCGCGATCTCTCCTTTTGTAAGCGTGCCGGTCTTGTCAAAGACTACCGTGTCGGCACCTTTCATGCGCTCAAGGCCGGCGCCGTTCCTTATAAGAACACCTATTTCGGCGCCCTTCCCCATACCCACCATAAGTGCCGTGGGGGTTGCAAGCCCCAGGGAACAGGGACACGCAATCACCAGTACGGAGACAGCCGGGATGATGCCGGCCGTAAGATCACCTTTTATCATCGCCCAGATAAAGAATGCCGCCGCGGCCGCCAGGATCACGGCGGGAACAAAAAAGGCAGCCACCCTGTCAGCCATGTCCTGCACGGGGGCTTTGGAGCCCTGAGCCTCCTCGACAACACGTATGATGTGAGACAAAACGGTCTCCTCGCCAACGCGCAGCGCCTTAAGGGTGATAGAACCGCCGATATTGACCGTTCCTCCCGTGACTTCGCAGCCTGCCGTCTTTTCACGGGGGAGACTTTCCCCCGTCAGCATGCTTTCGTCGACTTCACTGGCTCCCTCTATCACGACAGCGTCGGAAGGAATACGTTCTCCCGGCCTCACTATCATTATGTCTTCGCGTAATATCCCGGCGACCGGGACCGTAAGCTCTTTTCCGTCTCTTATCACCGTCGCAAATTTGGGGGTGAGTCCCATAAGTTTTTTTATGGCTTCAGAGGTCTTGCCCTTTGCGGACGCCTCAAGATATTTCCCAAGCAGTACAAGCGTGATGATGATAGAGGAGGCTTCAAAATAGAGCTCGGGATGGTGACCCGAAGGCCATGAGCGGAAAAATCCGTTGTAGACACTGAAAAAGAAAGCGGCCGACGTCCCCAATGCAATAAGAAGATCCATGCCCGGGCTTAAAGCCCTGAGGCTGTGATAAGCCTGTCTGTAAAAACGCGCGCCCGGTATGAACTGCACCGGAGCCGCAAAGATCAGTTGAAACCATGGGGCATGGAACAAAGGCATGTTGATCCCCAATACCATGAAAAACATGGCGGCAAGCAATGGCAAGGTCAAAAAAATTGATAAAAGGGCCATAAAAGCCGTTTTTTTACGCTCCCGTTCTCTCAATGAATCAAAATCAGCGTTCTTATGGCTTGAGGTTTTTGATGCCCCGTAACCCAGCTCCTTTATTTTTTCGATTATCGTATCGGAGGTGCCCGGGTATATAGTGGCGGACAACCTGTCCGATGCCACATTGACATTCACATCCTTCACCGCCGCAAGAGACTTGACCCCTTTTTCTATACGCGCCGCGCAGGAAGCGCAAGTCATACCGGTAATATCAAACTCCACACGTTCCGTGTTTTCCTCATCCCGGAAAACGCCGTATCCCAGCGCTTGTATTATGTTGACTATGTCGTCCATGACGACCTTCTTTTCGTCATATTCCAACATGGCTTTTTCAGATGCCAGGTTCACATTGACGCTTAATACTCCCGGCGCAGCCGACAGACTCTTTTCCAGAGCCGCCTTGCAGGAAGCGCATGTCATGCCCGTTATCCGTAATACGGACTTTTTCATCATTCCCCTTCCGGTCATGCCAAACATATGTTAAAGGCAAGGCAAATGCATGGCTTTTATATATGATATAAAGATACTAACATTATCCCGGGATGTCAAGCAAAAAAAAGCCCCGGCAAGACCGGGGCTGCAATGCGTAAGGGCTAAACCGTTCAGACTATGCGGACGACGATCGCGCTGTCTATGGCTTCCCTCAGCGTCATCTCTATCATGTTAAGGGTACCGGTCCCCGAAGCGGCGCACACGGCACACCCTCCGAGATACTTGATGAAGACGGTGGTGCCTTCTTCCGAGTCTCTGACGTCCATGATCTCCAGGTCTCCGCCATCGCGGTGAAGTATGGGTTTGATCTTTTCCTCGATGATCTCCGCTATAAGCTTATACTTTGCAACCGGGCTCATGTCACCGAAATCACCGGGAGAGAGCTCGGCCGTCACATGTCCCTTTTCCATTTCCTGTCTCACGTCTCTGAGTATATCCTCCAGATAGTATTTTCTGTTTTCATGACCGCCCGGCCTGATGCAGGAACCGCAAAAAGCGCCGGCTTTTGTATATTCCGTTATCTCGGCGACTGTCTTCAGATCGTTTATCCTGATCACGTCTTTTATGGTCCTCAGGGATACCCTCGCGCATTCGCACACGATCTCCTCTTCCTCGAGGTCTTCCATGTCCACCCCTTTGTATACCGAGGCCGCTTTTTTTATCACGTCGTAAGCCATGACACTGCAATGCATCTTTTGTGGCGGGATGGACATCTTGTCCTCGGAGTCCCTCATGGCCTTTTCGACATCTATGTTAGTGATCTTCAACGCTTCGTCCACGGTCTTGCCTATGCACAGTTCCGCCATCACATCGCTTGAGGCTATGGCCGTGCCGCAACCGAAGGTCTTGAACCGCGCGTCTTTGATGATATCGTCTTTTGTATCGATCATCCAGAAAAGGCGAACGGCATCGCCGCAGGATTCGGCGCCCCAATCCGCGACGACCAGCTTACAGCCGCGTCTGGCGGCTTCATCCTCCGTGATCTCGCCGAAATACTTGGGATTATTCATCCTTTCTATGACATTATTTGAATATATCTCCCACAATTTACCGCCTACCAAGTCTTTTTTAGCCATGAGTCCTCCCTTTCGGCATCAGTAATCTATTGATATGGAGCGCAGCCTTCTTACGCTTTCTTCGACCATCTTTATTGTGTAATCTATCTCATCATCCGTATTAAAGCGGGAAAGGCTGAACCTTATCGCAGTATGCGCCAGTTCCGGGTCAAGGTCCATGGCTTTCAGCGTGGGATCGGCTTCAAGCGACTCGGAAGCGCAGGCGCTTCCCGTGGAGACTGCAATGCCGTGTTTGTTCATCTCCCAAGCGAATGCCTCGCCTTCAATGCCTTTAAACGATGCGAGTATTGTATTGGGCGTCCTGAGCGACCTGTCTCCGATGACCATGACATCCCTTATCGACAGCAAAGAGTCTTCCAATCTGTCACGCAGCCTTCTCACCTCGGTATTCTCATAGTCAATATGACTTACCGCCTTTTCAAGAGCGGCTGCCATACCCACCATGCCTCCCGCGTCCACCGTTCCGGCACGCAGGTCGCCCATCTGTTCCCCGCCGTGCAGCAGCGGTAAAACGGCGGCTCCCCTTCTCACATACAGTCCTCCGACCCCTTTGGGGCCGTGAAACTTATGGGCGCTGAAAGTCATGTAATCCGCAGGGACCTCGTTCATATCGACGCCGATCTTCCCTATGGCCTGTACGGCGTCGGTGTGGAACAGGACGCCTGCCTCTTTTGTGTATTCCGCCAGTTTTTTTACGGGCATGATAAGGCCGGTCTCATTGTTCGCCCACATCACCGAGACCAATGCGGTATTGTCGGGGTCAAGGTATTCCTTTAGTATATCAAGTGTGACAATGCCATCTTTGTTTACCGGCATATAATCGACCCGGACACCCGCCTTTTCCAAAAACCGAAGCGTCTTGGAGACGCTGGGATGCTCGACTGACGTCGTCAGTATTCTGTTCTTCCCGCTATTCAAAACATTATTGAAATAAATATATTTAAGGACGGTGTTATTGCCTTCAGTGGCACAGCCGTTTACTATTATATCATCCTCTTCAGAGGCGTTTATGCCGGCGTACAGCATGTCAAGGGCCCTGTCCATCTCTGCCCGTACTTCCATGCCATATGAATGCAAGGAGTTGGGGTTGCCGTATTTGCCGCTGAAAAACGGTATCATCCTGTCTCTCACATCCGGATCCACCATAGTCGTCGCATTGTTGTCAAGGTATACTCTCATGATATTTCCGCTCCCTTCATCTCATTTGTTAGTACATTGTTAGCCTTTTTATTCTGTTGTCAAGTAAAAAACAATCCAAGTCATTGCGGGTTCCCTAATCTGCCCTGCGCAGCCTGTTTACAGCGATGAGAAAGGCGATCACGACTGCCAGGGATGCCGCGGCCGCCGCCATTGAGAGGCCGCGTCCATCCGGCGCCGATCCTTGTTTCATGATTATTCCGGCAAACACCCATACTCCCACCGGAGCCGCCCACAAGTCCTTTTTTTGAGAGACAAAGAACACCGCTGCCAGGGCGGCCAGTCCTATCATCGCATATGCCCAGCCGTGGCTTCCGGCGGCCTTAACCCCGCCGTATATAAAAAAAACAGTGAAGTTGGCAAGAAAGGCGGCGTTTATCCAGGCAAAATAGATGGCGAAAGCCGCGATCTCGACCCTTCCGGGAGTCAATCGTCCCGTTCCGTTGCGCAGGCCGTGCCTGATCATAAAAAGCAAAACGTAAAGGGCCGCCATGACCAGGAGAGACAATCCTATTTGAAGGAAGTGCCAGGAAAATATCCAGGCTGAATTAAGGAGACAGGTAGCAGTATAAAGCCTTACTGTTTCAAGGTCTATGGGGCGTTTTAACGCGAAAGCCCTGTAAAACACATTGAATGTATAGATGCCCAGCATCAGGTATATCAGCCCCCAGATGGAGAACGTCAACGGCGCCGGGACAAACTTATTCGGAAACATACTTGAGATGTCTCCCGTTGTCAATCCGTTCAGAGGGGCCGTATTTGCGGCCGCGTTAACGGCCAGCATGACCATGTAAAAAAACAATGCGGACAATGCGGCGGATTTATATTTGTTCATAACGCCTCCTTTTTTCCATTATATCACAAACCTGAGATATGTTGTATTACAATGTCACTGAAGATGCGCCCGGATATGTTCATGCTCATCTCCGGCCGTCACGCCAAGCCGCCCCCTTTTGCGCTTATGTCTTTGACACATATCCGTAATTGCGTTATCCTGAGCAAAAAAAGGATATACTGATGTTCGGTTATGTAAGGGCAAATTCCTGCTTTATGGATGAACAGGACAAAACGGCGTACAAGGGATACTACTGCGGCATTTGTAAAAGCATGAAGAGGCGGTACGGGATACACACCACGCTGACGCTATCCTATGAGGCGGCTTTTCTCTCCCTTATACTTGACTCGATAAACGGGAATTCTCCGACTCGCTCGGAGGGCCGCTGCCATGCTCATATGTTAAAGCCCCGCCTTTTCCTGTCCGGCGCTTCCGCAGATTACGCGGCCGACATAAACGTCATACTCGCCTACAAATCGCTTGAAGACAATATCGTGGACGAATCGCCGTTATGGCGCATACCGGCTGCGCTCTTAAAACCGGCCTTTTCAAGCGCGTTAAAAAACATAACCAACGCCGAAAATGTTTTAAGCGACCTGAACGGACTGAGTATTGAAGAACGCTCGGGACACTGCACCACCGATTCCGCGGCGCATTTTTCCGGAAGGCTGATAGGCGGTATACTGTCTGCGCAGATCCATGATAAAACAGCCGCTTCCGCCCTCTACGACATGGGATACCAGCTCGGCAGGTGGATATATATAATCGACGCTTTTGACGATCTGCTACAGGATCTGAAAAAAAAGAGATTTAACCCTCTTGTGAGTGATTTTAAGATTAAAAAAGAGAGTTTTTACTCTGATGTCGAAAGGATGCAATTAATCGTTGAAGACAGTCTTTTTCTGACGCTTGAGCATATACGCGCAGGATGGGAGTCGGCCAAAGCGCATATAAACGGCAGGATCATATCCAATATAATACTGCTCGGACTTAAAAAAGTGACATCGGACACTATAAGCAAATACAGACAGGAGGAAACGCATGACGAACGACCCCTATGAGATCCTGGGAGTAAGCAGAAACGCATCACCCGCTGAGATCAAGGAAGCTTACAGGAACCTTGCAAAAAAGTATCACCCGGACCGTTATTCGGGGAATCCGCTGTCAGGCCTGGCAGAAGAAAAATTCAAGGAGGTCACCCGGGCCTATGAAGAGATCAAGGACAAAGCGTCTTACACGGGAAACGGAAAAAGCGGGCACGCCGCATCAGGACGCGCGGGCAGCTATGAGTCCGTCAGGAGGTTGATCGCCGAAGGGCGCTATGACGAGGCCGACCAGATATTGGACTCTTCGCGGGACAGAAGCGCTGAATGGTATTTTCTCAGGGGCACCGTATACCTCAACAGGGGATGGCTTTTGCAGGGTGTACAGTACATACAGACGGCAATGCGTATGGACCCTTCAAACAGCGAATACAAGGCGGCATACTCCCGTATCTCTTCGGGAGGCAGGTCCTACAGAGACGCCGGCAACGCTTACGCGGCCGGATGCGGCTCACCCTGCGACTGCTGCGCTTCTCTTATCTGTGCGGACTGCTGCTGCGAATGCTGCGGAGGGGATCTGATTGGCTGCTGTTGAGAAAACGGGCCTGCGTCAGAAATCGGCATCGGCTTTGTTTTCCGCGCTGAGCGTAATAGCCCTCATACTGGCCTCTGCGGTCCCGGCAGGCAAGGCCGCGATTTTCTCCGCCGCCGTTTTCATATCGGCGCTCATCATATTCGAGTTTGGCACACATCTGTGGCTATACCATTACCTGAGCGTCTCAATCTTGTCCCTGATGCTTGCGCCTTCCAAGCTGCCCGTGCTGCTTTACGTTTTTTATTTTGGCTATTATCCGCTGATATTTGACCGCAAAGGGCACTCACTGCCACGAAAAACACTTTTTTTGATACTGCGTGCAATTCTTTTCCGCACGGCTCTGCTGCCCTTTTTAAAAGGGGCGGCCCTCCTTTCCGGCATAAGGATGCCGAAAACCGCCGCCATACCGTTTTCTGTCTTTACAATACTTTTGTTCGCTTTGACCGAATTCGTCTTCTATATGGGGAAAGCCGCTTATCTCTCTAAAATAAGGCCGGCGCTTTTAAAAAGCTTTCCGGATATATTCAAAAATGCCGCATCTTTTTAACTTCTTTTGCCGTTAAATCAAATTCATTGACAAACGGAATAAAAAGAAGTATTTTTAATAGCTTTAACACATGGAGGTATTTAATGGAGTACATTGTTTTTGTCGGGAATCTTCCCTACTCAACAACAAATGAGAGTCTTAAAGAGTTTTTTGAAAAAGCTGGCGAGGTAACTGAGGTTAAAATAATAAAAGATCGTGAGTCCGGACGCTCAAAAGGCTTCGGTTTTGTGACTTTTGAAACAGAAGAAGCCGCTGTGAAAGCGGTGGAAAGCCTCAATGACGCTGAGTTCGAAGGAAGAAAACTCAGGGTCGACAGAGCGCATCAGAAAAACTAACCCGTCATCAAACGGTTTAAAGGGAAGCTCAGGCTTCCCTTTTTCATTTCAGAGGATTTTCAATCACCACAAACTGTCTCACGGCTTCGTTTTCACCGCTGCTCTTTAGGCCGTATACCTGCAACACGATGTCTCCCCCGCAGAATCCGACCAATGTCAACTCGTCCCTGATGCCATTCAAGGACTTGTTTTCTATGGCATATACATATTCACCGCTGTTTTTGTCAAATACGTTGATGCGCATGTCAAAAGGCTCATTCTCCCTTCCCCCATTTATGATACGCGTCCTGATGGATATTTCAGGCGCATAGATATATTTGTCATCTATTATCATGGAAAATATATTAAAATCTCCTATTATATCAAATATTCCGCCTCCAACATACCATTTTACAGATTTTCTCACATCCGGCGACTTTTTATATATTGTCATGATACGATTTAACGCCATGTCATATACATCTATGCGGTAAGGGGAATCTATCATGCCGCAGAATATCCTGCCGGTCTCTTTGTCATATGCCAGCACGCCTCCTTCAAACGGATCGTCATGTCCGGGGGCGGGTTTAGGCGGATCATACGCCACCGCTTTCTGTATCTCTCCTGTCTCCATGTCCATCATCCCGAGTTTCAGCGCAGTCAGTCCGAAAAATATCAGGTCATTTTCCGCAAGGTCAAAAGTCGCGATAAAACCCGTTTCGCTGTTCCAGTCGAAGGAATCGATAAAACGGCCGTCGAGTGTGAACTTCGACAGTCTCATCAATGCTATATCGGCAAAATACACCGTATCGTCCAGTATCTTGACGCCAAGGGGGAAACCTGCCTGCCCCGGCCCTCGCCCCTTTTCTATGGCGAACTCATGTCTTAATGTGCCGTCCGCGGCATGAAAGGATATCGCATAGTCTTCACCCTTGTCCTTGACATAATATATCTCTCCGTTGTGTACACCGGTCCTCATTGAAGCGGACGTCGAAGCGTGCGCATCGGGGGACCACATGTATTTGATCTCCGCGTTTATGACTCCCCGGGAAGGTTCGAGTCCGTTTTTCACCATAGTGTCATCCCCGGACCCGCAGCCCGGGAAAAACATCAACGCCACAACGATCAGTTTAAAAGGAATGTGTTTGACCATGGTTCTCCTCTCCCTTTCTATCTCATTTATTTCCACCGCATCGGCGGCCGTACTGTCCTTTCCGGCCCGGGACGCGCCGTCCGTTTTCATCCGTATCCCCATCGATATCCTTATTCACTTACCCCGTCCGCCCGGCGGATCTTTGCAACGTATACGGCTTTTCTGTCGCCCTCTCCCGTTTTGATGTCGTTCAATTGATAGAGGACGGTGTCATTCTCTTTGTCGTACATCAGATAGGGAGAGTACTCGCCCGGAGGAAACTCAAGAGTGCAATAACCCGTGGCCTGACCTTGCGCATTGAATATTACCATCGCGCCCCCTCCCCTGTCCTCTTCGGCGATCAAAGCGGTCCAGTAAGCACCTTCCCGGA